>JAJZTQ010000011.1 GCA_021848825.1 Pseudomonadota bacterium
TAACAGTGAATCACACCTTTCCTGCGTTAATTCTAGATAGCGGCGCGATATGTCAATTCCTACAGACTTACGTCCAAGATTGCTCGCTGCAACAAGGGTTGTCCCCGTCCCACAGAATGGATCAAGAGCAATCCCTCCCTCGGGGCATGTGGCGAGCAATGGAATGCGGCAGAGGTCGATTGGATAGGGTGCGAAGTGAGCTTCCCTGCGCTGGGTATCTTCCGGGATAATGTCCCATACATCAAAAGGCTTGCTCCCCTTGGGATGGTATTTGAGAAAATAGAATCCTTTGTCCCTAAGCTCCTTGGCTCGTCCTGATACCTTTTCGCTATCCGAATGTGTCGTTCTCTGTTGACCACGGATAACCATGCGAAAGTCAGATACGAGCCCAGCAGAGACATCCGCCAGCATCTTCTCTAGAGCCAAAAACGCGGCCTTCTTCTCGGAATCATCAAGGGCGGTCGATAGCTCGATCTGCCGCCTGTACCGGACGCCAGAAACACCTGTCGCGGATACAACGGCCCCATTTACAACTCTGGCCTCACGAGGCTTAGATCGGATCGCGTCGGCATCGTAGTAGTAGCCCTTGGCTTGCTTCACGAAGTGAAAGACGTTCTCGTGCACATTGCCGAGGCGATCTTTGCTGTTATCCATCCCGCCCTTGAGCTTGTTCCACACAACACTGTTACGAAGAATCCAGCCTTGATTGTCGATCAACTCGAAAGCTACCCGCCAAGGAATTCCGACTAATCCCTTGTCGCTGTAGGTATCCCCGAGATTCAACCAAAAGGAGCCAGTCGATTTGAGTACCCTTCTCAGCTCCAAGAAGATCGCAGCCAAGTTTTTCACGAAGTCTCGGCAATCATCCTCTAGCCCGATTCCTCCACTCTCGTACTCCCTCTTCCCCCAATAGGGCGGAGATGTCATAGCAAAGTCGATTGATTCAGAGGGCATCGCGCGCAACACCTTCAATGCATCGCCAGCCAAGAGAAGTGGCGTGGTTGTGTTGCGCTCGACGTAGTCCGAGAAAGCCTCGCCGTATTTGCTGGCAACAATGTCAAGGTCGCCACCGCGAGCGGCCATCCGACGACTCGGTGAATCGGTCAATGCGAATGTAGCGGCCACGTCAACCGTCATTGGCAAGTTCCCGCTCAATCAAACAAAGGCCGGATTGTTGATGCATTTCGTCTCAACATTCATAGGCGCGGCGTGATAACGCCGATGTGTTTGTAAAGTGTTGTACGTGAGGCGATCTCGCAAAACGAAATCAATCCGGTTTCAAGGCTCATGAGGTCTTCTCCTATCGGCGAGTAACCAGAGATTCGGTTGTATCGTAAAGTAGACACCAGACGGCAATTGCCGGAGCAAAAAATATGCGCGGCGTTTCCTTGGCACCCTTGATGAATCCTTCGATAAAATCACTCATATCAGACGCCCTCATCTTGATGTTTCTTTCGATGGTCTTCTGCGCGATGGCTTGATGCATACCAGGACAACCCGACAAGGAATGCCGTCGCCAAAATCAAAACGACTTGGGATTCAATCGCCATTTTCGTTTCCCTCCTTCACTCAATCAGGCTTGTGGCCGATCAGCATCTTCGTCTTTGCTGCGAATCCATAGAGCAAATCCGACAAACGCAATTGCACCGAGCGATAGTTCGACACACATCAGGATCAGTCCAGTAGCGAGCGTCATATCAGGCATGCCTCACGTCTTGTTGCGGTTTATTTCTAGCCCCATCGCGTTTCTGTAACCAAATCAGAAAGCCAGCAATACTGGCACCTCCATAGGCGATAATGGCCACCGACAGTATCATTCCGAGTGCAAGGCTCATGACTTATCCTCCTCATGACTAACCGATTCTAGCTTGATGGCCGCTTGTTGTAAAAGACAGGTAAGCTCAGTTGCGACATTTTGGCTGCATGTCTGCCAAACCCTTTCCCGGTTTGAAGCGCGGAACGAATTTCCCCGGCACGTCCACAGAATTCCCGTTGGCCGGGTTGCGACCTTTTCGTGGATTTCGGAAAGTCACCCCAAAAACTCCGAACCCCCGAATTTCGACGCGCCTTTGCTCAGAGATGGTGTTGGCAATGGCATCAAGAATGCCGTTCACGGCTAGACTTGCATCTCCCAGGCTAATTTCCTGCCGGTCGGCAATAATCTGGATTAGTTCGGATTTGGTCATGGGAATTGATGATAATCGAATATATTGTTTTCTGCACCTGTAGGGTTCAGGCGATCCTGCACTTTCCAGTATTCCGTGAAACCTCAACCACCAAATCAGGACGGAACTGACTGTTTTCCATACTCCCACTCTGCATCATGTAGCTCCTGGGATTGCAGATTACCCGCGTCACTTTGGGATGCTTATAGCCGATGGAGGCCACAACAATCAAAGCAGCCAGAAACGGGCGAGAAACGCCATAGAATCGATTTTAAGGCTCCACCCCACCGAACCATACCCAGATCAGCAAATCACCCCAGAACAGCACAAAACGCGCCGAACCATTCCGAAACCCCGCCGACGCATCACCATCAAAGAAGTGATCTACTCGACAAAATCAGGTAAACATGGAATGAAGGAGAATTGGTTACTTCGCCCCGTACCTTTCCAGGTGCCTTGCCATTGAGTCAGCCGCACACCGTTTACATCAGATAGCAATAACACGCCCCTAGTATGCCTAGACGGAGGCAGGTCAACCTCGCTGACCGGTATGTGCTCACGCCCGCAGGGCCGTACTGCCCTAATCCAGTTTATTGGGAACAACAAAGTCTACAATAACCCCGGAGAAACGTGGTTGATATACTATATCTTGTGCTTTGACAATAACTCAGAATACATATATAGTTTTATCACTCTCGGTGGCAGAGTGCTAATAGCCTGCCATCAATCCCAATCGAAATGGGAGGTGCTGTGGCAGATATCCATCACGCAATTTTCTATCCGGTCGGTAACGGAGACACGACCCAAATCGTCCTAGCGAAAGGACGTCGCGTTCTGTTCGACTTCTGCAACCGCGACAAATCTGAAGACGCCCACACGCCGGAAATCGACCTCAAGGCTCGGCTGAAGGAAGACCTGAAGGCCGCCAACCGCGACTACTTCGATGTCGTCGCATTCACGCACGCCGACCTCGATCACATCCAAGGCAGCACCGAGTTCTTCGAGTTGCAGCACGCGAAGAAGTACCAAGGCGACGGGCGGATCAAGATTCGAGAGTTGTGGGTGCCGGCGGCGATGCTGCTTGAAGAAGCGGACAACGATCATCAGACCGAGGAATACGTTCTGCTTCGCCAAGAGGCGCGGCACCGTCTGCTGGAGGGCAAGGACATCCTCGTCTTCTCGAAGCCGCAGGCATTGGTCGATTGGCTGGAGCCGCTGCTGAAAGCCCGCGGCGAATCGGCATCCGCGCGCGATCACCTCTTTATCGACGCCGGCACGATCGTGCCCGGCTTCACGCAGGCGAAAGATGGCGTCGAGTTCTTCTGCCACTCTCCTTTCATCAAGCACTGCGACGGCGGCGACATCATCCGCAACAGCGCCGCCTTGGTGTTCAACGTGCGGTTCAATGCCGACGGCGCCACCTACGACTATCTAGAGATCGGCGACGCGGAATACGGTGATCTGGAAGACATCGTTAGCACGACGCGCTACCACAAGAACGAGGATCGCCTGGCGTGGGACCTGTTCAACATCCCGCATCATTGCAGCTATCGCGCATTAAACGAGGACAAGGGCAAGGACGAAACGGTCCCCGCGCCGCTGGTGAAGGACCTGCTGCTGATGGGAAAATCCGATGCCTACATCGTCAGTTGCAGCAAGCCGATCCCGGATGTCAAGGATTCGTATGAGCAGGTCCAACCCCCGCACATCCAAGCCCGCAAGGCGTATGAGCGCTACTTGAAGGAAGTCGGCGGGCGCAAGTTCCTGGTCACGATGGAGGAGCCGAACGCCAACAAGCCCGAGCCGATCGTCTTCGAGATCGGCAGCGCCGGCGTGACCTGGAAGCGTTCGGCAACCATCGGCGCGCCGGCCATTTTGGCATCGAGGCCCCCGCGAGCTGGCTGATGACCGATGCGTACCACGAACTGGCAAATGTCACAGAGGTCGGAAGCGCCGACGCACTGACCATTCCGCGTGCGCGCGCGCTGCTCGATGCCGTCCAGCGGCAACGCGACTATTCGTTAATCCAGCTTCTGCGGCATCCCGCAGACGGCGCGGCGACGCTCGAATGCTTGATCGTCGAAGTTGAGTGCGATGGCATCCCTCCGAAGAATCCAGTCGGCATCTGCTACCGGGAACGCTTGGCGCTGTGCGTCCCCAACGACCCCAAGCGGCTAATCGAAGTCCTGGCGCTGCGTCAGGATTTTCCGATTCTGATGCACCAGAATCAGGGTGTACACGGTGCGCCGGCCAGTCTGTGCCTGTACTTCGATCCGCCTGCTGCGGTGCTGCGCACCTGGACACCTGCGGCGTTCCTGCGCCGCATCCAGTGGTGGCTGGAAATGAGTGCTCGTGACGAGTTGCACCCGGCTGACCAGCCGGTTGAGCACCTGTTCTTCGCCAGCAAGTACGAACTGGTCCTGCCGTGGAATCTGGCCGAATTGCGCAAGAACCCGGCGTTACGCTTCATGGTGCTGCGGCAGGAAGAACGCCCCGATCAAGGGTTCACTTGCTTTCTGCAACCGATCTCGAAAGGTGCGCCGCAGGCAAAGACCTTTGCCCATATCGAGTTGACGCTGCCGCCCATCGTGCATGGCTTCGTTGAGCGTGATCCCGCTACCCTCGGGCAGTTGGCAGACCTGCTGACACAGCGCAATGTGGATCTCATCACGCCGCTGCGAGCAAAGCTACAAGACAGCGTTGGCGAATCCGGTGCTGCCGCTTCGGCCGATGACAAGGCCACGGTCATCTTGCTTCACATTCCGATCAAACGGAGCGCCGACGCGGAACCCGACGGCATCACGCACCGGGCGTTCCTCGTGCCGATCGGCGCACTTGAACTCGGCGTCGCCACCGGCGCACTGCTGATACACCAAGGGCGTTACTTCAAGGACGTGATGAACCAGCAGCCCTCGACGGCGTGGCAAAACCAGCCCGTCTTGCCGATGGACGTACTGGTGCAGAACGATGCGGCGGCCGCGAGACGCCAGTCGGGCATCTTTGACGAAGGTCCGAAGGCCGTCCTGATCGGAGCCGGATCGCTCGGCAGCGCATTGCTCAACCTGTGGGGACGCAGCGGTTGGGGGCGCTGGACGGTCATCGACAAGGATCACATCAAACCCCACAACCTCTCAAGGCACGCCGCCTACATACAACACATCGGCGAGACGAAAGCGACGGTCGTCGCCGGACTGCACGCTGGTGCGACGGAAGGCGCGACCGAAGTAGTGCCTATCGTCGCCGATGCCACCGACCTTGCGCTGGAGTCAGTCGCGCACGCGCTCGCCGCCGCGAGTCTTGTGGTCGATGCCTCGACAACTCTCGAATATCCGCGTGCGGCAAGTGGGGTCGATACGCTGCCGCGCCATTGCTCGGCATTCATCACACCCGACGGCAACGCGGCAGTGCTGCTTGTGGAGGATGCCGAACGCGCGCACCGCCTGCGCACGCTCGAAGCCCAGTATTACCGCGCCCTGATTCAAGAGGACTGGGGCAGAACTCACCTCAGCGGTCACGCCAACACGTTCTGGAGCGGCGCGAGTTGCCGCGACATCTCGGCGGTTCTGCCGTACTCGCGCATCCTGGGCCAAGCGAGCACGCTGGCCGAACAGGTTCAGGCCGCGACGACCAATAAGGACGCCCTTATACGCACGTGGCAACGAGACCCGGCGAGCGGCGCCATCACAGTGCATGATGTCCCCGTTCTGCCAGAGAGGCGCATCCCGCTCGACGACCTTGACGTGTTCATCGACGATGGCGTCGAACAACAACTACGGGAGCTGCGCCGCCAGGCTTTCCCAAACGAGACCGGCGGCGTGCTGCTCGGCTACTACGACTTCAACATCAAAGCCGTGGTGATCGTCGCCGGACTGCCGGCTCCGCCCGACAGCAAAGCCAGTCGAGATTCCTTCGAGCGCGGTATCACTGGCTTGGCCGAAGCGGCGAAGGATGCCAGCTTGCGCACGGCCGGCATGGTCAGCTACATCGGCGAATGGCACAGCCACCCACCCGGCCACTCCGCCTCGCCCAGTGGGCATGATCTGATGCAACTCATTCAGTTGGCGCTTGGGATGTCCGACGACGGCCTGCCGGCCGTCCAGCTCATCGTCGGCGAGCACGATCTTCAAGTCCTTCAGGGCGAGGTGAAGTGACGTGTCCGGACAGATGATTCTGAAAATATGGGATGTGCAGCATGGCGCATGTGCCATGCTCACGCACCTCTCGGTCCAGGGAATCGAAGGCCGGCTCGCGATGATCGACTCCGGTCACAATCAAGAAACGGGCTGGAAACCGAGCACCTACATCCGGCACTACTTGAAGCGGAGCGTGCTGGACTACCTGTTCGTCACCAATGCAGACCTCGATCACATCAGCGATCTGAACAATCTGTGGCGCGAGGGAATCGCGGTCTCCACCTTCATTCGCAACCGCAGCGTGTCGCCCGAAGTGATGAAAATAATCAAGGAGGTCGGTGGCGAGTTGACCGACGACATCCAGCGATACTTGGACCTTCACGCCAACTACGTCTATCCGGTCGATACTCCATTCGATCAGAACATGGGCGGCATCACGGTAAAGACATTCTGGAACTCGACGCCACGCTTCTACGACACGAACAATCTAAGCCTGGTTGCATTCTTCAAGTTCGGAACCTTCAAGATTCTGTTCCCTGGCGATCTTGAGGAGGACGGCTGGCTCGCGCTGCTGGAGCAACCGGACTTTCGTGCTGAGTTGGCCGGGACGACCGTGCTCGTGGCCTCTCATCACGGACGCGAAAACGGCTATTGTGAGGCGCTATTCAACTACATCCATCCTCTCGCCATCGTGATGTCCGATAAGGCGATCGTCCACGACACGCAACGCATGACGCAGACGTATCGCCAGCGCGTGGTCGATCATTGGCCGAACGGCGTTTCGGTCAAGACGACAGGCAAGCAGCGGCATGTACTGACGACGCGGCGCGATGGGTGGATTCAATTCGTCGTCGATGAATTTGGTAACTTCGACATCTACACCGAGAACAACGGATGAGAGACCCCAAAGACTACAGCAGCAAGACGTTGAAGGGTCGCAACCTTGCATGGCTCGTAGCGACGCTCGTTCTCGATGTCCTGATCCTCCTGGTACTCGCCTTTCATACGGCGATCCAAGACTTGACGCCGACCTCCATCGCGGCCGTCCGAACCAGCCTCTCGGTCCTGCTGCCGATTCCGGTCTTGATCCTGTCGTCACTGATCTCGGCCGACCACAAGGCTATCTTGGTTTTCTGGCGCCTCAAGTTCCCGCTTCCCGGATCGCGCGCGTTCTCCGTGTACGCGCCAGCGGATCACCGCATCGACTTGGCGAAATTGAAGAAGAACGTTGGAGCGTTTCCCGCAGAGCCGCACGAACAGAACGCCAAGTGGTACGTCCTGTACAAGCAGGTCGATTCGGACCCCTCGGTCGCAGACAGCCACAAGAACTATCTGCTATTCCGCGACATCGCGGCAATGTCGCTATTGCTGGTGCCTGTGCTGCCCATTGCCATGTACCTCATAGGCATTGATGCGACACGCATTCTGATATCGGCGGCAGTGTTCCTTTGCCAGTATCTGATTACCGCATTCAGCGCACGGACGACAGGCATACGCTTCGTGCAGAACGTGCTGGCCGTGCACGCCAGCCGGAAAGTGACTGCCTCACGGCCAACAGGGACGGCAAAGGCGTAGCCCGCACCAGACTCGCCCTTCTATGCCGCAACAAGTTGTCGAATTAGGTACTGACTGCTCCTGGCCAACCGCGGGCATAATGTTCAGGGCGAAAGAAAACTCCGCTGCAATTTACTCAGCGGGGTTTATTCTAGTTCGTTTTGTACATCAACTACCACATATCGCTACTTCACTTGATAATCCACACACCCTTCGCCAACGGCTAGAACCTCAGGTGCGGGCGAATGACTGTGATGGCAGAGCCGCCCATCGTCAAGCTACCGCCCGACGCTTGCTCTCTGCCTGCATCGCAAAGCCAACCGACAACAGCGCCCTTGTCAGGTGATATGCCTCCTGTCGAATCCCGACCAGGCGATTCTCCGTTTCCTCGACTATCTCCTTCTCCCACTCATGTGCGTACTTGTGCAGCTTGCTGATCGTATAGCCAAACGACCTGGCAGGTTTCGTGATCGCCTCCTTCTTGTCGAAGAATTTTCCATCCTTCCCCTTCCCTACCCATGCTACCGCATACCATTCAGACCGTACCGAATTCCCATCCTTGATGCTTCTCAACCTGAGCCTGTTCCGGTTCTGCACACCTGGCCTCTCCCCTTCCATGCGTAGCACCGCCGCCCAGTATCGTTCTGCTATACTCTCAACCTCATGGTGCAATTCTTCCATGCGCCTTTCCAGGGCTTCCTTGATTTCGGGATTTGTTGTCACCGCCCACATTCCTCCGTAAAGATTCACAGCTCAATTGGTAGCCTGTCCAGGGTAGCCAATCCCAACACTCTTACTCCGTTGCAATCTGCCAGCAAATCACAACTATCATTCCAGAATGATCGTTGAGTAACACTAGCATTTTTCCCCGTTATCGTGTTGGTATTCCATGAATTTCATCACGATCAGCACGAGTTCAATACCCAAATAATTATCGTTGAGTAATACTAGCATCTTTCCCCGTTATCGTGTCGATACATGGTATCATCGCAATGATAGTTGAGTAATGCCATTATTTTTCCCCGTTATCGTGTTGGTATTTCCAAAATTATATCGGCTTGGAAAAAAGCATCCTGGCACCGCATGAATAAAGTGCCAGGAAAATCGGCCTGATTCCCCAGTGGGAGGGATTATGTTGGTGAAATTCGAGACCAGGAAACGCGGCTATATTTTGCAGCTTGAGCACGATCTGCTCGGCGATCTTGTGTTGACCCGTTACTGGTACGGACTGCAAAACAACCGGCATGGCTCCTGCATGCAAGTGTTCCTCAACGAGGAAGATGCGCACCGTCAGTTCGAAAAGGTTGTGCGTATGAGACTGAGAAATGGGTATGAAATCTCTGAATGACCTCAATGCGCCCCCTCTTTACGGCCCCGGTAATATTGGGCGATATCGCGCTTGAAAAGACCCCACAGCATCGCCATCGCGCCACCGGCGATAAGCGCGTTTTCGTCCTCTATCGCTGGGCTGATTGCAACCACCGCCTTGTAGTGCTTCACCAAATTCTTCACCATGAGCATGCCAACTTCGTCATCGATACCTTCAATCGTGAAATTTGAAGCGCCCGTTACGGCGGAATCCAGCTTCTGCACAACCCTGTTGCGTCCAACCAGGATCGGCTCAAATACGGCCTTGATGTCGGCGAAGGTCGCGCCATAGAACTCGTACTTCGCCGGCATGTTTACCTTTAGAGCGAGTATTTCACAGCCCATCCGGCGAAATTCATTGTATCCCCCCATCGCCTTGGTGAGCAAAAACACCGCGTCACGGTCGAAATTACTTTCCCGTGCGATATAGACGCCGATCCGGTTGCTCGACTTGACCTTTATCTTGCCATCGCGTCGCTTGATGAAGCAAATGTACCCATCCCGCCATCCCTGGTTGGATGATACGGCAGCAAGCGCCCCCGCCGCCCCGCCCTCGTAAAGCCAAACATTATCAAGCACCTGGCCATTTGTCAGCAGGTATGCAGCCGACGACTGCTGTGACCGGCGCTCACAGTCCAGAAAATACTTGCGAACCGCTCGCCCCTTCTCATTCCTCTCCACCATGGCAAGCTCTTTTGCCATGTCGAGAGTGATGCAGTATTCAACGGAACGACGGTCTCCTCCGCGCCCCTCGGTTTGATTCCCCCGTTTGGGGGAGCGCAGTTCGAAGTCCTTTCCTTCCTCGAATCCGTATGCCTTGATCCGATTCTTGATCCAGTCGGTAAAGTCCTTCCCAACCTCCAGCACGGAATGCAGCTCACGCGCATCCACCACCAGCATTGACACACCCGCGATCTTTCCTTCCATCACTGGAACGAGTTGTTTATCAGCTTCGCTCATGTTGAATCCTCCTTGTTTGTTCAAGATTGCAAGCGACAAATTGGCAAAAAAATGGGCACCAATTCCCTTGCGGGAAATGATGCCCCCCTCGTATGGGTTGAAATTACTTCACTTTCACTTACTCGTCATCGAAGCCATCCCATTTCGCCAGATCGATTTCCTCGATGTCACCGAACGGTTGATAGCCAGGATACTCGCCATGCTCGCGGCACCATTGAAGAAGCTCCAATGCTGCGCGATACTTCTTTCGGCCCGTCTCGATCATTGCTGCGCTTGCCTTGTACACCGCGGCCTCGTGAGGTCCGTTTTTCTCGCTGGGCAGGAAGTAGAAAGGCAGAGTCAAACCCGTCAGTTCCTTTACAGCATCAGTGTAGAAAGCTGCTTGCAGATCGTAGCTGTACTTCCCGATTGATCTGGCAAACCCGGTAATACTGGCATCCAGTGTGGATTTGACATCCAGAATGCCGGTCAAGGTTTTACCATCGTCCATCAGAAAATCCAGCCTGCACTTGCAACGAATCCCAGTTACCGGATCGTCCCAGTATGCAGTCAGTTCCGGCTTTCCCTTTTGAAGCAACTTTCGCGCTCCTTTATGGGATAGGGCTTTTTGCCGCATTTTGATGATGGCCTGCATATGCTCGTCCGTGAGGATGATCTTTTCGCCGTAAACCGCCTCGAAAACATCATCCCTGAAGCGAAACTCGGAATTTGCATCAGCAGCCTTGATCGCCGCCTTCAGCTCGTCCTTTGTCAGCGCCTCGACACGAATGCCCAAGGTAATTGCCGCTGCCTTGTAATCGTCAAGCGATTGCAGGGCTCCTGCAAGTTTCTCCTGGGTCATTGCGGCAAGTTCAGCCTGCACATCTTCTTTGAAGCGAAACTCGGAATTTGCATCAGCAGCTTTGATCGCCGCCTTCAGCTCGTCCTTTTTGAGTTTGGCATCAACCCCCAAGCGTGCCGCCGCTGCCTTGTAGTCATCCATCGACTGCAAGGTATTTTCGAAGGCACCAAGGGAATACCGCGCCATTTCAGCCTGAACATCGTCCTTGAAGCGAAACTCGGAATTTGCATCAGCGGCCTTGATCGCCGCCTTCAGCTCGTCCTTGCCAGGCACGCCGTAAGCGACACCCAACTTGTCCGCCGCTGCCTTGTAATCGTCAAACGATTGCAGGGTTCCAGCGAACACTTCTTCCTTGACGACATCATAGGTGGTCTCGAACAGCCACGGCTCAAGGATAGCGGCATGAACCGCTGTCCCGAACTGCATAGCCTGTGTGGGTTCGATCTTCTCGTTGATGTATTCCGCGAAATGAGCAGGCGACCGGAGCATACGCACCAAGGCTGAATGCCCTACCGCCGTCTTGTCCGCGTGATATTCGTCGGCTGAAATATTGATGAATTTGTCATGCATGATGTATCTCCTTTTCGATGAAACGTAAAAAAAAGGGACACCATGCCCCTTGCGGGAAGTGATGTCCCGCAAGGGTTGAACTACGAAATACTGGGATCGATTGAAGATCAACCGATCTGGATGATGCCGGTTTCCCGGCGATGGTTAAACGCAATCAGGCGTGATTTACGTCATCCTGATGTTTCTTGCCATGACGATCTTCAGCACGATGATGCTTTGCGTAGATCGAGATCAACAGCAAAATGAAGGTTGCCAGACCAAAGGCTACCAGCGAATCAGTTGCCATTGCCGCTACCTTCCTTTCGCAGATAGATACCAGTAACAATACACAATATGAGCATAATGAGCATAACAAGGTGCCTCCTTTTTGAAACAAGAAAAAGGGACACCATGGCCCTTGCGGGAAATAGCGTCCCGCTTGGGTGAATATCAACTACATTCGATCAGCCTGACGACTGAAGTGGTCCTGGGCGACTTGTCCCAGGTCTGCTTGTTTTAGAAGGCCATCTACCTTCGTCAACACTGCAATAAGCAAGTGAATTGATAGCAATAGGCTAAATCTGATCCCTATGTTTGTCAACAAGCAAAGAAGAACCAAAATTTACCGCCCCGGATGCCCCGGTAATGCTCCAGGAACAATTGCGACTTTTTGGCTGCATACCAAGCTTGGCTTGTCATACGCTTTACAGGCTTATCCTGACGATGAGCTTTCGGAGTGCCTATTCATTGATTACATTACTTTTACAGTATATTGATACTATTTTTACGTAATTGTGATACTATTAATACGTCAATCATGCATTGGAGCGATTATGATAGTGTCATGCCTGAATACCAAAGGTGGCGTTGGCAAAACGACAGCATCACTTAATCTCGCTGTTTCTCGCGCTCTCGAAGGCCGCTCCGTGCTTGCCGTCGATGGAGACCGACAAGGTTCACTGATCACGGCCTTGGCAAACAGGGAATGGGAGCCCGCCATTGCTGCCGCTCATTACCCTGACGGTCAGATACTTCGCCAACAAGTCACAATGGCGAAAGGTCGATACGATGACATCATCATCGATGCTGGTGGAAGGGATAACACGGCACTCCGGGCTGCGCTGATGCTTGCCGATCTAGTTCTGATCCCGTTTCTCCCGCGCTCGTTCGACGTATGGGCACTGGAAGACATGGCACGACTGCTCGAAGAGGCCAGGGCAACCCGAGATATCCGTGCATTGGCATTTCTATCCATGGCTGACAGCCGTGGGAATGACAATGCAGAAGCGGCAGAATCCATACCAGAAGGAATCGAGTACCTGGGCACATCCATCGGTAGACGGAAGGCGATTGCCGATGCGGCAGGAAGAGGTAAAGGGATTCTGGAAGAGCCTAATCGAGACCTAAAGGCTTCTGATGAGATAAGGCGGTTTGTTGCGTCAATATACCGTTATGATAATCTCTAAAATCAGTAAACTTTACGGAATAACTACATCATGGCTATTACCCCCCCAAAGAAACCTGCAACGGCTGATGAATTCATTGCCGGAGCGCCCGATGGCAAATCTGCTGAACCATCCAAGCAGATCAAAACGGCGGGGAGGAAAGCCATCATAACGCTCTCCATCGATCACGCCCTGCTTGCCAAAGTCGATGCCTGGGCAAAAGCGCGAGGCATGAGCAGGGCTGCCGCGATCAGTTTTGCCGTCAGCAATTTGTTTCTGAGTGAATGATTGTTCCAGAAGTACTACGTCCACTACCGAGGAGAAAAACATGAGTCAAGACCTGATCGACATCATCGACCGTGAAGAGCGCGTTTTCAAATCCTTCCAGGCGGCCATCGAACTGATGGAAGGTAGCCCGTCTCAGGAAGTCCGCGAAGCGCAAACGCTTCTCGCATTGCTGGTCGATGAATATCAACCTTGTCGAGCCGCCATGCGGCAACAAGTCGAGGCCCGGTCATGAACATGCCCTTTAAAAAGGGCCACACGGCGCTCGTATTGGCCGGATTCGGAATCCAGGCACATGCCCAAATCCAAAACACCATCATAAGCGACAGCTACCGTTTGCAGTCAGCAGATATACAGAACTTCTCCAAGGAAACACCCTGTTATCTTAGAGGCATCGAAAAACTCAATGACGCTTTTGGGAAGAAGGTCTTGCAGCTATTCAAAGACGAAGGGTTCAAAATCACGGACGATAAAAACGCCGAATGCGAAATAAATGTCGGCGGATGGATAAATTCTGACTCCGGTGGCAAATCGTTCTATTCGGATGAGCCTGACAAATGGGCGGAAAAAGAGGTCAATCCAAATCCGAAGGTTGCGGCGGCGATCAATGAAGCCCAAAATAAAGCTACTGCGGCCCGTCAGGGCGAGCCCATCGGCGGAAACGGTATAAACCTGCTCACACAAGCTGGTGGGCTATTTGGCGGTAACGGGGCTGCAATTGCGGGTGGAGCTGGTGTCGTGATCAATCTTCTCAGCATTTTCAACGGCGGCAACTCAAGTCCAAGTGGGGTGGCCGAAGTCAACGGGACAATGAGGTTTGGCCGGTACTTCCCAACAACGCAAGTGAGCGCCGAGATTTATACGGCTTCGAACGTTCCAGAAAAGCCGGAGGATTTGTTCTATGCCGGATACAAGGCTGTTATCGAGGATATGAAACTATGCATCTACAAATACCATGTGAAAAATAATCTGCCGTTTGATATGCCGGTTTCTGCCGATATGGCGGCAAAAGGGAAGGAATGGGCACCCCATCCCCCAGCGGCGGTTTCGGCATCGCCTGGCACGAGCTCTTTTGTCGCTGCAAAACCTGATGCTACTCAGTGAGGAGTGAATAGGGTCATGAAAGACATTATTTCAGTGAATAGACAATTTTTCATTCTCGCAAGAGAGCGGGCGAGAAACAAGCCAGCAGACGTGTCTTTCGATGTTGTGACAGGCTTAAGCGCATCGGCTTTGAACAGGATCGCTCAACTCGATATGGAAGAAATCGAGGTATTGGCTCAATCCGAAATAGGGCTTTTAACCCTCAGAATCTCCGAAAAGCAGATTGACACTATCTTGTCTGACATGCGTGAGAAGAAACGCACTGCCTACCTTGTCGCATCCTCACAATTGCAAAAATCATAACTGGTGACAAAATGACGATGATACTGATACTGATGGCCATAAGCTTTATCGTGATTCAATCGATCAATGAAAGCCCCCGCAAGAAGCAGCATATTGCATTATGGTTATCGTACTGCTGCACGATTCTGGGCATCACCTTGATCACCAATGCCAGAGTCGGGCTCCTTCTCTCGGTATTGACCTTCCTGATCGCCCAGCTATTCCCGCAAATCCGGGCCGCTCGTAGACGAGTAATCGCCAAAATCTTATACCCAACAGGTAGGCATTCAGTCAGAAGAAAGCGAATTCAGAGATGGCCCCATTTCTTACATTCTATAGATACACCTAGTACGAATTCCAATATTGAGTTCGATTCTTCCTGCATGAATTCGAATTTTGGTCATGATTTCGCCCAGGGATATGGAACAGGCGTCTCTGACGGCTCGCTCGGTTCAACAATGGGGGCTGGTGCCAGTCACAAGTGGTAATTGGCTTGCCGTTCGCCTAATTGCTTGGCGGCGGCAGGTCTCCATCATCTTTCGCTTCCACATCCCCATGCACTTGCTGTTCGCTTGGCGGCACGTATGCCTGGCCGCTTCCAAGCAAGTTTCCGAGATTTGATTTCCCAAGCGAGCTTGCCAGCTCGTCACTGACACCACTCTGTGAGCCCTCCATGTGCGATCCTGCCGGGACGGGTTGCGCTGGCATGGCAGCCTGCACTGGCGCTTCTGGCTCTGGTTGCTTCACGGCTTCCGGCGATCCTGCCGGGACGGGCTGCGAGGGCATGGCCGCCTGCACTGGCGCTTCGGGCTCGGGTTGCTTCACGGCTTCCGGCGATCCTGCCGGGGCGGGCTGCGAGGGCATGGCAGCCTGCACTGGCGCTTCGGGCTCGGGTTGCTTCACGGCTTCCGGCGATCCTGCCGGGGCGGGCTGCGAGGGCATGGCAGCCTGCACTGGCGCTTCTGGCTCGGCGGTTTTGCCTGAGCCATCCAAAGTGTCAGTAATCAGTTTGTCGGCTTCCGAAGTCCCGACACCCACCAAGACTTGCTTGCTAAAATCCGTTTTGGCAACATTATCTGCCGTCACTTCAGCGGCTTTCTCTGCTGTGGGTTCGGCTTCTTTCACAGCAAAACGCCCTACAGCTCCAACCTCAGCCATACCGTCGCCTACAGCGAGCAAATCGATGCCTGTTTCTATCAATGCCTGCGTGTCGCTTCCCTTAAACCGTTCTGCCGCCTTCTGTTCGAAATAAGCACCACTCTCTATACCCAATTTATTTTCGGCTTCTTCGGCTAAATGATTGGTTGCATCCGGTATAACGGATGAAGCTGCATTGTGGAATGTTCTCATCACTGTGCCCGGATTATTCAGTTCTCCCAAAACGGTTCCAGAGACAGTATCCGCTGGCATACCGCCAGGCATAACCGGGTCTGTCGATGGTTTGGTGCTCGTCGTTGGCTTTGTGGCACTTGAAGTCTGATTCAGCATCCCGCCCACAGAACCAGCTATCGGATTGGCCACATGCTGGCCAGGCGTAACCCCTGCGTCTGTTTGATCGGCCTGCACAGCGCCCTGATTACCGGCATTTGCTCCGAAAACAGCCGCTTTCCCATTTGCTGCCAGGGAATTCTTGTCGAAATCGGCCTTGATCCCCTTTTCTGTCTGCATTTGGCCGTTCACAAGCGCCTGTACATCTGCATCCATCAACTTCTCGGAAAACGCTCTCACAGTGTTCTGCATGTCCGGGTCGCCCTGGCGCATCAGCTTATCTATGTCCTGGGCGGCCATGTTGTGATAGGTATGCCCGCCGAAGGTCAGACCACCCGGTTCGCGGCTTGCCGCAATGATGCTGTTTACCACTTGCGTTGTCCGGTCATTGGTCAGGCTATTCTGGTCAGACCTGACCAATTCCGCCTTGTTCGCCAGTTCTTCCGACCGGCGCAGCTCGTTCGAGGCCGAGTTCTGGTATGTTTGAGCCTTCGCAAATCCGGCGCTGATGTCATGCGCCCCGCGAGCACCGCTGCTGTTCTTGTCGCTAAACTGGAGACCCCTGATTGCGTTGAGCGCATTGCTGGTCTGTTGAGTCAGGCTATGCTGGGTTGCATAATCGCTCGCTTCCTGCGCCACATGATCGGCTTCAGTCTTACTCATGCCTTGTGCCCTCAGTTCCGCGCTGATTATTGGCGTGGCCAACCCAGCCGATGCCATTGCGGTAACGGTCGTCGCCTGAGATTGGGTGAGCCCGTTGGCAGTCGTTAGTTTATGGGTCATCGTTTGCATCGCCTGGTTAGCGTTGCTGATGGTTCCCATCCTTTGCAGGTTGTCTCCACTGATCAGATCGGAGTCATGGCCATGCTGCTGAATGAAGCTGCTGATGTCGTTCCAATTCGATGCCCACTGGGTTCCGGCCTGCTGCCCGGATGAAACGGCACTGGAAAATGCCGTCTTCGATTCCGTTGCCAGTTTCGCTGCATAGGCGGAACCACTTTCCGCCTTGAAGTTCATGCTGTCGCTGGCAACGCCCTTGTCATAGGTGCGTGTCCCATTAGCAGCGATGTTTGTGATCGATCCATTGTCGTTGACATGCTGTTGAAGCCCTGCGCCAGCCGTGACATGAGGGGCGGCATTCACCTGCCCGTTCTGGAAGTTTCCCTCGGCCATCTGGGTGGCCAGCTTCTCGACGGAATGGGGCGGGCTGGCCAGGCTGCCAATGGCCTGAAGCCCTATCTCCCCACCTTTCACGATTCCCCAGGCAATGGGCGGAATCGCCACCACCAGCATGCCCGCAATGGCCTGGTCGGACACGCTGCTCGACGTAATCCACTGCTGATACTGCAACGCCATCGCGTTGCCCTGCGTGGCATTTCCCCAATATGCCGCATGGACGTTCATCATATAGTTGACCACGGCATAGAGCGGCGGCCAGAGCTGAATCCACACCAGGCTCTTCACGTATCCTGCGAGGACGGCAAGCGCCTTGTGCCCGGCAACCACGATGAAGATGAGGATGATCGGGAAAATCGCATACTGGATCAGCTCAATGGCATTCCTGACTTTCGGCATGGAGCTTTGGGCAATGTTCGCCATGGCGATATAGCTGGAATTGGTTTGCCGGAAGCCTTCCGATTGGGTCAGGCATTCAGTGGCCAGCGCTGTATTCGAGGTTTGCGCAAGCATGTTGCAGTGCGCGTCGATGATGGCATTTGACACCATCCCCTGCTGCACGGCGGCATTGGCTGATGTTGCAATACCATAGAAATAGCTTGCCGAATCGACGATGGTGTTGCTCATGGAATTCACTGCAAGAGCTTGCGAGGTCGTCTGAGATAATTCCGATACCGCAAGCTGCTGAAGCGTGGCGGGCACTTCAGATGTCGTCAGCCTTGTGTTCAGATCGTTGTACGCTGCCGGGCAATTTACAGTCCCAACCGTGGAGAGCGTCACATAGAGGCCAGGATTGGTGTTTCCCAGCAAGCTCCATATATTGCTCGATGAATTGATCTGATCTTGCGTGAGGGTGCCGTTCAGGATGTCCGGGACCAGGCATTGCGAATAATAGTTGTTGAAATCGTTCTGCCAGGCAACGGTTGCAGGTTTGAGGTAATCGAGTTCCTTCTGAACACGTTGGCCGAACATCATGCCGTTCGCCTCGAAGTTCAAGTCGCTTGGCAAGGCATAGACCGTTTCATAGGCTGACGTGAGCCAATAACCAATTGTGCTGACACTGGAAGCGATGGCCGCGAGCCCGATGGGGACATTGGAAATGACGGCAGGCGGATTCGTTCCTGTCTTATCGACAAGTTGCACTGTGGCCTTTGGCGCGAGCAGGAATCCGTTGAAGAGTGCCGCCATAAGCGTCCACTGCCAAAATTCGTCCATTCTGCCCCGACCGGACAGCACTGCCATGGCGAGAGCCATCATGGCAACCAAGGCAAGAAACCTGATTGCTCCGCCGTAATCAGCGCTCCCAACCAAAGCGGCGATGGCGTTGAAGACGCCTGTGAGTTCGGTGATGTTCCAGTAGCTGTAGATGGTGTAGATCACATTACCCCCTGCTATCGGCTGAATTTCATGACGGAGCTTTGAATTGATGGCGATAATGCACCCATCATTTCATCGTTGATCTTCTTCATGTTTTGCTGAAGAGTGATGGTCGATGCAATCCTGGTGTATTCGGCCTGATACTTGATGGTGGCGAGCTGCAACTGTTTATCGATTTGCGCGGTCAGGAGTTTGTTGGCATCAATTACATCCGTTGCGTGGGCTGTCGTGGAATTTGTCGCAAGCACGGCCTGGATGTTTTGCAGAACGGAAATCATCCACTTGTAGGCGAGATCAATGGCGATCACCTGTGAATAGTCAGCCGCGAGCGCCGGATTATTGTTCATCGCGGCAATCCTGGCCAGCTTGTACAGCGGAATCGTCGTATTCGTGAACAGCGTCATGTCGCTGGTGCTGAAGTTCTGGGCTGCCCGATTCTGAATATTGATCATCCCTGCCGTGATCGTCTTGCTGACCTCATAGGAAAGCGAATCGGCATTTTTCGCTTGTGCCGTAGGATTCATGCAACCAGGCGATGGATCGCATTGCAGCACCATCAGCGATGTCGTTGTCTGAACGGACGGATCGCCAATAAAATCGTCGAGTGACAAATTGGTCGGCGGCACATAGGACCATTGTGCATCATGACCCGGATTCGATGCATCCCCGGCAGGGCGAATGATTATGGCTCCCGTCAGTCCCATCATGAGAGGATACAAATCGGTTGGAACGTTCGACTTTTGCAGAGCGGCATAGACGATGTTCCCCGGATTCAATTCGGCGCTCAGATTCGGATCGGCGGCAGAGGCCGCTTTCCTGGCCTGAATCTTCGCCTGTTCAGATTGATTCCATTGGTTCAGCGCATCGGCTGCATCCTGGAAAAGATTTGTAGAAGCCGCTGTTCCCTGGGCTGTGGCCTGTTCCTTGTTGTCGGTGATCGCCGAGCCAACCGCGTTGACGATGCCCTCGGCGGCATGACATGAAGTGGTATTCAGGCTGTTTATCTTCGCAGCCGCATCTTGAAGATATTGCAGCAGATCGGCCATTTCGCCCGATGCCGACTTGATGGCCAGCATGAAAGCATAGTTGACGGCGTTGTTTCCAATGTTTCGGAAAAGAGCGGTCAACTGAGAGGAATTGATGAAAGAGAACGACCCGGCAAACGCATCAATGCCGCCGCAACCTGCCGTAATGCTGGGCGGGGCAAATGCGGCAATCTGATAATTTTGATTCGGCGTGCGGACGAACAAATTGCCCCCCGTGTAGGTGGTCGAAGTCTGGCCGTTCACCACCTGAGCCCCGGTAACATTGCTGTATCCGCCCATGCTGTTGAACCAAGACTGCATTTCAGACTGCACGTCAGCGGTGGCGATAGAGCTTGCAAAAAGACCGGCGATGAGAGTTGCGGTAAGCGTTTTCTTGAACATGATTTTTCCTTTTCAGATTTACATGCCTTGTTTAAGCATCGGCACAATCTTGCCAATGTCCATCCCTTCAAGCGGTGGCTCGCCGTTCTTGCAGTAGTTGATCCCGATGTTCATGGCAAAAGTAATCGGCTTTACTTTTATGTCGAGGACATTTGCCTGTTCAAATCGAAGATTAAGTCGGCTGCAACCAGGCTGATTGAATTGCCTGATGGTGGTCACGGTTGCGATCACAGGTGCGGTAGACCTGGTAGTTGCCCTGAATTTCCCTGCAATGGGGCCGATCATTTCGCCCTGGATCGTCGCGCCCGGATTATCGAGCGCCTGAAGCAGCAATGGCTTCACGCTGGCGTACTGATCAAGGTTAGATGCAAGGGATATGCTGCTAGCCATAAGCAGCCCTATTCCAAGCACGATCATTGTTAACGGTGATTTGTTCATGTCGCTGTCCTTTCAAATGATTCGAAAAATCACTGGTGCCCCAGGTTGTAGTAGTTCTGGATTTTTTGCTGGATCACGCCGGTCGCGTTCTGGGTGATTCCGGCCTGGTTCGGCCCCGTGACTGAGGCCATGATTTGCGCGGTGAACTGTGACAAATCGATCTTGGAGAAATCGATTTGCTGGAACTGCGCCGTGGTCAGGCCGGAGCAATCCGGCGACTGGGCGCTGCCATACCCCTTGCCGATCTGCGCCCTTCCCTGCTCTTCGATGATCTTGGCCAGGAGGCTGTTGTAGCAGCAATAGGAATTGGTGTTCTCGATGCAGATCGAACCGACAAGCAGGTTCAAGCTTTGCGAGCAATACGTCCCGACATAGGTGCAGAGGTTTTGTCCCTGCTTCAACCCAAGCATCTGTTCGTCATTGTTACAGCTCGTCAAATCCTGAATGACGGCGATCACAACCACGGCGGCGAAAGCGTAGGGGTTGAAAGATACTGTAAAATTTGCCCCCAGCGTCCCTGGAGCACCCAAAGCGGTGCTCATAGTTGCTGAGTTGTACGCACTAGTGAGTGACGAAAATAAACTCGGAGCAATCGTGGTTGTCGTCGTAGTGCTCACTGCCCCAACCGCAAAACCCGTATAGGAAATTGAAACCCCATACAATCCAAGCGATGGCGTGAAGCTGCTTAGGGTATTTCCAGCAGCCCCCGTCAGCGCCTTGAAACCGTTCTGGAGCATTTGCGGTGAATTGTTGTAAAGCGAGTCATATGTGTACCTGCTCCCAGCTGACAACGCTTCACCGCCAACATTTAGTGCCAGCCCCAGGACCGCATTGTTGCTGTAACCCGATCCCCCGCCATTCGTCTTGCAACAATTGGCGAGCCCGAACAAGCGAATTCGGCAGCTATCGGCCTCCCCTGAGAAAATCACCCCGTTCTGGTTGTAGACACCACCCTGCCGACCGGCTTCCATGAGGGCTGTTGCCGTGGCAAAGGCGGTATCGTTCGGGTGGCCCGTGTTGAAGCAGTTTCCGCCCTGACAAAATGATGTTCCACTGCAATCGGCTGTCGTGGTCGTCGTCGCTGGCGAAGTCATGCAGTTATAGGTTTGCTGGTTTACCGCGCATGATCCATTCGGCAGGGTGTTGACGCAGTTCGATGACTGAGGCGAGCAATTCGGATTTGAGGAATACTGGCCGCAATCGCTTGTGGTGGTTCCGTCAGTGCAGGCATAGGTGGTTGTCTGCTGGTAGCAGCCATCGGGAGCTGCGGCAGTCGGGCTGATCCCTGGCGGCAGTGGCGGCGATGGCGTTGTGGACGTGCAAGTTGACGATGCAATTGAACAATTCGAACTCGTCGCAGATGGGCAGGTAGACGTGTCATAGCCTGTCGAGACAAGCGTATAGGTATCGGCGAGCTGCACGGTATTCGTCGGAGCAGTTGGCATGGACGAGCTATTGCACTGATAAGACTGCGTGTACTGCATGCAGCCGGTGCCGAAAGTGACATCCATCTGCGAGCAAACGGAACTGGTTTGCCAGCATGCAGGAGCGGCATTGATGAGCGGTTGACAGTAGTTCACCGCGTTAGGTTTGATGCAGTTGTAGGTATCCTGGTATTTCCAACAAGTTGCTGAGGTTGGAATGGCTCCTGCGGGTAACGGCACGCCTGCAAGACAAACCTGATATCCTGAAATCGTTTTACATGGCGTCGAGTCCACGCAAGTTGTGCCGGTTTTCTGGCACGTGGCCGCATCAGCGGCTACGCACCACAGAAGCCCCAGTGCCACGAGTGCGGCGAGAAAGCGAATCATGGCCATAGTCCCATCACGATGGCTTCGACGATGACGCAAATCGTCATGGTGCCTATCCCTCGCCACATCCATAAATTGAATGCCTCATCGAATCGGCGAGATACACCTTCCGGGTCGGCCTCCCATTCCGCATTTGCGCGGTCCAAATAGTCATGAAATCGCCGGATTTCCGCTGCAATGGCCGACCCGACTGCCCAGGCTGATTGTTTGAGTTTTTTCATGGTTTTTCCTCTCAGTTTTCAAATGGACAAGATGCTTGTTGGCAAACGATCAATGAACCTTTCTCGAAAGCTCGATCAAAATATCGATACGACACATGACCAACTCATCAAATAGCAAATCCAAAAGTTCGGCCACCATACGTAATTCAGGGGATGCGCTGGTTCGCATCCGGGTGATGGCACTGCTTAACTGTCTGAAGAGTCGATCTTCGCGGTCGAGGGTATCAAGTGGGTCAAGCGCCATGATCATTCATCCTTGGTCGGCAAAAAGAACATTTATCCACTAGGGCATCGCCTCCAACTATCGGGAAAGATAGAGGGAAAAACCTAACGGCATAACCTATCGGTTTAGGGGGGGGCCAAAATAACGAATCCCGGTGGACCGATTTAACGTAATTTCGAGGCGTGCGGTGGCCCGATTTAACGAAATACGGGGGTCGGAAATAACGTGGATAACTTCCGCCGCCCACAGCCTTGTTCACATTCTTGATAGGTGAATGCATAGGGGGTCCGATTTATCGATCATTTTTGTGTGGAATTGGGGGTGGTGACGGCATCAGCAGCAAACCGCCTGTGATCTGCCTCACTTTTGCTCGCGGATAGACTGCTAGCACGTCACTTAAGGCATGCCGGAATTTTTTTTGAAAATCTTTGCCTGGTTCTTTGCCTTTGTATTCCTGACCGAACTGCTCTCGTAAAGCTTTCCAGTGCACTGTTACTGGCCGCCCCTCGATGCGATAAAGCCTATGCGAAAGCCACGTATAGACATCGAGGGCTAGAGACGAGCCGCGAAGCGCCATCAATGCTCGGTTATCCAGCGGGACACTATAATGTTCGAGCTCCGAGAAGTAGTGCTCGGACAGCACCAGGTGCCCTGGCCATAACGCTCGCTGACTCGATTCCCGATTCGTCACCCATGCGTCGAATTGTTGGATAGGCGTATCACTGAAGGTGCGCCCCTTGAAGCCCAGTTGTAGACGACATGCAGCAAGTGCATGCATTTGACGGCGGAGGGTAACATAGCGCGCTCCCTGATGGTCCATGCCCAATTTCCTTAAAAAATCAGCGGCACTGTCTCCAATCGGAATTTCTCGCGTGCCCTTCTGCTTCGCATAAGTAGACAGCCAAGCCATGGCTAACCGAGGCATTGCCCCGTAGGGGATGGGTTGCGGGACCGGCCCACGCCCCTCATCTATACTTCCTGCCTGCACGCTGATCCATGCCTCGCCGGAGGTCCTTATGAATCGATCGCCGTCAAATCGTGATCGCGGTAACCCGACCTGGCATAGAACCGAATGCGTAAAAGCGATATTGTCACTTCCCGCAGACTCAGCAGAAATCTGATATCCGGCTTCGATGAGCTTGTTATTTTTTCTCGGTGTCACGATTTCCATCACGCCATCCCCTCAGCCTGGCGCTTGGCGATCTGCTCGGCCTTCGTCAAGCCGCCTCGCCGTCGAGGTATATTTTGGCGCTCCAACCGATTAATATGCTCTTGTTCTTCCAAGAAATTTGCCAATCTCTGGACATGAATTACCAGTTTTCCGCTGAGCTTGAAGAATCCAGCGTTTTTGATTGGGTGGTTTTTTTTCTTGTCTGAAAGTTGATTGTGGATCGTCCCTGGCTCGCTCTTTAAGTGCTGCGCTGCTTGCGCCAACGTCAAATAGATATCTTGGTGCAGGTTGGCAAAAACGAGCGCGTCTGGCGAGAGGCCAAGGTCGCCTTCGAATTTCGGTTTTGTGAGATCCATGTCGCTCTCCTCGAGGGCAGAAGGGCGACCGAATATTGCTCGCGGCCATCCTTCTCCCGCGAATCGTCAAAATACAAATTGTTATTTAACTTTTCGGGGGGAATACAGCCAGGGTGCGAGGAAAGGAAGGAGCGAACGTGAGAGCGCGAAGGGCCGCGCCGAGGTGGTTGATGAGTTTATTTTTTTTTGCCGAACTGCGGGGCAAAAATAATTTTGGAAATTTCGGGAGTAGGATTTCGACTGGCAGTGGTGGGGGCGAAGCTAGAAGTTCATCTACAACATTTTCAGCTGCAATCGAATCAATATCCTTTTTGATTTTTTTGCGCGCAGCCACCCGGACGGCTTTCTCCACAAATATAGCCGAGAGCCATGCCGCAAGAATCGAACCGAAAAAAATCTCGAAGGGCAGCGGATTGCCGAAAACCGCAAAAACCATCATAAGCACACCCAAACCAACAATTCCAAACCGCATTTCCAATTTTTGCGCTTTCAGGAAATGTCGTCCGCTCCACGCCCAATCCTGGGTGGCGGAAAGTCTTTCGAGTGTTTTACGATTAAAGCGCATTCTACAAATTTTAGTGCGTTGATGAAAAATGTCAATAAATTATTATTTATTATCATTGAACTATCATTCTTTATCATTCTGCATCATCTAGTATTGTCCGCGACGCCGCTCTCGCTTTTTGATGCTAAGGTTTAAGGTGTTCAATCACCATCGTGCGTTACTTCTAAACAAGTGCTAACCCAGCATCTTCGCCAAATCTTCAACCTTGGGATGATAATAGCGTTTCAGCATCTGCAAATCCTTGTGACCGGTGATTCTGGCGAGCATTAGGACATTCGGGATTTTCATGGCTAGACGGCTGGTCGCTTCGTGCCGAAGATCGTGGAAATGCAGATCGCCCAGAAAACCTTTTCTCGGCTTATTCTCTGCTTCCTTGCAGTCATCCTCGTACTTCTTCAAAGCTCTGGCAATAGTGCGCGACCAGGACTGCTTGACAGCATTTGTGGACATTGGAAACACCCTGCCGCCGATTGATCGGGGCATTTCCTTGAGGATGGAAACCGCCTTGGTGGACAGTGGCACGGTTCGGGAATCACCGTTCTTTGTCTTGGGAAGATGGGCAGAAGGCGCGGAAAGATCGATATTATCCCAAGTCAGGGTGCAAAGCTCACCTTGTCGCATAGCAGTTTCAAGGGCGAATTCGATCATGGGACGAAGCCACGGGGTCTGGCAAGCGCCAGTGGCTTCGAACAAGTATTTTTCCTCAAGCGGTTCAATGCGGCGCTCCCTGGCGTTATCCAGTCGAGGACGGGATACCAGCTTTACAGGGTTATCGTGCAGGTTGATCCCCCATTCACGTCTTGCTTGGTCGAGCACTTGCTGAAACAGCCCGAGCTCCCTATGGACGGTTGCTGCCGCGACTTTCTTTAGTCGCGAATCACGGTATGCCGCAAAGTCGCTGGAGGTGAGGCTGGCTGCGGTTTTCTTGGCGATGTCCCTCACGGCCATGGCCTTCAACCGAATCGATTCGGATTCGTACCCCCTGTGGGTAGGCGTTACTTCCTGGATGTATCGATCTATGAGTTCTTTGAGCGTTGTCTTCTCCGCTGCTGCTCTGGAAACAAAGACTCCTCTGCCGATCTCGGATTCAAGCGTTGCCGCCCAGAGCTCTGCATCAGCTTTATTCTCAAACGTCTTTGTTTGGTCAGGGTAGCCCTTTCTCCGAACCCTGGCCCGCCATTGGTAATCCCCCCTTTTTTCGATCTGCGCCATACCGCCTCCAAGTATATTAGCGTTAGATTATTGGCCCAATAATGACCCAATGAATGCTAATATAGCTATAATAACGCATAAATACTAGATAGATAACTGCGTTCGGGACGCAGGAGTCGGAGGTTCGAATCCTCTCACCCCGACCATTCCATCATACAAGTGTCTTGTCGATCTGCTCATGAAACCGGTCGGATTGCCGTCGGCTGGGCAAGGCGTCACATTGGATCCCATCATCAACCGGTTTTTTCGTCATGCTCTCCCCGGGAAACCCGTCCGTCAGAGTTTGACAATCGGCCACCATGCAGAAACAATATGATTAATTGTTTTTAATATGCTGTGCCTGCGGCGCGCTTTCTTGATTCTGGAGGAATAAATGTTCTTTGGCAGCAGTAAGAAAATCGATGAGTTGTCCGGTCGGGTCCGGGAGCTCGAAAACCAGATCGAATCGCGAGACAGGAAGATAGATGATCTGACAAGCCAGCTGAAATCGGCGCAGGAAAGGGAACAGGAACTGCGTTCCGAAGTCGAACGACTCAGCGGGCTGATACAGCAGCTGCAGGCTTTCGGCCAATCCCTGTCCGATGTTCAGGCAAGCCTGATGACTTTGGCCAACGACATGCGCACGGAAAAGGACCATGCGATCGATGCCCAGGGCGTATCTTTGACCACTCGCAGCGCAATCGAGAGCATCGCGGCAAACCTTTCGGAGCTTGCCGACGGTTCCCGGAATGCAGCCTCCAAGGTAGGCGAACTCGACGGACGCGCCCAGGAAATCAGCAGGATTGTGCAGCTGATCAAGGAAATAGCGGACCAGACCAATCTGCTCGCGCTGAATGCGGCCATCGAAGCGGCCCGTGCAGGCGAACAGGGTCGCGGATTCGCGGTTGTTGCCGACGAGGTCAGAAAGCTTGCAGAGCGCACAGCCAATGCAACCGAGGAAATCTCGGCGCTGGTGGGAAAAATACGTGACGATAGTTCATCCAGCTACGATCAGATCAAGTTGTTGGCTGAGCATTCCGGTGAATTCAGCCATGACGGACAAAAAGCGGCTGAAACCATGCGCGAACTCCTCAATCTCTCCGAGGGAATGGAAAAAGCGATTGCGGCATCGGCGCTGAGAGGATTCTGCGAACTGGCGAAAGTGGATCACCTGATTTACAAGTTCCGGATCTACAAGGTGCTGTTTGGTCTGTCGGACGAAACGGAAGACAAATTCGCCAGCCACACTTCCTGTCGTCTCGGAAAGTGGTATTACGAAGGGGAAGGACGCGACTGCTTTTCGCAACTGCCGGGATATCGGGATATCGAGGCGCCCCATATGGAGGTTCATCAGGCAGGTCTGGATGCGCTTCGCGCCCACTTCGAAAAAAATACGGCCAGGGTGCTCGACGGCATGAAGCTCATGGAAAGCGCCAGCCTTCGCGTGCTTGAAGGACTGGAAAAAATGGCAAGAAGCGGCGAAGAAAACAGCAGCCTGTTGTGCAGCAGCGCGACGCAGCCTGACTGAAAGACGGCTCAATCGTCGAAGGCATGGAGCATCATGACGATCACCGTGATCAGGACGGCGAATGTGCCCAAAGTGATGCGAAGCGCCCGCTGCTGTCCCGGCGTATCCGGCAATTCCTCATTCGTTCCCGCATAAGCCAGGATCATATCTGCAGAAAGCGTGATGAATCGGTCGTCGTCCAGCAGGATTTCACGGGTGGCACCCAGAGGATCGGGCTTGAATCGCACGACCACGGAACAGCCCGAAGTCTCACGCTTCAGGGCAAGCCCGAGATTCGAGATGTCTTTGCAGCCCTGCTCCGTCAGAAACAGCTTGTGCGGACTCATGCCCAGAAACCGATGCTGTTGAAATATGACGAGCATGCAAACAAGCGCGACGAGCAGGCCGGCAAGGGCCATTCTCAGTTTCTTCGGCGTAATCGCGTCTTCGTCCAGCTGCATGGATTTTCCCCTTTCATCGCTGCCTTAAGAATAGAAACACAAAAGAAAAAAGGCCCCCGGGATACCGGAGGCCTTGAAGCGCGAACATATTGAAATCTAAATGAAGGGATGACGAAGAATGATCGTCTCATCCCGCTCCGGCCCTGTCGAAATCATGTCGATCGGCACGCCGCAGATTTCCTCCAGCCTCCTGAGGTATTTCCTGGCATTCGCCGGCAGATCCTCGAAACATTTGACCCCTGCCGTGCTCTCCTTCCAGCCTGGAACTGTTTCGTAGATCGGCTCGCAGCCCGCAATGGTTTCCGCGCCGACAGGCAGGATATCGAATTCGGCATTGCCGCAGTGGTACCCCACCCCGATATTGAGCGACTCGAGGCCGTCCAGGACGTCGAGCTTGGTGATGCAGAGGCCGGTCACGCCATTGATCTGGATGGATCGCTTGAGCGCCGCGGCATCGAACCAGCCGCACCGCCTCGCCCTGCCTGTCGTCGAACCGAATTCGTTCCCGACCTGGGCGAGATGCTGGCCTACCGTCTCCGAAAGCTCGGTGGGGAATGGGCCCGAACCCACCCTGGTGGTATAGGCCTTGGTGATGCCGAGTATGTAATGCAGCATGCCAGGCCCGACCCCGCTGCCCGCGGCTGCCGCACCCGCCACGCAATTCGACGAAGTCACGAAGGGATAGGTGCCGTGATCGATGTCGAGCAGCGTGCCCTGGGCGCCTTCGAAAAGAACATTCTCCCCTGCCAGCATGGCAGAATGAAGCAGCCTCGGGATGTCGGCCACCAGCGGCCTGATCCGTTCGGCGAGCGAAAGGGACTCCTCGAGGGTCTTGGCGAAATCCACTCTCTGGGCATTGAGGTATTTCTCCAGCACGAAATTGTGATAGTCGAGCACGGATGCGAGTTTTTCGCTGAAGCGTTCCGGATAAAAAAGATCCTGCAGCCTGAGCGCACGTCTCGCCACCTTGTCCTCGTATGCAGGCCCGATCCCCCTCCCTGTCGTGCCGATCTTGTTCGCACCCTTCGCGATTTCCCTGGCGTTGTCGAGCGCCACATGATAAGGGAGAATGAGCGGGCAGGCTTCGCTGATCTTGAGCCTCGCCCTGACGTCGACCCCCGCTTCTTCCAGCATGTCCATTTCATGGAGCAATGCCTCGGGTGAAACGACCACGCCATTGCCGATATAGCAGGCGACATTTTCACGCAAAACGCCCGAAGGGATGAGGTGAAGTACAGTCTTTTTGTCGCCGATGACGAGGGTATGACCCGCGTTGTGCCCGCCCTGGAACCGGACCACGCACTGGGCATGATCAGTCAGCCAGTCGACGACCTTTCCCTTGCCCTCGTCTCCCCATTGCGTACCGATCACCACGACGTTTTTTGACATGTTCAATCCATGAGAAAAGTTTCGACGACGCACCATTTGCCGTCCTGAAATTCAAGCCTGCTGCCTGCCTTGCCTTCTAGCCCGGACAGGTCGACTGCCACTCTTTTGCCTTCGCTTCGCAATCTTTCAATCGCATCGAGCAAGGCGGGGTCTTTGGAAAAGGGGGCCTGAATGGCGGTTTCTTCCGATGCCGAAGGAAGAAGCCCCGCTATTTCCCTCAGATCCATGCTGAATCCCGTTGCCGGCCGCGCCCGCCCGAAGGCCCTGCCGACCTCGTCGTATCTTCCGCCAAGCGCGACGGCATTGGCGCATCTTTCCGCATAAACGGCGAATACCATCCCGCTGTGATAGTGATATCCCCTCAATTCCGCAAGATCGAAGGAAAGATCCGAAACACGCCCCGAAAGCTCCAGCGCGACCGCTTCGAGATCGGATAGCGCGTTCATGACGCCGGGAAAATCGCAAAGCGCCTCCCTTGCCTTGTCCAGCACTTCCATGCCGCCGTAGAGTTCAGGCAGCAGGCACAATGCCCGCCTGACCTTTTCATCGAGGGAAGACGACAGTTCGACGATTCCCGGCAAATCCTTGGCCTGCAGCACCTGGAAGAGATCCGATTCGAGCCCTTCGTCCATTCCAGAAACTGTCGCGATGCTCCTGAAAACGCCGACATGGCCGAGATCCAGGTGAATTTTCTCGATGCCGACATGTGAAAGCGCATCGAGCATCAGCTTCTGTATCTCGATATCGCTCTCTATGCCGGAATGGCCATAGATGTCCGCGCCGATCTGATACGGCTCCCGCGTGCGGGTAAGCCCGAGAGGATGGGTATGAAGGACGCTTCCCGCATAGCATAGCCTCGCAATCCCCTGCCTGTTGAGGAGCTGCGCATCGATCCTGGCAACCTGCGGCGTGATGTCCGCCCTGAGCCCGAGCATTCTTCCGCTCATCTGGTCGACGAGCTTGAAAGTCCGGAGGTCCATGTCCCTGCCCGTTCCGCTTCTCAGCGATTCCACATGCTCGATGAGGGGAGGCATGACGAGATCGTAGCCATGACAGTGGAAGAGATCCAGCACATCCCTGCGCATTTTTTCGATGCGGCGCGCATCCGGAGGAAGGATGTCCTCGATATTTTCGGGAAGGATCCAGTTCTGCATCATTTCAATCGAATGGAAAGCCCAGGAAAAACAGTTTTCAACATGCTAGGGCTTGCTTCCCGAATGCCTGAAATACTTGAAGAACTCGGAATCGGGTGAAAGCAGCAGCGTGCTGTTTTTCCCGTCAAAGCCCTTCCTGTAGGCTTCGAGGCTCCGATAGAAGGCATAGAATTCAGGATTCTTCGAAAAAGCCTGGGCATAGATGGCAGTCGCCGAGGCATCGCCCTGCCCCTTGATGGTCTGGGCCTGCTTGTAGGCATTGGCGACGATCACTTCACGCTGCCTGTCGGCATCCGCCCTGATCTGCTCCGATTCCGCAGCACCTGTCGACCTCAGTTCGTTCGCCACGCGCTTCCTTTCCGCCTCCATCCGCTTGTAGACGGAATCGCTGACCTGCTGGGGAAGATCGACCCGTTTCAGCCGGACATCGATGACCTGGACGCCGATTTTCCGGGAATCGAGGTCGGATTTGCGCCTCATCATATCCGTGATCATGTCGCGCTGCTTCGAAATGACGTCATGAACCGTCAGGTTGCCGATCTGGTCCCTGAGGCTGGAATTGATCGTCTGGGAAAGCCTGATCTGCGCCCTCGCTTCGTCCCCGCCGGTGCTGATGTAGTACTGTTTCGGATCGACGATGCGCCACTTGACGAAGGAATCGACGAGCACGTTTTTCTTCTCCGAAGTGATGTAGCGCTCGGGCTCAGGCGACTCGAAAGTCTGGATCCTGTTGTCGAAATAGCGCACATTCTGGATGAGCGGAATCTTCCAGTAGAGACCCGGCGATGTCTTGACCGAGACGATCTCCCCGAGCTGCAGCACGATTGCGCTCTGCCTCTGGTCGACAATATAGAGGCTCGAGCTCAGCAGGGCGATCGCCACGATCGCGGCGACGATGTAACCTGTCAGATTCTTCAAGGCCTGTCCTCCCTTTCCCGACTCCTGAACGCATCTCTCGATCTTGCCGCATCGCTTTCAGGCTGGGCCGCCTTGGCCGCTGCATCTTCCTGCGGCTGGGGCGAAGAAGTCGTCGCGCTCTTCTGCATCAGCTTGTCGAGCGGAAGATAAAGCAGGTTGCCGCTCTTTTGCTGGTCGATCAGCACCTTGTTGGTATTGCCGAGAATATCCTGCATCGTCTCGAGATAGAGCCTCTCCCTTGTCACTTCAGGCGCCTTGCTGTACTGCGCAAGGATTTGCTGGAAGCGGCTCGCATCCCCTTCGGCGTTGGAAATGACGCGCTGCTTGTATCCTTCCGCACTCTGGACGAGGCGGGCGGCATCCCCCGCCGCACGGGGCACGACGTCGTTGGCATAGGCCTGCCCTTCGTTCTTCATCCTGGCCCTGTCCTGATTGGCCTTCACCGCGTCGTCGAATGCAGCCTGAACCTGCTCCGGCGGCTGGGCATTCTGCATCGTGACCTTGCTGATCTCGATGCCTGTCTTGTAGAGATCGAGGATCTTCTGCATCAGCACGGCAGCCTGGTCTGCAACCTGTTCCCGCCCCTCGTACAGAACGAAATTCATCTGGCTCTTTCCGACCACCTCGCGGATCGCCGCCTCGGCGATCTGCCTCACTGCATCCTCGGGAGAGCGATTGTTAAAAAGAAAGGCTTCGGGGTTCTTGACGATGTACTGGACCGCGAACTGCACGTCGACGATGTTCTCGTCGTCGGTCAGCATCAGGGACTCCTGAAGGATCTTGCTCTTGATGTTATTCCTGTAGCCGATTTCAACTGTCCTGACCGTCGAGACATCGACGATCTCGGCACTTTCTATGGGATAGGGAAGGTGCCAGTGGGGTCCGGGCATGGTCGTTTCGACGTATTTCCCGAAGCGCAAGACGATGCCCCTGTCGCTCGCATTGACGATATAGAAGCCGCTGGCGAGCCATACGACGAAAGCGATGGCGATGAAGAGCCAGATTCCCCCGCCGAGACTGAAACCCGGTTTCTGCCCGGCAGGAGTCCCGCCTTTCTTGCCGGAAAAAAGCGACTCGAGCTTCTGGCTGAAATTCCGCCATAGCTCATCCAGATCAGGCGGACCTGATTTGCCGCCCCCTCCCCACTGTGGATCGTTTAATCCCATTTTTAAACCTGTCAAAATGATGCTGCCAGCCCGACCTCGACGGGCTTGTCCCGGTCGAGGAATTCGCCAAGGCATTCCCTCACCAGATCCAGACCCTGTCCCGTTGCTGCACTCAGACGAATTCCGGAAATTCTACCATACTCGTCGCGATCCAACCCCGGCGACAGTCCATTTATGTCTATTTTGTTATAGATCAGCACCTGCGGAACGTTATCCGCGCCGATTTCAGCGAGGACACGATTGACTTCGGCGATCTGCTCTTCCCTGGCCGGATTGCTGGTATCCACGACATGGAACAGCAGATCGGCACGGACGGTCTCTTCGAGGGTGGCGCAGAAGGATTCGACCAGCGTGTGAGGAAGCTGTCTGATGAAGCCGACCGTGTCGGAGAGCACAACCTGCCCGTGACCGGGAACGAACATTCGGCGCGAAGTGGTATCCAGCGTGGCGAAAAGCTGGTTTGCAGCATAACTGTCGGCATGCGTCAGCGCATTGAAGAGCGTCGATTTTCCGGCATTGGTATAGCCCACGATGGATACCGAAGTGACGTGCCCTCTCGCCCTGGAGCGTCTCTGAACCTCGCGCTGGCGTCTGAGCTTCTTCAGCCGCTCCTTCAGCAGCTTGACTCTTTTCCCGATCAGCCTTCTGTCCGTCTCGAGCTGGGTTTCTCCAGGCCCCCTGAGTCCTATGCCGCCCTTCTGTCTTTCCAGGTGGGTCCATCCCCTGATCAGCCGCGTCGAAAGATGCTCGAGCTGGGCGAGTTCGACCTGGAGCTTTCCCTCGAAGCTCTTCGCTCGCTGGGCAAAGATGTCGAGGATGAGGCTCGTCCTGTCGATGACCCTGCACTTCAGCCTGTTTTCGAGATTTCTCTGCTGCGCCGCCGAAAGTTCGTGATTGAATATGACGATCCCGGCGCGGGTTTCGGCCAGCATGGCCGCGACTTCATCGAGCTTGCCGCTGCCGACATAAGTTGCGGAATCGGGCGATACCCTTTTTCCGGTCACGCAGCCAAGCGCGTTGACTTTCGCGCTGGATGCGAGCTCTTTCAATTCTTCCAGACTCTCGGAAAAACCGGGCTCGCCGAAATCCACCGCGACGAGCACGGCCTCGTTACCCGAATTTTCTATCATCCAGCTGAATTGGATTCGAACGGGATGGAAACCGGACGGGATGGCACGACAGTGGATATCGCATGCTTGTAGACCATTTGCGTGACCGTATTCTTGAGCAGGATCACATACTGGTCGAAAGACTCGATCAGGCCCTGCAGCTTGATGCCGTTGACCAGATAGATCGAGACAGACACATGTTCCTTACGCAAGGTATTCAGAAATGGGTCTTGTAACAGTTGCCCTTTTGCGCTCATAAACTTCTCCAAATTTTATTATTGCCGTTCCACATTTTAGACCAGTGCATCCATTTGTGTATAAGACATTTTGAAAATACTTCAAGAATTTTGACATGCCGGCAGAAAATAGGTTCGCCTATCCGTATCTTTTTCTGCCCATGATGCGCTTTCTGTGAGCCGCCCGCTTTTCGCTTTCGGTCTGCGGAGCAGGCCTTTTCCCGGCAAAAGGATTCTTCCCTCCCTTGAATTCGACGCGCAGCGGCGCCCCCTTGAGATCGAAGGCATCCCTGAATGTCTTTTCGAGATAACGCTTGTAGCTTTCCGGAACCTGGTCCAAGGACGTGCCATGGATGATGATGAGCGGGGGATTCATTCCCCCCTGATGCGCATAGCGAAGCTTGGGTCTCAGCATGCCTGACCTGGGCGGCGCCTGCTTTTCCACTGCGGCGATCAGGAGCCTGGTGAGCTTCGGCGTGGAAAGCTTGGCCATCGCCGCTGAATAGGCCTCGTCCACCGACCTCATGAACGGGTCGAGGCCGGTTTTCTGCAGGGCCGAAATGTAATGGATGGCAGCAAAACCGGCGAAATTGAGCTTCCTGGAAATGTCCCGCTTGACTGCTTCTCTTGCAGAACCTGAAAGACCGTCCCACTTGTTGACAGCGATGACGAGCGATCTTCCGGCTTCCAGCACGAAGCCTGCGATATGCGCATCCTGATCCGATATTTCGGCGCTCGCATCGAGCACCAGCACGACCACATTGGCTTCCTCGACCGCCTGCAGCGTCTTGATCACCGAAAACTTTTCGACCGCCTCGAAAACCTTTCCCTTTCGCCTCAGTCCTGCGGTGTCGATCAGCGTATAGGCCTTGCCGCCTCGCTCGAACTCGACATGGATGCTGTCCCTGGTGGTCCCTGGCTGATCGAAGGCGATGACGCGCTCCTCCCCGAGAAGCGCATTGACGAGCGTCGATTTCCCCGCATTCGGCCTGCCGACGAAAGCGATCTTGGGCCCCTCATTGAGCTCGAAATCGGATTCTTCGGAAGGGAAAGGCGCCAGCACGATCTCGACGAGATCCCGAACGTTGTCGCCATGCGCCGATGAAATGGGCAGCGGCTCGCCCAGTCCGAGCTCGTGAAACTCCGCCGAAACCACATGGCGCATCATGCCTTCGGTCTTGTTCACGACAAGATGGACAGGGCGCCCCGATTTCCTCAGTTGCTCCCCTATGATCCTGTCCTGCGCAGTCAATCCCTCCCTGCCATCGACCATGAAGAGGATGGCATCGGCCTCGTCTATCGCCTGGAGGGTCTGCCTCGCCATCTCGTGGAGGATGCCTTCCTTGGCGACAGGCTCGAAACCGCCGGTATCGACGACAAGGAAGGGTTTCTCCCCTATCCTGCCGTGGCCGTAATGCCTATCGCGCGTGAGCCCGGGAAAATCGGCGACGATCGCGTCCCTGCTTTTCGTGAGCCTGTTGAAAAGAGTGGACTTTCCGACATTGGGTCTGCCCACGATGACCAGTGTGGGTTTCATCAGGGCACGGCCATGGCATAAAGCTCACCCTTCCTGGTCTGAACCAGGAACATGTCGCTGTTGAGATAGACCGGGTGGGAAAGGATGGGGCTGCCGTCCGTCTTGATCCTGGCAACGATCTGGCCATCGCTCCTCCTCAGGAAATGCACCACGCCTCCGGCATCGCCGACGACGACATAGCTTCCCTGGATGTAGGGCCGGGTAATCCGCCTGCCCTCTAGATCGGACTGCTTCCAGACCGTCGCGCCGCTCGTGCTGTCGAGGCTCAGCACGTCATCCTGATCGTCGCTCAAGAAGAAGTTGCGCTGACTCACGATCATCCCGGCATAGCTGGAAATGTTCTTGGACCAGATCAGGTCGCCCTTGCTAAAATCGAAGCAGGCCAGCCTCCCCTGGAATGCGGCGGCGCATACCTGAAGTTCGTCAACCACGGGAAGACTGGTGACATCCGCTATCCTTTCAAGCTCCGTCGTGCCATGCGGCTGGGCCACGGCCGACTCCCAGTTGACCCCGCCTGTCTTCAGATCAAGCGATACCATCTTGCCGCCGGCAAATCCGGCAAATACGGTTCCCTGAAAAACGACGACACCTGCATAACTCCTGACGGAAAGGGCAGGCGTGGTGTACTGGTAAACCCATAGCTGCTTTCCATCCTTTTCATCGAGACCGAAGACTCTGCCGTCTCCAGTTCGCACTACCGTAACCCCATCTGCAATCCTCGGCATGCTCAGCAGCTCGCCCTTTACATGATGCTGCCAGAGCGGCTTGCCCGACTCGTCGTAGGCCAGCACATCGCCGTTTTCCGCGCAGACGACGATGATGTTGTCGCCGATTCCCACGCCCGCAGAAAGCGCATGCTGGGTATCGATCTTCCAGACCCGCTCGCCCCTCAGGCTTTCCAGTTTGGACAGCGTGCCATCGTGAGAAGCCGCGAAGACGGAACCATGATCCACGGCAGGAAGCAGCATCGCATCGTCTGCGGAGCCGACGTCGGCGTGCCAGAGCACCAGCGGCTTGAATGCTTCATGGATGTCATGGAGCTCGGAAAGCGATGCCTTCTTGCCGAAAACGCTCTCGAACGTGGAGCAGGCCGAAAGCGACGCGAATAGCAGGATGAAGGCGATCTTCCTCATTTCCCTCCTCCCGTCGAATCGAGCTTGATGCTGACAAGATCGCGGTAGGGGCTCGCCTTGTCGATCTTCACGAGCGCAAGAAGATAGGCGCTCCTTGCCTGATCCTTTTTCCCTTCCGCCAGGAAAATGTCTCCCTTCAGGTCGGAATAGAGGCCGTCGAACGAATCGCCATGCTTTTCATCGAGTGCTGCAACCGCGTCGCCGTATTTCTTCTGATCGAAAAGCACCCTCGCGAGCCTCAATCTCGCCACATCCTTGAGTTCAGGCTCCTGGCTGTGGTCGAGCACCCATTGCAGCTGGATTCTGGCGTCATCCATCTCGCCGGAATCGAAGTCCCTGGCCGCAGCGTAGAGGGCAGCCCTTGCAGCATAGGGCGTCTTCCCGAAATTTTCCATGATGTTCGATGCCGCAAGCCTTATCTTCTTGACGTCCTTTTCATCCTTCATTTTCGTCAATTCGGCATAAAGCATGGATGCTTTTTCATCCTGCTTGTGCTCATAGCGCTGGTACCCCGCAAATGCGCCCCCGGCAATCGCGGCCACAAGCAGGGCCGCAGCCAGCTTGTTGCCATGGCGCCTCAGCCAGGCCTTGATGATTTCCAACTGCTGCTGTTCATCCAGATCGTACATTTTTTCCTCAATTTGATTGTGAGCGCAGCCAGGCCACTGCTTCTTCGGGATGCATTCTGAATTGCCCCAATTCTTCCCGCAAGGGCTTCACTGTCAACTGGCGAGATTGCGCCTCTTCATCGCCTATGATGGCAGAGAATCTTGCGCCGCTCGCGTCCGCCTTTTTCATCTGCGACTTGAAGCTTCCTCCGCCGCAATGGAGGATGACGGAAAAGCCGTTATCCCGCAAATACTCTGCAGCGATCACGGCGAATCCAGAAGCCACCTCTCCCTGATGAACGACGTAAATGTCCGTCCTCTTCGGAGAAATATCCTGATGATCTTCCTGGATCAAAGCCAGGATCCGCTCGATGCCGATGGCGAAACCGCAGGCAGGGGTCGGCTTTCCCCCTATCTGCGAAACGAGACCGTCATATCTTCCGCCGGCACAAACCGTTCCCTGGGCACCCAGCCTGTCCGTCACCCACTCGAAAACCGTCCTGTTGTAATAATCCAGCCCCCTGACGAGCCTCGGATTGATTTCATAGCCGATGCCGAGCTGTTCCAGCACCGCCTTGAGGCCTTCGAAATGGGAGGCGGAATCCGGATCGAGATCATCATACAGCTTCGGCGCATTTTCCACGATCTCGCGCATCGATGGATTCTTGCTGTCGAGTATCCTCAAGGGATTGCTGTGAAGGCGCCTTTTCGCATCCTCGTCGAGGCTCTCCATGTGCTCCTCGAAATGCCTGACGAGCTTTCCCCTGTGTCTCGCGCGGGAAGCCGCATCGCCCAGGGAATTGATTTCCAGCCTGACATCCCTGAGCCCGAGCTTCTTCCAAAGCCTTGCCGCCATGGCGATCTGTTCGGCATCGACATCAGGCCCCTCGAACCCCAAGGCCTCCACGCCGACCTGATGAAACTGCCGGTAGCGCCCCTTCTGCGGCCGCTCGTGCCTGAACATCGGGCCCGTGTAGGAAAGGCGCAAGGGCCCCGGATAGAGCAGATTGTGCTGCAATACCGCCCTCACGCAGGAAGCGGTCCCCTCCGGCCTCAGCGTCAGGCTCTCGCCGTTCAAGTGATCGACGAAGGTGTACATCTCCTTCTCGACAATGTCCGTCACTTCCCCTATGGAGCGCTTGAAAAGCGCAGTCTGCTCGACGATGGGAAGGCGAATCCTGCGATAGCCGTAGGCATCGAGCCAGTCATTTATCGTCTCTTCGAAATAATCCCACCAATGTCCTTCATCCGGGAGAATGTCGTTCATTCCCCTGATTGCCTGAATCTTATCGTTCATTCCCGTACCGCGTTCTGACATAATCGTCTATGATCAACTGGAATTCCTGGGCGATGCGCTCGCCCTTCAAAGTCACCGTCTTGACGCCGTCGACATAGACGGGCGCGACGGGATTCTCGCCTGATCCAGGCAGGCTGATCCCGATGTTGGCAAGCCTGCTTTCCCCGGGACCGTTCACCACGCAGCCCATCACCGCCACACTCATGTTTTCCACGCCCTGGTAGCGGCCCCGCCATTGCGGCATGCTGTCCCTCAGATAAGCCTGTATGTCGCGCGCCAGCTCCTGGAAAAAGACGCTGGTCGTCCTGCCGCATCCCGGGCAGGCCGTGACCATCGGGGTGAAGGAGCGGAATCCCATGGTCTGCAATATTTCCTGGGCAACGACGACTTCCTGCCTCCTCTCTCCGCCCGGCTCAGGGGTAAGCGAAATACGGATGGTATCCCCTATGCCAGATTGAAGCAGCACGGCGAGCGCAGCAGTGGAGGCGACGATGCCTTTCGACCCCATTCCCGCTTCGGTGAGGCCGAGATGAAGCGGATAATCGCAGCGCTTGGCAAGATCAGCATAAACCTTGATCAGGTCCTGCACCCCGCTCACCTTGCAGGAAAGGATGATCCTGTCAGGCGGCAGGCCGAGTTCGACAGCGCGCTCCGCGCTCGTGAGCGCAGAGGCGATGAGCGCTTCCCGCTGAAGCGCTTCCGCTTCCAGCGGTTCTGCAAGCCTGCCGTTTTCGTCCATCATTCTGGCAAGGAGATCCGGGTCCAGACTTCCCCAGTTGACGCCTATCCTGACCGGCTTTTCATAACGGCAGGCCATTTCGATCATGGTCGCGAACTGCTCATCCTTTTTTCTTCCGGCACCGACATTGCCGGGATTGATGCGGTATTTGTCCAAGGCTTTGGCGCAATCCGGGTATTGGGAAAGCAGCTTGTGTCCGTTGAAATGGAAATCTCCGACCAGCGGCACATTGCATCCCTTGCCGTCGAGCAGATCCCTTATTCTCGCAACCTGGCTCGCCGCCTCCATGGTGTTCACGGTGATGCGGACGATTTCGGATCCGGCTGCGGCGAGCTCGGCAATCTGATTGGCCGTGGATATTGCATCGGCCGTATCGGTATTCGTCATCGACTGGACGACAATCGGCGCGTCTCCTCCGACTGCGACATGCCCTACCCACACTTTCCTGCAGTTTCTTCTCGCCATGATCTATTTCAGCGTGACATGCGCCACTTCGGCCTTGACGTAAGGGGAAAGATCGACAGGCTTGCCTTCATACCGCAGCACGACATGCCTGGCATTGCCTATCGTCATGGAAAATGGCGCCTGCCCGGAAATCGATTGAGTCGACCCCGCAGGGCTCAACTTCGAAAAAATCAGCTTCCCGCTTCCATCCTTGACCTCGACCCAGGAAGGGGCGTCGAAAGAAAGCACGATCGGAGCGGATATCGAAGCAGACGGCGCGGAAAGCGGCAGCGGTGCGGAAAGCGGCAGCGGCGCCGAAGCGGCAGGTGAAGATTCGGGCGCAGCAGCAGGAAGCGGCGCTGAAACGGGCATGGGCTCAACAGCTGCCGGCTTCGCCTCGGGTTTCACGGCAGGCGCCTTGACGGGCTTGACAGCAGGTTCCCGATGATTTTCCCTGTACATCTCGAACATCAGGATGAAAAATGCCGCCAGCACGAAAAGGATCGCGTAGTGAAAACCCGTCTTCTTTTTCCCGGAAGGAAAAGGGATGCCCTCGTCCTCGATAGGCGTGATCGATTCCTTGGGCGTGCCGATGTTCTCGAGCAGGCCTGCCGGATCGATCTGAAGCAACTTTGCGTAATTCCTGATGAACCCCCTGACGAAAACGATCCCCGGAAGCGCATCGTAATCGTCAGCCTCGAGCGCCTCCAACTGGCTTCTCGTCAGCCTCATCTTGCTTGCCACTTCTTCCGTGCTGAGCCCCCTCCTTTCGCGTTCCAGACGCAGGATGAGGCCGGGGCTTTTCCTTTCATCCGTCATTGGAATTTTCCGTCGTTGAGTTGCTGCGCTTCTCTCGACTCGGGAAAACGATGCTTCAACTGGGTTTCGTAATCCGATTCAAGATCCGATCCGCCGAGCGCATGTTCAATCCTGACGCCCAGCCAAAGGCTCTCGGCGGTGGGTTCGCCCATCAGCATGTACCTCGAAAGATAGCGGCGCGCCAGACCGTACTGTTTTTCTCCGAAATAGATTCTCGCCAAACCGAGATTGGCTTGCGGAATGCTGGGCTGGATCTGAAGGGCATCGCGGTAGTATTTTTCGGCGTTCGATTGCTCTCCCATCTTTTCCGAGCAGATTCCCGCATTGAGGTAAGCCTTCTCGGGGGTCGAATAGAGGGGGTTCGCGACCGCGGTCAGGAAATGCCGGATGGACTGGACCTCGCGATGGGTCTGACAAAGGAACCAGCCGTAATTGTTGTTGATGTCGGAATCCTTGGGGCTCAGACTGTATGCATGTTCGAAATTCTGCCCGGCCTCATCGTCCTCCTTCAGCGTCATGTAGACCAGGCCGAGCACATTGTAAGCCTGGGCGTAGGTCGGATCGGCCTTCACCGCATCCTTCAGCTCCTGGATCGCCACCGCATACTGCCCCCTGCCATAGTAGCCTGCCCCGAGTTCGGTATGCACCGAGGCGCTGTTCCTAGCATCTTTTGCAGTATCGAGCTGGGCTGGCTGTGAAGCGCATCCCGCCAACAGCAGAAAAAGCACGATCAGTTTTCTCATGCCGCTTCCCTGCTCCTTTTCGTCCTGTCATGCACCTTGCCCGCGAGCTGGCCGCATGCCGCATCGATATCGTCCCCTCTCGTCCTCCTAGTCGTAACGATGAGGCCCGCATCCGTCAAGACCGCCTTGAAAGCCGCAATGGCTTCGTTCTTCGAACGGCCGTAGCCGGAATCGGGAAAGGGATTGAAGGGAATGAGATTGAACTTGCACGGCACCTCCTTCACCAGCTTCACGAGCTCCCTGGCATGAGCAATCGTGTCGTTCACCCCGTCGAGCATCACATACTCGAAAGTGATGAAATCCCTTGGCGCGTGCTCGACATAACGGTTGCATGCCGCCATCAGCTCCTTGAGCGGATATTTCCTGTTGAGGGGCACGAGCACATCGCGCAATGCGTCGTTGGGTGCATGGAGGGATACGGCAAGCGCCACCGGACAGCGCTCGGCCAGCCTGTCCATGGCCGGGATCACGCCGGACGTGCTGACGGTCACTCGCCTGCGCGAGAGACCATATGCAGAATCGTCGAGCATCAGATTGAGCGCAGTCACCAGATTCTCGAAATTGAGCAGGGGTTCGCCCATGCCCATCATGACGACGTTGCTGATGATGCGCTCCCCGCCAGGCTCACGCCCGAGCGCCCGATTCGCCCACCAAAGCTGGCCGATGATTTCGGCAGCGGAAAGGTTGCGGTTGAATCCCTGCCTGCCCGTCGAACAGAAGCTGCATTCCAGCGCACATCCGACCTGACTCGATATGCAAAGGGTGCCCCGCCCTGATTCGGGAATGAACACGGTTTCCACCGCATTGCCCTCTCCCACGGACAGCAGCCATTTCCTTGTCCCGTCGGTTGCATCGAGTTCCCTGACGAGGCTGGGCACCCTGATCTCTGCCCTTTCCCTGAGCTTTTCCCGGAGGCTTTTGGCGAGATCGCTCATGTTCGAGAAATCATTTTCGCCGAAATGATGCATCCACCTCATCAGCTGCCTGGCGCGAAAAGGCTTCTCGCCGATTTCCGAAAAAAATCCGGCGAGCTTGCCAGCATCGAGATCAAGCAGGTTTACCGTCATCAACGGGTATATACATCCAGTGCTGGAAAGAAATAGGCGATTTCAGTCGCAGCCGTGTCCGGACCATCCGATCCGTGAACCGCATTGGCATCGATGCTTTCCGCGAAATCAGCGCGTATCGTGCCTTTGTCGGCTTTCTTCGGGTCGGTTGCGCCCATCAGGTTGCGGTTCTGCGAAATGGCGTTCTCGCCTTCGAGCACCATAATCATGACCGGACCGGAAATCATGAATTTCACGAGATCGTTGAAGAAAGGGCGCTCACGATGCACGGCATAGAACCCTTCCGCTTCCTTCTGGGAAAGCAGCTTCATGCGCGCCGCCGCGATCCTGAGGCCATTGTCTTCGAAACGGGAAATGATCTTTCCGATGACATTCTTAGCCACGGCATCCGGCTTGATGATGGAAAGGGTGCGTTCGACAGCCATGCGTTTCTCCAAATATAGTCAAGAAATCCGATATTTTATCAGGGATTGCGGGCAATGTCGCATTCAGGATCAAATCGGTGCCCACCTTGGGAGAAGTCCCGGTTTTCCGGGCACAGCCCGATAATCCGGATCCGTCCCCAATCCGGGCACCCAGACAAGCCGGTCGCGGCAATAGAGAAGCGGAATTCTTTCCCTTTGCCAGGGCGGCACGCCTTTTTCCTGGAAAGCATGCTTGAGGCGCTTGGTCGGACGTTGCGCATGGAAACGGAAATGTTCCCCGCCGCACCTTCCCCTGACATTGACCTCGAAAAGCTTTTCCGGATCCAGCCCTTCCTCGCCTTTTTCGAAATGAAGGATGCCGCCGAGCTCGGGAATGGCCATCGATGATTCACCCGCCCAGCTCTTTCTGAAGTCGACTGAAACGGGAAGCGCCTTAACGACATGAACGAAGCCCCGGTAGCACCTGATCTCGCAGCCGTCATGCGCAACGCATGCGCTTTTCGAGGCAAGCTGCTTCAGCATTTCCGCAAGACGCCTGCTGGAAGGCATTCTCAGTCCTTTCAAGGCGAGATAATGCCGAAGCAGATTCCCTGCTCTCGAAGCGGAAAGCCGATCGAGAACCGAGAGATCGAGACAGCCCTCCCTTATCGCCCCGGATGCATCGATTTTTGCGAGTTCATCGAGAAGTCTCGCGCTTTCAGCAAAATGAAGCGCCGATCGGGAGACCGTTTCCCTGAATGCCGGAAACCGCTTCTCGATCACCGGAAAGAGCATGTGACGGACATAATTCCTGTCGTAGGCGGGATCTGCATTGCTCTCGTCCTCTATCCATTCAAGCCTTTTTTCCAGCGCATAATTTTCTAATTCTTTCCTGGAGAGCGAAAGGAAAGGCCTAAGGAGAATCTTGTCCCCGAAAGGCATGCGCTCGCCCATTGCCGCAAGGCCGTCCGGCCCCGCCCCCCTGAAAAGCTGAAGCATGACGGTTTCGGCCTGGTCGTCCAGATGATGGGCGAGCGCGATATGGTCGGCCTCAAGCCTTTCGAAAACCGCATATCTTGCCATGCGCGCAGCCGCCTCGATTCCCGAAGACAGATAGGGAAAAATGTCCACTTCCTCGATCAGGATGGGAACATCGAGCATCCTGCACTGATTTTCGCAAAATCCGACCCAGCTTTCCGCGTTCCTGCTGAGTTTGTGATTGACATGCACGCAAGCAAGCGAGAAACCGATTGCCGATTCGAGATTCTTCAGGACATGAAGAAGAACGATGGAGTCCAGCCCGCCGCTCAGGCCGAGGAGGACGCGGCTTCCCTTTGCAAGGAGCCCCCGTGCGGCTACGACGGAATCAGGAGAGCGCGACTTCCTTGAATTTCCCATAACCCATCAGGCGCTCGTATCTTTCCTTCAGCAAGATGTCGATCGCCTTCGACTGCGCCTGGCTCAATGCATCCCTCAACGCGGACTTGAGCGTTTTCATCATCGCATCGTAGTCGCGATGCGCCCCGCCGAGCGGTTCGGGGATGATCTTGTCGACGAGCCCCAGCGTTTTGAGCCTCGTCGCCGTGATGCCGAGCGTTTCGGCCGCCTCGGCAGCCTTCTCGGCGCTTTTCCACAGGATGGATGCGCAACCTTCAGGGGAAATCACGGAATAGGTCGAATACTGGAGCATCAGCAGCGCATCGCCTACGGCGATGGCCAGCGCGCCCCCCGATCCGCCTTCCCCTATCACCGTGCAGATCACGGGCACCTTGAGCTCCGCCATGACGTAAAGATTTCTCCCTATCGCCTCCGACTGGCCGCGCTCCTCTGCACCTATCCCCGGATAGGCGCCTGGCGTGTCGATGAAGGTGAAGATGGGAAGATTGAATTTTTCGGCAAGCTTCATCAGCCTCAGCGCCTTCCTGTAGCCTTCCGGGCGGGGCATGCCGAAATTGCGATAGATCTTTTCCTTGGTATCCCTTCCCTTCTGATGGCCGATCACCATGACCGATTGGCCGTTGAATCTCGCCACCCCGCCCACGATCGCATGATCGTCGGCGAAAGCGCGGTCTCCGTGAAGCTCCTCGAAGTCAGTGAAGAGATGCTGGATGTAATCGAGGGCATAGGGTCGCTGTGGATGCCTTGCGACCTGTGAAATCTGCCAGGCATTGAGCTTCGAGTAGATTTCCTTCGTCAGCCCGAGATTCTTTTTCTGAAGGCGGTCAATTTCCTCTGAAATATCGACTGCGGATTCGTCCTGAACAAAACGCAGCTCCTCTATCTTGGCTTCAAGTTCTGCAATCGGTTGTTCGAAGTCGAGGAAGGTGATTTTCATAAGCAAGGTTTGAATGAAATGGCGTAATCATACCCGATTTTCATGCCAATTTCTTATAAATCAGGTCAACTTCCAGACACACGACCCCTTGCTCGCCTTGTCTATTTCTTCAAGCTGCGCAGCATGGGCCGCGAGCTCGTCCGCATCCGCGCGATGAACGATGAGGCGCCGTTCGAACATGCCGATGTCGTCCGGAGCAGCGTCCTCGAGTTCCATTGCCAGGCTTTCCTGCCCTCTCGTCATGGCGAGATACACTTCGGCCAGCAATTCCGCATCGAGAAGCGCGCCATGCAGGGTTCTCTTGGCATTGTTGACGGCGTATCTTTCGCAAAGCGCATCGAGATTGTTGCGTTTGCCAGGATGGCGCTCCTTCGCCATCACCAGGGTATCGATGTAAGTGCAGTAGCTCGTCATGCCGGGCAGACTCATCAATCCCAGTTCGGCGTCCAGAAAGGAAAGATCGAACGGCGCATTGTGGATGACGAGTTCGGCACCTTCCACGAAATCCAGGAATTCGGCGGCTATGTCCCTGAATTTCGGCTTGTCTTCAAGAAACGCAAGGCTCAATCCGTGGATTTCCTGGGCCTTTTCGTCGATCTCCCGCTCGGGATTGAGATAGCGGTGAAAACGCTTGCCCGTCAGCCTTCTGTTCTGCATTTCAACGGCTGCAAGCTCGATCACCCTGTGGCCGAGCTTCGGGTCGAGCCCGGTCGTTTCAGTATCGAGCACGATCTGTCTCATTTCATCCCTTTCTCGATCACGCTCTGAACGCCCAGGTTTGCGAGTCTGTCCGCGGTCTCGTTGCCCTCGTGGCCGCTGTGTCCCTTGACCCACAGCCATTCTATCTCGTGCCTGGCGACGAGCTCGTCGAGCTCCCGCCAGAGATCGACATTCTTGACAAGCTGGTTGGCAGCCGTTTTCCATCCCCGCCGCTTCCAGTCGTGAATCCAGCTAGTGATGCCCTGCTGCACATATCTGGAATCGGTATGGACCCTTACCCTGGCCTGACGCTTCAAGGCTTCCAGCGCCCTGATCACCGCCATCAGTTCCATTCGATTGTTGGTGGTGTCCCTCTCTCCGCCGAAAAGCTCCTTGCGGTGTATTCCATGGCGAAGAAGCGCGCCCCATCCGCCTATGCCCGGGTTGCCCTTGCATGCGCCATCCGTAAATATTTCAACTTGTTCCGTCATTCGTTTTCCTGCACGGCGGTTTATTGTATTCCCTGACAGCGAGGGGGTTCGCAGCCAGCCCATTCCAGCTCGGCATGATGATCCGCATGCCCCTGACTCGCTTGATTGCAACAAGGCAGTATACCCCGCCCGATACCGGCCACCATCTATCCCCGGCCTTTTCCATGAAAGAAAAGCGGTTGAGCCATTTTTCCTGATCGAAAGGCGGGATGTAGCAGCAGAGCTTGCCTGCAGCCACCTCGAATCCAAGCAGCGCGAGCCAGTCCTTCAGCCGGGCAAGCGAAATGAAGTCGCCATGCCAGGGCGCGGAAGCGGAGCGCGATGCAAGGCGCCTCAAGCCCCAAAGACTGAAAGGATTGAATCCGCTCAGCATGATCCTGCCTTCCGGACGCATCACGCGACTCACTTCCCGCAATATCTGGTGAGGATTGCCGCTGAATTCGAGAAGATGGGGCAGCACTGCAAGATCGATGCTGCAGGAATCGAAAGGCAGATTGAAGAAATCCAGCGCGACATCCACATCGCTTCGGAGCTTGAGCTGCATTCTGCTCGCTCTCAGGAAGTCGAGGCTTCCCAGCCCGAGCTGGAGGGCATGATAGCCAAAAACATCCCCCACGCTCTGGTCGAACCATGCATATTCCCGCTCGAGGAGGTATTGCCCGGCGGGCGTTTCAAGCCAGTGTTCGAGTCCTGTCATAAGCTATAATTTCGATTTGAACCGGGATTCCCGTCATGACAACGATCGAAGCCATTCCCGCATTCAGGGACAATTATATCTGGGTGGCGGGAAATAAGCAGTATGCCGCCGCAATCGATCCGGGAGACGCTGCGCCTTTGCTCGACTATCTGGAGAGCAAAGGGCTCGCGCTCGTCGCGATCCTCAATACCCATCATCATGGCGACCATGTCGGCGGCAATCTTGAGCTGAAGAAGAAATTTTCCTGCCCGATTTACGGCCCCGCAGCCGAAATCATACCCGGAATGACCCATCCCGTATCAGGAGGCGATACCGTCTTCCTGCCTGAAATCGAGATGGCATGCGAAGTGATGGACATACCCGGTCACACATCGGGCCATATCGCTTTCCTCTCGAAAGACAGGCTGTTCTGCGGGGACACGCTTTTCGGATGCGGTTGCGGCAGGGTTTTCGAGGGGACCATGAAAGAGATGCAGCATTCGCTCGAAAAGCTCGCCAGCCTTCCGGAAGAGACTCTCGTCTACTGCGCCCACGAATACACCCTTGCAAACATCGCCTTCGCGAGGGAAGTCGAACCTTGCAACGACATGCTTCGCGAGCGGGGGGAAAAGGCGCTCGAAATCAGGAAGCGCGGCATGCCCACGATTCCGTCTACCATAGGACTGGAAAAGATGACCAATCCCTTCCTGAGATGCGGCATCGAAGAGGTCGCAGAAAGCGCGTCACGGCATGAAGGCCGACCGCTCAGAGACAGGCTGGACGTCTTTTCCGCCCTGAGGATATGGAAAAACAGCTTCTAGTCAGCCGCGACCGTAGACATCGTCGAACCTGACGATGTCGTCTTCTCCCAGATATTCCCCGCTTTGCACCTCGATCATGACGAGATCGAGCACACCCGGATTGATCAGCCTGTGCGGCGTTCCTGCGGGAATGAAAGTGGATTCGTTCGTTCTGACAAGATGTTCCAGTTCCCCGTTGACGATTTTCGCTGTTCCCGAAACCACAACCCAGTGCTCGCTCCTGTGGTGATGCATCTGCAGCGAAAGGGCCGCCCCCGGCTTGACCTCTATCCGCTTGATTTTGAATCTTTCCCCTTCCTCGAGGACGGTATAGGTTCCCCATGGCCTGTGGACGGTCCTGTGCAGCTTGTAGGCGTCATGCTCGGCAAGTCTCAACCGCTGCACGACCTGCTTCACTTCCTGCGACCGGTTCTTGTCTGCAACGAGCAGCGCATCAGGCGTGTCGATGACGAGGAGGTTGTCCACCCCGACCGTCGCAACGAGACGGTCTTCGGATTGAATGTAGCAATTTCCCGAATCCACCATCACGGCCGTGCCGACTATCCTGTTTCCGGCCTCGTCTTCCGGAACCAGTTCGCTCACGGCGCTCCAGGACCCGATGTCGTTCCAGTCGAATTCCCCTGCAACCACGGCAACCTTGCGTGATTTTTCCATGACGGCATAGTCTATGGAAATGTCGGGAATCGCGGAAAAACTCGCTTCATCCAGGGTGACCGGAAGCTCGTTTCGCCTGGATTTTTCCCAGCAAGAAAGGGCTGCCTCGAACACCTCCGGGGAGCAGCCCTTCAGCGCCTCGATCAATGTCCCCGCCTTGAAGCAGAACATGCCGGAATTCCAGAGGAAATTCCCTTTCTCGAGATATTCCGATGCGAGTTCGAGCGAGGGCTTCTCGAAAAAGCTGGATACTTCGCCCACCCCCTCCCCGAACGGATTGCCGTATTCTATATAGCCGTACCCCGTCTCGGGGTAGGTCGGGCGGATGCCGAAAGTGACGAGGTAATCCTGAAGGGCATACTCGCATGCAAGCGAGACTGCTTCGGAAAAAGCCTGCTGGTTCTCGATCAGGTGGTCCGCCGGCAGCACCAGCATCAGCGTATCTTCCCCGCGGTTTTCCATCAGGCTGAAGGCGGCCATGGCGATGGCGGGAGCGGTGTTCCTGCCGCAAGGCTCGAGCACATAATCGAAACCGAGCGCTTTTCCCTTCCTGGAAGAAGCATACTCGTCCCTCGTCGTGAAGAAATATTCCCTGTTGGTCACCGTGAGGATGTCCGAGACCCCTGGAATGCCCGCAGCCCTCGCAAGTGTTTTTTTGAGCAGGCTCTCCCCGCACGGGAGCTTCATGAAAGGCTTGGGAAAACTCTCCCTGGAAACAGGCCATAGCCTCGTGCCCGCCCCACCTGAAAGGATGACCGGTACCAGCATGTTAATCTCTCTCCATTCGAAATGAATGCATGGATTTCACCTCCCCACGCCGTAATAATCGAAGCCGAGCTTCCTGACCTTCTCGGGCTCATAGACATTTCGCCCGTCGAAAATCACTTTCTGCTTCATTACCTGCTCCATGAAAGAAAAATCGGGCGTCCTGAAAGCCTTCCATTCCGTCACGAGAAGAAGCGCATCGACCGCCAGGAGCGCATCGTACTGATGATTGACGAGCTCGAGATTGCCCGAATCGAACCATTTCGCAGGCAGCTCCCGCTTTGCCACAGTCATCGCCACAGGGTCATAAGCCTTGACTTTCGCCCCCTTCTCCATCAGATATTCGAGCAAAACGATGCTGGATGCTTCCCGCATGTCGTCCGTCCTGGGCTTGAAGGCAAGACCCCACAATGCGAAAGTGAGCCCTGAAAGATCTTCCCCGAAATGCAAGGCGATCTTTTTCGAAAGATAGCGTTTCTGCTCGGCATTCCTGTCCTCCACGGCATTCAATACCAGGGGATCGAGCCCGCAATCCTTCGCCATCTGGATGATCGCCTTGACGTCCTTCGGAAAGCAGGAGCCGCCGTAGCCGCATCCGGGATAGATGAAGGAATAGCCTATTCTGGCGTCAGACCCGATTCCCAGCCTCACCTTCTCCACATCCACGCCCATCCTGTCGCAGAGATTGGCTATTTCGTTCATGAAGGATATCTTCGTCGCAAGCATCGCATTGGCGGCATACTTCGTCATTTCCGCTTCCTTGATGCCCATCAGGCAAAGGCGTTCGTGGTTCCTGACGAAAGGAAAATAGAGTTCCCTCATCACTTCCAGGGAACGCTCGGTGTCGCAGCCGACGACGATGCGGTCAGGCCTCGTGAAATCCTCGACGGCAGCCCCTTCCTTCAGGAATTCGGGGTTGCTCACCAGATCGAACGAAACGGAAACTCCCCTTTTTTCGAGTTCCGACTTGATGGCTGATCTCACCTTTTCGGCCGTGCCGACAGGAACAGTGGACTTGTCCACAATGACGCAGTAATCCTTGAGATTCTCCCCTATTTCCTTCGCCACCGCGAGCACATGCTTGAGATCGGCAGATCCGTCCTCGTCAGGCGGCGTGCCCACCGCAATGAAGCAGGCTGCCGCGCCTTCCAGCGATTCGGGCAGCGAGCTGGTGAATTTCAGCCTGCCTTCCCGGTAATTGTTGACGACGATATCCTCGAGGCCGGGCTCGTAGATCGGAAGAATCCCGTTTTTCAGATTCTCGATCTTTTTCTCGTCTATATCCACGCAGGTTACGATGTTCCCCATCTCGGCAAAACAGGCACCCGTGACCAGGCCGACATAGCCTGTCCCTACAACCGACAGTTTCATTATTGAACTCCCTGATAGATATTAGCGGCCGATTTTAACCCGGAAAGGCATATTGATACCAAGTTCATCTTGTGAACGCATACAAGATTGTAATTCAATTGGAACGAAAAGCGTACCTGCATCAAAGCGCTCAAGAGAATCCTTTTCACGGGTCGCGAAACTGCACGCTCGCCAGCAACCGCCTGGTATATTCGTGATGGGGAGAGTGAACGATGCGTTCTGCAGGACCGATCTCCAGAATTCGGCCCTCTTTCATCACGGCGATGCGGTGGGACATCGCCATGATCACTTCGAGGTCGTGACTGATCAGGAGATAGCTCATGTCATGGGCAAGCTGAAGTTTCGAAAGAAGCAGCAGCACCTGTTTCTGCACGGAAGCATCGAGGGCACTGGTCGGCTCGTCGAGAACGAGCAGTTTCGGCTTGAGTATGACGGCTCTCGCAATGGCGATTCTCTGCCGCTGCCCGCCTGAAAACTCATGAGGATATCTGGTCAGCGCATCCGGCCCGATGCCGACTTCCTCCAAGGTCCGCACGATGAGATCCCGGCGCTCGGAGACGGGCATTCGAGGATGATGCAGGGCCATCCCTTCGCCGACAATTTCCTCTATGGTGAGCCTGGGAGAAAGGCTGGCGAACGGATCCTGGAAAACCACCTGCATCCTCGCGCGCAATGACCTCAGCTGAGCCCTTGAAGCCGTATTGAGAGAAATGCCCTCGAAACGGCATTCGCCTCCCGCTACAGCCTGCAAGGCAAGCAATGCCATGGCAAGCGTCGATTTTCCCGAACCCGATTCCCCGACGATGCCGAGCGTTTCCCCGCGCTTCACCGCAAGGCTGACATCTTCCAGGGCGGTGAATGTTTTTTTCCTGAACCATCCAGAGGCATAGGAAAATTCTACGCGCAGTCCATTTGCCTGCAGCAGATCCTCGGAAGATTCGAATTCCGCCGGCAAGGGCTGAACGATGTTTCCCGGGCGGCTGTCCAGAAGGCGCCTGGTATAAGGATGTTCGGGATTCGTGAACAATTGCCCCGTCTCCGCGATTTCCACGAGCTGCCCCATCTGCATCACGCCGACACGGTCGGCAAAATGGCGCACCAGATTGAGATCATGAGTGATGAGCAGGATGGCCATGCCGAATTCGCGCTGCAGCTCGTCCAACAGATTCATGATCTGGGCGCGAATGGTGACGTCGAGCGCAGTGGTCGGCTCGTCGGCGATCAGGAGCTGCGGGCGACAGGCGAGCGCCATGGCGATCATGGCCCGCTGCCTCTGCCCGCCGGAGAGCTCGTGAGGAAAACTCGAATAGCGGCGCGAAGCCTCCGGTATGCCGGTTTTCTCGAGCAGGGAAATGGCGCGCGCTCGCGCAGCAGCCTCATCCATTCCTTCATGCAGCGCGAGCACTTCCCTGATCTGGTCGCCGATTTTCATGAGCGGATTCAAGGCGCTCATGGGTTCCTGGAAAATCATGGCGATATCCTTTCCCCTGATCCCCAGAATCTTCCGCTCGCTTGCCTTCAGGAGGTTTTCACCCTGGAAATTGATTTCCCCGCTTGTTTTCGCCGAAAGCAGGCGGAGAATGGAAAAGGCGGTGACGCTTTTGCCCGAACCCGATTCGCCCACAAGCGCGAACTTCTCCCCCTGATTGATGCTGAAAGAGACATCCTGAACGGCATGAAGCCTGTTTCCGTCATTTTCGAAGCTCACGCAGAGATTGCGCAATTGAAGCAGGGGGGTCAATTTCGCACCCTTCTCGTGTCATAGGCATCGCGCAATCCCTCCCCGATGAATACCAGCAGCAGAAGGGTGACGAAAAGAACCGTGAATGCAGTGACCCCTATCCACCAGGCGTCGAGATTGTCCTTGCCCTGGGCGAGCAGTTCGCCCAGGCTGGGCGTCGACGGCGGAACGCCGAGCCCGAGAAAATCGAGGCTGGTGAGCGCGGTGATGGACACGCTCATCCTGAATGGCAGGAAGGTAATGACAGGGGTCAGGCTGTTCGGCAGAATATGCCGCCACATGATCATCGCGCTCGGGAGACCCAGGGCGCGCGCCGAACGGACATAATCGAGCTGGCGATTCCTGAGGAATTCCGCGCGCACGTAATCGGCGAGCGACAGCCAGCCGAAAAGGGAAAGCAGCAACAGCAGCAGCCCGATGCTCGGCCGGAATATGGAAGCGAATATCAGCAGGAGATAGAGTTCCGGAAGGGATCCCCATATTTCCGAAAGCCTCTGGAAATAAAGATCGATTCTCCCGCCGAAATAGCCCTGTACGGCCCCGGCCAGAATCCCCAGGAATACGCCGATTGCAGTCAGCGCCATGCCGAAGAGCACCGATACGCGAAAACCGTAAAGGGCGCGAGCCAGAACATCCCGCCCCCTGTCGTCCGTTCCCAGCCAGTTTTCCGCGCTGGGAGGAGCGGGATTGGGCAGCGTGGCGAAATAATTGATGGTGTCGTAGCTGTAGACATTCGGGGCATAGATCGCCCAGTTTCCCGGTTTGGAAAACCGATCCCTGATATAGGGATCGAGATAGTCGGTCGGAGTAGGAAAATCCCCGCCGAAAGCGGTTTCAGGATAATCGTGGAAAAGGGGAAAATAATAGGAACCCTGGTAATGAACGATCAGGGGCCTGTCGTTCGAGAGCGCCTCGGCGAAAAGGCTCGTCAGGAACAGCGCGGAAAAGATCAGCAGGCTGAAATAACCCAGCCTGTTCTCTTTGAATCGCAGCCAGCGCTGCCTGTTCGGAGAAAGCCGCCCCCTCACCTCGACACCTCTTCGAATTTCACCCTGGGGTCGGCAAGCACATAGCTGATGTCGGTGACGAGCTTCGCAGCCAAGCCGAGCAGCGTGTAAAGGTAGAGCGTGCCCATGACGACGGGGTAGTCACGCTGCATGATCGCCTGGTAGGAAAGCAGGCCCAGGCCATCGAGCGAAAAAATCGTCTCGATCAGCAGGCTCCCCGTGAAGAATGCCCCGATGAAGGCTGCAGGAAAGCCCGTCAGAAGCGGGAGAAGGGCATTCCTGAAGACATGCCGATAAAGCACCTTGCGCTCTGGCAGCCCCTTTGCATGCGCGGTCATCACATATTGCTTCCTGATTTCCTCGATGAAGCTGTTCTTCGTCAGCATGGTGATCACGGCGAAGCTGCCTACCACCTCTGCGAGCACAGGCAGGGTGATATGCCAAAGATAGTCGGTGATTTTTCCCCACAATGAAAGCTGAGCCCAGTTGTCGGAAACGAGCCCCCTCAACGGAAACCATTGCAGGAAACTTCCCCCTCCGAAAAGCACGAGCAGCACCACGCCCAGGACGAAGCTCGGGATGGCATAGCCGCTCATGATCACGAGGCTTGTGAGCGTATCGAAACGCGAGCCGTTTCTGACCGCCTTGGCTATGCCGAGCGGAATCGATATCAGATAGGTGATGACGAGCGTCCAGAGTCCGATGGATATCGAAACCGGCAATTTCTCCTTGATCAGCGCCCATACCGATTCATGATGGAAAAAGCTCTTGCCCAGATTGAAGGTTGCGAATCCCTTCAGCATGATCCAGAAGCGCTCCGGCGCTGGCTTGTCGAACCCGTAAAGCGCCCTGATCTCCTTCATGCGCTGGGGACCGATGTCCTGGGCGCCTCGGTAGAGGCTCTGAGGTCCGCCGCCCGCTTCCTGAACCCCATGCCCTTTTCCGCGAAGCTCGCTCACCATCTGCTCGACGGGACCGCCGGGCACGAACTGGATGACCGTGAAAGTGAGAAGAAGCACGCCCAAGAGCGTGGGGATCATGAGGAGCAATCTCTTTGCGATGTAGCGGATCAATGCTTTTCTCCCTGCTTCATCCACCAGGTGGAAACCGACCATTCCTCTATGCTGTAATAAAGAGGCAGAACCTTCGGATAGGCCAGCGTATGCCGATATGAAACACGGTATACGCTGCTGTAGAAATGGGGAACGATGTAATAGCCAAGGCGCAGGATGCGGTCCAGGACCCGAACGAGCGTCACGAGTTCTTCTCTGCTTTTCGCCTGACTGATGCGCGAAAGAAGCTCATCCACGACCGGATCCGAGACCCCCATGGCGTTGTCGGAGCCGGGCATGTTCCGGCTCTCAGAGCCGAAATAGCTGAAGAGTTCGCTTCCAGGTGTCTGGGAACCGGGCATCATTGCCCATACCATGTCGTAATCGAAATTTTCCGCCTTGCGCTGATACAATGCAGCGTCATAGACCCTGTAGTTCATCTTGATCCCGAGCTTTTCCAGGTTGCGCGCGTAGGGGGCGGAGGCACGCTCCTGCATCTTGTCCTGAAGCATCATTTCGAACCGGAATGGCTCTCCCTTCGCGTTTCTCAAGGCGCCGTCCCGGTATGTCCAGCCGGCTTCGGCCAGCAAGGTCTTGGCGCGCTTCAGGTTTTCGCGAAGAGAATGGGGCGGGGAAGTGGTGGGAGGCAAAGGGATCGAATCGAATGCTTCCTCAGGCACGAGTTTGCCGAAGCGTTTCTGCAACTGGTTCAGCACGTCGATTTCGGCTGCATCGGGCTTGCCCTTCGCCTCCATTTCCGTATTGGTGAAATAGCTCGGGCTGCGCTTGTAGAGGCCGAAGAAAAGCATCCTGTTCATCCACTCGAAATCCATCGCCAATCCGAGCGCTTCCCTCACCCTTTTGTCCTGAAAAAGGGGACGCCTCGTATTCATGGCGAAGCCCTGCCAGCCTGCGCCATTCCGGTTGGGGAAGGTGGTCTTGATCAGCTCTCCATCGTCCCAGCGCTTGCCCTGATGGCTGCGCGCCCAGTTCTTCGAGGAATTTTCCTGAATGAGATCGATATCGCCCGCCTTGAGCGCCTCCATTCTTGCCAGGGTGTCCCTGTAGTAGCGATAGGTGATGCGCTCGAAGTTGAACATGCCTTTTCGGGTCGGATGATCGTTTCCCCAATAGGCGTGATTGCGGCGATAGGTGATGCGGCTTCCCGGATCATAGGACTCGATGACATAAGGGCCCGACGCGATCGGCGGATCGAGCGCGATCTGGTTGAAAGGTTTTCCGTTTCCCCATTTGTGCGAGAAAACGGGCAACTGACAGATGGCTGTCCTCAGCTCGCGGTTGTTTCTCCCGAATTCCACCCGCACGGTCATGGGGTCGACCACCACCATCCGCTTCACATCCATCCAATACTGGCGATAAACCGGCGCCGCGTTCCTGCTCATCAGCATATCGAAGGAATATTTCACGTCCTCTGCAGTCACGGGATCACCGTTCGAGAATCTGGCCCTGGGATTCATCCTGAAAGTGATAGACATGCCGTCAGGGGCGGGTTCGATGTCTTCGGCGAGCAGTCCGTACATGGTATCGGGCTCATCCCAGGAAGGAACGGCCAAAGTCTCGAACACCAGATATTGCAGGCCGTCTGCAGCCAGCCCCTTGAGCGTGAAGGGATTGAATTTCTCGAAGTCCCCCATTCCTGACACGTAAAGCTCGCCCCCCTGGGGCGCATCGGGATTGACGTAATCGAAATGCTTGAAGCCGGCCTGGTATTTGAAATGATCGCCGTAAAGCGCGATCGCATAATCGGAGTAGGCAGTCCAAGGAAAAAAGAGTGAAGTGAGAAGGAGCAGCGTCCGGAAGATCTGCAGGCGTATCGATCGCCCCCCCTGCCGCAGGCGGAAGGAAGTACCGGAATGAAGGCATTTTTGCATAGCCTACAGTTTATCCCATTCGATGGCCCTATCACCACCCATGATATAATCGCCCATCCATCAACGAAGGAAAAAACATGGGATTTCTAGAAGGCAAGCGCATCCTGGTGACCGGTCTCCTGAGCAACCGTTCGATCGCTTACGGCATCGCAAAGTCATGCAGGGAACAGGGCGCAGAACTCGCTTTCACCTACCAGAGCGAAAGGTTCCTCGAACGAACTCAGAAGCTCGCGGCCGAATTCGACAGCCAGACCGTGTTGCCATGCGATGTATCGAACGACCAGGAAATCTCGGCGCTTTTTACGGAACTCGGCAAGCATTGGCCTGCATTCGACGGGCTTGTGCATTCCATCGCATTCGCGCCCAGGGAAGCACTTTCAGGCGACTTCCTGGAAGGCATGTCGAGAGAAGCTTTCAGGATCGCTCACGATATCAGCTCATACAGCTTCGCAGCCCTTGCCAAGGCAGCGCTTCCCCTGCTCAATGAAAACGGGGCGCTGCTCACCCTTTCCTATCTCGGCGCCGAGAAATCGGTTCCCAATTACAACCTGATGGGGCTTGCCAAGGCGAGCCTGGAGGCGAACGTCCGCTATCTCGCCCAGAGTCTCGGCAAAAAGGGCATTCGGGTCAATGCGGTTTCGGCCGGACCGATCAGGACGCTTGCAGCGAGCGGGATTGAAGGATTCGGAAAGATCCTGGATTTCGTCGAGAAGAATGCCCCGTTGAAGCGCAACGTGACCATAGAAGAAGTCGGCAATGCCTCCGCGTTCCTGCTCTCCGATCTCGCCTCCGGCATCACGGGTGAAATCACCTATGTCGATGCTGGATTCAACACCACCCTGGGCGACATGGGCTGATCACTTCCCGGAAATGAGGCTGCGATTGACGTTTATCTTGGCCCTGCCCTTGAGTCCCATGAAGTAGTCGGAGAGCTCTTCTTCCGCAGCCGCGTTTTTCATCTGGGTCTTGACTGCCTGGAGCTCCGGCGCAGAAGGCTCTCCAGCGTCGATCAGCTTCGAGATCCTGACGATGGTATAGCCTGTCGGTCCTTCGACGCCGGCATAGAAAGGAAGCTTGGCGACGTCGGCCGACAATACCGCCTTCAGGATGTCCGGGGAAAGCCCCTGCCTTTCACGCCTGCTCACATCCACTTCAGGCTGCCACGAAAGGGATGTCTCCCGTCCGGCCTGAAGCTGGACAAGCGTCGATTTTCCCTGCTGCATGGCGGCATCGAGCGCCTTCTGCTGGACGACCTTCTTCCTGATCTCGTCCGCGACTTCGGCAAGGGGCTTCGTGAAAGCGGGCTTCATGTCGACGACATGGGCCGAGACAAGAACATTGGGCGAGACTTCGATGGCCTCGGTATTCCTCTTCTTTTTCATGGAATCATCGGAAAAGACCGCCTTCAGGAGCTTCTTGCTGGAAGGGAATGAAGGATTGCTGCCCGATTCATCTATCCAGCCGCTCGTCTGAACCTGCAGACCGAATGCATCTGCTGCAGGCTTGAGGCTCGAACTCTGCTCATAGACCATGTTGCTGAAATTGTCGGCATTTTCGCTGTACTTCTTCCCGGCCTGCTGCTTTCTGATTTCCTGGACGATATCGTCTTTCGCTTCCGCGAAGGTACGCGTCGTTGCCGGCTTGATCCCATCGAGCCTGATGACGTGAAATCCGAATTCGGAATGCACAGGTTCGCTTATTTCTCCCGGCTTCATGGAAAAGACGGCGTCGTCGAACGGCTTGACCATCGTGCCCTGCTTGAAGAACCCGAGATTTCCGCCGTTGGCTGCAGAACCCGGATCTCCTGAATATTTCTTTGCCAGTTCGGCGAACTTGCCAGGGGATTTTCTCAGCTCAGCGACAATCTTGTCCGCCTTGTCCTTTGCCTCATCGATCTGGGCTTTCGTCGCATCCTTGGCCAAAGGGATCAGGATATGGCTCGCGCTCCGCTCTTCGGGAATGCTGAATTCCGATTTGTGCGCATCGTAATACTGTTTCGCCTCGTCAGCGCTCACTGCTATCCCGGACTGAAGCGTTTCCGGAGAAAACACCACATAATCCACTTTCACCTCTTCCGGAACCTTGAATTCGCCTGAATGATCCTTGTAATACTTCGCCACCTCGTCTTCGCTGACCTGCTGCCCCTTGAGATACTGCTCTGGCGTGAAGGAGACCAGGTTCACGACGCGTTTCTGATCGATCATCTTCACGAACTGCATTGCCGATGCCTGTGCAACGAAGCCGTCCTGCGCCACTGCCCCCAGCAGCTGCTCCCTTGCGATGTCCTCTCTCACTTCGGATTCGAATCGAACGGCCGTCAGTCCCTGACCTTGCAGCAGTTTCTGATACCGCTCCTCCGAAAAAGCGCCATCCTTCTGGAAGATGGTCATGGCCCTGATCGCAGAAATCAGCTGATCGTCGGTGACCGCTATGCCGACCTTCTCGGCATCGTTCGTGAACAACTTTCTCTGGATCAGCCGCTCGAGCACGGCAAGCTTGAACCCGGGGCTGTCCAGCATGGACTGATCCGCACGGCTGCCCAGCTGTTGTCTCAGGTCCTCCTGCTGCTGCCTCAGCACGAGATCGAATTCGCTCATCGCTATCTTCGCGCCATCCACGCTCGCCGCGTCGTTCGCGCCGCCGCTCCTGTAAGACTGAATTCCCCAGAACATGAATGTCAGAATGACAAGCCCGAGTATGATTTGAACTATTTTTCTGTTTCTGTCTACGAAATCGAACATGGGGTATCGCTTGTGATGGGATCATGAAAAAGGGCGAAACAGGTTTCGCCCTCCAGGCCGAGTGATTATACCTAAAAAATCCGTTATTGACAGACCCAAGAATAAAGCCCGTCACCTGGGCAGGTGACGGGCTTTTCCTTATGGCGGAGTGGACGGGACTCGAACACGGGGCGCCGGCCCGAGTGAAGCCGATGGAATCGATCACGCCGAGCGTCGTCGCACTGCCATCACTCCAAAAAGCCCGATCCCGAACAGCGCCAGACCTGCAGGCTCAGGCACTACGGCACCCGGCCCTGCCGCGCCAGCATTGCCGGGAAGCACAGCCCACGAGTAGTAATAGCGATTACGGTTCTTGGCGAGCGTGCCCTGAGCGCCATTGAAGGTAGTGAATTCCCACGCGTACCCGGGATTGGAAGCGTCCTCCGTGCTGGACCAGTACAAGTCGTAAAAGACATTTGTGAACAGGCTGCTCGCTGGAATGACATGCCCTGCCGTTCCACCCAAAGCTGTATAAAACAACTCCCCCAGCATGCTGTTGGTGCAGTTATAACCGAAACAGCTCTGATCGTAGGTCGTTGGCAGTTCCCAGGTGTTGTGTCCCAGGTAATCGATGCTGTTGAGATAGCCCATGAAGGCCATCGCGCCCCACCAATCAGATGGACCTCCGCTTGAGTTGAAGTCACTTGCGCTCACATTGTAATTGCCAGGGCCGGCATTATCAAAGGAATTGGGCGTATCGTGAATCGTAGGTACTGCAGCGATGATCTGGCTGATCAGATTCGCATTTCCCGCTTCCATTGTGCCAAGAAGGTTTGCGTCAGACGACCACGTCACGTTCGCCACGTTGTCATATACCAATCCCGGGCCCACGCTGATCAGGCTCGCCCGCGAAACTTGCGCACCCAACAAACCCATCGCAAGCATCGCGCCTGCCAAAATCTTCCTCTTCATGTTTTTTCTCCCAAATGGTGAATTGTAAATGCCATTAAAAAACGATCAATTCCAAAAAATGCGGACCCAAGTGCCTTATCGGGGCGTTATAGACCGCTCGAACCTGTTAATCGCTATTAGTTTTCACGCATCACTCTACCGCGTCGCATAGCATGCAATTATCATGCCTCAAGCTTGTCGGTAACGACATAACATTGATTTACTGAGATGTTTTTGATCAGGATAGGCAGATAGCCGGATGGACTGACAGGCAGGTGTAAAATATCTCGACAGATATCTTCTCGGGCTCGCAGGACAAAACTTCGTTTGCGAGGCGCGGCCCGCCTAGTGCTTTGGGGGACCGGATTCACGCCGAAGCGCCGGACAGAAAAGAAAAACGCCTTGGGAAGTCCGTACAGAACGGAATCACAAGGCGTCCTTCAACAGTTGGCGGAGTGGACGGGACTCGAACCCGCGACCCCCGGCGTGACAGGCCGGTATTCTAACCGACTGAACTACCACTCCATAACCTTTGAAACAGGGTCTAGCTGCAACAGAAGCGGAATTCTACAAGAGAATGCGTTTCGCCGCAACTGTAGCCTGCAACAATGCTGTTACAAACAAGCAAGAACTTTTTTCGAAAATCCCGGGTCCACTGGAGGGAATACGAAAAACAAGCGCATCGCGATATCAACCGCTGAGAGGAGATTTTCATGAGAATCACTGCCATCATGCTTTTCGGCATGTTCGCCGCCTCGTCCATCGACGCGTCCGCCCAGCCGCCAGCCTGGTTTATCGCCAAGCATCCCGAGGTGAAACAGATGGAGAAGAGACAGGAACAACTAGCCGCCAAGGAAAGCGCCAGGAAGAAGCTGGCTTCCCGGCACGGCAAATCGCACCACACGACGTCCAGTCAATCCGGAAAGGAAACGCAGGGCAGCTGAAAAACAAAAACCCGCCATAGAGCGGGTTTGGTGGGTGCTGAGGGGATCGAACCCCCGACATTCGCCTTGTAAGGGCGACGCTCTACCAGCTGAGCTAAGCACCCTGTCACGATTTTGCGAAGCATTGCTTCGCAAAATCGCGTCAGTTTACAGCATCCTTGAGGCCTTTTCCAGCACGGAATTTCGGCGCTTTTGCGGCACTGATCTTGATTTCCGCGCCGGTGCGGGGATTGCGTCCCGTACGGGCAGGACGATCGCCTACATAGAACGTCCCGAATCCGACCAGCGTAACCATGTCGCCTTTCTTCAATGCGCCCTTCACTGCATCGACGACCGCATCCAGGGCACGCCCGGCAGCCGCTTTGGAAATATCTGCGGAGTCGGCAATTGCATCAATAAGCTCAGATTTGTTCATGTAATCCCCTTTACGTTCACTACACTATCGACAAACATCCCGCCTCGCCAAGCACAAACCTGAAAGGGTTGTTCATAGCATTGCAAGACGATTCTAATATGTTTTTTGCAGCCCTACAACAGGCAAAGCCAGTTTCCATGCGCTTTTCCCGTCAATGCTTGGTGACGACAGGCTGGGCTATCTCCTCGATCTTGGCCGGAATGGCCTCGACTTCCCCCTCCTCAGCCACCCCAGGAAGCGCAACAGGCTTGCTTTCTAGCGCAAAATCAATGACTTGATCTATCCATTTGACTGGATGAATGTCGAGCTTGCTCTTGATGTTGTCGGGGATCTCGGCCAGATCCTTGACGTTCTCTTCCGGAATCAGCACATGCTTGATTCCGCCGCGATGGGCTGCAAGAAGCTTCTCCTTGAGCCCGCCTATGGGAAGCACCTCGCCGCGCAGGGTGATCTCGCCCGTCATCGCCACATCCGCCCTGACCGGGATGCCGGTCAATATGGACACGATGGCGGTGCAGATCGCAATCCCGGCGCTCGGACCATCCTTCGGCGTCGCCCCTTCCGGAAGATGGATATGGATATCCGTCTTCTGATAGAAGTCTTCCGCGATACCCAGAGACTTTGAACGGTTCCTCACGACAGAAAGCGCAGCCTGTATCGATTCCTGCATGACTTCGCCCAGGGTGCCGGTGGTGATGGTCTTGCCTTTCCCGGGCAGCATCACGCTTTCTATGGTCAGCAGATCGCCGCCGACTTCCGTCCAGGCAAGCCCGGTGACCTGCCCGACCTGGTTCTTCTTCTCGGCCATGCCGTAGCTGTACCTTCTCACCCCAAGAAACTTGTCGAGGTTTCTTGACGTGACGGTGATGGTTCGCTCGGTCTTCTTCAGAAGCAGCATCTTCACCACCTTGCGGCAGATCTTCGCGATTTCCCGTTCGAGGCTCCTGACCCCTGCCTCCCTGGTGTAGTAGCGGACGATGTCGCGCACAGCGCTTTCGGATACCGAAAGCTCCGTTTCCTTCAGGCCATGGTGCTTCATCTGCTTCTTGATGAGGTAGCGCATGGAAATGTTGATCTTCTCGTCTTCCGTATAGCCCGAAAGCCTGATCACCTCCATCCTGTCAAGAAGCGGCGCAGGAATGTTGAGGGTGTTGGCAGTCGCGACGAACATCACATCCGAAAGGTCGTACTCAACCTCGACATAATGATCGACGAAGGTGCTGTTCTGCTCGGGGTCGAGCACTTCCAGAAGGGCGGAGGAAGGGTCACCCCTGAAATCCGCCCCCATCTTGTCGACTTCGTCGAGCAGGAAAAGTGGATTCCTGACCCCCACCTTGCCCATGTTCTGCAATATCTTGCCCGGCATGGAGCCGATGTAGGTGCGCCTGTGGCCGCGTATTTCCGCCTCATCCCTGACGCCGCCCAAGGACATCCTGACGAACTTGCGGTTGGTCGCACGGGCGATGGACTGCCCCAGGGAAGTCTTGCCGACCCCGGGAGGGCCGACGAGGCAGAGTATCGGCGCTTTGAGCTTGTCGACGCGCTGCTGGACGGCGAGGTATTCGAGTATGCGTTCCTTGACCTTTTCGAGGCCGTAATGGTCATGCTCGAGTATATCTTCCGCAGCAGCGAGATCTCGGCTGATCTTGCTCTTCTTCTTCCATGGCAATTGAACCAGCGATTCGATGTAGTTCCTGACGACTGTCGCCTCTGCAGACATCGGCGACATCATGCGCAGCTTCTTCAGTTCCGATTCAGCCTTTGCGCGCGCCTCCTTCGGCATCTGCGCAGATTCTATCTTCTTTGCAAGCTCGTCGAGGTCAGCGCCTTCCTCTCCTTCACCGAGCTCCTTCTGGATCGCCTTCACTTGCTCGTTGAGATAGTATTCGCGCTGGCTTTTCTCCATCTGGCGCTTGACCCGCCCGCGTATGCGCTTCTCCACCTGCAGGATGTCGAGTTCAGCTTCCAGCAGACCGAGCAGATGTTCGAGGCGCTTCTGCACGTCGAATATCTCGAGCACAGCCTGCTTCTGTTCCAGCTTCAACGGAAGATGGGCGACGACCGTATCGGCAAGCCTTCCCGATTCGTCGATGGAAGAAAGGGAAGTCAGCACTTCCGCAGGAATCTTCTTGTTGAGCTTCACATACTGGTCGAACTGCGCGAGCAGCGCGCGCCTCATCGCCTCTATTTCGTGATTCTCCGTCTCGTTCTCCGGAACGAGGGTAACGACCCCCTCGAAATGATTCTTCCTGTCGAGTATTTCGAGAATCTCGGCGCGATGAGAACCTTCGACGAGCACCTTGACCGTCCCGTCCGGAAGCTTCAGCATCTGAAGGATATTGGCCACGTTGCCGATGCGATACATGTCTTCGGCTGAAGGTTCATCCTTGGCAGCGAATTTCTGGGCAACCAGGATGATGCTCTTTCCCGATTCCATCGCGGCATCGAGCGCCTGGATCGATTTGGCGCGCCCGACGAAAAGCGGAATGACCATGTGCGGAAAAACCACGACATCGCGCAGCGGCAGAAGCGGCATGAGAAGTTGACTGGCTTTGTTCTCGACTAGATCGGACATCATGGCTCACCTTGAAAGTTGTATGGTGATGGAATGGGGGCGACATGGACTTATTTCAAGCCCTCTCCCCCAATATTTCGATCAGGCGGAATCCGCCAGCTTGGCCTGCTCGGAATAAATCAGTATCGGCTTGATCTCGCCGCCCGCGCCGACATCGAGCACGACCTTGTCCACATTGCTGAGCGAAGGCAGGTCGAACATGATGTCCAGAAGCGCATTCTCCAGTATGGAGCGCAATCCCCTTGCCCCGGTCTTCCGGGCGAGCGCCTTCTTCGCGACAGCATGCAGCGCCTGTTCCCTTACCTCGAGTTCAACCCCTTCCATGCCGAACATCTTCTGATACTGCTTGATGAGCGCGTTCTTGGGCTCGGTCAGGATCTGGATGAGGGCTTCCTCGTTGAGCTCCTCCAGGGTCGCCACGACCGGAAGCCTTCCGACGAATTCCGGAATGAGTCCGTACTTGATCAGGTCCTCTGGCTCGACATCGCGCAGAACGACCCCGACATCCTTGCGGTTGTCACGGCTCTTGACTTCGGCACCGAATCCTATCCCGCCCTTTTCGGACCTTGCCCTGATGATCTTGTCCAGACCGTCGAAGGCGCCGCCGCAGATGAAGAGAATGTTGGTGGTATCGATCTGCACGAATTCCTGGTTGGGATGCTTCCTTCCCCCCTGGGGCGGCACCGAGGCGACCGTTCCTTCTATCAGCTTCAAGAGCGCCTGCTGCACGCCTTCCCCCGAGACATCCCGGGTGATGGAAGGATTGTCGGATTTCCGGGAGATCTTGTCGATCTCGTCTATGTAGACGATGCCGTGCTGCGCCTTGTCTATCTCATAATCGCATTTCTGCAGAAGCTTCTGGATGATGTTCTCGACGTCTTCCCCGACATAGCCCGCTTCGGTCAGGGTGGTCGCATCCGCCATGATGAAAGGCACGTTGAGCAGCCTCGCCAGGGTCTGGGCAAGCAGCGTCTTGCCCGAGCCGGTCGGTCCTATCAGCAGGATATTGCTCTTTGCTAGCTCTATCCCGTCGTCCTTCCTGGAAAGATTCTTGAGGCGCTTGTAATGATTGTAGACTGCGACAGAAAGGTTCTTCTTCGCTTGATCCTGGCCTATCACATACTGATCGAGTATCGCCCTGATTTCCCTGGGAACGGGAAGATCCGACTGGGAAAGCTTGGACGCCTGCTCTTGCGCTTCCTCGCGGATGATATCGTTGCAGAGCTCGATGCATTCATCGCAGACAAAAACTGAAGGGCCTGCGATCAGCTTGCGGACTTCCTGCTGGCTCTTGCCGCAAAAAGAGCAATAGAGCATTTTTTCACCGCCGTTCTTATCCGACATAGCGAGTCCCCTTCGTAGCAATCAATCCACTGTCCTGCTGGTGAGCACCTTGTCTATCAGACCGTAGTTCACAGCCTCTTCAGCGCTCATGAAATAGTCCCTGTCGGTATCACGCTCGATCACATCGAGCGGCTGCCCGGTATGCTCGGACATCATGTTGTTGAGGCGGCTCCTCAAATAGAGGATCTCCTTCGCATGGATCTCAATATCCGTGGCCTGGCCCTGGAATCCGCCCATGGGCTGATGGATCATGACCCTGGAATTCGGCAGGCAATAACGCTTACCCTTCTGTCCCGCGCCAAGCAGAAAAGCACCCATGCTCGCAGCCTGACCGACGCAAAGCGTGCTGACATCAGGCTTGATGAATCTCATCGTATCATAAATGGCAAGCCCTGCGGAAACCGATCCGCCAGGGGAATTGATGTAGAAATGAATATCCTTGTCGGGATTTTCGGATTCCAGAAAAAGAAGCTGGGCGACGATCAGATTGGCGGTACCCTCGTTCACCGGCCCGACGAGGAAAATGACCCTTTCCTTGAGCATCCTTGAATAGATGTCATAGGCGCGCTCGCCTCTTCCGCTCGTCTCGATCACCATCGGCACGAGGCCGAGTCCTTGCGGTTCAAAATTCTGCATTTCAGGCCCCCATCAGTTCTTCGAAAGTAACGGGCTTGTCGTCGACCTTCGCTGAAGCCAGCGCCCATTCCACGACATTGTCCTCGAGCACGAGCGACTCGGCATCGTTCAGCCTGGAAGCATCGGCATAGTGCCATCTCACGACTTCTTCAGGGTGCTCGTAATTCTGCGCGAACTCTTCTATCACCGCCCTGATCTGGTCAGGCTTGGCATGAAGTTCGTGCTGATTCACGAGCTCGGAAAGGATGAGACCGAGGGTTACCCTGCGATTGGCCTGCTCCTCGAAGAGCTCGCGGGGAATGGGCATGTCCTTCGCCTTCATGCCTCTCGCCTCCAGATCCTGCCTTGCCTGCTCGGCAAGACGATGCTTCTCCATTTCCACGAGGGATTTGGGCAGCTCGATTTTCGTCGAATCGAGCAGGATCTGCATCACCTGATCCTTCATTTTCGACTGTATCCTTCTCTTGATCTCCCTTTTCAGGTTGCCCTCGATCTCGGCCCTGACCGCTTCCATGTCGCCGCTTTCTATGCCGAGGCTTTTCGCGAATTCTTCGTCCACTTCAGGAAGCTTCAAGCCTTCCACGCGATTCAAGGTGATGTCGAAAACCGCCTTCTTCCCGGCCACTTCGCGCCCGTGATAATCCTCGGGAAAGGTCACTTCGGCCGATTTTGTTTCGCCGGCCTTCATCCCGAGAATGGCATCCTCGAATCCGGGAATCATGCTTCCCTGCCCCAGGATGACTTCCACGCCTTTCGCCGTGCCGCCTTCGAAGGCTTCCCCGTCGATCTTGCCGATGAAATCGATGTCGACCTTGTCGCCGGATTGCGCCGCCCTGTCTTCGGGCTCGAAAACGCCGCGCTGCTTGCGCAGGGTCTCTATCGTCCTCTCTATATCGGCCTTTCCTATCTCGTAGACGGGTCGGGTAATGTTCGAGGCAGATATGTCGCCAATCACGACTTCAGGATAGATTTCGAATGTCGCGCCGAAAACGAGATTTTCTTCCCCTTCGCTCTTCTGCTCGAATTTCGGGAATCCCGCAACCTTCAGCGACTGCTCCCTGACCGCGTTTCCGAAGCGAGTTTCGAGTTCGCCCTCGAGCACTTCCTGCCTGACCTGGGGGCCGAACTGCTGCGCAACGACCTTGAGCGGGACCTTGCCCGGCCTGAAGCCATGCAACTTGACGGTATGCGCGAGCTTTTGCAGCCTCTTCGTGACTTCCTGGTTGAAAAGGGCAACGGGCACCGTCACGTCGATGCGCCGCTCCAGAGAATTTTCGCTCATTTGCATTCAATGTTCCTTGATTTCAATAAATTGCCGGAGCGATCCCGCGAAAAGGGGGCTCGACTTCCAGGGGGGATGAATCGATTATACTTGATATGGAACGATCATGGCGAATATTGATCGCCAGCGAGTTCGATTGCAAGGGACTTCCTGTCTATCTTGCCGTTCGGGTTCCTCGGCAGACTGCCCTGCCTGACATGGATTCTGGAGGGCACCATGTAGGCGGGAAGCCTGTTCCTGCACTGTGCAAGGAGCAGCTCCACGTCAAGCGCCCCTTCCTTCGAAGGCGTTGCAATGACGACGATTTCCTGCCCCAGAACGGCATGGGGAAGCCCAAGCGCCACGGCTTCGCCGACCATTTCGGAAGAATAGATCACTTCCTCGACTTCAGTCGGGCTCACCCTGTAGCCCGAGGTCTTGATCATTTCGTCCCTGCGCCCTATGAAATAAAGGAAGCCTTCTTCATCCAGGCGCACGGTATCGCCAGAAAATACCGCCATTTCGGGGATGACGAGCCCCCCTTCCCTGTTCGGCAGCGGCTTGAAGCGCTCTGCAGTTTTCTGCGGATCGTTCCAGTAGCCCATGGACACGAGCCCTCCCCTGTGCACCAGCTCGCCCGGTTCTCCAGGCACGCAGGGAGAACCATCCTCCCTCAGCACCAGGATTTCGGCGCCGGGAATCGCCTTGCCGATCGAGTCGGGTCTTCTTTCGACTTCCTCCGGTGGAAGATAGGTAGAACGGAAAGCCTCGGTCAGCCCGTACATCAGATAGGGCTTCGCACCCGGGAGTCTCTCGCGCAAGGCATCGAGCGTCGCTTTCGGCATCGCCCCGCCCGAATTCGTGAAATATCGGAGATGCCCCTTCCATTCGAGCTGGGCAAGCTGGATCCAGAGCGGAGGAACGGCGGCAAGCCCGGTTATATTTTCCTTCTCCACAGCCTTGACGATGTCGCGGGGCAGGAGATAATTCATCAACACCGAAACGGCGCCGACGCAGAAAGCCGTCGTCAGCTGCGAAAGACCATAATCGAAACTGAGCGGCAACACCGAAAGAATCCTGTCTTCCCGGTTGTTTTCGAGGTATTGCGAGACGCTTCTTGCGCCTGTCATCATGTTGTGATGGGAAAGCACGACCCCTTTCGGTTTTCCGGTGCTGCCTGAAGTGTAGAGGATGGCTGCCATGTCCGCATTGATGACGGGATGGGGCTTTTTCGAAGAGCCGCCGGATGCATTCATCGACACCACCTCGATCCCCTGAAGACTCGCCTCCCCTTTCCCGACCAGAATGATGGAATGCAGATCATGGCAATCCTTCAGCACGCTTGACAGAAGCGCGAGCCTGTCATTTGACGTCACGAGGATCCGTACATTGCAATCCTTCATGATGAAGGCCACCTGTTCGGCTTTCAGGATGGGATTGATGGGAACGAAAACGCCTCCTGCACGGGACGCGCCGAAAATGGCGGCAACGGTCTCGATGCGCTTTTCGAGATAGACTGCAACGCGCTCTCCCCTTGACAGCCCGAGATCGAGCAACTGGCAAGCTGCAGCTTCCACCTGGCTGCCAAGTTCCGAATAGCTCAGCACCTGCCCCTGAAAGACAAGCGCATCGTCATCCGGCGCCCTCGTCGCGGCATCATAAATCAGTTCATGCAGCAGTTCCGCCATTTCGGGCTCCCTTGTATCTCTTCCAAGCCAAATTCAGCATGCCCTCGAAAAATCCCCTGAATGTCCTTTTGTTGTAGGCGACGAGCCCCCATCTTTCGCGCCTCGCGGACATCCAGTCTTTCTTGTAGTCGTCGTCCCCGGTGAGGTAGTCGACTTCGTGGACCTTGTCGACATCGATGACATGCTCCATCAGCTTGGACGTCAGGACGGAGCCAGCGGAAAGCTTGGCATGGCGCTCATCGTAGGCGAGCTTGTATATGGAGGCGATGCCGTCCTTGACCATCCAGACCTGCGCCGCGACGGGCTCATCATCGACATGCACGAGGCCGAGCCTCAGCCAGCCCTGCTCAGCGCAGGTTCTGATCAGTCCGGGCATGAAATCGGGATAAGGTTCGGGCACTTTCCAGCTTGAATTGTAAACCCTCTGATAGGCAGCGATCGCTTCATCCAGCTTCCCTTTTTCCGAGATTATCTCGAGCCTGGTCCCAGGGGAAGAAAGAAGCTGCTTCGATTTCCGCTTCAACGTGTTCTTCAGCTTCGAGGGCAGCGTTTCGAAATATTCCTTGTAAGTGCGCCCGCCGACCTCGAGATACCAGTTGCCGAAGCAGAAATAGGGGATGACGATCATCCCTGACCGCTTGAGCGCATCGATCAAACCGGAAAAAAAAGGGGAATCGACGTCCATGGGATGGAAATCGATCTTCTCCCACTTCATTTCATCGTCGCGAAGCGCATCGACAAGGGATCGCAAATTCCCTGCTTCGCGGACCAGCGGCATGAAAAGCGAGGAATAATAATTGGCGAGGGAATCAAGGCGCCTTTTCTTCCCGTCATGCATCATGGGGAGCATGCCTTCCACCCCTGATTCCCCGTCAATCGCGTAAATCCTGTACTTCGCCCCTTCTGGCAGGCCGTTTTCGACAAGATTCCGGTACCATTGCAGCGTATGAAAGAAGCTCGATTTTCCCGCTTCGTCGAACAACGCCCCGCAAGCCGAAGGCAAATCATCCAGACTTGAATAGATCATGGGATTTTCACATTTTCTTGATATCGTACCGATCCAGCAGATCGTATAGCGTGGGCCTGCTCACGCCCAGAATGTCCGCCGCCTGAACGATGTTGCCGTTTGATCTTCCGAGCGCGCGGATGATGGCCGTGCGTTCCGCCTCTTCCCTGACCTGCCTGAGATTGATGGGGCCCGACTCCCTGAGCACCGTATCGAGCGCAAGATCATCTGCCGAAATCTGCGCTTCTTCGGCCATGATCACTGCACGCTTGATGACATTTTCCATCTGCCTCACATTTCCAGGCCATTCGTAACTTTCGATCGTCTCCAGGGCATCGGGCTTGAATCCCTTCAACGACCTGCCCTGCTGCCTGCTGAATTTCTCGAGGAAGGCATGCGCGAGGAGCGCTGCATCCCCGTCGCGCTGCCTCAAGGGGGGGATATTGAGGCTGATTTCGCTCAGGCGGTAATAAAGGTCTTCCCTGAACTTGCCTCCCTTGATGAGATC
>JAJZTQ010000039.1 GCA_021848825.1 Pseudomonadota bacterium
TCTTCCTGAAATCGTCGAAGAAGACGAAACTTCGCACCGGGGAGAAGTACATGTTCGGCGCCATCATCCTGGGCGTCGTGGTAGCCGTCTTCTTCGGCGCCACCCAGATGGTTTTCGATTACCTATTTTAGGAGTTCAAAATGTACGATTATATCAACGGTTATCTCGAATCCCTGGGCGACGGATGGAGCATCTATCTCTGGCTCATCGCAGGCGGCCTGATCATCCTCGCCTGCATCTACTGGATCATCTGGGCGAAGAAGCACGAACAGTTCGACGAGGACATCAAGTACGTGATCTTCCAGGAAGACGACCAGGAAAAGATGTCCAAGGAAGACTGGGAAAAGAGCAGGCAGGTGATCAAGGAGCAGGTCGCCAGGAGGGAAGAAGTGCTCGCCCAGGAAAAACTCGCCAAGCAGAGAAGAGCGACCTAGATGCGGAAAGGCGAGAAGGGAATACTGATCGTGATGGCCGTGATAGTGGGGGCCGCCATGATCAAGCGGATGGTCGGAAACGAATCGGTCAACAAGGAAAGGGACAGGGAAATTCCCTTTTATACGACGGTCAGCCGGGCCGAGGGGGAGAAGGCGCTGGGCCTCATCCGCGACAACCATTGCAAGGACTGCCATTCGCTCTGGGGCGGGGCGGCGAGCATGATGCAGAGCGTGCCTGCGCCGAGGCTGGACGGGATCGGCTCGATCAGGTCGGAAGAATGGCTCTACAATTACCTTTCCGCCAGGGATCCGCAGGCTGTCGTTCCATCGAGGATGAAGCCTGAATTCAGGATGCCTTCCTATTCGAATCTTCCCGATTCGGAAAGGCATGAGATCGCGAAATATCTTGCTAGCCTGAAGGTCAAGAACTGGTATCTCATGGAAACGAGGAAGGCCGAGTACGAGAAACTGACAGGGAAGGAATACAAGCCATGATGCTGACGAAGCGACACAGGGACGGCATACTCGCATTCGTGATCGGGGTTGCGATCAATTTCTTCGGCGACCGACTGCTCGGCGTCCATATCGAGCTCTTTCACGGGCTGTCGACTTTCAGCTTCCTGTGGTTCCTCGACGTATTCATCCTGCCGTTCTTCGCCGGATTCTGCGTCGCCATCGTATTCGGCCTCGGCGGAAAATGGCTCTGCTATTTTCCGCCATTTTTCGTCAGGATCCTGAGCTATTACCTTTTCGAAATCCAATTCTGGAAGATTCCGCCCGAACATCATCTGATGCCGATGGGCTGGTGGGGATTCTTCGTCATCTTGTGCATAGAAGCGGCCGCTTTCGGCGGGATTCTCGGCGAAGTGTATGTCAAGAGTACCTACGGAAGAAGAGCGAAAGAGACGCTCTACAAGAAATCAGGAGAGGTTCGGGCAGAAGATGAGCACTGAGCGTTCCTATTTCATTCCCGATGGGGAGCGGGACAAGAGAAAAAAATATCTGATGGCCACCCTCGCGACCTGCATCGCGGTGGTGTTCCTCGGCAGCGCGATCCATGTCGTCAAGCTCGGCGCGAACAGGATCGCCGAGATGAGGCAAAAGGCCACCATCGATCCCAGTCAGGTGAAAGCCCATATCCGGGCTGCCGGGGAAGAGATAGAAACCCATGAGGAGAACGAGGAAGGCCTGGGCAAGAAGGGCTACACGATCGCCGGGGCGGACGCGCTTTTGAGCCCGGCGCAATGGAAGATGCTAGACACCATGATCGTGATACCGGCAGGCCCATTCAAAATGGGAACGAACATGGAGCAGGCCGATCCCCAGAACAGTCCTGAGCATGTGGTCGACCTTCCCTCATACAAGATCGACAAGTATCTCGTGACCAATGCCCAATATGCGAGATTCGTCGCTGCGACGGGCTACAGGGCGCCGCTTTCCTGGAAGGACGGAAAGATACCGAAGGGATTCGAGCTCCATCCCGTCACCATGGTCACCTGGGCGGATGCGAATGCCTATGCGAAATGGGCGGGAAAACGCCTTCCCACCGAAGAGGAGTGGGAAAAGGCGGCGAGAGGTACGGACGGAAGGCGCTGGCCATGGGGGGACAAGATGGATCCTTCCAGGCTCAATACCTATTACACAGTCGGGAACACCACTCCCGTGACGAAATACACCGAAGGAGCGAGCCCTTACGGACTCATGGACATGGCGGGAAATGTCAGCGAATGGACTTCTTCCGACTTCCTCCCCTACCAGGGCACGAAGGCATCCCTCGATCTTTTCGACGTCGGAGGCGGAAGCAGGACAAGGAACATCAAATTCAAGGTGCTGAGGGGGGGGACATGGCGGAGCGATCCGTTCTCGACCCAGAGCTTCCAGAGGAATTTTTCTCTTCCAAACTACGCATCGGATTTCTACGGCTTCCGCTGCGCGGAAGACATCAAGTAAAGGATCCGGGATGAGATCATTGGTCAGATTCGCACTCTTCTTTGCGCTGCTGCAGTCGAAGGCGGTCTTCGCGCTCGACAGCTACCGCTACATGCATGTCACTTTCAACACGCTCTGGTACATCTTCATCGGGCTAGGGGTTGTCATCCTTTTCCCTTTCGTCCTGATGGCCTATCTCGCCTGGTATTATTCGAACAAGAAAAAGAAATCGGAGGAAAGCAATTGAAATCACTGTTCATGATTCTGTCGGCATGCTTCCTTTTCATGGCATGGCCGATGCAGCATGAAGCGAGCGCCGACGAATCGGGACTGCAGATCGTCGAATCGTTCAACAAGGGCGGGGACACGAAGAACCCGAACGACCCGGACACGAAGCGGAAACAGGAGATCATGTTCTTCATGGGCATCCCGCTTCTCGTCATGCTGATAACGACAGCCGTGCTCGGAATCGCGATGGGCGTTTTCGGCAAGAAGGTCTTCGTCGCGCATATGGTCATCGCCTCCCTCAGTCTCTGTCTCGCCATCGCCCATGCCATAGTGGGACTGGTCTGGTTCTTCCCCTTCTAGAGGGCAGTCTTGACAGAAAGAAAGGCCCATCTCGGCCTGCTCTATGCGGCATCAGGCGTCACCGGAGTCGCCTACGAAGTGCTTTGGGCCAGGATGCTCTCCATCGAATTCGGGGCGAGCATATTCGGCGTGGTTTTCACCGTCACCGCCTTCATGGCGGGGCTCGGGCTGGGCAGCCTTTTCGGATCGAAGTGGAAGGTCAGAAATCCGCTGGCTGCATTCGCGAGTCTCGAGCTCGGCGTCGCGCTCTATTCGCTCTTCCTGCCCTCGATGCTCGACAGAACGGAATCGGCAATCATCGCGCTTTCATCGACGCTTTCCCTTTTTTCATGGCTTGGCTTCCAGGGCTTCGTCTCGGTCATCCTGTTGCTTCTTCCGGCGACGGCAATGGGCGCGAGCTTTCCGATGGTGTTGAGAGCGGCCGAGGAAAAAAGCCTGGGCGCCCTTTACGGGCTCAATACGGCGGGGGCGGCATTCGGCGCATTGCTCCCCCTGGGTCTCCTTCCCGAAGTGGGATGGACAGGATCGGTCAGGCTGGTTGCATCCATCGGCCTCCTTGTCGGCGCTTCGGCTCTCGTCATCTCCAGGGGGAGCGTCGGCAAATTCGCGGAAGAGCGGCATTTCCCGAGGCAATGGAAGCTTCTCGCCTACGCGGGAATAGGGGCATCGAGCCTGATGCTGCAGGTGGGCTGGACGAGACTCTACAGTCTCGTCCTACTGAGAACGGAATACGTGCTGGCAGTGATCCTGGCAGTCTATCTTGCAGGCATGGGAATTGGCAGCCTGATTTCGAGGAAAAGGGAAGTCTGGCTTTTCGTTCTGCCCCTTTGCGCATCCATTTTCACCGTGGCAAGCCTCTGGCTCTTTCCGCATTATTCGGCATGGGTGGAGAGTTCGAAGTTCCCTTCGCTTTCCGCCGCGCTCTTCAGGGAAGGAGGCATGCTCGCCCTGATGACGCTTCCCGTGACGCTCGCCCTGGGCGCATGGCTTCCCCTTCTTTCGGAAAGATTCGATGCGAAAGGGGCCTGGCTTTACGGCATCAATTCGCTGGGCGCGGCGCTCGGCGCATTGCTGGGCGGGCTTCTTTTCATCCCCCTTTTCGGGACGGCTGCGACCATTGCGATTTCCGCGCTGGGGTTCCTGATTTTCGGCCTCTCCTGGGTGAAAAGCAGGCTGGCCTGGCTCTCGATTCCGATTCTCGTGGTTTTCGCCTATCCGGTATGGCATTTCCCCGAGGTGAACAAGCTCTTTCCCGTCGAAGAGGCGGACAGCCGCGATCTTTACCGCTATGAAGACGCGCTTGTCGTGACCCATGTCGTGGAGGAAAAAAACGGGCAGCGACTCCTCCTGACCGACCTTCAGAGGATGGATGCATCGACAGATCCGACAGCCGTATTCGTGCAGAAGAACCAGGCGAGGCTTCCCCTGATCCTTCACCCGGACGCGCATTCGATTCTTTTCCTCGGGCTGGGAACGGGCATCTCCGCCGCAGGCTCGCTTCCCTATCAGAACCTTCAGCGCACCGCGGTGGAACTTTCCGAAGGCGCGATCCATGCTGCCGGAACCTGGTTCGCCCAGTCCAACGGAAACGTGACAGGAAAGATGAAGATTTACCGCGACGATGCAAGGCATTTTCTGATGGCGTCCAATGCGCGATACGACGTCATCGTCGGCGATCTGTTCCATCCGGACCTGACAGGCGTCGGGGCGCTGCTTTCACGCCAGGAATTCCAGCATGCCAGGAGCCGTCTGACCGAGAACGGCCTATTCGTGCAGTGGCTGGCGCTCAACCAGTTCGACAGGGAATCGATCGGGGCGGTATTGCGCGGATTCAGGGAGGTTTTCCCGAATGCGGTGCTTTTCGTCGACGGCATGCATCTCGCGCTCGTCGGGCCGAATGGGCGCCTTGCCAATGCTGCCGAGATGAAGGCCAACCTTTCGAAACTCGATGAAAGGCGCAATGACGATGCGACAGGCGGGGAAGGGCTCTGGACATGGCTCGGTCGATACTGGGGGCCGATAGAGGCAGGGCAAGGTCCGATCCAGGGTGAATGGTCTCCCCATATCGAATTCAGTCTGCCTAGGGCGCGATACGACGGCGAAATGGATCTGCCGAAGGTGGTCGAATCGCTGCTCAGGAAAAGGCCTTCCCTTGGAGATGCGGAAAAGACCTTCGAAATCGACGCGGAAGACCATCGTTCCTTCGAGGGCGCCTATGTCGGCGCGGAGCTCGGGGCGAGGAGCTGGATGGCTTTCATGGCGGGAGAAGACATGGAAGCGATGAAGCTCAGGCGATACGCCTATGAAGCCAACCCGAAAGATCGCTGGATTGCATCCACTCTGGCTGATAACATGATGGCTTCACTGCCCGAGGCAATCGGGCATGGCATGGACAGGAAGGCGGCATTGAAGAAAGTGCTTGAAGTATATCCGGATGATGTCGAAGCGCTGCGGCAGATGATGCAGCTCGAAAGTGCAGCCGGAAACAGGGAAGCTGTCGAGGCTTACAGGACGAGGCTGTTCGCGATTTCTCCTCTGGACAGGGAGGTTGCGCCTTGAGCGATGCGCTTTCGAAGATACCGATCAAGGTGATCGGAACGCCGAAGCCCGGGATGAAGCTCCATCTTGCGAGAAGGGCTGTTCAGGCGGGCATCATCGCCATCGCGATCCTCATTCCCGCCAGCGGACTTTTCAGAATCGATCCCGTGGCGGGGGCGTTCGTCGTGCTCAACAGGCAGATATGGTTTTCCGATTTCTTCCTGATGTTCGGACTCTGGATCATGATCGCGACCAGCGCAGTGATGCTCTATTCGACCGCAGGGACGGTATTCTGCGGCTGGGCCTGCCCCCAGAACACGATGGCGGAATGGGCCAATTACATGACCAGGAAGCTGCTGGGCAAAAGGGCTGAAGTGAGCCTGGAAGGGAATGCGCCGATCGTCGCCGCATCGAAAAGGAAGGCGGTCAACTGGATCATGCTGGGCGCATCTTTTCTTGCCGCCGCGCTGTTCTTCGGCATCATCCCGCTATTCTATTTCTATTCCCCCCGGGACGTGCTGGCATTCGTCACATTCAGCCCGGACAGGCATCTCGCGAAATCGCTCCATTACATCTATTTCGTCTGCGTCATCATCATCCTGCTCGACATCGCGGTGATCAGGCACTTCTGGTGCCGCTTCTCCTGCATATACAGGGTATGGCAGCATTTCTTCAGGACGAAGGAGACGCTTCACGTCCTCTACGACGAAAGCAGGTCTGCCGATTGCGCGAAATGCAATTACTGCGTCACAGCCTGCTTCATAGGGCTCGACCCGAAAAAGACGGATCTCTACGACAGCTGCATCAATTGCGGTGAATGCATCAATGCCTGCGACAGGCTTCATGCAAAGGAAGGCGGAAAGGGGCTTTTGAGCTTCGAAATGGGGGAGAGGAAGAAGGAAAAGTACCGGGGCGCTTCATTCAGGGACAATGTGGGTTCGCTGGTTTCCCGCGTGAGCTGGACAGGACCCATCACGCTGCTCGGATTTGCGATGTTCGTGTGGGGGCTCTACAGCTATTCCCCTTTCAATCTTTCGGCGGACAGGTTCGACAGCAGCGGGCAGGATTACCAGATAGAGATCGCCAACAAGCTTTACAAGCCTGCGGAAATCAGCCTTCACGTCTCGGGGCTGCCTGAGGGAAGCTACAGGCTGGATGCGGCAAGCTTCCATCTCGATGCGGCGAAGAGAAGGAAGGTCACGCTGCATATCGCCCGCAGTCTCCCCCAGGGACTCCACAGGGTATCGATCAGGGCCGATTCGGACGGAGGCTGGAGCGGAAGCTTCAACATAGAACATTATTCGATGCGAGGTATGAAATGACGAAGGAAGAAGGAAAGAATGCGCTTTCCGAAGTCCAATCCGAATGGGGGGAAACCCCTGATGACCATTTCGGCTATGCCTCCGACGAGGAGAGGCTGAGAAAGCGGGGCATGGAGGACTGGGAGCTCACCGAATACATCCCGAAATCCCAGAGAAGCGTGCCTTACTGGTTCATCGCCGTCGTGGTCGCGGTTCTTCTCGTCGCCATAGGGTTGAGCTTTCCTTTCTGGGGAAACAGGCCAGGGGTAGAGCGCCACTGGCTGGACTGGGGCTATGCCATCGCACTGGTCTATGTTGCAGTGGGCGCTGCCTTCGTCTATTACATGGTCAATCATCAGGGACCGCCCAACGACGATATGGACGCGGAGAAAGAGGATGAAAAGAACTGAGTTTGTGCTGATTGCAGGATTGTTGCCTGCGATGTCATTTGCGGCGACCCTTCCCGAGCCGAATTCGAAAGGCGCGGCCCTGGTGACGAACTATTGCACTGAATGCCACGGCGCGCCCTATCCTTCGGCACACCCTGCAAGGGAATGGCCGGCAGTCGTGGCGAGGATGCAGAACTGGCGAGTCACCAAGGGATTCGGTGAAATTCCAGAGAAGGATCTCGCCCCGCTCGTCGATTACCTGGAAAAGAACGGAAGGCGCTGATGAAGCGGATGCTGCTTCTGCTCGTCTTCCTTTCCGCCTGCTCTTCAGAGCCTGCTTCCGCCCCGCAGAAATGGGAGGGGTTCGACGTCAGGGTCGAAACCCAGCCCAGCCCGCCCCGGACCGGCATGAACGAGGTGATGGTCGAAGTCAGCGGCAAGTACGGCAAGGGCATACACGGGCTCGTCGTTTCGCTCAGGACGAACGAAAGTGACGCATGGAAGCAGACCTTCCCGGATGGGGATCTCGGCGTCTATCACGGCGCAGCGGATCTCGAGCCGGGACGAAACGTCCTTCAGGTCCAGATAGAAGGCGAAGGAAAGAAAAGCGTCCTTTATTTCCCGATCAGGATGGACGCTTCAAAGTCATGACGATATTGGCGAGATAGATGCAGAAGCCTATCGCCATGGTCGATGCGGATATGCTGATGATGATGCCGTAATAATGGTGAACTGCAGGGATCTCTTCAGGATGGCTCAGGAAAAGAAAGCCTTCCTTGATCCCGAATCCCACCTGGGCGAAATAGAATCCGAGCACGCCGAGCGCAGTGAACCAGAATGTCATGCTGACGAGGCGCCATGAATAAATGCTTTTTCCGCTCAGTATCGGCAGCATGTAATAGGTCACCCCCATTCCCAGCATCACGAGCCCCCCTACGAGATTGATGTGGGCGTGGGCGAGCGGATCGATCATGTGACCCGGTCCACCGTAAGGACTGCCTATCGAATCCAGCCATGCCCTGATGGGAGGCAAGACCTGCAGCGTGCCGTGTATCGTCCCTATCGCGAAGGAGATGGCGGACATCAGGAAGAACTTGATGAGTTTCTTTTGATCGTTTTGCATGAAGCGGTTCCCTGAAACAAAAAACCCGGAAGACCCGGGTTCTTTGTCGGAAGCAAGAATTGGCTTACTTCTGTTGTTTTTGTTTCTGACCTTCGACAACCCTGTCGATCCCCAGGCCGCCGAGTTTGAAAGCCAGGATGATCCCGATCAAGAAAACCGCTGTAGGAACAAAACTTTCCATTGTCACCTCTCCCCGTCTATTTAGAAGCTGATTGCAACGAATTGCAGGTTAAGAGTCTATCCAATTGCCCGGGGTTTGGCAAGGGTTTATTGGCCGAGATAGGCGGCCTTCACCTGGGGATTCGCGAGCAGGGATGAAGCGCTGTCGGAAAGGATGATCTTGCCGCTTTCCATGACATATCCTCTGCTGCACAACGAAAGGGCGACCTTTGCATTCTGCTCGACGAGCAGGATCGTCATGCCGGTCGATGCGATGGTCCTGATGATCTCGAATATCTTCTGCACCATGATGGGGGCAAGACCCATGGAAGGCTCGTCGAGGAAGAGCAGTCTCGGCCGGCTCATCAGCGCTCGCCCCAGGCTCACCATCTGCTGTTCCCCGCCCGACAGGGTGCCGGCAGGCTGCTTTCTTCTTTCCAGGAGCCTTGGAAAAAGCGAATAGACCTTTTCGAGGTCCTTGCCGATTTCGGCATCCCGCCTCGAATAGGCGCCCATCATCAGATTCTCTTCGACTGTCGATCTGCCGAATAAGCCTCTTCCTTCCGGGACCAGCGAAATGCCTTCCCTAACCAGCAGATGGGGGGGGATGGATCTGATGTCCCGCCCCTCGATCAGTATCTTTCCGGACTGGAATGGCGTGATGCCGCAGATCGCCCTGAGGGTGGTGCTTTTTCCTGCGCCGTTGCTGCCGACGAGGGAGACGATTTCTCCCTCGGCGAGCGTGATGTCGAGTCCCCTGACGGCCTTTATCCCGTCGTAGGAAACATGCAGGTCCTTCACTTCCAGAAGGCTCATGATCCCCCCAGATAGGCTTCGATGACGAGCGGATTCGAACTCACGTCGCCCGGCTTGCCTTCGGCGATCTTTTTTCCGAAATCGAGCACGGCCAGCCTGTCGCAGAGATTCATCACGAGCTTCATGTCGTGCTCGATCAGCAGGATGGTGATGCCGTCGGATCTTATCCGCTCAAGAAGGCCTTTCAGCGAATCCGTTTCGGAATGATTCATGCCGGCAGCCGGTTCGTCCAGCGCGAGGAGCTTCGGTTCCGTCGCGAGCGCCCTCGCGATCTCCAGCCTTCTCTGGTCGCCGTAGGAGAGATTCTTGGCGAGCATGTCGGCATGTTTTCTTATGCCGACGTAATCGAGCAGATGCATCGCCTTTTCTTCCGTCTCGATTTCTTCTGTCCTATTATTGCCGTTCCTGAATATCGCGCCGATGATTCCGGACTTGCTCCTGCAGTGCCTTCCCGTCATGACGTTCTCGAGCGCCGTCATGTTCGAAAAGAGCCTGATGTTCTGGAATGTCCTGGCTATGCCGGATTTGGCCATCATGCTGGGCTTCTTGCCGGACAGATCGATGCCTTCCATCCTGAAGCTGCCCGAATCAGGTTTGTATATGCCGGTTATCACGTTGAAGAGGGTCGTCTTGCCGGCGCCGTTCGGGCCGATCAGGGCATAGATCTCCCCCTTTTCTATGGAAAGAGAAACATCGGTGAGCGCGAGAATCCCACCGAAGTGTTTGCTCACATTTTCGATTTCGAGAAGTCTAGCGTCCGGCATCATAGACATTGGTGTTTTCGTGCCTGGCGGTCTCGCCCTTTGCCGAGAGTTCCCTTTTCCTGGTGGGGGAAGGCCAGAGGCCTGCCGGCCTCATCAGCATCACCAGTATCAGGGCGAGCCCGAAGAGCAGCATCCTGAGGCTGGAAGGGTCGATGTAGATCCTGCCGAAAACGGACTGCTGGAGCGGACCGACATAGCGCAGCGCTTCGGGAAGGACGGAAAGGAGGATTGCGCCGAATATCACGCCCCTGATATGGCCCATTCCGCCTAGCACGACCATGCACAGTATCATCACGGATTCCATCAGGTTGAAGCTCTCGGGGCTGACGAATCCCTCGAAACCGGCGAAGAGTCCGCCCGAGAGGCCGCCGAAGCTTGCGCCCATTGCGAAGGCGAGGAGCTTGACGTTGCGGGTGTCGATGCCCATGGCTTCCGCGGCGATTTCGTCCTCCCTGATCGCGATCCATGCCCGCCCTATCCTGGAATGCTGAAGCCTTGTCGAGACGAATGCGGTGAAAAGCACGAAGAACAGGAAAAGAAAATAATAGGCGTAAACCGAATGCCCGAAAGACCAGGGGCCGAGCCTGACGGGATCGATCAGGTCTATTCCCTGGGGGCCTCCGGTGATGTTGTACGGGGCGTTGAGATTGTTGAGGAAGATCCGGATGATTTCCCCGAATCCCAGGGTCACGATGGCGAGATAATCCCCCCTGAGCCTCAATGTCGGTGCGCCGAGCAGGATGCCGAACAGTCCTGCTGCGAAGGCGCCGAGGGGCAGAACGAGCCAGAATGGCAGATGCAGTCCGAAATGGGGGGAGGCGAGAAGGGCATAGAGGTAGGCGCCCACCGCGAAGAACGCGACATAGCCCAGATCGAGGAGGCCTGCGAAACCGACGACGATGTTGAGGCCGAGGGCGAGCATCACGTAGAGCAGGGCGAAATCGACTATCCTGACCCAGGTCTTTCCAAAGGCGGCATCGATCAGGAAAGGGAGAATGCAGAGGATCGCGGCAGGGATCGCGTATTTCGCCAGGGTCTTCATGGCCGCTCTCCGACTCTTTCTCCGAGGAGTCCTGATGGCCTGAAAATGAGCACGAGTATCAGCACGAAGAATGCGAAGACATCCTGGTAGTTGCTTCCCATCGCACCATTTGTCAGGGTGCCGAGATAGCCCGCTCCCATGCTTTCGATGATCCCGAGCAGCAGTCCGCCCAGCATGGCGCCTTCCATGTTGCCTATCCCGCCCAGCACTGCCGCAGTGAAGGCCTTCAGTCCCAGCAGGAAGCCCATGTCGTAGTGGGCGATGCCGTAGTATGCGCTCACCATCATTCCTGCCACGGCTGCAAGCGCAGATCCGAGCATGAATGTGATCGAGATGACGGAATTGACCTCGACCCCCATCAGCGTCGCCACTTCCGCGTTCTGGGATGCAGCCCTCATGGCGTTGCCCAGTCTGGTCTTCCTGATGAGGATTGACAGGCAGGCCATCATGATGCCCGAGCCTGCGACGATCAGAATCTGGATGAAGCTGATCGATGCGCCGAGGAAGGGAAAGGCATGGGCAGGCAGCAGCTGCGGAAAGGAGAGATATTCCCTTCCCCATATCAGCATCGCGACGTTCTGCAGCAGGATGGAGACCCCTATCGCAGTGATCAGGGGGGCGAGCCTGGGCGCGTTCCTCAGCGGACGGTAGGCTATCCTTTCCATGAGATAGCCCGTCATCATGCAGAAGGGGATTGCGGCGCCGAGGCCGCAAAGCACGACGAGCGGCCCTGGAAGCCCGCTGCCGGAGAGCAGCCTGATCACGGTGAGCGTCACCATCGCGCCTATCATGACGACGTCCCCGTGGGCGAAATTGATGAGGCCCATGATGCCGTAGACGAGGGTGTAGCCGAGCGCGACGAGAGAATAGATGGATCCGAGGACGATGCCGTTGACGAGCTGCTGGAGGAAGATTTCCATGAAGCCTAGTTAATCGCCTTCCAGGCGCCGTTCGCGACCCTGTAGAGGGTGACTGTGCTTCTCTTGATGTCGCCTTTTGCATCGAAGCTGATCGGCCCCGTCACGCCGTTCCATTCGACTTTGGAAAGCCACGGAAGGTATTTCGAGGGTTCCGCCGAACCGGCCTTCTTCATGGCTTCCACCATCACCATCGTCGCGTCGTAGGAATAGGGGGAATAGATCTGGATCTTTCCGTATTTCGCTTCGAATTTCTTCATGAATTCGGGGCCCCCCGGCATCTTGTCTACAGGCATTCCGGGGGAAGAAGCATAGGCCCCTTCGGCGGACTGGCCTGCCAGCCTGATGAATTCGGGACTCTTCGATCCGTCTGCGCCGAGGAAAAGGGACTGGGATCCCAGGTTTCTCAGCTGCCTCATCATCGGGCCGGATTGGGCGTCCATCCCGCCATAGAATATCAGGTCGGGATGCTTGCCCTTGATCGAGGTGAGGATGGCGGTGAAGTCTGTCGCATGGTCATTGGTGTATTCCCGGTCGACGATGTTCGCGCCCAGCGCCCTGGCATCCTTGACGAATTCGTCGGCGAGCCCCTGTCCGTAGGCCGTCCTGTCGTCTATCACGGCGATGGATTTCGCCTTCAGGTCGTCCACTGCGAATTTCGCCAGCGCCTCTCCCTGCTGCCTGTCGTTGGTGATCACCCTGAATGCCGTGGCGAATCCCTGGGAAGTATAGGCGATCGCGGTTGCGGAAGGGGAGATCTGGGGAATCCCCGCATCGCTGTAGATCTTCGATGCGGGAATCGACGTTCCGGAATTGAGGTCGCCTATCACGCCGTTCACGCCTTCGTCGACGAATTTCTGCGCGACGATCGTGGCGGTTCTCGGGTCAGCCTGGTCGTCTTCGGAGAGGATCTCGATCCTGGCCTTCTTCCCGCCTATGACGAGGTTTGATGCATTGAGTTCGGATGCCGCGAGCCTGACGCCGTTGTCGTTGTCCTTGCCGAGATGGGACTGGGGGCCGGTGAGGGGGGCGACGGAACCAATCCTGATGACGAGTTCGGAGCCCGATTCATGCTTCGCGCAGCCTGCCAGGATCGCTGCCAATAGGATGAGGAAAGAACGCGGCATTTTGGAAAGCTTTCGAATGTTCTGGGGCGATTATCTGCGACTTGATTCGGGCTGTCAAACTGCATCATTCTTTCAGAGAAAGAATGAAATGCACGAGTTTTCCGATGTTTTCCTTCGATACCCTGGGGTAGGCGGGCGGCATGGACATCCCTCCGGTGACCCCTGTCCAGTTGCCCTTTCCGCCCATCGCGATCTTCTTCTCGAGCATGGCTTCGACTTCCTTCCTGCCTGCTTTTCCCGACCTGATCTCTTCGTTGTATTTCTTCGAGATTGCCTTCCAGGAAGGGCCGATCACCTTGGTCTCCAGGGCGTGACAGGGGAGGCACTGGCTTTTTTCGGCGAGTTCGAGCCCCTTCGACATTGCCGGTGCGGGAGGAGATTTCGAGCAGCCGGAAATCAGGATCAGGGAGAGGATGATGAAGGCTGTTTTCATGTCTCAAACAAAAAGCCGGCGCGAGGCCGGCTCGTCAGATGAAATCCTGGGTCATTTCTTGAGGGCAAGGATGGCCTTGACGATTTCGTGGAGCTGGGCCTGGGTCGGCTTGACCGGATGGGGAACCATGGACATGCCGCCTGTCACTGCATCCCAGTTGCCTTTTCCTCCCTTCGTGACCTTGGCGACGAGCTGGTCCTCTATCTGCTTCTCTGTCGCCTTGCCCGCCTTTATTTCGGCGTTGTAGCGGGCCGAGACATCGTTCCATGCAGGACCGACGACCTTGTGGTCTATGGCATGGCAGACATGACAATCGCCGCCGAACTTGTTTGCCAGGTCCATCGGGTTTTCCGCCATGGCTGCGCCGGAAAACATCATCGCTGCGGCTGCTGCCGCAATCGTTGCTTTCATTTATATCTCCTCCTTCGGGTTTGAGACAAAGCTCCGCGACCAGACGCCTTTTTTCCCCACGCGGAAATGGAAAAGGTGTCAATCGCTAAACGCCATTGCAGGCCGCCCCGTTGACAGGGTCGAACATCATTCTATCTGCGAAACGTCCCTGACGGCGCCGCGGGAGGCGCTCGTCGTCATGGCCGCATAGGCCCTGAGCGCAGGGGAGACATGCCGCTGCCTGCCGAGAGGCTTCCATGCCTTGGCGCCCTTGTCGTCCATTTTCTTTCTTCTTTCTTCGAGCTCGGCGCCCGATATTTCGAGGTTGATGGTTCTTCCGGGAATGTCGATATGGATGATGTCGTTTTCCTCTATCAGCCCTATCGCGCCGCCTTCCGCAGCTTCAGGCGAGACATGGCCTATCGAGAGGCCGGATGTTCCTCCGGAGAACCTTCCGTCGGTGAGGAGCGCGCAGAGCTTTCCGAGCCCCTTCGATTTCAGGTAGCTCGTGGGATAGAGCATCTCCTGCATGCCTGGGCCTCCCCTCGGTCCCTCGTAGCGGATCACGACCACATCCCCCGAAACGATCCTGTCGGAAAGAATGGCCTCCACAGCCTCTTCCTGGCTTTCGAATACCCTCGCTCGTCCTGTGAATTTCAGGATGCTTTCGTCCACCCCCGCAGTCTTGACGATGCATCCATCCTTGGCGATGTTTCCGTGAAGCACGGCGAGCCCGCCGTCCTGGCTGTAGGCATGATCGATATCCCTGATGCAGCCCTTCGCGCGGTCGACATCGAGTTCATCGAAGCGTTCATCCTGGCTGAATGCGACAGTGGTCGGTATGCCCCCGGGCGCCGCCCTGTAGAATTCGTGGGCATCGCCGTTTCGCATCACGTCCCATTTTTCCAGCGCTTCCTTCATGCTCGCGCTGTGAACGGTCAGGGTATGATTGTGGAGAAGTCCGCCCCTTTCGAGTTCTCCCAGTATGCCCATCACGCCTCCGGCGCGGTGGACGTCTTCCATGTGGTAGGTCTGGACGGCCGGTGCGACCTTGCACAGGTTGGGGATCTTCCTGGACATCCTGTCCATGTCCCTCATCGTGAAATTCACGCCCGCTTCTTCAGCCGCAGCGAGGAGGTGAAGAACGGTATTGGTCGATCCGCCCATGGCGATGTCGAGGGCAATGGCGTTTTCGAATGCCTCGAATGTCGCAATCGATCTCGGCAATACGGAATGATCCTCTTTTTCGTAATGGCGCTTCGCCAGTTCGACGATCAGCCTTCCCGCTTCCAGGAAGAGCTTCTTCCTATCGGCATGGGTCGCGAGGAGGGATCCGTTCCCAGGAAGGGAAAGGCCGAGCGCTTCGGTGAGGCAGTTCATGGAATTCGCGGTGAACATGCCTGAGCATGAACCGCATGTCGGGCAGGCCGAACGCTCGAGCTGCGCTGTTTCCTCGTCGGAGATACGGCTGTCGGCAGCGGCGACCATCGCGTCCACCAGGTCGAGATGGAGTTCCTTCCCCCTCATGACGATCTTTCCCGCTTCCATCGGGCCGCCCGATACGAATACGGTCGGGATGTTGAGCCTCAGCGACGCCATCAGCATGCCGGGCGTGATCTTGTCGCAGTTCGAGATGCATACCAGCGCATCCGCGCAGTGGGCATTCACCATGTATTCGACGGAGTCCGCTATCAGTTCACGGGAAGGAAGGCTGTAGAGCATGCCGTTGTGGCCCATCGCGATGCCGTCGTCGACTGCGATGGTGTTGAATTCCTTGGCCACGCCGCCCGCCTTCTCGATTTCCCTGCAGACGAGCTGGCCCAGATCCTTCAGATGCACGTGTCCCGGAACGAACTGGGTGAAGGAATTGGCGACAGCGATGATCGGTTTCCCGAAATCCTTGTCTGTCATGCCGGTTGCGCGCCACAGCGCGCGGGCTCCGGCCATGTTCCTGCCATGAGTTGTCGTTCTGGATCGGTATGCCGGCATTGAAGAACCTCTGAAGTCGAATATAATTGCCAATTCTAACCCAAAAAGGCCTGCCATAATGATGATCCATCCCGATTTCGACCCTGTCGCGATCCATCTCGGGCCGATATCGATCAGATGGTACGGGATCATGTACCTGATAGGCTTCACCCTTTTCCTGCTGATCGGGAGGACCAGGATCAGGTCGAAGCCTGACTGGACGATCAAGGAGCTCGACGACCTGCTTTTCTACGGGGCGCTCGGGGTGGTGCTCGGGGGGAGGCTGGGCTACGTTCTTTTCTACAAGTTTTCCGATTACCTGAAGGAGCCCCTGCACATATTCTACGTCTGGGAAGGAGGGATGTCCTTCCACGGCGGGCTCATCGGGGTGATCACCGCGGTCTGGTTCTTTTCAAGGAAGACAGGAAAGAAGTGGCTGGCCGTGACCGATTTCGTCGCGCCCCTCGTTCCGTTGGGGCTTGGGGCGGGCAGGATAGGCAACTTCATCAACGGCGAGCTCTGGGGGAGGCCGACGAATGTGCCCTGGGCGATGATCTTCCCCAAGATGGACATGCAGCCGAGGCATCCTTCCGAGCTTTACGAATTCTTCCTTGAAGGGGTCTGTCTTTTCCTCATCCTTTGGTTTTTTTCGAAGAAGGAAAGGCCGATGGGCGCGGTTTCAGGCCTATTCCTCATAGGTTACGGGACATTCAGGTTCCTGGTCGAATTCACCCGGGAGCCGGACGACTTCCTCGGACTTCTCGCGCTCGGCCTGTCGATGGGGCAATGGCTTTCCCTCCCCATGATTTTCGCAGGCATTGCGATGATGGTCTGGGCCTACCGGCGCGCTTCCAATAATGGGAAAAAAGTTTAAAATAGACAAGGAACCTCTGAACAGGTCGCACATGAGCTGCGTTGCTGGGCAAATCGAGCTGATCGCCAGACGCGCGACGCAGGTTGTAGCAGGCCTACAACGCCAAGAAGCGCAACAAAGCGAGCGCTCGATTT
>JAJZTQ010000002.1 GCA_021848825.1 Pseudomonadota bacterium
TGGTGCCGGCAATAGGAATCGAACCCACGACCTTCTGATTACAAATCAGCTGCTCTACCGTCTGAGCTATGCCGGCGCGGTTTGGATTATATAAGCTGGAAGAAGAACCGGCAATCGCTCACTTGACGATGGTGAGGCGCGGCTTGGAAGGCTGGGGCGGTTCGTCGTCCGGAAGCGGCCCGTCGTCCGGAAGAGGTCCGCCTTCCGATTCGTCGACCTGGAAGAAAAGGCCTTCCCCGTTCTCCCTGGAGAATATGCCCGCAACCCTCGACACGGGTATCCATATTTCCCTCGGGACGCCGCCGAACCTCGCCGAGAACTGGATGGAGTCGTTCCCGAGGACGAGGTTCCGGGTCGCGGCGGAGCCGATGTTCAGCACGATTTCGCCGTTCTTGACATACTCGATGGGAACGCGGGTATTGGAATCCACCTTTACCGAGAGATAGGGCGTCTGTCCATGGTCTGCACACCATTCGTAGATCGCCCTGACGAGATAGGGCTTGGTGGAAGCGGCGCTCACTTGCGCATGACCTTTTCCGATGCGGTCAATGCGGCGATAAATGCAGGCCTGCTGAATATCCTTTCGGCATATTTCAGGATCGGGGCAGCCTGCTTGCCGAGCTGGATGCCGTAATAGTCGAGGCGCCACAGCAGGGGCGCCAGCGCGACGTCGAGCATCGAAAATTCCTCGCCGAGGATGAATTTCTGCTTGGCGAAAACGGGGGAAATCTGGGTCAGGCTGTCCCTGATCGATATCCTCGCCTTTTCGGCAGCCTTCTGGCTTCCCCTTTCGATTTCCTCGACATGGACGAAAAGCTCCTTTTCGAACCTGAAAAGAAAGAGCCTTGCCCGCGCCCTCATGATGGGATCGGCTGGCATCAGCTGGGGATGGGGAAACCTGTCGTCTATGTATTCGTTGATGATGTTCGATTCGTAGAGGATGAGGTCGCGCTCGACCAGAACAGGGACCTGATTGTAAGGATTCATCACGGCCAGATCTTCAGGCTTGTTGTAGAGATCGACGTCGATGATCTGGAAATCCATGTCCTTTTCATACAGCACGATGCGGCATCGCTGGCTGAAGGGGCAGGACGTGCCCGAATACAGTGTCATCATATCTGCAATTTTCCCAAAAATGTCATTTTAACCCATTTTTGCCGGAAAATTAAATATTTCGTGCGTAACATCATGTAAGTAAAGCATAAACTGTCAGATCGGATTGTCCGTATCGATGTGCACATGTTCGACGGAGAAGGCCGAAGCGAGATGCTCGCCCAGGGCCTGGATGCCGTATCGCTCGGTCGCATGGTGGCCTGCGCAGATATAAACCGTGCCGGATTCTTCCGCTTCGTGAACGGTCTGCTCGGATATTTCTCCGGAAAGATAGGCGTCAGCTCCGAGGCTCGACGCTTCCAGCAGATAATCCTGGGCTGCTCCGGAGCACCAGGCGATGCTTTTGATGACCTTCGATTTGTCGCCGAATATCGCGGGTTTTCTGGAAAGCGAATTGCCTATCCTTTCCGCCATTTCTTCCGCGGATGCGGGGTTCCAGACTTTCCCCAGCATGGCGATTCCCTGGTTCCCGAAGCGGGAATCGATCGAGAAACCGAGCCTCAATGCGAGCCTTGCATTGTTCCCTATTTCCGGATGCGCATCGAGCGGAAGATGATAGGCGAAAAGGCTGATCCCGCTTTCGATGAGAAGCGCAATCCTTTTCCTCTTTATGCCCTTGATCGAAGGATCCTCGCTCTTCCAGAAATAGCCGTGATGGACGAATACCGCATCGGCCCCCTCGTCCCTCGCCTTCTCGAGAAAGGAGAGGGATGCGGTGACGCCTGTGGCAATCTTTCTTATCTGCCTCGAGCCTTCCACCTGGAGCCCATTTGGGCAATAATCCCTGAACCGGTCGACCTCGAGCAATCGTCCGGTATAATCTTCCAATTCTTTGTGAAACACGAGGATCCTCCCGTCATGCGCAGACTTTGGCTTATTTTTGCACAAACGGCGACCATAAGTCTTGCCATATTGTTCGTCGTCTCGACGCTGAAATCGGACCTGCTCCCCTGGGGCAGCAGGGTTGCGACGATCCGGGTTGCCGAGAACGATCAAGCTTCGAAGATAGGCGGGTTCAGTTCTGCGGCAGGAAAGGCCATGCCCTCCGTCGTCAACATCTTCACCAGCCATGAAGTCAAGGTGCCGAGGAATCCGCTGATGGACGATCCCTTCTTCAGGCGATTTTTCGGTGAACCCGAAACCCAGACGAGACGCAGCATCAGTCTGGGCTCAGGCGTGATCGTGAGCCCGGAAGGCTATATCCTGACGAATCATCATGTGATCGAGGCAGCGGACGAGATAGAGGTCGCGCTCTCGGACGGCAGGAAAACGCTCGCCAAGGTGGTGGGGTCGGATCCCGAGACGGATCTCGCCGTGCTCAAGATAGGTTTCGGCCATCTCGTTCCGATCACTTTCGGCCATTCCGACAAGGTCAAGGTGGGCGACATCGTGCTTGCGATAGGCAATCCTTTCGGGGTGGGGGAGACGGTCACCATGGGCATAGTGAGCGCATTGGGGCGGAGCAATCTGGGCATCAACACCTACGAGAACTTCATCCAGACCGATGCGGCGATCAATCCGGGAAATTCAGGCGGGGCGCTTGTCGACTCCGAAGGGAATCTCGTCGGCATCAATACCGCCATCTATTCCCAGAGCGGAGGATCCCTGGGCATAGGCTTCGCCATCCCGGTGAGCCTCGCCCGAAACGTGATGGAGCAGATCATGGAAAAGGGAACCGTGACGCGCGGATGGATAGGGGTGGAAGTCCAGAACATCACGCCGGGGCTTGCGGATTCGTTCAGGCTCCCCGATACCAGGGGCGCGCTGATAGCGGGGGTTTTCAGGGGAGGTCCCGCCTATGCTGCAGGGATCAGGCCGGGGGACATCATGCTGGAACTGGACGGGAGCAGGATCGCCGATTCCTCGTCGATGCTGAACAGGATAGCGGAACTCGAGCCGGGAAAAAGCGCATCCGTCAGGATATTGAGAGGAGGGCGTGAAATGAATCTCAATATCACGGTGGGAAAACGGCCCAACATCGGGAAGGAATGATGCTGGTCGATACCCATTGCCATCTCGATGCGCAGGAATTCGATCCCGACAGGAATGACGTGATCGAGAGATCGAGGCAGGCGGGGGTCGGCGCGTTCGTGATTCCCGCTGTCGAACGACGGGCTTTCGAAAAGGTGCTCGCTATCTGCGGAGAGAACCTCGACTGCTATCCTGCGCTCGGGATACACCCCATGTATGTCGACGATGCCGTGATCGAGGACATCGATGCGCTGAGAGCGAAAGCGCTGGAAGTCACGGCGATAGGGGAGATCGGGCTCGATTTCTTCGTCGAGCATTACGACAGGGAAAGGCAGATCCTTTTTTTCGAAGCCCAGCTGAAATTGGCGAGGGAATTCGATCTCCCCGTGCTCCTCCATGTCAGGCGAAGCCAGGATACCGTTCTTTCCTCGTTGAGGAAGATAAGAGTGAAGGGGGGAATCGCCCATGCATTCAACGGCAGCTTCCAGCAGGCCGAGGAATTCATCAAGCTGGGATTCAAGCTGGGATTCGGCGGGGCAATGACCTATGACAGGGCGACCAGGATCAGGTCGCTCGCCAGGGATCTCCCCCTGGAATGCATCGTCCTCGAGACGGATTCCCCTGACATGCCGCCTTCATTCATAGGTAAAACAAGGAACAGTCCGGAATATCTGCCGAAGATAGCGGCAGTGCTGGCGGAATTGAGGAACATGACCGCGGGCGAACTGGCGATCGTGACGACGGAAAATGCGATGAACGTGCTGGAGCTCGAATGAATCAGTTCGAAAGGACGAGGATACTCATCAAGGATGAGGGAATAAAAAAGCTTGCAGGAAAGCATGTCTTCCTCGCCGGGCTCGGCGGCGTAGGATCCTATTGCGCGGAGGCGCTGGCAAGAGGGGGGATAGGAAAGCTCACGCTGCTCGACCACGATGTCGTCGCATTGAGCAACATCAACAGGCAGCTTCCTGCCCTTCTTTCCACGGTCGGCAAATCCAAGGCTGAGCTGATGCATGAGCGGATCATGGACATCAATCCGGATTGCGAAGTCGTCATAAGGCGAGAATTCCTGACAGCGGAAAACGTCAACGAGATCGTGCCGGGAGACGCCGATTACGTGATCGATGCGATCGATTCGTTGAACTGCAAGGTTGCGCTGGTCGCTGAAAGCGTGAAAAGAGGGCTGAAGGTCGCATCCAGCATGGGGGCGGGAAACAAGATCGATCCTTCCAGGATCAGGCTTGGCGACATATCCGAGACCAGCATATGCCCGCTTGCCAGCCAGATGAGAAAGAGGCTGAGGAAGAGGGGGATAGAAAAGGGCGTGCTGACCGTCTACACGGACGAGCCCCCCAAGCCCCCTTTGCCGCCGGAGCCGGTTTCGGGCCATGGCCGCCCGAGGGCGGTCAACGGCACGGTGAGCTACATGCCGCCCATTTTCGGATTCATGCTCGCGGGCGCCGTGATCAAGTCTTTTCTGGAGGAATGATGGAGGGGGTGAAGAAAACGTTCGATACCGTATCCGGCGGATACGACAAGCCGGCATTGCGCTTCTTCCCGATTAGCGCCGAAAATCTCGCGGATTTCATGAAGCTCGAAGGATGCGAACAGGTTCTGGATCTTGCAACCGGAACAGGGAATGCGGCATTTGCCATCGCAAAGCATCTTCCGCAAGGCAAGGTCACGGGAATAGACCTCTCACCCGGCATGCTCTCGCAGGCGAGAACGAAGGGAAAGGGAAAAGGAAACGTCGAATTCATGGAGATGGACCTCCAGAATCTCTCTTTTCCGGAAAGACATTTCGATGCCATCTCTTGCGCATTCGGCATTTTCTTTCTGGACGACATGGAAGGCGCATTGAAGCATGTACTGACCCGGGTGAAGCAGGGCGGAAAGATCGTCATGTGCGGTTTTGCCGAAGGCTCGTTCGAGCCGAATTCCGGCCTCCTCTGCGACAGGCTGGCGCATCACGGGGTGAAGCGGCCAGAGACGCCATGGATGAGGCTGGGGTCGGAAACCAAATGGAGAGAACTTCTGGGCTTGGCGGGGCTGACAGACATCGAAATCGTTCGCAAGGATTGCGGCTACTTTCTCGATAGCAGCGAAGACTGGTGGGAACTCGTATGGAATGCGGGATTCAGGCGGTATGTGGAACAGATCCCGCAAGAAAGCCTGGGGGCGTTCAGGCGGGAACATCTCGATGACATCGACAGGCTGAGAACGGAAGAAGGCATCAGGCTGAAGATAGAGGTGATTTACGCCATGGGCTTCGTGTCCTGATTGCGTTCGAAGAGCGCGATCGATTCGACATGGGAAGTGTGGGGGAACATGTTGACCACCCCTGCGGACTTGAGCATGTATCCCTTCTTATGGACGAGAATCCCGGCATCCCTTGCCAGGGTTGCTGGATCGCACGAGACATACACGATCCGCGAAGGGGCATCCTCTCCCAGCGATTCGACGAGGGCATGGGCGCCCGCCCTCGGCGGATCGATCAACATCTTGTCGAATTTTCCGACTTTCCCGGGATTTTCGAAGAGATCCGCTGCGATGAATTCCGCATTCCCGATTCCGTTTTTTTCCGCATTCTGTCTCGCCCTTCGAACCAGTTGAGGGCTTCCCTCCATGCCGACGACTTCACTGCAATGTCTTGCCAGGGCCAGGGTGAAATTGCCCATCCCGCAGAAGAGATCGGCTATTCTTTCGTGTCTCGACGGGGCAAGAAGCGAAATCGCGCGCTTCACCAATGCCCTGTTGATCGGGAAATTGACCTGGGTGAAGTCCGATGGCCTGAAAGGCATTTCTATTCCGTATTCGGGAAGGGAATAATGGAGCGGTTCGGGCTCTTTCGGATGGAAAGGATGGATGGAATCGATTCCCTTGGGCTGGAGAAAGACGCTGATCTGATTCTCCTCCGAGAATGACCTGATTCTTTCCTCGTCCTGTTTCGACAAGGGATCGAGTATCCTGAAAACCATGACATCCGTTGCTTCACCTGAGGCGATCTCGATCTGGGGAAGCCTCGATCTGATGGAGAGATCCGTGATCAGTTCCTTGAGGATAGGGATCAGCCTGGAAATCCTTTCAGGCAACACTTCGCAGCCGGCCATGTCCGTGACATAGCGCGTCTTCTTCTCGTTGAATCCGACGAGCACCTTGCCCTTCTTTTCCACATATTTGACGGAGAACCTCGCGCGTTGCCGGTATTTCCAGTAAGGGCCGTGGATTGCAGGAAGAATGATTTCAGACTTCACTCGCCCGATATGCCACAACGCGTCTTCCAGCACGCGCTGCTTCACTGCGACCTGGGCGGACGGGTCGAGATGCTGCATGCTGCATCCTCCGCATGTCCCGAAGCTTGCGCATTTCGGGTTCACCCTGAAAGGGCTTTCCTTGATCATCCTGGAGACATTTGCGAATTCCACCTTCGGCTTTTTCTTGTAGGTTGAATACGCCACGATCTCGCCTGGAAGCGCGCCTTCGACGAAGAGCGCCTTTCCTTCGACATGGACGACGCCCCTTCCTTCATGATCGAGCGATTCGATTCTGATCATCTGCAGTACCTGTCCTCTTTCGGAATGTTTTCGATTTTCCAGTTCTGAATCGCCCATTTCCAGAATTCCTGGATGCTTCCTTCCCTGAGTTCGATCGGTGGCGCCTGCCCCAGAAATTCGAGGGCGTCGAAAAGAACTTCTGTTCCCGCATCCACCGGCTCTGCGAGGTTCTGCTTGGAAAGCTTCTCGCCCTGGCTGTTCAATGCCAGTGGAAGGTGGGCGTAAATGGGCGTGTCGTAGCCGAGAAGACGCTGGAGATGAATCTGCCTGGGGGTGGAGTCGAGAAGATCAGCGCCTCTCACCACCTGGTTCACGCCCTGCTCATGGTCGTCCACCACGACGGCGAACTGGTAGGAGAAATAGCCGTCAGCCCTGAACAGCACGAAGTCTCCGGCCTCCTTCGCGAGATTCTGCGATTGCTCACCCCTTATCATGTCCTGGAACGAGAGAACCTCGTCTTCTACCCTGACCCGGATCGATCTCGCCTCCCCCGCAGCGCCCTTCCTGCATTTCCCGCTGTATATGCCGGTCACGTCGCGTCTCGAGCAGGAGCAGGGATAGGTGAAATCGTGAATGGCCTGGAGCGCATCCCGGTAAAGATGCTTCCGCCTGCTCTGGAAAACGATTTCTCCGTCCCATTCCATGCCGAGCGCCGCTATCGTTTCGATGATCGATGAAATGGCGCCGGACTCCGTCCTTCCCTCGTCCACGTCCTCTATCCTCAGCAGCCATTTTCCGTCCTGCGACTTGGCGAAGAGATAACTCGCCGTGGCAGCGACGATGGAGCCGAAATGGAGCGGCCCCGTGGGGGAAGGGGCGAATCGTCCGACGTGATTTTCAGTAGCCATGCTTGTGAGGAAATTCGGCCTTGAATGTTACCTCGAGCTTGCCTATAAATCAAAAAGAAGTCACAGAAGGAGAGTGAAATGTATGACGCCAACAAAGCCATCAGCATGACGGAAGAGGCGATGAAAATGGATCCGGAAGGCAATCTCTACGAGCTTCCGGAATGGTCCGAGAAAATCGCGGAGAAGCTCGCTGCAGACGAGGGCATCTCGCTAACGGAAGAGCACTGGGAAGTGATCCGGCTGCTGCGGAGACATTACAGCGTGCACGGCAGGGATTTGAGCGGCCCGAGACTGCTTCGCGCGCTGGAGGAGCCTTTCGGAATGAGGGGAGGAATCAAGCATCTCTACGAGCTTTTCCCCGGAGGCCCGATAAACCAGGGAAGCCGCATCGCCGGCCTTCCTCCTCCCCCCTACAGCCAGGATCCTTCGTTCGGAAGCGTGGCCTAGATTCCATCGGTTTTCGGCAGTTTTTCCAGCTTCCGCCTGATCGCCATGATGGCCCTGTCCATCTGGCGGTATTTTTTTACGCCCAGCCATGCCGTGAAGAGCCCGCTCGGAAGACAGGCGAAGCCCACTGCCGAGAACCAGGCCTGATTCGAGAAATGGATGATCGAAATGCCGGCTATGAAGAGCGCGATTCCCGATCTGAGATAGGAAAGGAGCGTTCTCTCGTTGGCAAGCAGGGTGCGGTCTATGGCGAGTTCGTCCCTGAGGATGAGCTCTGCGACTTCGAATCTCGAATAGGGGCTAGTCATGATTTTCCTTTGCTTCCCTGGGCACGAATCCGGCGAGGAATATGCCGAGTTCGTAGAGCAGCCATAAGGGCACGGCCAGCATGGTCTGCGAAACGACGTCGGGCGGGGTGAAAAGCGCGCCCAGCACGAAGGCCGTCACGATCATGTAGGGCCGCCATTCCTTCAGCTTCTTCACCTCTATCAATCCCATCCTGACGAGGATGATGACGATGATGGGCACTTCGAAGGTGATGCCGAAGGCGAGGAAAAGGGTCAGGACGAAATCGAGATATTTCCCTATGTCCGTCATCATGGAAACGCCTTCCGGCGTCACCTTCGAGATGAAGCCGAAAACCACCGGAAAGACCAGGAAGTAGGCGAAAGCCATGCCGCAGAAGAACAGCACCGTGCTGCCGACGATGAGGGGCGCGATCAGCCTCTTTTCGTGCGAATAGAGCCCCGGCGCGATGAATGCCCAGATCTGGTAAAGGGTGTGGGGAAGGGTGAAGAGGAATGCCGCCATGATCGCGATCTTCATCGGCACCAGGAAGGGGGTGGTGACCTCGGTTGCGATCATGCTCCCGCCCTTCGGAAGGTGGGAGAGGAGGGGGTGGGCAAGGAAGGTGTAGAGATCCCTGGCCCAGGGCGCGAGGCAAAGGAATACCAGGATGATCGCTGCGAATATCCTCAAGAGGCGCGTCCTGAGTTCGAGCAGGTGGGAGATGAGGCTTTCTTGGGTGCTCATTTTTCGCCGAAATCGATCTTGAGCTGCCTCGGGTCTTCTTCCTGGACAGCAGGTTCAGCCTTCTCCTCCAGAGGCTTCTTCACCTTCTCGACTTCGACATAAAGCGCGTCTTCCGTCTCACTGAACTTCTTCTCGTATTCGAAAGCCTTCGTCCTGAGCTCGGCTTCGAGCTTCATCGCCGATTCCCTGGCGTCTTCCTGCATTTTCTTGATTTCTTCCAGATTGGCTTCGCGCTGAAGCTCGACCTTGACGTCGTTGACGTAGCGCTGCGCGCGGCCGATGAAGAGGCCGAAAGCCCGGGCCACCTTCGGAAGCTTCTCCGGACCGATGACGACGAGCGCGACGATGCCGATCAGGAAGAGCTCGGAGAAGCTGATGTCGAACATGGAATCAGGATTTCGTCTTTTCCTTCACTTCGCCTTCTATGGTATGGCTGGTCTCAGCCGAGTCGATCTTCTTCTGATCCTCGTCGGCGCCCGCCATCCCTTCCTTGAAGCCTTTCACTGCCCCGCCCAGGTCGCTTCCGATATTCTTCAGCTTTTTCGTCCCGAAAACGAGCAGGACGATCAGAAGAACGATAAGCCAGTGCCAGATGCTCAATGAACCCATTTCAAAACTCCTTGGTTAAATCCGGACAAGCATGGGAGGGAGCCTGTCCTTTCCGCCTATGACATGCATGTGAAGATGCATGACTTCCTGTCCCCCGGCCCTCCCGGTGTTGATGATGGTCCTGAATCCGTCCTGCAGCCCTTCTTCTTTTGCGAGCCTGGGCGCGAGCACCATCATTTTCCCGAGCACTGCCTGGTGATCCTCTTCGGCGTGGAGAAGCGATTCGATGTGGATCTTCGGGATCAGCATGAAGTGAACAGGGGCAACGGGATGGATGTCGTGTATGGCGATGATGTCATCGTCCTCAAACAGCTTCCTGCTCGGCAGCTTTCCTGCGACGATACGGCAAAATATGCAGTTTTCATTCATTTCCGGCTGGCCTTTTCCTCGTTGCCTGAGATGCCTTCCCTTCTTTCGAGTTCGGCATAAACGTCTTCCGGCCTCAAGCCGTGCCAGGCGAGCATGACGAGACTGTGGAACCAGAGGTCGGCCGTTTCCTTCACGACATGAATTTTATCACCGTCCTTGGATGCGAGCAGCGTTTCTCCCGCTTCTTCGGCTATTTTTTTCAGTATCGCATCCTGTCCCTTGTCGAAAAGCAGCGCGACATAGGATGATTTCGGATCCATCCCCTTGCGTGTTTCGATGGTGTCGGCAAGGCGCTCGATGATGCTCATGATTTCTTTCCATAGATTTCATCGGGATTCCTGATCACTTCGTCAGTGACGACCCAGTGGCCATTCTCCAGCTTCTGATAGAAGCAGCTTTCCCTTCCAGTATGGCAGGCGATGCCGCCTTCCTGCTCGACCTTCATCAAGATCGCGTCTCCGTCGCAATCGAGCCTCATCTCCAGTATCTTCTGGGTGTGACCGGATTCCTCGCCCTTCCTCCAGAGCTTCTTTCTCGATCTCGACCAGTACACCGCCACGCCCGATTTGGCGCTCAGTTCGAGCGATTCCCTGTTCATCCAGGCGACCATCAGGACGCGCCCGGACGAGGCATCCTGGGCGATGGCGGCAACCAGCCCCTCGTTCGACCAGTTGATCTTGTTGAGCCAGTTCTCGTTCAAAGCCTCACCTCGATATGACGGGCTTTCATGTATTCCTTGGCCTCTCTCACGGTATATTCCCCATAATGGAAGATGCTCGCCGCGAGGACGGCGTCAGCATGCCCCTTCGTCACCCCTTCCGCGAGGTGCTCCAGGTTCCCCACGCCGCCGCTGGCGATGAGGGGGATGTCGAGGGCATCGGATACGGAACGGGTGAGATCGAGATCGAATCCCATCTTGGTGCCGTCCCTGTCCATGCTGGTCAGCAGTATTTCTCCCGCACCCATCTGCTGCATCCTCACCGCCCATTCTATCGCATCCAGGCCGGTCTGTTTTCTCCCGCCGTGGGTGAATACCTCCCATTTGTTTTCAGCCGTCTTCTTCGCGTCTATCGCAACGACGATGCACTGGGATCCGAATCGGGATGACGCTTCGCTGACCAGTTCGGGGTTGGATACCGCGGAAGTGTTCATGCTGACCTTGTCGGCGCCTGCGTTGAGCAGATTCCTGACATCCTGGACGGACCTGACTCCTCCTCCCACGGTCAACGGGATGAAAACCTGCGACGCGACATCCTCGATGATCCTGAATATCAGGCCGCGCCCATCGGAGCTTGCCGTGATGTCCAGGAAGGTGAGTTCGTCGGCGCCCTGTTCGTCGTATCGCCTGGCGATTTCAACCGGGTCGCCGGCGTCCCTCAATCCGACGAAATTGACTCCCTTGACGACGCGCCCTGCAGTCACATCCAGGCAGGGAATGATTCTTTTCGCGAGTCCCATTTCACTCGGGGAATCTGGGGGAAAGGGAATCTGCCAGCATCTGAGCCGCCTTGAAATCAAGCGTCCCTTCGTAGATGGCGCGCCCGGTGATCGCGCCCATGATCCCTTCCGATTCCAGTTCGCAGAGCGCTTTCACGTCTTCCAGGTTGGTGATGCCGCCGCTTGCGATCACGGGAACGGTGAGTTCGCGGGCGAGATTGAGGGTTGCCTCGATGTTGATGCCGGTCAGCATGCCGTCCCTGCCGATGTCGGTGTAGATCACCGCCTCCACCCCATAGTCCTGAAAGCGCCTGGCGAGATCGACCACGTCGTGCCCGGTCACTTTCGACCAGCCGTTGACCGCCACCTTGCCGTCCTTGGCGTCCAGCCCAACCATGATGTGTCCGGGAAAGGCGTTGCATGCGTCATGCAGGAATCCTGGCGTCTTCACCGCAGCCGTGCCGATGATGATGTAGCTCACGCCGTCGTCCAGATAGCGCTCTATGGTTTCGAGATCCCTTATCCCGCCGCCAAGCTGGACGGGGATTTCATCACCGACCGCCTTGATCACGGACTTGATCGCTTCCTCGTTCTTCGGTTTCCCTGCAAAAGCGCCGTTGAGATCGACGAGATGAAGACGCCTTGCGCCCTGGTCTATCCAGTGGCGTGCCGTCGTCGCCGGATCGTCAGAGAAGACGGTCGCGGCTTCCATCAGACCCTGTTTGAGGCGAACGCATTCGCCGTCCTTCAAATCGATAGCAGGAATGATCAGCATGTCCTGTCCTTCTCCATTCAAAATCCGCCATCCCATTCGGAAAAATTCCTGAGCAGGGAAAGTCCCGCGTGCTGGCTCTTCTCCGGATGAAATTGTACGGCAAAAATATTGTCCTTCGCCACGGCCGAAACGAAGCGGAAAGGGTAGCGGCTGCAGGCCGCGATGATCCCCTGTTCTCCGGGTTCGACATAATAGCTGTGCACGAAATAGAAGCGGCTTCCCTGTTCTATGCCGTTCCAGACGGGATGCGATACGGTCTGCTCGACTTCGTTCCAGCCGATGTGGGGAACCTTGAGCTTTTCGCCCGCCTCGTTCGTCATTCTTTCGCTGGGAAAGCGCTTCACCTTTCCCTTCAGCACCCCGAGGCCCGCGACATTGCCTTCCTCGCTGAATTCGAAAAGCATCTGCAGCCCGATGCAGATGCCGAGAAAAGGCTTCTCTTTTGCAGCCTGGAGAACCGCATCCCTGAGCCCGCGGGAATCGAGCTCCCTCATGCAGTCAGGCATCGCCCCCTGTCCCGGGAAGACGACATGGCTTGCGGAAAGGATCTCCTTGGAATCGCTCGTGATCAGTACGGTCGAATCGGGGCAGACATGCTCTATCGCCTTCGCGACGGAGCGCAGATTCCCCATTCCGTAGTCGACGACTGCGATCATCAAAGGCTTCCCTTGGTCGAAGGCGTTTCTCCTTCCAGGCGAGGATCGATCTGGCATGCCATCCTGAGCGCACGTCCGAATGCCTTGAAAATGGTTTCGCACTGGTGATGCGCATTCTTTCCCTTCAGGTTGTCGATGTGCACCGTGACGAGCGCATGGTTGACGAAGCCCTGGAAGAATTCCCGGACGAGCTCCAGGTCGAATTCCCCGACCATGGCTCTCGTGAAATCGGCCTGGAGATCGAGCCCCGGCCTCCCCGAAAGATCGATCACCACCCTGGAAAGCGCTTCATCCAGCGGAACATAGGCATGCCCGTACCTGAAGACGCCCTTCTTTTCCCCGAGCGCTTTCGAGAAAGCCTGGCCGAGCGTGATGCCGATGTCTTCGACCGTGTGGTGCCCGTCTATGTGCAGGTCGCCCGCTGCCTCGACCTCGATGTCCATCATGCCGTGCTTGGCGATCTGGTCCAGCATGTGGTCGAAAAAACCTATTCCAGTGGAGACGGCCGATTTTCCCTTTCCGTCAAGATCGATCGATGCAATGACGTTCGTCTCCAGGGTACGCCTTTCGACTTTTGCTTTTCTCATGATTCATCCTTTTCGAAACGGAATGCAGCCGACCTCGCATGCGCATCGAGCCCTTCCCCAAGCGCAAGCACCCGGGCGATCTTCCCGAGCTTCTCCGCGCCTTTTCTTGAAACCGAAATCAGGCTGCTTCGCTTCTGGAAGTCGTATACGCCGAGCGGCGAAGAAAACCTGGCCGTTCTGGAAGTCGGAAGAACATGGTTGGGTCCTGCACAATAGTCGCCGAGCGACTCCGAGGTGTAGCGCCCCATGAATATCGCGCCTGCATGCCTGATCCGCGCCAGCATCGCTTCAGGGTCTTCCACCGAGAGTTCGAGATGCTCGGGGGCAATGCTGTTCGCGATGCTGCATGCCTCGTCCAGGCTCCTGACTTTGATCAGCGCCCCCCTGTTTTTCAGGGATTGAGCGATCACCGCTTTCCTCGGCATTTCGGCAAGCAGTCTTTCCATGCTTTTCTCGACTTCTTCGAGGAATTTCCCGTCGGGGCAGAGCAGGATGGATTGCGCGATTTCGTCGTGCTCAGCCTGCGAGAAAAGATCCATCGCGACCCAGTCGGGATTCGTCTTCCCGTCGCAGATCACCAGTATCTCGGAAGGGCCTGCGATCATGTCTATGCCGACTCTGCCGAAAACCCTGCGCTTCGCTTCGGCGACATAGGCATTTCCCGGACCGACTATCTTGTCGACGGCAGGCACGGTTTTCGTGCCGTAGGCGAGCGCTGCGACAGCCTGTGCCCCTCCCACGCAGAAAACCCTGTCCACATTGCAGATCGAAGCGGCTGCAAGAACGAGTTCGTTCTTTTCCCCGCCAGGCGTGGGGACGACCATGACGAGTTCGGACACCCCTGCGACCTTGGCGGGAATCGCGTTCATCAGCACCGAAGAGGGATAGGCGGCCTTTCCGCCGGGAACGTAAAGCCCAACCCTGTCGAGCGGCGTGATTTTCTGGCCGAGCATGGTGCCGTCCTCCTCGACATGGCGCCAGGAATGCTGCAGCTGCTTTTCGTGATAGATCTTCACCCGGTCAGCTGCGGCTTCCAGCGATTCACGCTGCGCTCCAGGAAGATTTTCAAGCGCCTTGTCAAGCCTCTCCCTGGGAAGGTCGAGCTCTTCCATCGATTTGGCATTCAGCCTGTCGAAGCGGTTGGTGTATTCGAGCAGCGCTTCGTCGCCTCTTTTCCCGACTTCATGCAGGATGGACGAGACTGTTTCCTCGAGCCCGGGGTCTCGCGCCTCTTCAAAGGCGAGCAGGTTCTTCAGACCGGCTTCGAAACCGGAATCCTGTGTATCTAGACGGGAAGTGATGGACATGATTCGATTCTACACGAAAATCAGCGATTGACTGCGTCCGAAAAGGTTTCGATCAAGGGCTGGATCAGGTCTCGCTTCAGCTTCAGAGCCGCCTGGTTGATCACCAGCCGGGAGCTGATCATTCTGATCTCTTCGACCGCCACCAGGTTGTTCGCCTTCAGGGTATTGCCGCTGCTCACCAGATCGACGATCGCGTCCGATAGTCCGACGAGCGGGGCGAGTTCCATGGAGCCGTAAAGCTTGATGAGGTCGACATGAACCCCTTTTGCGGCAAAATGCTCGCGTGCGATGGAGATGTATTTCGTCGCTATCCTGAGCCTTGCGCCGCTTTTCACTGCATTGTCGTAGTCGAATCCTTCAGGCACCGCCACCATCATCCTGCATTTCGCTATTTTCAGGTCGAGAGGCTGATAGAGCCCTGTTCCGCCATGTTCTATCAGCACGTCCTTTCCGGCAATGCCGATGTCCGCTGCGCCGTACTGGACATAGGTCGGCACGTCGGATGCCCTGACGATGATGATCCTGACGTCTTCCCTGTTGGTTGGAAGGATCAGTTTCCTCGAGGTTTCGGGATCCTCGAGGCAAACGATGCCCGCCGCGTCCAGAAGCGGCTTCGTTTCCTCGAAAATCCTTCCCTTTGAAAGGGCGAGCGTGATCAATCGATTCTCCTGATTCTTGCGCGAAGCTGTGCGAGCTTCTCCTCGATGCATTCGTATCCCCTGTCTATGTGGTAGATGCGCTCTATCGTCGTCTCTCCCTTTGCAACCAGCCCGGCAATCACGAGGCTTGCCGAAGCCCTGAGGTCGGTCGCCATGACGGTCGCGCCGCCGAGGCTTTCCTTTCCCTTCACCATCGCCGCGTTTCCCTCGACTTCGATGTTCGCCCCCATCCTGCACAGCTCCTGCACATGCATGAAGCGATTCTCGAAGATGGTTTCCGTGATCAACGCGCTGCCGGAAGCGACGCTGTTGAGCACCATGAATTGCGCCTGCATGTCGGTGGGAAAGGCAGGGTAGGGCGCCGTCCTGATGCTCACCGATTTCGGTCTGTCCTTCATTTCCAGGCTGATCGAATCGGCATTGGAATAGATTTCCGCGCCTGCCTCTGCGAGCTTGTCTAGCACCGCATCCAGGATGTCCGCCCTCGTCCCGTTGAGTTTCACCTTTCCCAGGGTCGCTGCAGCAGCGACGAGGAAAGTGCCTGTTTCTATCCTGTCCGGCATGACTCTGTAGCTCGCGCCATGGAGTTCATCCACCCCTTCTATTTCGAGGGTGTCCGTTCCAGCGCCTGAGATCCTGGCGCCCATCGCCGTCAGGCAATTGGCGAGATCGACGACTTCGGGCTCCCTCGCGGCATTTTCTATGACGGTGACGCCCTTTGCGAGCGCGGCTGCCATCATCAGGTTTTCGGTTCCGGTGACGGAGACGAGATCCATGAATATCCTCGCCCCCTTCAGGCGGGAAGCTCTCGCCTCGATGTAGCCGTTCTCCACCGTGATTTCGGCGCCCATCGCCTGAAGCCCCTTGATGTGCAGATCGACAGGCCTCAGTCCGATTGCGCATCCTCCCGGCAGGGAAACGGCGGCCTTGCCGCATCTTGCGAGCAGCGGCCCAAGCACGAGGATCGATGCGCGCATGGTCTTGACGAGCTCGTAGGGCGCGACGGGGTGACGGATTTCGCGTCCCGAGAGCCTCACGCTGAAAGGGGAATCGACGGTGACTTCGACCCCCATCTGGCCGAGCAGGCCGATCATCGTCGTGACGTCCCGCAGATGGGGAACGTTTTCGACGACGAGCGGTTCGGCGCTCAGAAGGGTGGCGCAGAGTATGGGCAGTGCTGCATTCTTCGCGCCCGATATCCTGATTTCCCCCTGCAGAGGGACGCCGCCCTCTATCGCCAGCTTCTGCATTACGAAAGCTTAGCCCACTGTTCAGGAGTATAGGTCTTCATCGAAAGCGCGTGGATTTCCTCCCTCATCCTGTCCCCGAGCGCCTTGTAGACGAGCTGGTGACGCTGGATGGGGCTTTTTCCTTCGAACTCCGGGCTGACGATGATCGCCTCGAAATGCTGCCCGTCGCCCTCGACCTTCAGCGATATGCAGGGGAGGCCCTGCGAGATGTACTGCTCTATCTGCTGCGGTGTGACCATGATTTCCTCTCAGTTGCGAAGTTTGTAACCGGATTTTAACAGCCAGAGGGTGATCAAGGATACTGCCGCAAGACAAATCGATACGACGAAAAGGCTGAAATAGGGCGAACTGTCCGATGCGCCGAAAAAGCCGTAGCGGAATCCGTCTATCAGGTAGAAGAAGGGGTTCAGGTTTGAAATCTGTTGCCAGAAAGGCGGGAGGGAATGGATGGAATAGAATACCCCTGAGAGGAAGGTGAGGGGAAGGATGATGAAATTCTGGAAGCTCGCCAGCTGATCGAATTTCTCCGCCCAGATGCCCGCGATGATCCCTATGGCGCCGAGTATGAAGCTGCCCGTCAGCGCGAAGATCAATGCCCATAACGGGTATTTCAGCGGGATATCGACAGCCCAGAGCGTGATCGCGAAGATGCCGCATCCGACGATGATTCCCCTGAGGCTCGACGCCAGCACATAGGCGAGGAACATCTCGGGATAGGAGACGGGGGAGAGCAGCAGGAAGATGATGTTCCCTGTAATCTTGGACTGGATCAGGCTGGAGGAGCTGTTCGCGAATGAATTCTGCAGCAGCGCCATCATGGCGAGCCCGGGTATCAGGAAGGAGACATAGGGAACGCCCGGGAAGGCCTCGACATGCTTCCCCAGCACATGGGAGAAGATCAGCAGATAGAGCATCGTGCTCAAAAGCGGCGCGAGAACGGTCTGGAATCCCACTTTCCAGAAGCGCATCACTTCCTTGTGGAAAAGGGTGATGAAGCCCCTCATTGCTTCCTCATGATTTCGACGAAAACATCCTCGAGATCGGGGTGAGGGAGCACCATGTCGACAACCCTGATCCCCGCCTGCCTGATTTTTTCGAGCATCGGCTCGAGATCCGTGAATGCTTCCAGCTTCAAAACATGGTAGCCCGATTCATGCTGGAGAAGCTCGGTCTCGAGCGAATCGGGCAGGTTGTCCGGGACGAGCTGGAGCTTGACCCTTCTTCCCGGGCAGGTCTTGAGGAGATTGCTCGTGGTGTCGAGCGACACGATCCTGCCCGATTTCAGCATCGCTATCCTGCCGCAAAGGGCTTCCGCTTCATCGAGATAATGCGTTGTGAGCACGATGGTGTGTCCCGATTGATTGAGCGATCTGACGAATGCCCAGAGCGACTGCCTGAGCTCCACATCCACCCCCGCGGTGGGTTCGTCGAGGATGATGACAGGGGGCTTGTGGACCAGCGCCTGGGCAATCAGGACCCGGCGCTTCATGCCGCCGGAGAGCGCCCTCATGTTCGTGTCGGCCTTGGCCGAAAGATCCAGGCGATCGAGGATTTCTTCTATCCAGGCTTCGTTTGCGGAAATCCCGAAATAGCCGGACTGCACTTCAAGCACTTCCCTGACCGTGAAGAAGGGATCGAATACGAGTTCCTGGGGAACGACCCCGACGGCAAGCCTGGCCTCGCGGTATTGCCTCGTCACGTCATGTCCCATGATGGAAAGATTCCCGCTGTCGGGGCGTGTCAACCCGGAAAGCAGGTTGATCAGCGTGGTTTTTCCTGCCCCGTTCGGGCCGAGCAGACCGAAGAATTCCCCCTGCATGATTTCGAGATCGACGGAGTCGACCGCCTTCAGGCTGCCGAACTGCTTGCACGCCTGACGGATTGCTATCGCCGGCATCATTCTTTCGGCGGAAAGATGCTGCCGAGTCCGTAAAGCCTGATCAGGCCTTCGAGTTTGGCGTTCGCGTTCCTGAAGGCAAGGGTCCTGTTGCGCCTCTTGGCCGCTCGCTGCCATTCCAGCATCATGCTGATTGCGGAGGAATCGGCGCCATCGAGCGTGGAAAGATCGACTTCAGCTGCACCCTTTTCGATCTCGGCGAGCCCTTCGGCCAGAACCTTCGTGACATTGCCGAAATTGACCGGGCCGCTTATGGAGATCGTGATGCCAGCCCGGCTGATCATTTCTTCGCCTCGAGTTCTTTGTTCTTGTCGACGAGCATCTTGATGAGGCCGTCTATGCCCGCATTGCTGATTTCGGTCTGGAAAGTGCTTCGATAGTTGGTCACGAGGCTCACGCCTTCGACGGCCACATCGAATATCATCCAGCCCTGGCTTGTCTTTTCCATCCTGTAGTCGATCGAGATCGGCTGCTTCCCGACCTGGATGATGCGGCTGTGAACCATCACCTGCTTCGATTCGGGTGATGCTTCGAGGGGGAGCACCTCTATGGGTTCGTTGTTGTAGGATTCGATCGCGCTCGAATAGGTGTTCATCAGCAGGGTGTGGAATTCGTCCGTCAGGTTTTTCTGCTGTTGCGGCGAAGCATCGCGCCAGCCTCTTCCGACGGCGAGCTTCGTCATCCTGGCGAAATCGAAATGGGGCATGATCTTGGCATCCACTGCCTGGGCAAGTTCCCGCTTGCTGGAATGCTTCGATTTTTCCTGCTTGATGATGGTCGTGACCTGATTCGCCAGATCCTTGATCACCGCATCGGGTGCGGCCTCCGCATGGGCGAGCAGAGGGACGAAGAAGAGCAGCGCAAAAAGTTTTCTCATGATGGCTTCCTTATTTGTGATTACCTGCCTTGCTGAAGACGAGCTGGCCTATGAGCTTCTCGAGCACGATGGCTGACTGGGTGAGCGTGATGGTGTCGCCGTTTTTCAGCATCTCGTCGTCCGCGCCGGTGTCGAGCCCGACATACTGCTCGCCCAGCAGGCCGGAAGTCAGGATGGAAGCCGTTGTGTCCTTGGAGAACTTGTAACGGCTGTCGATCCTCATCGCAACCCTGGCCTTGTACTCTTTCGTGTCGAACGAGATCGAAGCGACCCGCCCCACGACCACCCCTGCGCTCTTGATCGGCGCCCTGACCTTCAGCCCGCCGATATTGTCGAAATAGGCATAGACCTCGTAGCTGTCCGAATTGTTGAAGCTGAAGTTGCCGACTTTCAGCGCGAGCACGAGTATCGCGCCGATTCCGGCGGCGATGAAGATGCCGACCCACAAGTCCAGTGTAGTGCGTTCCATTGAATCAAGCTCCCCGAAACATGAATGAGGTCAAAATGAAATCCAGCATCAGAATGACCAGAGATGAAGTGACGACAGTGCGCGTCGTCGCGCCGGAAACGCCTTCCGCAGTCGGCGGCGAATCGAAACCTTCGAAAACGGCGATCAGGGTCACGGCGACGCCGAAAACGCAGCTCTTGATCACGCCGTTCATGATGTCGTCCTTGAAGTCGACGCCTGCCTGCATCTGGGACCAGAAAGATCCTTCGTCCACGCCGATCAGCACGACCCCGATCAGATAGCCGCCGAATATGCCGGTCGCATTGAATATCGCCGTGAGCAGAGGAAGGGAGATCACCCCTGACCAGAATCGGGGCGCAACCACGCGCGCGATCGGGTCGACTGCCATCATCTCCATCGCGGAGAGCTGTTCGGTCGCCTTCATCAGCCCGATTTCTGCGGTGATCGCGGAGCCTGCTCGGCTGGCGAAAAGGAGCGCGGATACGACAGGTCCGAGTTCGCGCACGAGGGCGAGCGCAACCAGCACGCCCAGCGCCGAAGAGGATCCGTAGCGCTGCAGCGTTTCATAGCCCTGAAGCGCAAGCACCATGCCCACGAAAAGGCCGGAGACGATGATGATGATGAGCGATCTGACGCCAGTATAGTAGATCTCCCTGACCACGAGATGGGGTCGTCTTGCGCTCGTTCCGGAGCTGATCAAGGTCATGAAAAAGAATTTTCCGGCGTAGCCCAGGCGCCAGACTGCATCGATGCCAGAATGGCCAAGCCTTCGCAGAAGGGTAAGGATGCGTTCAAGCATGGTTGAGGCCCAATTCTTCGACATAGCTTGCGGCGGGATAATGGAATGGCACCGGGCCGTCGATTTCTCCGTGGATGAACTGGTGGACGAAAGGCTTTTTCGATGCCCTGATCTCGTCGGGGGTTCCTTCAGCGACGATGACGCCTTCGGAAACGAAGTAGACATGGTCGACGATCTGGAGCGACTCCTGGACGTCGTGCGTGACCACGATGGAAGTCGCGCCCAGCGAGTCCGAAAGCTTCCTGATCAGGTTTCCGATGACGCCGAGAGAAATGGGGTCGAGACCGGTGAAAGGTTCGTCGTACATGATCAGCATGGGGTCGAGCGCGATCGTCCTGGCAAGCGCCACCCGCCTTGCCATTCCGCCGGAAAGCTCGTTGGGCATCAGATTCCGTGCTCCCCTGAGGCCGACCGCATCGAGCTTCATCAGGACCAGGTCCCTGATGACGGATTCCGGGAGATCGGTATGCTCCCGCATCTGGAATGCCACGTTCTCGTATACGGAAAGGTCGGTGAAGAGGGCGCCGAACTGGAAAAGCATGCCCATCTTCCTTCTGGTCTCGTAAAGCGCGCTCCTGCCGAGTTCACCTATCACTTTTCCGTCGAATTTGACATGCCCTGCCGTGGGCTTCAGCTGCCCCCCTATCAGCCTCAGCAGTGTTGTTTTCCCGCAACCGCTGCCCCCCATGATCGCCACGACCCTGCCTTTCGGCACGGACATGTTGATCCCCTTCAGGACAGGACGCTTGTCGTAGGAGAAACTGAGGTCGCTGATTTCCAAAAAGTTTTCAGGAGGCACGGTCATTTTTCCAGTGAGGTGGTGCACATTTTAAACCAGCTTCCCGGTCAATGACAGGTTTTGTCTGCTGCTATATTGAAACAAATTGTAAGGGGGGCGGCTTGGAGAGCGTTCTGAAATTCGAGAATGTGGGAAAAAGATTCGGGCATTGCGCCGTCTTGAGCGATGTCGATTTCACCGTGCATTCGGGCAATTCTTTCGGGCTTGCAGGGCTCAACGGGGCAGGCAAGACGACCCTGATGAAGTGCATGCTCGACTTCTGCACTGTCGATTCCGGGAAAGTCGAAATCTTCGGCCTGCCCAGTTCACAGCCCAGATCGAGACGGCGGATAGCCTATCTGCCCGAGCGCTTTCAGCCTCCACATTACCTGAAGGGATCCGAATTTCTGAACTATTCGGGCAGGCTTTACGGCTCGAAGCATGATTTGGACGCCGTGCGCATCATGATGGAGGATCTGGATCTCGAATATGATGCATTGGCGAAGCCTGTCAGGTCCTATTCGAAGGGGATGATCCAGAAAATCGGGCTTGCAGCCTGCTTCCTGAGCGGAAAGGATCTCCTTGTCCTCGACGAACCGATGAGCGGACTGGATCCCAAGGCGAGGATGCGCCTGAAGAAAAAGCTGATCGAATCGAGGGAAGCCGGAAAAACCCTGTTCTTCACTTCCCATTCCCTCTCCGACATGGAAGAGATCTGCGACAGGCTGGTGGTGCTTCACCGGGGAAGCATGAAATTCTCCGGGGAGCCGCGATCCCTGAAAACGCTTCATGGCGAAAGCGATATCGAGCGCGCCTTCCTGAAATGCATAGGCGATGGATGATGTACCTCAGGCATTTCGGACTTTCCTCGCAGCCCTTTTCCATCACCCCTTCGACAGGCTTCTTCTTTTCGGGGGGAGGAAGAGGGGACCTGCTCTCCGCGCTCGTCTATGCGGCAACGCACGGGGACGGCATCGTCAAGGTGACGAGCGAAGTGGGCAGCGGGAAGACGATGCTCTGCAGGATGCTGCTCGATAATCTTCCCGAAAACGTCGAAACGATCTATCTGCCCAATCCTGCCATTTCAAGGGAGGAAGTGGTCTATGCGCTGGCCCTGGAGCTGGGGCTGGATTTCGGTGAAGGCCGCCCTTTCGCCGTGCTGAGGCTCGTTCAGGAAGCGCTCGTCGAAAAATTCGCAAAAGGGAAAAGGGTGATCGTCCTGATAGACGAGGCGCATGCCATGCCTTGCGAATCGCTCGAGGAGCTGAGACTCCTTTACAATCTCGAATCAAAAAACAAAAAGCTCCTTCACATCGTCCTTTTCGGTCAGACCGAGCTCGACGGAAAGCTTTCCCTCCCCAGGATGAGGCAGCTCAAGGACAGGATAGTCCATCATTTTTCGATCGCCCCGCTTTCGCCTGAATCAACCCGTGACTATCTCGAATACAGGATGAGCCTGGCCGGCTTCGAAGGGAAGCGCGCATTCGAAAGGGGGGCTGCGCGGTCCATACACCGGCTGTCGAGAGGACTGACGAGGAGGATCAACATCCTCGCGGACAAGGCCTTGCTCGCAGCCTATGTCGAAGGCTCTAAGCAGGTTTCTTCGAGGCATGTCAGGATCGCATCCCGGGAAGAAGGGGAAACGAGCATCACGGGAAAAATCCCCATGGTTCTCCTTTTCATGCTGCTCTGCGCATGGCCTGCAAGGCTCGGGATGCTCGCGATGCCGCAGGACATCCTGGGAGAAAGGCTGGCGGCCTCGGTCGATGCGCTTTCGATGCGCCGCCCCTATACCATACGCCTTTTCGCGGTAGGGAAGGAAGACAGGGTCTGGCTTCACCGCTTCCTGAGGGAGAGCGGGGATCCCCATTCCATCTATGTCTATCCCGTGAAATCGGGCTACCTCGTCCTCTACGGTTCCTATCCGTCGAAAAACGAGGCGAAAAAGGCACTGGAAGCCCTGCCTGACAACTACAGGAAGGCCTATCACCCGGAAATCTCCCGTTTCCCCAGAATTGCAAATTCCTGAGCTGATGCTACCTTGACCTTAGTGGCAACAGGAAAACTGAAAAATGCTAAGAATCTTCTCGGCGGTCATGGCGCTTCTTCTGGCGGCCTGTACCATGCAGCCGCTCAAGCCGTCCGCCCAGCACATCATGGCGAAACCGGGAGGACAAGGAACCATCCCCAATCCTGTCAGGGAAAGCGTCATTCTACCCCCGCCGAAGCCGCAGGCGAAAATGGCTGTCTACAGCGTTTCCGTCTACAACGTTCCGGTGCAGGAGCTGCTCTATGCGCTAGCCAGGGACGCCCATGTCAACATCGACGTCCATCCGGGCATTAGCGGCGTGGTGACGCTGAACGCGATCGACCAGACTCTGCCGCAGATTCTCAACCGGATTTCGGACCAGGTCGACATGCGCTTTGAGACGCAAGGGTCGGCCATCATCGTCATGCCGGATACCCCCTATCTGCTGAGCTACAGGGTCGACTATCTCGCCATGGAGCGAGACACCAGCGGTTCGGTTGCGATCATCACCCAGGTTGCGACCCCTGGCGCGGGGGTGATGGCAACCGGCGGGACCACCACCTCTACCGGCGTCAACAATTCCACGACTTCGGTTTCGAATGTCGCGAAGAACCGATTCTGGGAGACGCTCGTCCAGAACATCAAGGATCTCCTCCACGAGACCGACAAGATACTGCCTGCAGGTTCCTCTGAAACGGTCGTTCAGCAGGCTGGCCTTCAGACCACCACTGGAACAGGCGCAAATCCGCCAAAAGCGGCAAAAGGCGCGCAGTCTTCCCTTGCGACCAGCCCCAATCCCGCGACGCTTCAAAACACCGGCACCACGGTCATCAGGCGGACCACTTTCAGGGAAGCAGCTTCGGTCATCGCCAATCCGGAAACAGGGATCATCAGCATCAGGGCGACGTCGCGCCAGCACAGGAAAATACAGGAATTCCTCGACGAAATCATGCAAAGCGCGAAGCGGCAGGTCTTGATCGAGGCGACCGTGGTGGAAGTCCAGCTGAGCGACCAGTATCAGCAGGGAATAGACTGGGCTGGGCTTGCAAGCGGCGGAAAGGGGTGGAGCATCGTCCAGTCTCCCACAGGCGCATTGCCTTCTGCCGTCAACCAGAGCCTTTTCGTGCTGAGCTACAAGAATCCCACTTCGAAAGTCGGGAATCTTTCTGCGACGGTCTCCCTGCTCGAATCGTTCGGCAAGGTGAAGGTGCTTTCCAGCCCGCAGATCAGCGTGCTCAATAACCAGACTGCCTTGCTCAAGGTGGTGGATAACAAGGTCTATTTCACGATCCAGGCCAATACCAGCCAGAACCAGACAACCACGCTCACCACCTATACCACGACAGTCAATTCCGTTCCCGTGGGATTCGTGATGAACGTGACCCCCGAGATAAGCGAAAGCGGCACCGTGATCATCAACCTGAGGCCCACCGTTTCCAGGATTCTCGATTACGTATCGGATCCCAATCCTTCTCTTCCTGCCAACGTCAAGAACCTGATCCCCGAGATCCAGACGAGGGAAATGGAGTCGGTCATCAAGGTCACCAGCGGGCAGATTGCGGTCATGGGCGGGCTCATGCAGGACTCGATCAACAATATCGACGATACCGTGCCCGGGCTTTCCGAGCTGAAGGGGATAGGCGACTTCTTCGCCCACAGGAACGATACCTCGACGAAATCGGAGCTTGTCATTTTCCTGAGGCCCTTCATCATCAGGGATGCGAGCCTGGGCGGCGATTTTGCAAAGCTGAAAGACGAGCTTCCGGACAGCCATTTCTTCGATACGAAACCATGAGCACGCTGATGGATGCAATCAGGAAAGCGGAATCGGAGCCTGAATCAGGGGACATCTCGATCGAGCCCGTGCCCCCTTCCCCCCACAAGCAGGATGAAAGGCAGGCAGCCGAAAAGCTCTTCGCGGTGAAATCGTCGCGGGGAGGGCGCTACCGATTCTGGATACTGACAGGCATTGCAGTCCTTCTGGCGGTTTTCGCTGCGGTCTATTACTGGTACAGGATGCCTGAAACGCCGGTGACCCAGCCTCCTCCGGAGGTGGCCGCCATTCCCCTTCCGCCGCCCCAGCCTGAGAAGGCGTCCGAAGTCCAGGCCGTGCCGAAACAGGAGGAAGCGCCCAAGACTGAAGAGCCGAAGACTGAAGGGCGGCCCGCCGAGGCCGTCAGCGTGAAGGAGCATCCGGCTAAGGAAATGGTCAGCCCGCTCTCCGTTCGCGGCTACGAGGCGATGTCGGTCAGGAATCTGGATGCGGCGAGAAGGGATTATGCAAGGCTGCTTGCGCATGATCCCCAGAACAGGGAAGCGCTGCTCGGTCTTGCCGCGATTGCCCTGAAGCGGGGGAGAACCGAACTCGCCGAGCGCTATTACAGGAGAGTGCTGCAGATCGATCCTGAAGACCCTGTCGCCACGGCAAGTCTGGTCGACATGCAGAATTCCCCGGAAGGGGAGAGCAGGCTGAAGACGCTGCTCAGGCAGTCTCCAAATTCGGGCTCGCTCTATTTCAGTCTGGGCAATCAGTATGCATCGAGGTCGCAATGGGCGGACGCCGAGCAGGCCTATTTCAGCGCCTTCGGGAACCAGTCTGACAATCCTGATTATGCATTCAATCTCGCCGTGAGCCTGGATCACCTGAATCAGCAAGCCCTCGCGCTGAAGTATTACAGGGTGGCGCTTTCGCTTTCCGGAAAGGGTTTTCCAGGATTCGATCAGAAGGCGCTGGAAGCCAGGATAAGGGAACTCGAAAAATGAGCGAGCGGGACGAACCTGACCCCAAGCTGCTTGGCCAGATGCTGATCGAGAAGGGCGTGATCAGCGAGGATCAGCTGAGGATCGCGCTCGTCGAACAGGGAAAGCATCATCTGAGGCTGGGCAAGCTGATGGTCGGGCTTGGTTTCCTGACAGAGGGGGCCATGCGCGACGTGCTCTCCGAAAGCATGGGTCAGGAGACCGTCGATCTTTCCAGGGTGGTGGTCGATGCCGCGGCGGTCAAGCTGATTCCGCAGGAAGTCGCGAGACGCCATCAGGTTCTTCCCGTCTCGCTGGACAGGAACAGCCGCATCCTCTCTCTCGCCATTTCCAATCCGGAGAACATCATCGCGCTCGATCAGGTCAAGGCGCTGCTCGGCGAGGACTACGAATTGCATCTTCTTCTCGCTGCGGAATCCGAGATCATGCATGCGATCGACCAGCATTACGGATTCGAGCTCTCCATCGAAGGCATACTCCAGGAAATCGAGCCGGGCGAAATCGACTATCCTGCGCTGCAGGTCGGCGTGACCGAGTTTTCCCAGCCCGTCGTTCGGCTCATCGATGCGCTCCTTTCGGATGCCGTGCAGAGGGGAGCATCCGATATCCATTTCGAGCCGGAACACAGTTTCTTGCGCATCAGGTGCAGGATAGACGGCGTCTTGCGCCAGCAGAGAAGCCTGCACAAGTCATACTGGTCTCCCATGGCGGTGAGGCTGAAGGTCATGAGCGGCATGAACATCGCCGAGAACAGGGCGCCCCAGGACGGGCATTTCTCGCTTCGCCTCTCAGGGAGGCAGATCGACTTCAGGGTTTCGGCCGAACCGACCACGCATGGCGAGAACATCGTGCTTCGAATCCTGGACAGGCAGAAAGGGATTGTTCCGCTCGAGGATCTCGGGATGGGCGACAAGGAACTCGGACTGCTCGAGGAGATGATTTCGAAGACGGAAGGCATCATCCTGGTCACGGGACCGACGGGCTGCGGAAAGACGACGACGCTTTATTCCATATTGAGCAGGATCAATACGGAGGCGGTCAACATCATGACGCTCGAGGACCCTGTCGAGTATCCGATGCCGATGATCAGGCAGGCTTCCGTCAATGAAATGGCCAAGCTCGATTTCGCGAGCGGCATCAGGTCGATGCTGAGGCAGGATCCGGACATCATCCTGGTCGGCGAGGTCAGGGATCAGCCCACTGCCGTGATGGCGTTCAGGGCCGCGATGACAGGACATCAGGTCTACACGACGCTCCACACGAATTCCGCTATAGGCGCGATTCCAAGGCTGTTCGATCTCGGCATCCATCCCGAAATCATGGCCGGGAACATCATCGGCGTGATCGCGCAGAGGCTTGCCAGGAGGCTTTGCCTGAACTGCAGGATGGAGGCGGATGCAGGCGAACAGGAAATCAGGATTCTCGGCGGAAATTCGCGGATCTATCGGGGAAAAGGATGCGAAGCCTGCGATTTCCAGGGCTATTCCGGCCGTTTCGCGATCATGGAGATCATCAGGCTCGACGAGGATTTCGACGACCTGATCGTGCGCGGAGGGACATTGCGCGAAATGAGGAATCTGGCGCGCGAGAAGGAATTCAGGACGCTTGCGCAAAATGCCGTCCAGTCCGTGCGCTCAGGCATGACTTCGCTGGAAGAGATCCTGCGGGTGGTCGATCTGACCGGAAGGTCGGCATGACCCTCTACGCCTACAGGGCCTTGAACCAGCAGGGAGAGGTGAGAAAAGGCGTGCTCGATGCCTTGAGCGAATCGGATCTCGAAGAGCGGCTGGAACGAATCGGCATGGAGCTCATATCGTACAGGCCGGCGCTGAAGAAGAGTTTCGGGAAAAGGGTCGGGCGGCGCGATCTGATCACCTTCTTTTTCAATCTCGAGCTGCTGACGAGGGCCGGCGTGTCCCTCGTCGAAAGCCTGACCGATATCAGGGATACCATGGATATTCCCTATTTCAGGGAAATCATCACTGAAATGATCGAAAACATAGAGGGAGGCATGCAGTTTTCCCATGCCATGTCCTTTTATCCCAGGATATTCGACACCGTCATGGTCAACCTTGTCAGGGCGGGCGAGGAGAGCGCGAAGCTGCCCGAAATATTCAGGCACCTGACGGATTCGCTCAAATGGCACGACGAAATCAGTTCCCAGACCAGGCAGATCCTGCTTTATCCGGCATTCGTCGGAACAGTCGTGATCGGCATCACTTTCTTCCTGATGACCTATCTCGTTCCGCAATTGGGCATCTTCTTCAGGAACTTCGGGCAGACCCTTCCTCCCCAGACCCGGGCGCTGATCGCGGTTTCGAATTTTTTCATTCATTACAAGTACTGGATTCTCCTGGCTCCCTTCCTGCTCTACTTCTTCCTGAAATCGGCGGGCATGCTGAGCGAGCGGGCAAGGTACTGGCTGGACAGCCTGAAAATCAGGATATGGATCATCGGTCCCATCCTGCTGAAGGTCATCCTGGCGAGATTCGCCAATACGTTCGCCATCATGTACGAATCGGGCGTGAGCATACTCGACTGCATCGCCATTTCTTCCGGCATCACCGGCAATCTGGTGATATCGAGAAAGCTTGTGCAGGCGAGGCGGGAGATAGAGGCCGGCAAGACGCTGCTGCAGAGCTTCCAGGGTTCGAACGTCTTTCCTGCCCTCGTGCTCAGGATGATCAAGGTGGGCGAGGCGACAGGAAGGGTGGACGATGCGCTCTATAACGTCAGCTATTTCTACGAAAGGGACACCCGGGAAGCCATCAGAAGAGTCCAGGTCATGATCGAGCCGGTACTGACCGTCGTCCTGGGCTCATTGCTCGGCTGGATCATGCTTTCGGCGATCACCCCGATATACGACATGCTCGGAAAAATCAGATGAAGACGCTGAAGCTTTTCATCGGAGACAAGGCATGCCTGGTCATGGAATGGAAAAACGGCCTGCCGGCCTGGCGGGCGGCTTTTCAGAATTCCGCAACGGGCGTGGGGCAATTCGAAGCTTATCTCGAAGGCAGGAAGCATTCGACGGCGAGCATCCTTGTCGATCTCGTCGAGGAGGATTATCGTCAGGAAAGCATTCCCCATCTCGGTCTTCTGGACAGGAAGCATTATCTCGCGAAAAAGCTGGTCCAGTACTATCGCCATACGCCTTTCAACAGCGCCGTTTTCCAGGGCAAAGAGGGAAAAAACGACAGGGTTCTTTTTTCGGCGATGACGAGCCCGAATCTCATCCTGCCATGGGTGGAATTGCTTGCGAAAAAGCGGATTCCGTTGACGGGGATCTGTTCAGTCGCGCTGCTGAGCGAAAAGCTGATCGGCAGCATCCATGCAACCCACCTGATGCTGCTTTCCTTCCAGGAGGGAACGGGCCTGAGGCAGAGCTTCTTCCTGAACGGCCGTCTGAATTTCTCGAGGCTGACCCTGATTCGCCCCGAAGAAGATCCTCTTGCCGTTCTCCGCGTCGAGTCAGCCCGCGCCTACAATTATCTCCACGCGCTCAATCTGCTTCCGGAAACAGGGGTGATTCCTGTTCTCGTCCTTTGTGACGAAAACGACAGCAGGAAGCTGGGCGAGATGATAGAAGACACGCCTTCGGTTCGGCATGTCTTCATCGATCCTCATGAGGCGGCGAGAAGGACGGGTTTCAGGGGGGGCATGGCGGGCTCGGATGCGCTGCCGATTTTCCTTCACCTTCAGGGGGCTGCCAACCATTACGGAAACGGGGCGCACAGGCACCTCAACGATCTGCGTCAGCTGCGCGTTGCAGCCCATTTTCTTTCCGCTTCCCTTGTCGCTGCAGGGCTGATACTTGCAGCAATAGACGCATCGATGGCGATCAGGCTTCATCGCAAAGCGGGTATTCTCGAAGCGAGGAGCGATGCGGCGATGCTTCAGTACAGGAAGCTCGTTCCTCCCGAGAGAGGGGCGGAGTCGCCGCAGAAGATGAAGGCTGCCGTCATGCTTGCCCAAATTCTTGCCGCTGCCTATCCGAAACCGGAAAACCTGCTTTCCCTGGTGAGCCGCGCGCTCGAGCCCTTTCCTACGGTTCGGATGAACAGGATCTCTTGGCAGACATCCAGGGGAAAATCGTTTGTTTCGAATCCGGGGGAAGTGGTGATAGACATCGAAGGCGAGATCTTTCCTTTCGATGGAAACTTCAGGGCTGCCAATGAGAGCGTGGAAAATTTCTGTTCCGAACTCGGAAAAACGGGCATGACGGTACAGAAGATCAAGCTTCCCCTGAACCTGAGCCCTGGCGCCAGTCTCGTCGGAAAGACAGGGCGGGAAAAGGCGGATTTTGCCGTCAGGGCATTCTGGAAGAGGGTATCGTGATCCTGAAGCGTGAGGATTTTCCGAGTATTGCCTTTTCGCTCGCCCTCCTGCTTTCCGCCGTATCCGCTTCATTCGCCCTTCCGTTCATCAGTCAGCGTTTCCTTCAGAGGATGGTTCTCGAAGAAGCCCGTTCCGAAAAGGCGCTGCTCGACGCGAACGAAAAAATCAGGGAAGCGGCAAGGGAGCGGGAGAGCATTTCGATTTTCAAGGCAGCCTACGGGCGGCTCGTCACGCGCGGGGTGATCGGGAATTTCGAAAGACTCGATCTCGTCGAGCATCTGGACGAAGCGGGATCGAGCGTCTTCAGCATGCAGTATTCGGTTTCTCCCCAGGAAAAAATACCCGAACCCGGTTTCTATTCCATTGACGTCAATCGCGCGACAGTCAATCTGGATGTCCTCCACGAAGGGAAACTCCTGGATTTCCTGGATGCGCTGGAGGCGAAGTCGAGGGGACTCTTCCTTGTCGAAGGATGCGCCATGGAAAGGATCGAAGGAGAGTCGGCCATTTCTTTCGCGCCCCATCTGAAGGCAGGATGCAGCCTGATGTGGGTGACGCTGGAAGCAGTGAAATGAAGAAGCTGATCTTCCTGATGCTTTTCCTTGTTCAATCCCAATCCTTCGCCGATACGCTGGGGCGGCTTTTCTTCACGAAGCAGGAAAGGGAGGCGATGGACAGACGGAGCAGGAATCCTGGAAAGGCGACCGAAGCGAATCCGGAGGCGAGCGGAACCGTCCAGAGGAAAGACGGCGGAGAGACAGTCTGGATCAATGGCGTTCCCCATCATGTGGAACGGGACAAGAAAAAATGAGGGAAAAAGGAGCGGTGATCCTGCTTTTGATGACGGTCTTCCTGGCTGCAGGGACCTACCTTTTCGTCAGTTCCGTCGACATTTCGAAAAACACGGTGGAGCGCGAAAAGATAACAGCACGGGCGCTTGCTCAGGCGAAGGATGCGCTGATCGGTTTTGCGATCACCTATGCCGAAAAGCATCATGGCAATCCGGTTAACGGCTATCTGCCCTGCCCGGACATGTCCGCAACGGGCATAGGCAAAGAAGGGTCCGCTGAGGGGAGCTGCGGAGGGAAAAATGTCAGCGCGATCGGAAAACTGCCGTGGAAGACGCTCGATCTTCCGCCTCTCAGGGACGGCAGAGGGGAGTGTCTCTGGTATGCAGTTTCAGGAACATACAAGAACAATCCGGATTCCGACTTCATGGACTGGGACAATATGGGGCTCTTCCAGGTCATGGCTTCAGACGGGGTAACCGTTCTCGCCAGTCAGGCAGTCGCCGTCGTTATTTCCCCGGGATTCGCCATGGGAAGCCAGAATCATTTGCCGGCAGTGGGTACCGCAATCTGCGGGGGAAATTACACCCCATCCAATTATCTCGACAATGATACGGTTCACAACATAAACAATGCCCTTGTTTCGCCCATAGCGAATGCAGTGACGAAGTTCATTCAGGGGGATGTCGGTAACCCGATGGTGAACGACAGGCTGATCGTGGTCACGAGGGAAGACATCTTCAATGCCCTGAAAAAGCGCAGCGATTTTTCTTCATTCGTGGAAAATTCACTGCTGAACGCCGCATCGACATGCCTTTCTACGACTTTGCCTCTGCCGATTGCAATCAATTTCGATGCCATGACCGAAACGGCAGGTTCGAGCGTCGGGGATCTGGTCACGGGGCGAGTCCCCTACTCTTCATGTACCGACATTGCGATCAGGAAATGGCGCGACAACCTGCTCTATGCGACATGTTCATCGGGAACCGCCTGTCTGAAGGTGAACAGTTCGGCTTGCAGGGGGATCCTGATCTTCGCAGGAGAAAGGACGGCTTTGCAAAGCAGAGCGACCAATGCCCAGAAGAACGACTGGAGAAATTATCTGGAAGGAGACGTTTACACCGCTTTTTCTGCCGGATCCGATACGTTCAACGGTGCTTCAGCCTATTCCAACGTTTCGCCTTCCACCGACATATTGGCATGCGTACCATGAAAAAAGGATTCACGCTGGTCGAAATCGCAGTCGTTCTGGCAATAATTGCCCTTCTCGTCGGCGGCATGCTGATCCCGATTTCCGCCCAGATAGAAGAGCAGAAGATCATGGATACGCAGGATTCCATCGATCTGGTCAAGGAGGCGTTGATCGGATATGCGGTCGTCAACAAGCATCTTCCCTGCCCCGACAAGACTGTGCCAACAGGCGCCGGTACTGCGAACGACGGTCTCGAGGATGCGGCAGCAAGCGGTTCCTGCGTAAGTCAGGAGGGCAATATTCCCTGGGTCACTTTGGGCGTCTCGGGGCTGGATGCATGGGGTAACCGCATCCATTACAGCGTGACACCCGCTTTTTCGAATTCTCTCGCCAAATTCACGCTCCACTCGACCGGTACATTGCGGATATGTCAGACGTCGACCTGCGCAAACGTAGTGGCCAATGAAATTCCCGCCGTCGTCCTTTCCTATGGAAAGAATGGCTTCGGCGCGATCAACAGTGCCGGGCACGCCAATGTTTTACCGACGAGCGCAGACGAATTGGCCAATACCGACGGGAACCTCGATTTTGTAAGCCGTACCGGCACTCCTTCCGCAGCCGCTTCGGGGCAGTTCGACGACATCGTCGACTGGGTCTCCCCCTATGTGCTCTTCGATCGAATGGTTTCGGCAGGGGTCTTGCCTTGAAGACGATCGCAAGATATACGCTGCTCGAAGCGCTCAGGAACAAAATGCTCTGGCTGATTCTGCCGATTCTTCTCCTCGGCCTTTCCTTTTCGCATTTTCTTCAGCGGACAGCCATCACCGAGAGCAGCGAGATCCAGGCGGGCTCCCTTGCCTTGATGGAGAGGACAGGGGCGGTGTTCGTCATGGTTTCCTTTGTCGTGGGGGGCATCTCAAGGGAGTACCAGGAAAAGGGGATGGAATTCTTCCTCGCCTTGCCGATGGGCAGGACCAGCTATCTTTTCGGCAAGCTTCTGGGATATGCATGCTGTTCGCTCCTGCTTGCCATTCTTTTCACCTTGCCGTTCTTCCTGAGCAACTCGCCTGTCTCGGCTTCGATCTGGGGCATTTCGCTCTTTCTCGAACTCGCTTTGATGAGTTGTGTGAGCCTCTTTTTCTCGATATCGCTGACCCAGATGCCCCTGGCGCTCGCGGCGGTTTCAGGCTTCTACCTGCTTTCACGCTCGATGGGGGCGATCATGCTGATCATGAAGGGCCCTCTCGCGGTTCACGGATTCTTGGAGGATATCGCCGACAGGGCGATTTCGCTTGTCTCCTTCGTTCTCCCTTCGCTCGACGATTTCACCAGGACCGGATGGATCCTCTATCAGGAAACCAAATGGCAGGTTCTCCTGCCTGTTCTCGTCCAGACTGCGATTTACCTCTTGCTGATCTCCGCTGCAGCGCTCTTCGACTTCGAGAGGAGGGAAATCTGAACGCGTCATGGCAGGTGAAATGGGTCTTGATGATTTCGCTGATTCTTCAGATTGTCTGGCACGCCTTTCGGTCAGACGAAAGTCCTGCTGCGCAAAAGCTTCATGATCCGCCTTCGCCCACGGATCTGAGGCTCGCGTCTTTCGGCGAATCCGAGATGGCCTCGAGATTCATGATGCTCTATCTGCAGTCATTCGACAGCCAGCCCGGAATCGTCATCCCTTACCGGGATCTGGACTATCGGCGGGTCAAGAAATGGCTGAAGACGAGCCTGATCCTCGATGAAAGGGATCAATATCCGCTCTTTGCCGCAGCCGGCCTCTATCTCGGCGTGGAAGACGACAGCAGGAAAAGGATCATGCTCGATTTCATCTACAGGGCATTCGTGAAAAACCCGGAAGAAAGATGGCAATGGCTGGCAAGGGGGATATGGGTTGCAAAATACCAGCTTCACGATCTTCCCCTTGCCCTTCGATATGCGGAGGCGCTCGCCGGACGCAGGACCTCGAAGATGCCCGACTGGGTGAGCGAAATGCAGGTTTTCATCCTGAATGACATGAACAAAATCGATAGTGAAAGGATATTGATTGGCGCCCTTCTTGCCAATGGCAAGATACTAGACCAGAACGAGAAGTATCTTCTCGAGAGGGAGCTCGCCAGGATAGGGAGGCAAAAAAAATCCGGCGTGCTATGGTGAATCAAACAAACCTTTTGGAGCGGCAAATCATGGAAAAAGAAACCGGTTTCACATTGGTCGAGATAGCCATCGTGCTGGTCATCATAGGGCTGATTCTTGCTGCGGTATTGAAGGGGCAGGAAATGATCACCCAGGGCAAGATCAAGGGCATCATCAACGATTTCAACGCAGTCTTGACCGCCTACAATGGCTACCAGGACAGGTACAAGGCGATTCCGGGGGATGATCCCAATTCGGGGGCGAGGTGGACCACGCTGGGGGTAAGCGGAAACGGCAATGGCACGGTCGACGGAGAATACAACGACGCAACTGGCGGAACTTCGGAAGCGACCTATTTCTGGGCAGATCTGAAATTCGCCAATTTCTTTCCGGGATTGACCGACACTGCAGCCCACGCCGAGGCCCAGCCTTCGAATTCAGTCGGAGGGATCATAGGGGTTCAGAACAATGCGCTGGGGATGTCGGGGCTCTCGATCTGCATGTCGGCGGTGGTATACAAGATTGCGCAATCCGTGGACACGCAGATCGACGACGGCAATGCGATGACAGGTTCGGTTCGCGCAACCGTTCAGACCGCTGGCGCCACGCTCGCCCAGTTGCCTGACCTGACGGGAGGGGCTCCGGCAGCCAATTACGTTGACGGCAGCACCTACGTCATATGCCGCTCCATTCCCTGAGGAAATTGGCGTGAAAGGGGGGCAGTCGGGCTTCACGCTGGTCGAGATCGCGATCGTTCTCGTGATCATCGGCCTTCTGATAGGCGGCGTGCTCAAGGGCCAGGAAATGATCACCCAGGGCAGGATCAAGAGCGCGATCATCGATTTTTCCGGCATCAGTGCCGCCTATTACGCCTACATAGACCGATACAAGGCGCTGCCCGGAGACGACAGCCAGGCCACAGCCAGATGGGGCGCGGCAATTCTTCCCAACAATGCAGTCGGCAACGGCGACGGCGTGATCAGCGGACCCTACTATCAGACGGCGGTAGGCACCGGCGCTACAAACGAGACGGCAGACTTCTGGTCCCACCTCAGGGCGGCAGGGCTCGTGACCGGAAACAGTCTCGCCAATCCGGTCACGCTTCCCATCAATTCTTCCGGCGGCATCATCGGGGTGCAGACCGGCAATGGCGCTGCGGCACCCGGGGAGGTGCTGCTGACAGCCGGCGCAGGCACGGGACTCATCGGTTTCATGATCTGCTCGACCCGGCTTCCGGACAGGGTCGCAGCGGCAGTGGATGTACAGCTGGACAACGGCAGTCCGAATTCAGGCAGCATCCGCGCCTGGCAATCAGGGGGCGCCCAGGATCCTGTTCCTGCGGCGCCCGCAGGTCCGCCCTATTCCGACAACGGCACCGCAATGTCGATATGCAGGGCGCTCTAGTCTGCTGACCATTGGAGATTCAGGAAGCACGTATTCAATCAAGAGGAGGTCGTCCATGTTTCGAAAATTGCATGTTTTCGCAGCCCTGTTCGCCGTTTTCTCAACCGCCGCCAATGCCGCGGCCTTTGCCCCGATCGTGCCGGTCAACCCGGACAACACCTTCCAGGTGGTCGATGTCCAGGCTATCGTCAAGGCGCTTCCCCCGGGGCAGCGCTGGATCACCCATGTCAAGGAAGACCTGCTGAAATTCTGGGGCATGCCGACTGCGCTTGGCAATCCGCTGGGCGACTTTCCCACCTACCGCTGCGACGACGGAAGCCTCTACGACAAGTCCCATCCCTGTCCGGAGCTCGAGCATGCCGATCCGGGCATCGTCAAGCTGGACCGCGACTACACCCGCGCAAAGAGCCGCCAGGTCTATGGCTACGGCGTCGCCTACCAGCTGACGGGCGAAGAGAAGTATCTGCGCTATGCCGTGGCCGGCGCAGACTGGCTGATGAAGCACGCCCTCGACGCCAACGGGGCGGCGAGTTGGTTCAAGGACGGCAAGCCGCAGCCGCCCGACCTGCAGCGCACCAGCCAGGACATGGCCTATGCGGTCTCGGGCATCGCCTTCCTTTACTACCTCACCCATGACGAACGCTATCTGAATGCAGTGATCGCGCTCAAGAGCCACATCTTCAACACCTACTTCGACCCCCAGTGGGGCCTGCTGCGCTGGGTGATGGCGCCGGATCAGGACGGCGACAAGCCCGATCAGAAAGAGCTGGTTTCCCAGCTCGACCAGGTTTACGGCTACCTCCTCTGGACCACCATGGCGCTGCCCAAGGGAAAGCTCAAGCGTCAATGGACGAAGGATCTGCATCATCTCGCGGCAGCCATGCGAGACCAGTTCTTCGGCGAAACATACGGCCTCTACTGGGGGGCGATCACGGACATGGAGCACCGCAATCTCGCCAACTACAAGGGAGAGGAAAGTCCGCATACCGACTTCGGTCACTCCATCAAGACCCTGTGGCTCACCTATCGCATCGGCATGCTGACCGATGACATGTCCCTGGTCAACTTTGCGCGCCCGAACATGTACACTATCCTCGACCGCGCCTACATTCCGAAGACGGGCTCCTGGGCTCGGGGCTTCAAGCCTGTCGGAGACGGGAGCGGGCGCTGGACGCTGGATCCAGACAAGGAATGGTGGAGCCTGGCGGAGCTCGACCAGGCCGCCGCTACGCTGGCACTGGTGGACCCGGTCTTCGCCCGGGTTCTTCCGCACACCTATGACTACTGGTTCAGGTACATGGTGGACCACAAGCACGGCGATGTATGGCACATGGTGCGCGCAAAGGACAACAAGCCCGATCTCTCCTTTCCCAAGCAGCATTCCTGGAAGAACGCCTTCCACGTTTTCGAGCATGCCCTGGTCGGCTATGTCACGGCCCAGCAGCTTCACGACCAGCCGATCACCCTGCATTACGCCTTCAAGGGCAGCGTGGCGGATGACACCATCCATCCCTACCTCTATTTCGGCGAGGTCGTGAAGCGACAGACGCTTGGGCATTTCAGCGATCCCGCGCTGAAAAACTATACCCCTAGCGAAGTCACCTTCAATTCTCTTCACTGAAGAGCACAGATCGTGAAAAAATTGTTCCTGACCTTTCTGCTGCTCTTCCTGAGTGCCCCTGCCTGGGGGCAGCCGCTTGAGCGCCCTGCGGCCATGGCCCCGCTGGTTGTCAGCGACTGGTCTTCCTTCGAGGACCTGCTTCGTCATGCGAAGTCTGTCGGCATCACAGCGATCAGCACCGATGTCTGGTGGGGCAAGGTGGAGGGGGCAGGGGAGCAGAAATTCGACTGGCGCTACTACGACGAGGTGAGCCGCGCCATCATGAATGCTGGGCTGAAATGGGTGCCGATCATGTCATTCCACCAGTGCGGCGGCAATGTCGGCGACGATTGCGACATCCCCATTCCCGCCTGGATCTGGTGCCGGCTCGACTGCAAGGATCCGGACAGGCTGAAGTACAGGAGCGAAAACGGAAACGAGTCGAGCGAGGTGATCGCGCTCTGGGCGGACGATCTGGCGCGCAAAGAGTATATGGAATTCATCACCGCTTTTCGCGACCACTTCCGAAATCTGGCGGGAGAGATCGCGGAAATCAATATCGGCACAGGCCCGAGCGGGGAGCTGCGCTATCCTTCCTACAACAACCATGACCACTGGACCTACCCGGGCCGCGGTTTCCTCCAGGCATACAGCGAACCGGCAAAGGATGATTTCCGCCGCTTCGTGCGCGACAAATACCAGACGCTGGAGCGGGTCAACCAGGCATGGCACACGAGTCTTACGGACTGGAGCGAGGTGCTTCCTCCCTCCAATGCCGACGGATTTTTCAGCAGGCAGGATGATCTGAAAATCCAGTACGGCAAGGACTTCACCGACTGGTACAACGGCGCGCTGGTGAAGCATGGCCGCTTCATGATCAATCTCGCCCGGGAGGCTCTCGGAGACGCTTTCAAGGGCGTCCCGATCGGCATCAAGATTCCGGGCGTACACTGGCAGATGAATTCCCCTGCCATGCCCCGCGCTGCCGAAGTGACCGCTGGCCTCATCCCCACAAGCATCGATATCGCGAGCGAAGAAACGGCGCACGGCTACGCCCCCATCCTCGACATGGTGAAGCAGGCATCGAGCCATGGTCACCCGCTTGTCCTGCATTTCACCTGCCTCGAGATGGACGACCAGCCGAATGCGCCGGACTATTCCCTGGCGAAGGACCTGGTTTTCTGGATAGCAAAGGGCGCACAGCGGACAGGCGTCACGGTCATGGGTGAAAACGCCCTGAGCAGCGGGGTCACAAGCGACCATGGCTGGGACAACATCGACAACGCCATCCGCTGGAGCAGCTACGTCGGCTTCACCGCCTTGCGCCTGAAGGATCTCACTGCCAACGATGACCTCGGCTTCCAGCGCTACAGGCGCCTGATCGACGAATTCAAACCGCAAGGAGCAATGCCATGAACCAATCGTTGAAGGGAAAAAGGGTCGCCCTGCTGCTCGAGACCGAATACATCTTCGATGAGCTGCTCTATTACAGGCAGCAGGTGGAGATGATGGGCGGCGAGCTGGATCTGCTCACCTGCCTCTGGGGCGAGCCGAGCAAGATCTTCGTCAACGACTGCGACGCCTGGGACCGGCCGATTACCAGCATGCATGCCATCACTGTAGACAAGTGCGTCACCCAGGTGCGTGCCGACGAGTACGACATCGTGCTCTGCGCCGCCAACTATGTCGCCGTGCGCCTGCGGGAGATCCCGCCCATGGGGAGCTTGGGGTCGCCCTCCGAGGTCAACGCAGCGCCAGCGGTGAAGTTCTTCGCCGATGCCATGAGGAATCCGGGCATCGTCAAGGGCGCGCTCTGCCACGCCCTCTGGATCCTCACCCCCAACCCCCATCTGCTCAAGGGGCGCCGCGTCATCTGCCACACCGTGGTGCTGGCCGACGTCATCAATGCAGGCGCCGTCTTCGTCCCGGCAGAAAGCCATGTGGTGGTCGACCGGGACCTGGTCACCGGCCGGTCTTTTGCCGACGTCGAGGCCTACTGGAAGGCGATCGTGGAGACGGCTGCAAGGATAAACGGGAGTTCGGCGTGACGAGGCTAAAGCTGACGCGCCTGATCGACAAAAGCCTTCAGGTAATCGACATCGACGTCCGCTACGCGCGCCCCCAGGAAGATCTGCTTGGCGATACCGCATCGTCCCAGACGAACCGGAACGACATCCATTTTGCCTAGATATTCTTCGGCCAGCCAGCGAGGCAAGGCGGCGACCCCTCTTCCGCTGGCCACCATTTGCAGCATGATTTCGGTCGTTTCGATGACCTTGTGGCGCCTCGGGCTGATGCCTGCAGGCATCAGGAACCGATTGTAGATATCGAGGCGTTCAATCTCGACCGGATAGGTGATCAGCACTTCTTCGGCGAGCTGTTCAGGTTCCACATAAGGGGCTTGAGCCAATGGATGCTCGCGAGAGGTCACCAGGACCTGCTCGTAGTCGAACACCGGCTCGAAGTGCAAACCGGGCTTGTACAGGGGGTCCGGCGTCACCAGAAGATCGATCTCGTAGGCGAACAGCGCACCTATGCCCCCGAACTGGAATTTCTGCTTGACGTCGACATCCACGTCGGGCCAGCGGGCAAGGTAAGGCGAAACCACCTTGAGCAGCCACTGGTAGCAGGGATGGCATTCCATGCCGATGCAGAGCGTGCCGCGCTCCCCTTTCGCATACTGCTTCAGGCGTTCTTCGGCCCTTTCCATCTGGGGCAGCAGCCGCTCGGCGAGCGCAAGCAGGTATTTTCCTGCCTGGGTCAATCTGAGCCTTCTCCCTTCGCGCAGCCAGATATCCGTGCCCATCTTCTGCTCGAGCTTTCTCATCGCATGGCTCAAGGCAGACTGCGTGAGGCACAGGACATCGGCTGCTGCAGTCAGCGAGCCCTGTTTTTCGACTTCCCTGACAATGGAAAGATGGATCTTCTCGAGCATGAGATAAATGAAAAATATTCATTGAACATTGAAATAATACCATTTTATTTCATGAAATAAAAAGCCTACCATGGCTGCATATATCAGGAAACAAGGAAAAAACATGGTTACAACGCACAACCTCGGCTTTCCGCGCATGGGCGCGATGCGCGAACTGAAGTTCGCCCTGGAATCCTACTGGAAAGGCCGGTCGTCAAGAGACGAACTGAACGCGCTCGGGGCGCAGCTTCGCAGCCAGCACTGGCAGGCGCAATCCGGGCTGGATTGGGCGCCAGTTGGCGACTTTGCGTTCTACGACCAGGTGCTGGACATGAGCTTCACCCTGGGCAACCTGCCCAAGCGCGCCCGCGGCTACCTGGGCGATCCGCTCGACAACAGCTTTCGAGTGGCGCGCGGCCGTTCCGTTCAGGATGGAGAAGGGCACGGGGCCTGTTGCGGCGGCATGACCGCGGGCGAGATGACGAAGTGGTTCGACACCAACTACCACTACATCGTCCCTGAATTCGAGGCCGATACCGAATTCAATCTCGATCCCTCGCGCCTTCTCGATCAGCTCGCCGAAGCCAAGGCTCAGGGTGTGAAGCCCAAGCCCGTCATCATCGGCCCGCTCACCTATCTCTGGCTGGGAAAATCGAAGGATGGCAAGGACAGGATCAGTCTGCTCGAGCGTCTGCTTCCCGTCTACTCGGCACTTTTGGAGAAATTGGCCCAGGAGGGCGTCGAATGGGTGCAGATGGACGAGCCTGTGCTTGTCACCGAGCTCGAACCCGAATGGCGACATGCCTTCAACCTGGCTTATCATCATCTCAAGAGCAGCAGGATCAAGCTTCTTCTTTCGACCTATTTCGGCGCCCTGCAGGAAAACCTTTATCTTGCCTGCAATCTGCCTGTTGCCGGCATTCATCTCGATGCAATCAATGCGGGCGAAGAAATCGGGATGCTGATCGACCTGCTGCCTGCTCACAAGGTGGTCTCTCTGGGCGTCATCAACGGGCGCAACATCTGGAAGAGCGATCTCAACGCCACGCTCGACTGGCTCGAGCCGCTCGCGGAGCGGCTGGGGAGTCGGCTCTGGATTGCGCCGTCCTGCTCCCTGCTGCATGTTCCGGTCGATCTCGAAAGCGAACAGCAACTCGATGCCGAGATCAGATCCTGGCTCGCCTTCGCCGTGCAGAAACTCGAAGAGCTGAACATCCTCGCAACCGCATTGAATCATGGCCGGGCGGCGGTTGCCCGGGATTTGGCGGCGAACCAGGCTGCTATCGCAAGCCGCCTTGCTTCGCCGCGAGTCACCAATCCTTTCGTCAAGGCGGCGATCGCCGCCATCACGCCTGAACTCGGGCTGCGCAAGAGCCCCTATCCGGTTCGTGCAGACAAGCAGGCCGCCCTGCTCAAGTTGCCGCTCTTTCCGACCACCACCATCGGTTCCTTTCCGCAGACTATCGAAATAAGGCAGGCGCGCAGCAGGTTCAAGGCGGGGGAAATCGACGATGCAGCCTATATCGCCGCCATGAAGGGCGAGATCGAGCGCAGCGTGCGGGAGCAGGAGGCGCTTGGGCTGGACGTCCTGGTTCACGGGGAGGCGGAGCGCAACGACATGGTCGAGTATTTCGGCGAGCAGCTCGATGGCTACGCCTTCAGCCAGTTCGGCTGGGTGCAGTCCTACGGCTCGCGCTGCGTCAAGCCGCCCATCCTGTATGGCGACATCAGCCGCCCTGGTGCGATGACGGTCGAATGGATCAGGTATGCCCAGTCGCTGACCGAGAAGCCGATGAAAGGCATGCTGACAGGGCCGGTGACCATCCTCAACTGGTCTTTCGTGCGCGACGATCAGCCCAGATCGGTTTCCTGCTTTCAGCTAGCACTGGCGATCCGCGAGGAAGTGCGGGATCTGGAGAAGGCGGGCATACGCCTGATCCAGATTGACGAGGCTGCATTGCGCGAAGGCCTGCCGCTGCGCAAGTCGCAATGGAAAGCCTATCTCGACTGGGCGGTGGAATCCTTCCGGATCGCCGCAAACGGCGTGAAGGATGAAACGCAGATCCACACCCACATGTGCTATTCGGAATTCAACGACATTCTCCCGGCCATCGCCGCCATGGATGCCGATGTCATCACCATAGAGACTTCGCGTTCCGACATGGAGCTGCTCGACGCCTTCGACGACTTCAGGTATCCGAACGAGATCGGCCCTGGCGTCTACGACATCCACTCGCCAAACATTCCTACAGAGGAACATATTGTCCACTTGATGAAGAAGGCCGCAGAGCGAATTCCTGCGGAACGTCTTTGGGTGAATCCCGACTGCGGCCTGAAGACCCGCCAGTGGGCCGAGGTCGTCCCGGCGCTGACCAACATGGTCGCTGCGGCCAAAGCATTGCGTTGCAAATCCGCAGCCCTGACTTCGGCAGATTGACGGGCAGCCTTTCGACGCGGCTTGGCCATGGGCTCTTCTCCTTCGAATGCCGGGGATGCCCTGTATCGGACGGGAACACTTTGTTTCAAACTGAAACACGGGAAACATCGAGTGGTTACGAATCGGGCATAGATTTCAATGTACCTGTTTTCATCATGGAGGTGCCACTTGAAATCATTCACCAGACTTGCCTTTTCGACGGTTCTTTTTGCCTGTTCAGCGCTGGCTGCAGAAAACGCGATGGCGGATAACGCCGGCGTTCCGCCTCCGCCCGAACACTACCGGGCTTTCGACAGGGTTCAAATGACCCGGGGCCGCCTCGAGGATCTGAAGGCGAAGCTGAATCTCGGCGAATCCCAGATGCCCGCATGGAATGCATGGTCGGCCGAGGTCGTTTCGGATGTGAAGGAGCTAGACAAGGAAGCGAACGGCATGCATCGTGACTGGCGGGAAGGACGCCAAAAGGATCTGACCATTCCCGAAAGGATGGAAAGGCAGGAAGCGCATCTTCGCAGCAGAATCGGCTGGATGCAGAAGCGCCTGGATCTGCTGGAGGCCGGGAGGAAGAATACGGAAACCTTCTACGCAGCGCTCACCAGAGATCAGAGAACCATATTCGATCTCTTCTGGGAGAAAAACTTCCGCCGCCGTCACGCCATGAGGGATTTCGGCTCGAAACGAAGGGAAATGCCTGAAGACAGGGGCCCAGGGGGAAAATCATGAGGGGACGCATCAGCCCTGAAGCAGCCTGATCTCGGCGGCAGCGAGCCCCGTCGGGTTTCCTCTCAGCACGACGACATCGCCTTCCTGGAGGACGGTTTCAGGAGAAGGGGAGAGTCCCCTGATGTTCCTTCTCCTGACCGCGGTGATGTCGACTGAGAATCGCCCGAGATCCATCTCGGCAAGGGATTTCCCTATCGCAGCCGCCCCTTCGGGGATCATGATGCTTCGGAGCCTGAGCTGCAGTGCCTCGCTCTGCTCCTGGTCGGTGATGCCCCTGAAATAGCCCCTGAATCCGCTGTAGCGCTCTTCGCGCGTGTCCCTGATGCGCTTCAATACCCTGTTCAAAGGCACGCCGAGAAGCAGCAGCGCATGGGAGGCGAGCATCATGCTGCCTTCCATGATTTCGGCGACCACTTCGGCAGCGCCCGCCTCCCTCAGCGTGTCCATCTCGGAATCGTCGACGGTCCTGACGACGACCGGAAGGTCCGGGCGGAGTTCACGCACATGGCTCAGGATGAGAAGGGCCGAGCGCGCATCGGAATAGGCGACGACGAGCGCCTTCACGGTCAGGAGCCCCGCCGCGAGCAACACTTCCCTCCTGCTCGCGTCGCCAAAGACCACGTTTTCCCCCGCAGCCGAGGCCTCCCGGACGCGCTGGGGATCATGGTCGAGCGCAATGAAGGGGATCGATTCCTGTTCGAGAAAGCGCGCCAGCGTCTGGCCGCTTCGCCCGTAGCCGCAGATGATGATCTGGGTATGGATCGCCATGGTCTGGACGGCGATGGTGTGGAGCTGCAGTGCCCGGTGCATCCACTCCCCCGCGGAATAGCGCCTCACCACCTGGTCCGATCGGTCGATCAGGAAAGGGGCTGCGAGCATGGAAATCAGCATGGCTGCGAGCACGATCTGCAAGACCGACTGGTCGACGAGTTGCAGTCCGGATGCCTGGGCAAGCAGGACGAAGCCGAATTCGCCTGCCTGGGCGAGATGGAGGCCGGTGCGCAATGCCACGCCCCAGTCCCGGTCGAAAAGATAGCTGAGCCCAGACACGAGGGCGAGCTTGATCGAGAAGAGCGCAGCGAGAACGAGCAGGATCCATGGAAGTTCGGCCCAGACCAGCCTCAGATCGAGCAGCATACCTATCGTGATGAAGAAGAGGCCGAGCAGGACATCCCTGAACGGCTTGATGTCGTCCTCGACCTGGTAGCGGTATTCCGTCTCCGAAATCAGCATGCCTGCAAGGAAGGCGCCCAGCGCGAGGGAAAGTCCTGCGGTATTGGTGAGAAAGGAAAGGCCGAGCGTGATGAGAAGCATGTTGAGCATGAAGAGCTCGGAGGATTTCTGCCTGGCGACGAGATGGAACCAGGGGCGCATCAGCTTCTGTCCGACAAAGAGCAGGATGCCGAGGACGAGCGCCGCCTTCAGCAATGCCTTGCCCAACTCCAGCGTAAGGCTGCCTGAGGGATGGGATAGCGCCGGGATGATGATGAGCAGTGGCACCACGGCGAGATCCTGGAAGAGCAGGATGCCGAATACTTTCCTGCCGTGGGCAGAGTGGAGTTCCTGCCGCTCCGCCATCAGCTTGCTGACGATCGCGGTGGAGGACATCGACAATGCGCCGCCGAGCGCAAGACCGATGCGCCAGTCCATGCCGAGAAACAGGCAGAAGGCGAGGGTGATTAGGATGGCGAGGATGACCTGGGCCGAACCCAGGCCGAAGACGGTGCTCCTCATCGTCAGGAGCTTGGGCAGGCTGAATTCGAGGCCGATGCTGAACATCAGGAAAACGATGCCGAATTCCGCAAGATAGCGGGTTTCTTCGGTGTCGGGGATCAGTCCCAGCGCATGCGGGCCCGCCAGAATCCCGACCAGCAGATAGGCCAGCATCTGCGGAAGACGAAGGATGCGGAAAATCGCCACGACCAGCACGGAGGACGCGAGCAGGACGATGATCAGAGAAAGGGTGTCGTGCATAAAATCTCCTATACCGAATGATGGCGGATAGGCTGCAAAAAATACAGGTGGTATAATTCCTGCATGATACCTCAAACAGACAGATCTGCTTCCGTGCTCGGGATTGCCGCGGAAGTCCTCGAAATAGAATCCAATGCCGTGAAGCGCCTTGTGGAGAGGCTGGATGGCGATTTCGTTCGCGCAGTCGACATGATTCTGGCATGCCGCGGACGGGTGGTGGTGAGCGGTATGGGGAAGTCCGGGCATGTCGCGAGGAAGATCGCCTCGACCCTTGCCAGCACGGGAACCCCGGCCTTTTTCGTGCATCCGGGGGAGGCCAGCCACGGCGACCTGGGTATGATCACGAAGGAGGATGTCTTCGTCGCCCTTTCCAATTCCGGGGAAAGCGCGGAACTGCTCGCCATCGTTCCGCTCGTCAAAAGGCAGGGCGCGAAGCTGATTTCGATGACTGGAAATCCTTCCTCTTCGCTCGGCCTGGAATCGGATGTGCATCTCGACACGGGCGTCGACAAGGAAGCCTGTCCGCTGGGGCTTGCCCCGACTGCCAGCACCACTGCGACGCTGGCCATGGGCGATGCGCTGGCCGTCACGCTGCTTGTCGAAAGGGGGTTCAGCGCGGAGGATTTCGCATTTTCCCATCCGGGCGGCTCGCTCGGGATCAGGCTGCTCACCCATGTTTCGGACATCATGCGCAGAGATGAAGCCGTGCCGTTTGTCTCCGAAAATGGATTTTTGATCGACGCCCTTCTCGAGATGTCGAGGAAGGGGATGGGCATGACCGCGATCGTCGACGATGAAAGAAGGGTGACTGGGATCTATACGGACGGCGATTTGAGAAGGACGCTCGAGGAGGCTGTCGATTTCAGGAAGACCCCTGTTTCGTCGGTGATGACGAGAAATCCCAAGACGATCGCCCCGAACAGGCTCGCTGCAGAAGCGGTTCAGGTCATGGAACAGTTCAGGATCACCCAGATCCTCGTCGTCGACGAGGAAGAAAGGCTGATCGGCGCGCTCAACATGCACGATCTGCTCAGAGCCAAGGTGATCTGATTGGGAGACTTGCTCGAGCGGGCGAAGCGTATTCGCCTCCTGATATTCGATGTCGACGGCGTGCTGACTGACGGCAGCCTCTACCTTTCCGATTCCGGGGAGGAAATGAAGGCATTCAATACCCAGGACGGTCAGGGCATGAAGATGCTGCAGGAAAGCGGCGTGAGGCTCGCCATCATCACGGGGAGAAGTTCCCGCTGCGTGGCGCTGCGTGCCGAGAATCTTCGCATCTCGCTGGTATGCCAGGGCGCATCCGACAAGCTCGCGGTCTATCGGGAACTGATTTCGTCTTTGGGGCTGGAGCCCGAACAGACAGCCTACATGGGGGATGACGTTGTCGATCTTCCGGTCATGAAAAAATGCGGGCTCGCGCTTGCCGTGCCCGATTCCCCCGAAGTCGTCAGGCAGCATGCGCATTACGTGACGAGGCGGCAGGGCGGGCGGGGCGCGGCAAGAGAGGCTTGCGAATTCTTGATGAGGATGCAGGGAACGTACGACGAACAGATTGCAAGGTACCTTTGATGCCTGAAGGCGTGAGAAAATGGTTTCCTTTGCTTTTTCTTCTGCTCCTTGCGCTGCTTTCGTACTGGCTGGAAAACAAGGTCAAATTGTCGGCGATTTCCGAGATGGAAAACGCCGGAAACAGCCCCGACGTCATCGTGCAGAATCTGGAAATGACGAAGTTCGGCGTGGAAGGCGAACCGAGGGAATCGCTTGATGCGAAGGAATTGCTGCATTACCCTGACAACAGCACGAAGCTCACGACGCCCAGGCTGCTGCTCGTTTCACCCGGGCAGGCCGACGTCCATGTCAGCTCGGACTGGGCGATGCTTTCGGAAAACGGCAAGGACATCTATCTGCACCAGAACGTGCTGGTGAGAAGGGATGCCTATGCAGGGCGCAGCAGTATGGACCTGACGACCGAGATGCTTCATCTCAATCCGGACGAGCATGTTGGCGACACGAACATGCCGGTCAGGCTGAAGGATGCGAAAATGGATGTTCATGCAGTGGGCATGACTTTCAACGACCAAACGAGAGTGGTGAACCTGCTTTCCCACGTACATGCTGATTATGAAAAATAAATGGCTGCTTGCATGCTTCCTGCTTTTCTCCCTTTCAGCCCATGCGGAAAAGGCGGACAGGGATCAGCCCATCCATATCGACGCGGACAGGATAGAGGTCGACGATGCGAAGAAGGTCAGCACCTTTCTGGGCAATGTAATCCTGACTCAGGGCACCTTGACGATCACGGCGGATCGCGTGGTCGTGACCCAGGACAGTGCCGGAAACAGGCATGCGACAGCCTATTCGGAGACGCATCCGGTCCGTTTCAAACAAAAGCGCGAGGGCTACGACGAATATGTGGAAGGCCAGGGGGATAGGGCGGAATATGACAGCAAAACGGATATCGTCGAGCTTTTCGGCAATGCCTATGTCAAGCGCGGCCAGGATGTCGTGAGGGGGAATTACATTTCCTACAATTCCAACACCGAATTCTTCCAGAGTTCAGGCGGTTCGAAGACGCCCGAGGGCAGGGTTCATGCCGTGATCCAGCCGAAGAAGAAGGAAGCGCCGAAAGCGCCTCCCCTGACGATCAAGCCGTCGCAGACACTGGATGCCAAATGAGCGTACTGAGAGCGGAAAACCTGAGAAAGCGCTACAAGTCGAGGACCGTGCTTCAGGATGTTTCGCTCGAAGTGAACAGCGGCGAAGTCGTGGGGCTTCTGGGCCCCAATGGCGCGGGCAAGACCACCTGCTTCTACATGATGGTGGGCCTGGTCGCCCTGGACGGCGGCGAAATTCATCTCGACGGCGAGAATCTGAGCAGGATGCCCATCCATCTGAGGGCGAGGCTCGGGCTTTCCTATCTCCCGCAGGAAGCGTCCATTTTCAGGAAGCTCAATGTCGAACAGAACATCCAGGCCGTGCTCGAACTGCAGCGGCATCCGAGGGAGGAGATCCCTGTCCTGCTCGAGAATCTGCTGGAGGACCTGAATATCGCCCATCTCAGGCACAGCCCTGCGGTCAGCCTTTCGGGCGGCGAGAGAAGAAGGGTTGAGATCGCGCGCGCCCTTGCCACGAAGCCCCGCTTCATCCTGCTAGACGAGCCTTTTGCGGGGGTTGATCCGATCGCGGTGCTCGACATCCAGAAGATCATCCATTTCCTGAAGGAAAAGGGGATAGGCATCCTGATCACGGACCACAACGTCAGGGAAATGCTCGGCATCTGCGACAGGGCCTACATCATCAACGAAGGCATCGTGCTCGCCTACGGAAAACCGGATGAAATCATTTATAATGAAAACGTCAGGAGAGTCTATCTTGGCGAGCATTTCCGCATGTGACGGAAAGAAAATCTGATTGATGAAACCGACGCTACAGCTCAAGTTATCACAGCAGCTGACCCTGACGCCGCAGCTGCAGCAGGCGATCAAGCTTCTGCAGCTCTCCACGCTCGAAATGAATCAGGAGGTGGAGCGTTTTCTGCTGGAAAATCCGCTTCTCGAGCGTGAGGAAGCGGAGGAGTCGGGGGGGACATTCCAGGCGGCCGAGCCCGTTGCCGAGAAGATCGAGGCCCCCGCCCAGCAGGAGACGGACTGGTTCGACAACGATGTCCCTTCCTATTCTTCCGATTCTTCTTCCGACGACGATGTCCAGGATTTTCATCCTGCGCAGAGCACCAGCCTGAGGGAACACCTCATCTGGCAGCTCGGCCTGACCCAGCTCACCGAAAGGGACAAGAAGATCGTCACATTGCTGATCGACGCCCTCGACGACAACGGCTATCTGACGCAGGAGATCGAAGAACTGGCCGAAATGCTGCCCTCAGAGCTTGAAATCGATCTCGAGGAGCTGACCATTGCGCTGCAGCACCTGCAGCACATGGATCCTGCCGGCATAGGCGCAAGGAATCTTTCGGAATGCCTGGCATTGCAGCTGAAGGCGATGCCGGAAGACACGCCTTTCAGAAAGGAGGCGCTGGCTGTCGTGAACCAGCACCTGTCCAGCCTTGCCGCCCACGATTTCGCCAAGCTGAAAAGGACGCTGAACTGCACGGACGAGGGATTGCGCATGGTGACGCAGCTCATCAGGCAGCTCAATCCGAAACCGGGGGCGGATTATTCCAGCGCGGTGGCGCGTTACATCATTCCGGATGTGGTCGTCGAAAAGGTCAAGGGTTACTGGGCTGTCGCGCTGAATCCGGAGGCGATGCCCAGATTGCGCGTCAACAAGCTCTATGCCGACATCCTGAGCCGTGGGCAGGAGTCGAGCCAGCAGCAGATCGGCCAGCAGCTCCAGGAAGCGAAATGGCTGATCAAGAACGTTCAGCAGCGCTTCGAGACCATACTCAAGGTATCTCAGGCGATCGTCGCCAAGCAGCACAATTTCCTGGAGCACGGCGAAGTGGCGATGAGACCGCTCGTCCTCAGGGAAATCGCAGACGAGACAGGGCTGCATGAATCCACCGTCTCCCGCGTCACGACGCAGAAATTCATGTTCACCCCGCGCGGGATTTTCGAACTGAAATACTTCTTCGGCAGCCATGTTTCGACGGAAGCGGGCGGCGCCTGTTCCTCGACTGCGATCAGGGCGCTGATAAAACAGCTGGTCGGTGCGGAGGATGCCAGGAATCCGCTGAGCGACAGCCAGATTTCTGAAATACTGGGGAAGCAGGGTATTGTGGTTGCCCGCAGAACCATAGCAAAATACCGGGAGTCCCTGAAAATACCCCCCGTGAATCTTCGTAAGGCGTTATAAACAAAAAGGAGTTCTTCGATGAATATCAATGTCAGCGGTCACCATGTCGAAATCACGCCCGCAATCCGTGATTATGTGAAAGCCAAGCTGGGGCGCGTTGCCAATCATTTCGATCACGTGATCGACATCAATGCCATCCTTTCGGTCGAAAAGCTCAAGCAGAAGATAGAGGCGACGGTTCACATGCCCGGGCGGGATTTCTTCGCCGAATGCAGCGACGCGAACATGTATGCCGCGATCGACAACCTTGCCGACAAGCTCGACCGCCAGATCATGAAGCACAAGGAAAAGGCGATCGAGCGCCGCCTGGACGGCGAAGACCTGAAAATCCAGACCGCCGAATAAGCTGATGAATCTGATTGCCAGGCTGCTCTCTCCCGAATATGTCCTGATGGATCTGGAAGCCGGGAGCAAGAAGCGGGTTTTCGAACAGGTCGGGCTATTGTTCGAGAACGGTCTTGGCATTGCAAGAAGCGAGGTTTTCGACAGCCTTTTCGGCAGGGAAAGGCTGGGTTCAACCGGACTCGGGCAGGGGGTGGCGATCCCGCATGGCAGGATAAAGGGGCTGAGGGAGGCGGCTGGGGCTTTCGTCAAGCTGTCCACCCCGATTCCCTTCGATGCCCCCGACTCGAAGCCCGTCTGCCTGATATTCGTGCTGCTCGTTCCCGAGCGTGCAACCGACCTGCATCTGCAGATCCTCGGGGAGCTCGCGCAGATGTTCAGCGACAAGCATTTCAGGGAAAGCCTGATGAATGCATCGAGACCCGCCGAAGTCGTCGGCCTGATCGCCGAATGGAAACCCCATGCCGCAGATTAGCATCGATGACCTGTTCCAGGAACAGAAGGAAAAGCTGGAGCTCGAATGGGTTTCCGGGGGGAACGAGCGGATTCTGGACGGGAGCAGAATCGAGAATTCGCCCCAGGGGTTGATCGGACACCTGAACTTCATCCATCCGAACTGGGTTCAGGTCGTGAGCCGGGTGGAGAACGAGTATCTGAACGCATTCGACGGCGACATGCAGAGGAAGATGCTCGAGCCTGTCTTTCGGGGCGACATCGCCTGCATGATCGTCGCGGAGAACGAGTCTGTCTCTTCGGTTCTTTCAGAGATGGCGAATGTTTTCGGCGTTCCGCTGCTTCGTTCTCCCCAGCAGAGCGTCCATCTGATGTGGCAGCTTCGCCATCAGCTGACGAGGCGCCTGGCGAAATCGACTTCGTTGCACGGCGTTTTCCTCGATGTGCTCGGGCTCGGCGTGCTGATCACGGGCGGGAGCGGGGTAGGGAAGAGCGAACTCGCGCTTGAACTCATCAGCAGGGGAAGCGGGCTTATCGCGGACGATTCCGTTGAATTCTACAGGATTGCCCCCGAGACGCTCGAAGGCAGGTGCCCGCCGATGCTGCTCGATTTCCTGGAAGTGAGGGGAATCGGGCTGCTCAACATCAGGACGATCTTCGGAGAAAATGCGATGAGGCCGAGGAAGAATCTGAAGCTGATCGTCAATCTGAAGCGATCCTCCGAATCCGACCTGTCCGAGATCGATCGTCTTCCGCTCGATCGGAGAAAGCGTGAAATCCTCGGCGTCGAAATCAGCGAGGTGACGCTTCCCGTTGCGGTGGGACGAAACCTCGCGGTTCTGGTCGAAGTCGCAGTGCGCAACCATATCCTGCTGCTTCGCGGCAAAGACAGCACAAGGGAATTCATAGACAGGCAGAGACTGCACATGGAAGGCGCCTGAGATGCAGATCATATTGATCAGCGGCCTTTCAGGTTCGGGAAAAAGCATCGCCCTCAATGTGCTGGAGGATGCGGGTTATTATTGCGTCGACAATCTACCTGTCAGGTTGCTCACCGATCTGACGAGGATTTTGCTCCAGTCGGGTACGGAGCGCATCGCGGTGAGCGTCGATGTCAGGAGCATCGGCTCGCTTTCCCAGTTGCCCCAGCATATCCAGGCATTGAGAGTGAGGGGAATGGACGTTCGCCTGCTTTTCCTCGAAGCCAAGACGGACACGCTCGTCAAGCGTTTTTCCGAGACAAGGAGGAAGCACCCCTTGTCCGACGACAGGCTGACCCTGCCTGAATGCATAGAAAGCGAAAGAGAAATGCTCGCCGATATCAGGGAGCTCGCCCACAAGATCGACACTTCGGATTTGAGTCCGAGCGTGCTGAGAAGATGGATAGAGGAATTCATCCATATCGACAGGTCCAAACTCACGCTTCTTTTCCAGTCTTTCGGCTTCAAGCATGGATTGCCGCTCGATTCCGACATGGTTTTCGACGTTCGCTGCCTGCCCAATCCATTCTACGATCTGAGGCTCAGGCCGCAGACGGGCAAGGACAGGGAAGTGGTCGAATTCCTGGAGAGCGAGGAAAGCGTCGGGCGCATGTACCAGGACATCCAGAACTTCATCGAAACCTGGATCCCGAGCTTCATCAGGGACAACAGGAGCTATCTCTCGGTTTCGATAGGCTGCACGGGCGGGCAGCACCGTTCGGTTTACGTGGTGGAAAAGCTTGCAGCCCATTTCGCTTCCCTTCAGGTACTGGTCAGGCACAGGGAACTGAAGTGATTCGATCAATCAAGCCGGGCGACTGGCTCGTGATCCTCGCATCCGTTTTTTTCGTGGGGTTTCTTTTCGGCAGGATCTGGCATGCGGACAAGGCGCAGAAGGTGCTGATCAGGAAGGGCGGGGAAGTGTTCGAGGAAGTGAGCCTCGATCGGAACAGGAAGGTCGCTGTACCGGGTCCCCTCGGCGTGAGCCTCGTGGTCATCTCGAACGGGAAGGCGAGAGTGGAGAAGGATCCCGGGCCGCATCAGTATTGCGTGAGGCAGGGCTGGCTCGAGAATGCGGGAGATGCCGCGATCTGCCTGCCGAACCAGGTGAGCGTCGAGCTTTTGGGAGGAAGGAAGCGCTATGATTCGCTCAACTATTGAAATTTCTTCGACCAGCGAAGACCATCATGTCGCAAGGTGTGCGGCCGCGGCGATCGGACTTTCCCTGGTGGATGCGGCGATCCCCACGCCGATTCCCGGCATCAAGCCGGGTTTTGCCAACATCGTGATATTGATCGTGCTCGAAAGATACGGCTTCAGGACTGCGGCATGGGTCTCGCTTCTCCGCGTCTTCGCAGCGAGCCTTCTTTTCGGTTCCTTCCTTTCCCCAGGCTTCTTCCTCGCGCTCTGCGGCGCGCTCTCCAGCCTCTTTTCGCTTTTCCTTTCAGGCATCTTGCCCAAGCGTTTCTTCGGCCAGGTGAGCAGAAGCGTCATCGCGGCCTTCGCCCACATATCGGGTCAGATGGCATTGGCCTATTTCTGGCTGATCCCTCATGCAGGGCTTTTTTCGCTTGCCCCCTTCTTCGCTCTGGCTGCGCTCGTTTTCGGCATCGTCAACGGGCTCGCCGCTTCGTACTTTTCGGAAAGCGAAAAAGTTGAGGGACTTCATCAAGTTCCAATACAATGAAGAAATGAAATCAGAAAAGACCATCGCGCTTGCGCTGACCGGCGCATCAGGCATGCCCTATTCTCTCAGGCTGATGGAAAAGATTCTGGAAAGCGGATCCAGGCTCTATCTCATCTATTCGGCCGTTGCCCAGATCGTCATCAAGCAGGAGATGGGGCTGTCATTGCCTTCCCGGGCAAGCGACGCCGAAGCGTACTTCATCGAAAGGTTCAAGCCTGGAAAGGGCAAGCTCAGGGTGTTCGGGCGCGAGGAATGGTTCTCTCCAGTGACTTCAGGCTCCAATCCTCCGGATGCCATGGTGGTCTGTCCCTGCACCATGGGGAGCCTCGCGGCGTTCGCTGCCGGCATGAGCCAGAATGTCATCGAGCGCGCGGTGGACGTCGTGCTGAAGGAGAGGAAGAAGCTCATCATCGTGCCGAGGGAAACGCCGTTTTCGACCATCCATCTCGAGAACATGCTGAAGCTCTCTAAAGCAGGTGCAGTCATCCTTCCGGCAAATCCAGGTTTCTATCACCATCCCGAAACGGTGGCGGATCTCGTCGACTATATCGTCGCCCGGATACTGGATCATCTGGACATTCCGCAGGACATTTCCCCCAGATGGGGAGAAGGAGAAGAATGAAGGTACATGAATACCAGGCGAAAGCCATATTGAGCCAGTACGGCGTTCCGACGCCTGAAGGATTCCCTGCATTCAGCGTGAAAGAGGCGCTCGATGCTGCGAAGAAGCTGGCCGGGAATGCCTGGGTGGTGAAGGCCCAGATCCATGCCGGAGGGCGCGGCAAGGGGGGCGGGGTGAAGCTTGCGAAATCGATGCAGGAAGTCGAGCAAATTGCCGACTCGATGCTCGGGATGAAGCTCGTCACGCCCCAGACAGGCGGCGAGGGAAGAATCGTCAAGCGCCTTCTGGTCGAGGAAGGGGCCGACATCAGGGCGGAATATTACGCAGGCCTCGTCGTCGACAGGGTCAGCCAGCGGGTCGTCCTGATCGGCAGCAGCGAAGGCGGTACCGAGATAGAGGAAGTGGCGAAGGATGCACCGGAAAGGATAAACAGGGTTACGATCGACCCCGGATGCGGGTTGACCGAGCGGGATGCGCTGGATCTTGCAGAAAAGATGGGCATTCCCGGGCATGCTCGGAAACCGGCATCAGACATATTCATGTCGCTTTATCGCGCATTCGTCGAGAAGGACGCCATGCTGCTCGAAGTCAATCCGCTGATACTGGACGGAAAGGGAAGGCTTCTTGCGCTCGATGCCAAGTTTAATTTCGACGACAACGCGCTCTTCAGGCATCCCGAGATCACTGCATTGCGCGATCTGGACGAGGAAGATCCGGCGGAAATAGAGGCTTCCCGTTTCGGGCTTTCCTATATCTCGCTCGACGGGGACATAGGCTGCCTTGTCAACGGGGCGGGGCTCGCCATGGCGACGATGGACATCGTCAAGCTTTACGGCGCTTCCCCTGCGAACTTCCTCGATGTCGGAGGAGGGGCTTCAGTCGAGAAAGTGACGGAAGCATTCAAGCTGATGCTCGCCAATCCTAAGGTGAAAGTGATCCTCGTCAACATCTTCGGCGGCATCATGAAATGCGATGTGATCGCTGAAGGCGTCGTCGCGGCGGCAAGGCAGGTGTCGCTCAACGTGCCGCTCGTGGTCAGGCTCGAAGGAACCAATGTCGAGCTGGGAAAGAAAATACTAGCCGAATCCGGGCTTCCCATCATTTCGGCGAACACCATGATGGATGCTGCGAGACGGGCAGTAGAAGCTTCGAGGGGATGCTGATGTCTATACTCGTAGACAGGAATACCAGGGTGATGACCCAGGGCATGACCGGGAAAACGGGCATGTTCCATACCATCCAGTGCAAGCACTACGCGAACGGGAAGGAATGCTTCGTCGCCGGTGTGACGCCCGGCAAGGGCGGGCAGCATTTCGAAGGCATACCGGTTTACGACACGGTGAAGGAGGCGAAGGAAAAGACAGGGGCGAATGTTTCCGTCATCTATGTTCCCCCTCCCTTCGCGGCGGCCGCCATCCTGGAGGCGGTGGATGCCGAGCTCGATCTCGTGATATGCATCACGGAGGGGATTCCCGTGCACGACATGATCAACGTGCGCTACAGGATGAAGGAAAAGAAAACGCTGCTCATCGGTCCGAACTGTCCGGGCATCATCACCCCCGATGAAGTCAAGATAGGCATCATGCCCGGACACATCCACAAGAAGGGCAAGATAGGCGTCGTTTCCCGTTCAGGCACCCTGACTTACGAGGCGGTGGGGCAGCTGATGGAAGTTGGGCTGGGCCAGTCGACCTGCGTGGGCATCGGAGGCGACCCGGTGAACGGCATGAAGCATGTCGACGTGATGAAGCTTTTCAACGAGGATCCTGAAACGGAGGCGGTGATCATGGTCGGAGAAATCGGCGGAAACGACGAGGAAATCTGCTCGAGATGGATCAGGGAAAACATGAAGAAGCCGGTGGTCGGATTCATTGCAGGACTCACGGCGCCTCCCGGCAAGCGCATGGGCCATGCGGGCGCGATCATTTCGGGCGGCGAGGGAGGGGCGGAAGAAAAGCTTGCCGTGATGGAGGAATGCGGCATCAAAGTGACGCGCAATCCTTCTGAAATCGGGAGGCTGCTCAAGTCGGTATTATGATCGACTGGTCGGGACTCTTCCAGATCATCGCCATAGACATCCTGCTCGGAGGGGACAATGCGGTGGTGATCGCCCTTGCATGCAGGGATCTTCCGGAAGAAAAGAAGAAAAAGGCGATGATCTGGGGCATGGCGGGCGCGGTCGGCATCCGGGTCCTGCTGCTGTTCTTTGCCCTCGCCCTGCTCAAATTGCCCTATCTCAAGATGATCGCCGCGCTCTTCCTCTTCTGGATAGGCATCAATCTGCTCGGGGGAGAGGGGCGAGAGGGACAGGCTGAAACAAGGGATGGCCTCTTCTCGGCTGTCAGGACCATCGTTCTTGCCGACGCGGTGATGAGCATCGACAACGTCATCGGCGTCGCCGGGGCGGCAAAGGACAGCATGCTGCTGATCATCATCGGGATTTCGGTGAGCATTCCGGTGATATTGTGGGGAAGCAGGTTCATCCTGAAAGTGATGGACAGGTTTCCCTTCGTTATCCTTCTTGGCGCAGGTCTGATAGGATGGGTAGCGGGGGAGATGTTCGCGTCCGATGCCGCCTTGCCGGCAAAGCTTCATGCGCTTTCCACGGCAGTGGCTGCCGCTTCGGCGGTGCTCACCGCGCTGATCGGAAAATGGCGCCAGTCGAGAAGGAAGGAAACACCGCGTGAATTCGCGAAGGATTATGGAGGGGATTCGTCGTGAAAATGCTTATTCCTTTGGACGGCTCGGATGCTGCGCTTCATGCGGTGGATCATGTCATCGAGACGGCGAAGTTTTATCAGGGCGGAGTGGAAGTGCATCTGCTCAATGTCCAGTTTCCCATCCTCTCCGGCAATGTACGGACATTCGTAAGCGCCGACAAGATAGAGGAATATTACAGGGAAGAGGGCATGAAGGCCCTGAAGGACGCAAGGCAGAGGCTGGATGCGGCATGCATTGCCTTTCATGTCCATATCGGCGTCGGGAGTGTCGCCGAAACCATTCTGCGTTATGCGAAGGAGACGGGATGCGACCAGATCTGCATGGCGAGGCACGGCATCGGAAAGGTTGCACTGCTCGGCTCGGTTGCCGGGAAACTGTTGCATGCTTCTGAAATCCCTGTGCTCTTCGTCAGATAGGATTACCATATATTGCGGCAGATGGTGCATAATTGTCCCGATTGTCCGTATGATTCGAAATATGACATGGATTCAAGCCGTGTACTGGAAATTGCCAGCAAATCCGATGCAGGTCTTGTGCGTTCGCACAACGAGGACAGCATCGGTTCGGATGCTTCAATCGGGCTTGCAGTCCTGGCTGATGGCATGGGCGGATACAATGCCGGGGAGGTGGCGAGCGGCATCGCCGTTTCCATGATCACATCCGGCATGAAGGCCGCGCTTTCCGGCCGGGGACAACCGGATGAGGCCAGCGGGGAAAGCATGTTGCGCGAACAGGTTGCGGCTGCAAACAGCGCGATATTCAATGCCGCAAGGCAGAGAAAGGAATGCGAAGGCATGGGGACGACCCTCGTCGCCGCGCTTTTCTTCGATGGGAAGGTGAGCGTCGCCCATCTCGGGGACTCCCGCATGTACAGACTGCGCGGCGGGAAGCTGGAGATCATGACGCACGACCATTCCCTGCTGCAGGAGCAGCTTGACAGCGGCATGCTGACAAAGGAAGAGGCCAGGTTCTCCCAGTACAGGAACATCGTGACGAGGGCGCTGGGAATCGAACAGGATGTGGAGATAGAGATCAGGAGCTTCGATGTGCAGCCCGACGACCTCTACCTGCTTTGTTCAGACGGGCTGAATGACATGCTCGAAGACGAGGAAATAGGGCTTGTCCTGGATACGCTGAGATCGAATCTGAAGCTGGCGGCCGAGAAGCTCGTGGCTCTCGCAAATGAAAATGGCGGGCGCGACAACATTTCGGTTATCCTCGTGAAAGTGAAGCAGGGAATCGGGGTCCAGCGCGGACTGATGTCGAGGCTCATGTCATCATTCAGGAAATAAAGGGGCAGTTTATCATGTCGAAATTGATTCTCAGCCTTGACGGGAAGGAGCTCAAGGAAGTCCCGCTCGACAAGGAGCGCATCCTGATAGGGAGAAAATCGCAGAACGACATCCAGATCGACGATGTCGCCGTGAGCGGCGAGCACGCAGTCGTCATCACGATTCTCAACGATTCCTTCCTTGAGGACATGGGGAGCACGAACGGCACCAGAGTCAATGGCACCAGCGTCAAGAAATACTTCCTGCAGAACCATGATGTGATAGGGATAGGGAAATACAAGCTCACCTACATCCACGAGGCGGTCCCGCGTCCCGCCATTCACGAGCCGGCCCAGCGCGCTGTGCCTGACCTCGAGAAGACGGTCATGCTGCGCCCCTCCAGCGTATCGGCGATGCTGCCTTCCTCCGTTTCCGCGCCGGTGGAAAAGTCGGAGGAGAAGGCGCCCCCTCCTCCGCCCAAGCCATCGTCAGGCGCTGCGGTGCAGCTTCTCACCGGACCCAGTGCCGGACGGGAGCTCGATCTCGTCAAGAACCTGACCACATTGGGCAAGCCCGGCGTACAGGTTGCGGTCATCACGAGAAGGCCGCAGGGCTTCTTCATCACGCATGTCGACGGGGAAAAATCGCCTGTGCTCAATGGCAAGCCGATAGGATTGCAGCCCCATCCCCTCAAGGACCATGATATCGTCGAGCTGCTCGGCATCAAGATGGAATTTTTTCTGAAATAGGCAAAACAGTGAAGCTCAGGGTTCTCGGGTGCAGCGGCGGGATAGGAGGAGAATTGCAGACCACTTCCTTTCTTCTGGATGATGACATACTGATCGATGCGGGAACCGGGACCGGAAGGCTGTCCCTGGAAGCGATGCGCAACATAGATCATATCTTCCTCACCCACTCCCATCTCGATCATGTCGCATTCATTCCGCTGCTTGTCGACAGCGTGGGCTATCTCAGGCAGAAGCCGATAACGGTCCATGCGATTCCTGAAACCATAGCGGCATTGAAGCAGCATCTTTTCAACTGGGTGATATGGCCCGATTTCAGCGTGATCCCGAACACGGAATCTCCCTATCTGGTTTTCGAGGAGATTTCGGTGGGGGAAACGGTCAGGCTGGGGGATCGGAAAATCACGGCCTTGCCTGCAGTCCATACCGTACCTGCAGTCGGCTATCATCTGGAAAGCGGAAAGGGAAGTCTCGTTTTCAGCGGCGATACCACCACCAACGATGCATTCTGGGAACGGGTGAATGAAATCGACGATCTCAGATACCTGATCATCGAGACCGCCTTTTCAAACGGCGAAAGGGAAATCGCGATCCTTTCGAAGCATCTTTGTCCCAGCCTTTTGGGCGAAGAACTGGCTAAACTTGAAAAGGATGTGCCTGTCTACATCACGCATCTCAAGCCTGGGGAATTGTCGCTGATCATGGCGGAGATCGGCGAGGGCATATCGGGGGTCAGAACAGAAATGCTTGTAAACGAACAGATATTCGAAATATGACATGTCCAAACTGACAGACATATCGAGCGGCAGCATCCCTGTGCCGGGGGAAAGCCTTGCCGATGTCAGCATCAAGCTGAATTTCACCAAGGCCCTCCAGTCCCTGACCAACAGGATTCATGCCACGGGAAATTTCGACGAGATCATCTTCGATCTCGGCAAGGACATCTGCACCCTTTTCAACGCGGACAGGATCACGATCTACGTCGTGAGCGAAGACAAGACATCCATCGTCTCGAAAATCAAGACAGGGCTTTCCTCGTTCAAGGACTTGAAGCTGCCGATTTCCGATCAAAGCATCGCGGGCTATGTCGCGAGGCACAAGAAGATGGTGAACGTCAAGGATGTGTACGACGAAAAGGAGCTGCAGTCCTACAGTCCCCAGCTTCACTTCATGAGGGAGGTGGACAAGCGCACGGGCTACCGGACCAAGCAGATGCTCGTCGCGCCGATAGTCGATGCGGAAAACGAGCTCGTGGGCGTGCTTCAGATCATCAACAACAAGTTCGGCCTGCCATTTCAGCCGATGACGGAAGAGGGGGTGGTCGAACTCGCCAAGACCCTCGCCATCGCATTCAAGCAGAGACAGCGTCCCCATCAGCTCGTCAGGACGCGTTTCGACGTGCTGATAGCGGAAGGCGCGATTTCTGCAGTCGAGTTCGATCTTGCGTCCAGGTCCGCGAGAAGGCGGGACGTGCCGCTGGAAGACGTGCTGCTGGACGAATTCCAGGTGAAGCCGGCTGCATTGGGCAAGTCGCTTGCTCACTTCTTCGACGTGGAATACGAGCCTTTCAGGTCTGACAGGACAAGACCCGCCGATCTCTTGAAGAACATCAAGCGGGATTATGTCGAAGCGAATCAATGGCTGCCTGTCGAGGAGGCCAAGGAAGGCATCGTCATCATCAGCCCGGACCCGGAGAGGGCGCAGGGTTCCCGCATTCCCCACAATGTCTTTCCGAAGAGAAAGCTCGTTTTCAGGGTCTGTTCCCATCGGGAATTCGCGCAGACGGTCAACCTTTTTTATGCCGAAGAAGGCGGTTCTTCCATAGGAGATCTGCTTTCTTCCATGGATGACGAATCGGAGAGCGAGGACATTTCCGACGAGCTTTCTGCTGCAGCGGACAACGAACTCGTCAAGCTCGTCAACAAGATCATCACGGATGCGCACAGGATGGGGGCATCCGACATCCATATCGAACCTTCTCCTGGAAAGGGAAAGACGCTGGTCAGGTTCCGCAAGGACGGAACGCTGCTGCCTTATGTCGAAGTCCCCGCCTCCTACAGAAACGCCATCGTTGCCCGCGTCAAGATCATGTGCGATCTGGATATCTCCGAAAAGAGAAGGCCGCAGGACGGCAAGATCCTTTTCAGGAAATTCGCGCCGCTCAACATCGAATTGCGTGTCGCGACCATCCCCTCGGCGGGAGGGGTGGAAGACATCGTGATGAGGATTCTGGCATCGGGCGACCCCATTCCCCTTGAAAAGATAGGCTTCTCTCAAAAGGCGTTCGATACGCTGAAATCGATCGTCACGAAGCCTTACGGCCTTTTCCTGGTCTGCGGACCGACAGGTTCGGGAAAGACGACGACGCTCCACTCGGTGCTCGGATACATCAATACCCCGCAGACCAAGATATGGACTGCCGAGGATCCGGTCGAGATCACCCAGAAGGGGTTGCGGCAGGTTCAGATGAATCCCAAGGCCGGCCTCACTTTCGCGACGGCGATGCGCGCCTTTCTCCGCGCCGATCCGGATGTGATCATGGTGGGCGAAATGCGCGACAAGGAGACCACATCGGTAGGCATCGAGGCGTCCCTCACCGGGCACCTCGTGATGTCGACGCTTCACACCAACAGCGCACCCGAGAGCATCGTCAGGCTGCTCGACATGGGCATGGATCCTTTCAATTTCTCCGATGCCATTCTCGGCATACTGGCGCAGAGGCTGATCAAGCGATTGTGCAGGCATTGCAGGAAAGCCTCGGTTGCAACGGAACGGGAAATCAGGCAGCTCCTTGCCGAATACTGCGAGGAGCTGAAGCATACTTCGGCCTGGAAGCAGGATTCAGAAGCGGTTCTGAAGAAGATCTACGAAGAATGGGCTGGAAGCTACGCGAATGAAAAAGGCGAATTCGTCCTTCATCATCCTGTCGGCTGCCCCGAATGCAGCGGCACGGGATACAGCGGCCGTCAGGGCATATTCGAACTGCTCAAGGGCACGGACGAGATCAAGCGGCATATCCAGGAAAGGGCGCAGGTTTCAACGCTTTTTGCGACCGCGCTTGACGAAGGCATGCGCACCCTGAAGCAGGACGGTATAGAAAAGGTGCTTCAGGGCATCACCGACATGCATCAGGTGAGAACGGCCTGCGTCAAATAATTCAGTCCTTCATCTCCCTTTTCTTGCGGTAGCTCGACAGCAGCTTGTACGCGATCAGTCCGAGCATGATCAGTATCAGTGCCAGGATGCCGTAGAAAACATAGGGATGGGCATAGAGAAAGGAGGATGCGAAAGAGATGTCCCCCTTCTCCCCGGTGGTGTATTTTTTCCCGACGGAGATCGACACCACGTCATAGTTCGGCACATTGAGCTTGATCAGCGAAACGCCGCCTTTCATCCTCGCCAGTATGTCCGGCTGCAGTAGGGCATCGCCGAGCTTGGCAACGTCGCCGTCGTCCTGCGCCGTCATGAGCACAACGGACCTGCCTTTCTTGTATGGCGATTCGAATTCCATGACAAGTCCGGTGCCGTTTCCGAGTCCGCTCAGCTGCTTGCTGAATGAAATCGTTGTTTCGCTGTCCCAGCCCCTGCTGACGGGATAGGGTATGGTGGCGATGCCGTGCAGTTGTACGGGCGCGCGCGCCATGATCGACTCTGGAATGGAGGAGGATTTCCCGATGACCAGTATTTCTCCTTCCCAGTTCTTCGGCTCGCTGAAGGAGATTCGGGTTTCGAAGAGGGGGAAACCGTTCTTCTGGGTGATCATTCCTATCATGTCGAGCGCCGCGTCGATCGAGGCGTCATCGGGTTTGGGCAGATAGACGATGGTCTTGAACCCGTCAGGCCACCTCGTGAAGGGAAAGCCGTTGAGCGAGAAGAGTTCGAGCTTGGGCAATTCGACGAAATGCGGCATGGGCGGAAAGAAAAGCGTCGAATTTCCGAAAATCGTCACGAAAAGCCCATCCGTTATGTCGACATCGCATACCTGGTGCTGGGTATTGAGATAGGGCTTGAATGAAATCGTGTTGGTTCCCGGCTTGAACAGGTAGGTCGGGATATCCATCCTGTAGTCCTTGATGTAATTGCCATCAGGATTGTTGAGGTGGATATCGCGAAACTCCTTGCCATTCACGTTAATGCTGAGCGAGGAATCCTGGCGCAAGCCTGAACCGTAGGAAAGGTTCAATATCAGTTTTGCATACTGGTTCTGCCTGATCAGAAAGTCGGGCGGGAGCCTGAAGGTGAGGATAGATGCGGCATCGACAAAACCGTGGAAGCTGTGGGAATCCATCCCCAGCGTCTTGAAATCATAGACCTTGTCTGAAGAAAGCACTTCTCTTCCGCCATACATCGAAATGTCGGGCATGGTGAAGCTGTAGGCGCGCAATTCATCCGTTCCCGGATAAGGGAGGGACATGTTGGTGAAGGTTTCGGCAGCGATCTTGATCGCCTTGGCCGTGTCGCCGGACACCACAATCAGGGCGTGCTGATCGTCCTCTGCTCCGGCTTCGGGCAAATGGAGAATCTTGATGTAGCCGCCCTGTCCCTCGGGAAGGGTCTTGCCGTATCTGGCGAGCACCCCGTCTGCAAACCGGGTCGTTCCGATCAACACATTGTCCATCCCCGGCTTGATATCGAGAGAATGCGAGAACTTTACCTGGCGATAATCGAAATGCCTCGCGATGCCGGATGCGACGATTCCGGCCAGCGTCGTGATTTCGGGGGAAGTGGCATCCATGACCAGGTTGATCGAGGCCTCGGGAACCTGTTTCGGGTCGAGAATCAGACCGATTGCTTCGGCCAGATGCAGCGGCAGCGGCTTCAGGCTGTAATCGAGCTGGATGGTGGAATCGGTCAGGCTGATGTTTGTCCAGAGATCCGGGGAACAGATCTGTTCGCACTGGCCGGAGAGATAATGCTGGACGACCTGGAAAGAAACGGTGTTGTATCCTGCCTTCAGGTGGTCAGGGGGAAGCGGCACATCCACCACGCCTTCCGGCGACTGGGTATTGAGCTTGAATTGCGAGACGGACATGCCATTGAGCTGCACCGCCATCTGGGAGCTGCTTGCAATCATGTTGTTCGAAGCCATGTAGTGCAGCTTCAGGGTGGCGCCGTGCACATCCCATCTTTCAGGAATGGGAATGGACAAATTCTGAACCGAGCGGATGCATTTCAGTTCGAGGGTGGGAACCGGCGAGAACTTCTGCAGCGGCAGGGTGAGTGTATCGGCAAATGCTGTCGTGCTCAGGAACAGCATGGCAAGGATCAGGCTGAATGATTTTGTCATTTTATGGATATTTCTTGCTAGATATTGTTTTCGCGTGGTTTGGCAGGTCTTCTGAAAAATATGGGTGATGAGCGTATCAGCTGCAGGCTGCTTCCGTATACGTATTTGACGATTCTGGGATAAGTCGACGTGTCCGGAATGAATTCAGTGCCGCAAAGAAGCTTGTTGCCGCGCTTCACCGCCCTTCTTATCCTGCAGTCGAACTGATATTGGGCACCCTCTTTGGTCGTGATGTCGAGCGTCACAGGCTCGCCCCCATGCAATGGCAGGGGCAATTCAATCAATATCCCGATGCCGGAGAGCGATATATCCATGATATTGCCTTGGACGCTCGCATTCAGGCTGGGGAAGTAAACCATGGCCCGTCCTTTGCCTTCGATGCGCTGAAACTTGCGAACTGGCCTCTTTTTCACCAGTTCAAAAATCCTGGCCTGCCCCTGGTAAAAATAATAAACAGTTCTGCTCAGGGTCATCAACAACATGTCAAGCAGCAAAGACGAGGTAAGGCACTGTATCAAGAGCCTCCAGAGGAATTTCATGGAGTCTGAAAAGAAAGCGAATCCGCTTACCCAGATTGCCTTGACGCCCATTTTCGAAAAATGCCAGAGCATGTGGAATGTATCGCGTTTCCTCGCCTTCGCGTTCCAGATTTCCTGCCATCTTTGGCTGTCGCCGAAGACGTAGCTGATGATTTCTGCAGCAGGCGCGGCCAGGAATTCGCTCCCGCAGACATACCTGCCGCTCATCTTTTCGATGTGCCTGATATTGTTTTCGAAGCGATATTCACGGCCATAGCTGTCCCTGACTTCCAGAATGATCCTGTCCTGCTCCATTGGTAAAATGGACGAATCGATTTCGAAACCTATCCCTGTCCTCGAGACGTCGCGGACTTTGCCGACGACCGATTTTCCCAGGCGCTGGAAGCGGACGATCACGTCACCGCTGGACGCTATCCGGTGAAATTGCCGCTCCTGCTTTCTCTCCCACAGCGCGCCCAGTGAAACCAGGACGATGGAAAGGTTATAAAGCGACCATGCGCCCGTCACTGCGATAACGTCGCGCATGATCGGTGTGGCAAACCATTTTATGACTGAAAGAATCAGGGCGGCGACGTTGAAGGCGATGAGCAGGAAAAAAGGCGTTGCAATCGGACTCAGGTATTCCCTTGTGTTGAGTTTTCCCTTCGGGGTAACCTTGAATGTCGGTTTCCAGGGGTTGGCCACCGCGGAGAGGATGGCCGGAATCAGGAAAAGAGACTGGATCGTCTCGTAGATCTCCGAGAAGAAAGGGTTCCTCGAGCCGGAATAGAAAAAGTCCATGATCACCGAAATGCTCAGCACGTACGGAAGCGTGAACGAAATGATCTGAAGCCACGAGGCGTTATAGATGTTGAATCCGAGAATGAGGTAGGCGGCGGGGGCGATGAGGTAGATCACGCGCGCAAAACCGAACAGCCAGAAAAAACTGAAGTTGAAGTAATTCAGCCTTTGCCAGAAAGAAAGTCCCTTCATCTTCAGCGGGTTGTTGAACTGGGCGAGCTGTATCATGCCTTGCGCCCAGCGCGAGCGCTGGATCACATAGTCGTCATAGGTTTCCGGAGACAAGCCGCAGACCATCGGCTTGTTGACATAAATGCTCCTGTAGCCGCGCCTGTGCAGATGGAAGGCGGTTTCGACATCTTCCGTGATGGTGTTGCCGTAGAGTCCGCCTTCCTGTTCGAGATGCTTGCGCCTCAACAGCGCCGCAGATCCGCAAAAGTAGCTGGAATTCCAGAAATCCATGGCGGGGTGAAGTTTGCGATAGAACAGGTCGCTTTCGGCATAGGGATTGGCGATGCCTGTCAGGCCCTTTTCGACTGGAGACGGGTTGATGAAAAAATGCGGCGTCTGAACGAGGAATACTTTCGGATCGACGATGAAATGCCCTACGGTATTCTTCAGGATATCCTTTGTCGGCACATGATCGCAGTCGAGAATCAGCACAAGATCGCCCGAAGTGTGCTTCAGCGCATGGTTGATATTGCCGGCCTTCGCTTTCTGATTCGTTTCGCGCGTGATGTATCCGACGCCGAGTTCAGCTGCGACCTGCCTCAGGCTGCGATGCCTTTCCCATGCGTCCGTTCCGGATTCAGCATGGCTGCGCTTGTTCCGGGTGCTGCCGTCATCCAGGATATAGACATTCAGCTTGTCTTTCGGATAATCGATCTGGGCTGCCGCAGTGGCGGTAATGCGAACGATTTCTTCGGGTTCGTCATAAGTCGGGATGAGGACATCCACAGTGGGCAGCAATGCAGCATCTTCAGGCAAGGGAATGATGGGGCGATCGAGAGGCCAGACATTGATGAACATGCCGAGCAGGAGCATGACGAAACCGTATATTTCGGCAAGGTAGACGAGCATCATCGCTGCGAAATCCAGTGGGCCGGTATAGAAAAGGGTGCCGAATGTCCGCCACTGGATGTAGCGCAACCCCATGAATGTCACCAGCAGGATCATGAGCAGGCGCCAGGGCTGCTCCCTTGATTTTTTCCAGAGGTACATCATGAAAATCAGGGCGAAGCCGCCCCATCCGAGCACCATCTGCCTGGAAAGGTCATAATATTCGTAGGTGAACTGAAGCAGATAGACAAGGGCGGCGATCAATATCGCACCGGTGGCCGCAAGCTGCAAATTGCTGTACTGTGCACGCACGCCTGTTCGGGTCATATCACCTTGCGGATTGTGCAGGGCTGATAGAATCGCTTACGGAGCGCCGGCTGTCCCTCGTCTGTTCCTTGCCGACCAAAGCCATGACTGCCGCCGCGATGCCTATGAGCAGCACGGCCATCAGGAAGAATTTCATGCCGAATGATCTTGCAGGGGGAGAACTCTGGGCAGGCTTGTCGTCCAGGCTCCTGCCCTGCTTGTCGAGCTCTATTTCCTTCGGATTCCAGAATACCTTGTATGCGTTGAACGCATCCTTCTTGCCTTTGAGCGTGATCTGCTTGATGAACCGGCAATAGTTTTCGCTCTTGTCTGAAAGGCTGTTGTAGGTTTCTTCGGAGATATAGATTTCTCCTGCCGTGGCGGAAGATTCGAAGCGCGATGCGGTGTTGACGACGTCTCCTGCAATGTCGTTCTTTTCGATGATGCATTTTCCGGTATGCATGCCGATCCGCATCAATACGGGCGTCTTGTATTTTTTCGACATGTTGAGTCCGTCCATGCCTTGCTGGATGCGCACAGCCGCACGGACCGCATCCTGGGCATTTTCGAAATAGGAGAGCGTGCCGTCCCCGATGGACTTGATGAACACCCCGTTGTTTTCCTTGATCGCCGGCAACACGATCTGGTTCTGGTCCTTGATCAGCGTGCGGCTGACCAGGTCACCTTCGGTCTCTGCTATGGTGGTCGAGCCCTTGAGATCGGTGAATACGACCGTCAGTACCTTGGTGAACTTGTCGTTGAAAACTGCTTCCAGCTTTTCGCGCTCTTCTAGATACTTGTCCAGTTCATCCTGTTTAGATTCGTCCACGCATTCCCCTATGGCTCACAAAAATGTTCAGCTGCAATTTCTCCTTATTGCAGAACATGCTGTATGATCCATTTAACTTGATAAGTCTGCTGGACAGTCTACACAATATGATTTTCGAATTCCATAAGATTAGTTAATGGGATTTCATGGAAACAAAACAATTTGTTAAAGTAATTTAACAAATTCGTCATCTAACATATGGAATCCTTTCTGGAATCTATTCAGCTTGCGTCGGGGTTCACTTTGTAGTGGTGAAACAGATATTAACGATAATGAAAAACGATTTTGTCGTTAAATTAAACAATGGGGAAAATCGGCGGGCCGGCTCATGGCGCGTCGCGGCGGCGATGCTTGCCGGATGCCTTTGCGCACCCCTCTGGCTTCACGCCGAAACCCCTCATGCCGCTCCCTCCGCGGCGCCGGACGAAAGACCGTTGTGGCGTCTGTTGAACGACAAAAAGTACCGGGAACTCGAGAAAGAAATCGGCAGCATGAAATCGGCTCATCCTGGATGGAAGCCGCCTGGGGTGTTGGTCAGCCTTCTGAAGCAGAACCTGCTCCGAATCGAAATCGAGGATGCAATCGCGAAAAGGGATGCGGGGAAAATAGCGGAACTGGGGAAAACCGATCCGGAATATTTTTCCTGCGATCATGTCGACTGGGCATGGGCGCTCGCCGATGCGCGCGCCCTGCTCAAGGAGGCTTCGCTGCTTCAGGGTCTGTACCGGCTCATTCCGGAGTGCAGGGAAGCAGATCGCCTTGCAACGCTTTACAAGGCCAGGAAATGGCTGAACGATGCTGACTACGGATTGCTGCTCGAGCGGGAGGCAAAAGCGAAGCGGTCGGGGCGGGATGAGGCGGAATTCGAGCGGCTGCGCTATGAATTTTCAATGGCGCAGCTCAAGACTTCCAATCGGGACTTCAAGACGGAGCTCTCCCGATTGTCGGGCGATATGGCCCGGTATCGGGATGCCGGGGCGGCGCTCTTTGCCGCCTGGCATTTCTTCAATCAAGGCGACATCAGGAGCGCATCCCGCTGGTTCAAGAAAGCGCTTCAATGGCATCCGGGGGAGCAGGATGCATTGACGGGACTGGCTTATTGCGCGCTGAAAGAAAAGCGCTATGAAGATGCGCTCGAAATCGCAAAAAAATTGCCGCACCAGGGAAAACTCCGGCGAGACGCGCTGATCGGATTGGCTCAGGAGGCTAATGGAGAAGGCCGGTATGAAAGAGCAGTGAAGCTTTTCTCCGAAGCCGAGCATGCGGCGGAACTGCCGAGATATGCGAAATCGATGTATGCCTGGAGCCAATACAGGCTTGGCGATGCGGGCGATGCTTCAAACCGGTTCCTCGCGCTTTACCAGTCCTCTCCCGACGATGAGAGCGCTTCCGGCGTTTTTTACAGCTTGAACAAGGCAGATCGTACCGATGAGCTTGAAAAACTCGGAGAAGAGGCGGCGCCGAACAGCAAGATGGGGCAGCTTTACGGCAGCCAGCTCTACAACGAGGGACAGTTTCTTGCGGCGCGATCAAAATGGCCTTCAAAATATGCCGATCTCGGCTCGGTTGCGGATACGCAGGGGACGCTTCTGGCTGCATCCAGAGACAAGGTCGGGGATGGGTTTTATGGCCTCAGGATCACACATGTTCCCGTGATCGACGCGGGGTGGGCGGTGGGGGGCGCGGGGCAGATGAATCTGCGTCTCGATCGGGTCGAATTGAACAGCGGAGCCCCTCTCTACGGTACTCCGCTTGGCACCGATTACAGCGGCAAGCTGAGTCCCCCGGCAAGCCTTTCAACCCGGGTGAGTGGCGTCGAGCCGAGCCTGACCTGGCGGGATGAGCGCAGCCAGGTCTGGGTCGCTGAAATCGGGCTCACGCCGAGCGGCGGTGAAATTCATCAGCGTCCGGTGGGGCATCTGCTTCGCGAACTGGACGACCCGAATGGAAATTACGCTTTCGAAATTTACCGGGAACCTGAAAGGGATTCCATCCTTTCCTACACCGGGCTGCGCGACCCATACACAGGGATCGTCTGGGGGGGGGTCACGAGAACCGGAGTCGATTTCAGCACCCTCAGGTCGCTGGACCAGGGCTTGAATGCGAATTTTTCGGTGACGGGAGAGGAGCTTGCAGGAAGCGGGGTCTCCGGAAATGCCCATGCCTCTTTCATTTCGGAAATAAGCAGGAATCTGAACTGGAAAGGCTTCAAGTATGCGGCGCTGGGCGTTTCAGCGAGCTTTGACCATTACAGCCACAATTCCTACCAGTTCACGCTCGGCCAGGGCGGCTACTTCAGCCCGCAGCTCTACTGGAGCGCCGGACCGTCTCTCGACTTCATGACGGAAGAGGGGGGGCAGTATCTCGTCAAGGCTCATTTCGATGTCGGCAGCGTATACGGCAGGCAGGACGCGTTCTATGCAGGTTCCGTCCCGGAAGTTGCCGGGGGAGGGGCAAAATACGACATGCAGCTGAACGGCGTATGGAGGCTGAACAGTCACGTGCAGGTAGGCGGGATGTTCGCCAAGCGCTATGCCCCCCAATACAGCGACAATGCCGCGATGCTATTCATACGCTTTCTTGTCGACCCGCGCAGCTCGGTGCTGAGTTCGGATCTTGCGGCCGATGTTGCGCAGAGTCTTTATTGATGGTTTGCAGTGAGAATGCCATGGGGTAACCCGTAAGGAGTATTTCACACACCCCCATAAGGGTTATCGAACACGAAACCCGAATTCTCTATGATTGACCGTCATGTCATAGAAACATGCAAAATCCAACAGTTAGGAGAGTTGCCGTGGAAATATCAGTAGAGCAATCCAAGGGAAATGTGCAGCGCATCATGCTCGATGGCCGCCTCGATGTTCCGGGGACTCAGTCGGTCGAAGCGAAATTCAATGCCGCCGTCGCGGGATCTTCAAAAGTGGTCGTCGATCTCGGCAAGGTTCCCTTCATCGCTTCGGTCGGTCTCCGTCTTCTGGTTGCAGGGGCGCAGGCCGTATCCAAGGGCGGCGGGCACATGGTCCTTGTGAGCCCGGATGAAATGACCAGGAAGATACTCAAGACGACAGGAATAGACCAGCTCGTCAAGGTATATGACGATCTGGATTCTGCGCTGGCTTCATTCTGAAAGCCGGACACCTCACCTTCCCGAATGAGCCGCCCGCCAAGCAGCGCCGCTTGGTGGGCAGGATGCGTCCTGAGTTCATCGAAGAGTCCGGAAAATGGCTCAGAGCGCTTGGCTCGGAATTCGGATTTTCCCATGAAGACCTTTATCGCATCGAGCTCTGTTTTGCCGAGCTTGTCACGAACGTGGTCAGCTATTCCGATCCGCAATATGCCGGCCAGCCGATGGGATTGCATGCCTCGCTGGAAGCCAAGCGCGCGGTTCTGACGCTCTTCGATCCTGCGGCGCCATTCGATCCATTTTCTGTGGCGCCTCCCCCAAAAGTGGATTCCATAGAGGATTTCCGGATCGGCGGCCAAGGCGTGCCGCTTATCAGGGAATTCAGCAATGCCCACCGATACGAGCGGCGCGACGGAAAAAACAAGGTGGAACTCGTTTTCGAACTCGAAAAACCCATATCGCAGCCTCAGGCAGCCAAGGTGATCAGAAATGTCGACAGGCGTCACAGCGCCAAGTCGTTCGGCGAGGAAAAAAGAGCAGGAAAGGACAGGCGTGCGCTCGGCTTCCTTTCATGGTCGCAGATATTTCATGGCATTCCCTATTCAGCCCTGGAGACGCTTGTCGAGCGATTGACGATCCAGACCGTTGCCGATGAGCTGCTGCTCTTGAAGCCGGGTGACGAAAACGATGTCGTCCTTGTCGTTCTGCAGGGAAGCTTGAAGATCTACCTCGATCGGCCGGGAAGCGGGGAATGCATCAGCATCGACGCGGGCGGCTTCGTGGGGGAAATGTCGGTGATCGACCATCAGCCGGTATCGGCATACGTTGTCGCCGAAGCGGGCACCCGCCTGCTGGTCATCGATTCCGACACCTTCGTCAACGAGATCATGCTCGTGCCGGGCGTTTCAAAGAACCTGCTTTCCGCCTTCTCGGAGAGAATGCGCTCCAGCAACAAGGTGGTGATTCAGCGCATGCGCAAGGAGCTGGAAATGGAATTTGTCCAGCGGGAACTGCAGTATGCGAAAAGCATACAGGAAGGATTGCTGCCGAAAGAACCTCTTTTCCCTCAAGAAGATCGTCTGGACTGCTGCGGGAGAATGGTGACGGCGCGCGAGGTGGGGGGCGACTTTTACGACATTTTCTTTCTCGATTCGCAGCATGTCTTTTTCGTCATAGGCGACGTATGTGGCAAGGGGCTGCCCGCCGCTCTTTTCATGGTCAGGGCGATGGCGGCCCTGCGCGCACAGACAGGCCATGACGGGACCCCTGCGGACTATGCGGCCCAGCTCATCACGAGGCTCAATCGCCAGCTCTGCTCCTACAACGATGCGCTGCAATTCCTCACAGCTTTCTGCGGCATCCTGGATCTCGGTTCGTCAACGCTCTATTATGTCAATGCCGGTCATAATCCGCCTGCCATCGCCTCCGGGAAGGGGGAATTCAGCTTGCTTTCAGAACCGGTCAACCCTTTCATAGGCATGATAGAAGGGCTTGGATACCGGGCCGGGCAAATCGAATTCGAACCGGGAAGCGTCCTGCTTCTTTATACAGATGGGGTCACCGAGGCAGAGAACAACAGCGGCGGGATGCTCGGCGAAGATCGGCTGCTTTCCTGTCTGAACGGGGTTCGGGCGAGGCGTTCAGGGATGCTCGTCGAAACCGTTTTCTCGGCAGTTCACGATTTCGCAGAAGGTGCTGCGCAGTCCGACGACATCACCGTGCTGGCGATAAGCCTCAAAGAATAGCAATCCATTTGGCGCATGCCATGGCAGTGCCTTTTCTGCCGGATGAGAGACTTGATCTTCTTGGATGGTGCGGCAGAACCGGCTGGCTATGCCGAGCAGCTCTTTTTTTCTCCAGGCGTTCGCCGTACAAGAGGATCGCCGATTGTCCGGGAGAGAACCGAGAGGGTCATTTCGCTTGATCCTGAGGTCGATTTCGATCACGACGAGCCAGCAAGGCCGTCCCCCTTCCATCGAACAGCCTGCAAGCAATGCCCTGGATGCAGCGGCTTCGACGATATGGTCGAATTGCCCTTGCATCGGATTACAATACGTTTTCCTGCGGGCATGCGACAGGCAATGCGTTTCCGGATTCGTGATTTGCCGGTCTCGGATTGCTTCTGTAGATGCGCTGGCAGAGCAGGGAAATGATTTTTCTCGAAAGGCTTGGGCTGTCGTGCAGCAGGACCTCAAGCATTTCTGGGGAAATGGCAAAAAGGAAGCAGTCGGATTCGGCCATGACGGTGGCAGTTCTTGATTCATTCAGAAAATAGGCCATTTCGCCGAAGAGCTCGCCGGATTTGAGCGTGCCGAGCTTGACTCGGCCTTTCTCCTGTTCGCGGTAAAACCCGAGCTCGCCGCTGTAAAGATAATAAACGGCTGTCGAAAGCTCACCCTGGCTGATGACTGTTTCATTCTTTTTGAAAGTCTTGCCATATTTTCCGAATATTCTGGATGAGCGCTTGAAGAAGAAATCCTCGAGCTTCTTCTCGAATCCCGTCAGCTCACGGCTCTCCATGAAGATCTTTTCAAGGCAGAATGCATCGATTTTTCCTGCTGAATAGAGGAACTGGGCCCAGAGGAAGAAAATGACGAAAAGGGAATAGACGCAAATGAGCACGAACACGATGTTGCCGATTGCGCCATAGGTTTGGCCGTATTCTTCGATCTGTGGGTTGTCTATGAGGAAATGCTTCAGCGCGAGAAATGAAAGGGTGCAAAGTATGCTGCTGGCGAGGGTCAGGATCAGTCCCGGTTTCCTCAGCATGACTCTGTAATAGGCTGTGAAAATCGCATACCACACCAGAAATATGGGGACCATGAAGCTGGAAATGTGGAATGCATGGGTGAGCATGCCCCTGAAGAAGGCATTTTCAGGCAGATAATGATCCAGATGGTCTGTCAGAAAGCTGCCGCACAGAGCGAGTGTGACGACAAGAAGGGCTAACGGGACGATCAGAAGCGATATCGCCACGGCGGAAAGCGTGCTTCTTTTCCCGAAATCGGGAAAAATGATCCCGAAAGCGCTTTGAACCGAATAGAGCAGGCCTTTTGAGCTCCATATCAGCGTGATCATGCTGATCCCTCCCGCCAGCTGTCCCATTTCCGGAGATTTGTCGACGGTTTTCGGCAGATGGATGTCGAGAAGGTCGTCCATGCTGCCGAAGAGCGTGACGAATTTCGCATGGAGTTCAGGGTAGTCGGACAGGGCCCAATTGAAGGTCAGAAACAGCACGAGAATGAGCGGCACGATGGAAAGCAGGAAGTAATAGGCCACTGCCGCCGCATGATTCTGCATTTCCGTTTTCAGAAAGAGGCTCAGCGTGGCGTACCAGACCTGAGTGAACCAGCTGATCCTGTCCCTCAGGAATGTCCACAGTCTATCGCTTTCCGGCGGCATGATGAATCCCCTTTCATCTCGTTTGCACGACTTGCTCCTTTGGGAGCAAAGGCCGATGTCAGAAGATGTTCGCTCATGCAAATGCGCGTTATTGTGTTCTTTTTGACTATCAGGTCCTCGGGCACGATGGTAACCCAGTATTGACAGTGTTTACAACGATGAGGAAATGTCTCGGGAGAAGGCGGCTTTTTCAGCTTCTGCAATATCGCCATGGATCGGCATAACCTGATCTATGCCCGTGGCGTGAAGCGTCTTTGCTACGACATCGTTGTTTCCGGTGAACAACACCATCTTCCCGCCCCGCATCTTCACTGCCTTCGCATTGCTCACCAAGGCGCGTATTCCTATCGATGCAAGAAAACTGACCTGCGTCAGATCGACCAGCACCTGCCGCTTTGCAGATGCCGCAAGGGAGGTGAATTGCATCTCGATGTCAGCCGTCCCTGCAATGTCAAGGCGTCCTGAAATGAAGATCCTGCGAGCGTGCGCATCGATGTCTTCGAAATTTATGGGCATAAGGATTCCACCATCGTCGAATGTTGGGAAAGGATAGTCATGGAATGGTGAAAGTATTATGAAGCGGTTCGTGATTTTTTTCCAGACCGGATATTCAGGATGATCTGGAGAGACTCTTAATTTTCGCTTAAGGTATTCATTTCATTATTGCAAGCGCGTTCCTGCAATTCGGCAGGAGACGGAGCCCACGCAATCACAAGGTGGAAAAGGAAGAAATGCGTGAAATGAAAAAAAATGGGCCGGAAGGGTCGGCCTTTGAGAAAAAAATTCCCGTTCTGGATGTGCTCAAATGGGTGGATGAGCTCAATCATATCGGCACCGCGCTCTCGGCCGAAGAGGATATAAGCCTTCTTCTTCATGCCATCCTGGTTGCGGCGAAGAATATCGTCAATTCGGATGGCGCCACGCTTTATCGCGTGAAAAACGGGGAGCTGATCCTGTTCGAGATGCTGGTGACCGATTCTCTTGGCATCAGCATGGGCGGGGCAACAGGAACCGAGATCACGCTGCCTTCGATCAGGCTCTACGACGAAGAGGGAAAACCGAACAACGCTCATGTCGTCGCCTATTCGGTCTTGAACGACAGGACAGTCAATATCAGGGATGCCTATCAGGAAGCGGGATTCGATTTTTCCGGGACGCGCGAATTCGACAGGATGACGGGCTACCGGTCCGAATCCTTTCTCACGGTGCCGATGAAGAATCACGAGAAGGAGATCATCGGCGTGCTCCAGCTCATTAATGCCAAGGAAAGGAATACCGGGGAGACGGTCGGCTTTTCTTTTTCCGATCAGCGTTTTGCGGAGTCTCTCGCTTCCCAGGCTGCAATCGTCCTGACGAACAGGCAGCTCGTCACCCAGCTGGAAGAGCTATTCGAGTCCTTTGTCGGGGTGATCAATGCCGCCATAGACAGCAAATCCCCTCATACCGGCATGCACTGCCAGCGCGTTCCCGTCCTCACCATGATGCTGGCTGAAGCGGCGCACCAGACGAATGAAGGCGCGTTGAAGGAATTCAGGATGACGGAGCGGGATCGATTCGAGCTGAGGATAGCGGGGTTGCTGCACGATTGCGGCAAGATCATCACGCCTTCCCACATCATGGAAAAGTCGACCAAGCTCGAGACCATCTTCGACAGGATAGAATTGCTGGCAATGCGGTTCGAATGCCTCAAGCGCGAAGCAGAGATCAGGCGCCTCGAGGCTATCATGCGGGCTCCTGAAAATCGCGAATCGATCGAAGAGGAGCATGCGCAATCGATTTCACGGCTGGAGGATGACATGGCTTTCCTTCGCCATTGCAATATCGGAACGGAAAACATGAAGGAAGAGGATAGGGCAAGGGTGAGGGACATCGCAGTAGGGCACCGACTGAACGGCGAGAATATCCTGACCGACGAGGAAATCGGGAATCTGACGATCAGGAGGGGCACCCTTACCGAAGAAGAACGCGAGATCATCAATGACCATATCAACGTGACGATCAGCATGCTGGAATCCCTGCCTTGGCCAGACAGTCTCAAGCATGTTCCTGAATATGCAGGAGGACATCATGAGCGCATGGACGGAAAGGGTTACCCCAGGGGGTTGAAGCGGGAAGAGATGTCGATCCAGGCCAGAATCATGGGCATTGCAGACATATTCGAGGCCCTCACCGCGAAGGACAGGCCTTACAAGAAGGGCAAGTCGCTGAGCGAAACGCTGGCGATTCTCGGCCGGTTCTGTCTCGATCAGCATGTCGATCCCGATCTTTTCGATGTCTTCATCAGAAATGGCGTTTACCTCGATTATGCCGAGGAGTTCATGGACCCTGACCAGATAGACGAGGTCGACCTTTCGAAAATACCCGGTTATGTCCCCTGATGTGACGAAAAACGTCACTTCATGACGCAATGCGGAATTGTGGAAAATGAGGCCGGTCAGGGTAAAATCCGGTGAATTTCGGAAATAACATGTAAATTCATACGGATGGAATTTCCTGGCACGGCGATTGCTATTAGAGCCTCGGAGGGGTCACCCCCGTTTTCCAGTCAATTTTTACAGAGGGCTCAATCATGAAGCAAATGCAGAAGGGTTTTACGCTGATCGAATTGATGATCGTGGTCGCGATCATCGGCATACTGGCCGCAGTCGCCATTCCGCAGTACCAGGATTACGTCACGCGCGCCAAGCTTTCTAGGGTGGCCACCTTCGCCGATCCGATCAAGACGGCGATTTCGGAATATGCTCAGGAAAATGGAGTGACTTCTACAAATATGACTCCCCTGACCAGCCTGGCTGCGGCTGACTGGACAACGATCGGGCTGAGCGCTGCGCCGACGACCCCAACGGCTGATGTGTCTACTGCATCGATGGCTGGCGGAAGCGTTACTCTGACGCTGGCCTTCCCGCTGAGTGGCGTTAACGCGCCTACGGTGACTTATGCGCCGACGGTCGGATCGACAGGGATAACTTGGAATACCACCTGCAATCCGACGGGCGCGACCAATCCCAACATGGCCAAGATTTTCGGCTGCCCCTGAGCTTAGCGTGATATCAAAAAGCCCGTCATCTCTGCAGGTGGCGGGTTTTTTTATGGTGCTGCAATGACCACCGGAAACTCATCATTTGATCTGGAATCTCCGCTGAAGAGAAAAGCGCTTGTTGCGCTGACCTTCTTTCTATTCGTTGCTATAGATGCATTATATGGCAGGTTTCTCTGGAATCCGCTCGTTTTTGACGATCATAATTTCTTTAACGAAAAAAGCATCCAGCATTTCTCGAACTTCCACCTTGATCTGAGGTGGCTTTCCTATGCTTCACTTGCCTGGACGCACCGGATTTTCGGGGACATGATGATCTGGTTCAGGATGGGAAACCTGATCCTGCATTTTCTCGTCTCGCTTTCTCTTTTCCTTTTCCTCCGAAAGCTTTTCAATGTCGTATTGAAGGAAAACAAGGGCCTTTCGAATGAATGGCTCGCCTTCTTTTGTGCGCTGCTCTTTGCCTTGAATCCCGTTGCGGTTTACGCGGCGGGCTATCTCATCGAGCGGTCCATCGTCATGGCGACGGGATTCGGCTTTCTGATGCTTCTTGCCTACATGGAAGGGGTGACGGGAAACAGCAAGGCATGGTTCATTGTATCGGCGCTTTGCTACCTTCTCGCCCTGTTTTCGAAGGAGCATGCCATCATGTTTCCTGCAGTCGCCTTCTTTCTCACCTTCCTTTTGAAAAAGCCCTCGATGGGTTGGTTAAGGAGCCTCTGGCTCCCCTTTATACTGTATGCCGCGATCGGGCTTGTCATCATCATGAAGGCAAAAGGGGTGCTGGGATCGACCTACGAGATCTACGGCGCATCCCAGATCAAGTCCGAAAAGATTGCGGTCGCCAACGCCTATCCGTTGAGCATACTGACCCAGTCATGGCTCTTCTTCAAGTATCTCGGCCTCTGGCTTTTTCCCGATCCTTCGATGATGTCGATCGACATGAGGGAGCCTTTCGCTTCAAGCTATTTTTCCGCGCCTCAGATTTTCGGAGTCATCGCCTTCCTGATCTATCCGATCTTCGCATTCAGGCTTCTGCTCAAGGGCGGAAGGATGGGGCTCGCCGGCTTCGGCCTGCTTTTTCCATGGCTGCTTTTCATGACCGAGCTCTCCACGGTCAGGATACAGGAGTCGTTCGTCCTCTACAGGAGCTATCTCTGGGCCGGCGGGCTCTTTGCCGCAATTCCCGTCTTTTTCCCGAAGATTCCCGCCAGGATAGCCTTCCTGATTCTGCTGTCTTTTTCCCTGATTCTTTTCCCGCTTGCAAGGAACAGGCTTGTCTCATTCACGAGCGAGTATCGATTGTGGAATGATGCGGCAAGGCTCGTTGAAGACGGAAAGGGGCTGGCGGGGCTCGACAGGATCTATTACAACCTGGGAAGGGCGGAAATTGGCAACGGGCATTATCCGGATGCCGTGACCCATTTCTCCAAGGTCATATCCGTCAGCCCGCAGGTCTATCAGGCCTGGTACAGCAGGGGGACTGCCTATTATTACGAAGGCCGGTTTCAGGATGCGATGTCTGATTTCGACAAAGCGCTCTCACTCGATCCTTCCTACGATATCGCCTATTTCATGCGGGGATTGACCTACAGGCGCTTGAAGCAGGAGGATGCCGCGCTTTTGGACTTCAGGAAAAGCTGCAGTCTCGGTTTTGCAAGGGCCTGCAAGAAGATAGGGAAGCTCTAGCCTAGCGTCTGCTGTATTTCCCGATGAGCTCTGCTTCCCCCAGAACATGCCCTTTCATGGCAGACTCGATGTCCCGCTTGGAAGCCTTGCCCAGATCTGGAAGCACGATGTCCAGGGCATAGAGCCTGTGGAAATAGCGATGATTTCCTATCGGCGGGCAGGGGCCGCTGTATTCTTCCCGCCTGAAATCCGTGAAGCCCATGCGGGTGCCTGCCGGCAGATCACGGACTCCCTCGACAAGCGAAAGCGTTTGAGGCGGAATGTTGTAAAGAAGCCAATGGGTCCAGTCCATCCTGGGATGGGCAGGATCGGGGGCATCCGGATCGTCTATGAAGAGGACCAGGCTCCTTGTTCCTTGCGGAACGCTGCTCCAGGAAAGAGGGGGGGAGATATTCGCGCCGTCGCAGGTGTATTTTTCGGGAATCTGCTGCCCTTCCCTGAAAGCCGGTGAAGTCAGAATCATGTTTCCTCCCGCCAGTGCCGCAGGCAAACAGAGCATGAAAAGAACGATCAAATTCTTCATCTTCTCAGGATAGACGAAATAGAAGCGTGCAGTGGTAAAATGGCTGCATGTCAGATCCCCGTTTCGTCCACCTCAGGCTCCACAGCGAATATTCCATTTCAGACAGCATCGTCAGGCTGGACGACGCGCTCGAGGCTGCGCGGGGGGATGCCATGCCTGCGCTCGCCATCACCGATCTTGCCAATGTTTTCGGCCTTGTCAAATTCTATCTTTCGGCAAGACAGAACGGATTGAAGCCTATTGCAGGATGCGATGTGTGGCTGGAGAAGGGGTATCGCATGCTGCTCCTTTGCCAGTCGAAAAAGGGTTATCTGAAGCTTTGCGAGATTCTTTCCCGCGCCTACCGAAAACACCGTGGAAGGCCGGAGATCAGGATGGAATGGCTCGAGGAAAGCGAAGGGCTCATCGCTCTTTCAGGCGCCCATCTCGGGGAAGTCGGAACGAATCTCCTGAATGGCAATGCCGATGAAGCCAACGCTGCCGCGACAAAATGGGCAGCACTTTTCCCAGGACGCTTTTACATCGAGCTGCAGCGAGTGGATGAACAGAGTGAACTCTGCGTCAGGCATTCCTTGAAGCTCGCTTCCGAATTGGGCCTTCCCGTGGTGGCGACGCACCCCATTCAATTCATGAAAAGGGAAGACTACAAGGCGCACGAAGCGAGGGTTTGCATCGCCGAAGGGTCCATCCTTGGCGATCCGAGAAGGCCCCGGCATTTCAATGAGGAACAGTATTTCAAGACTCAGCAGGAAATGGCCGAGCTCTTCTCGGACATTCCAGAGGCGCTGGAAAATGCAGTCGAGATCGCAAAGCGCTGCAATCTGGTCCTGGAAATAGGCAACAACAAGCTTCCCGTTTTCCCTACCCCGGGTCAGAGCCTCGAGGAATATTTGAGGGAGAAGGCGGTAGCCGGCCTTGCGCGGCGCATGGCAGCGCTTTACCCGGATCAGGGCGAGCGGGAGAGGCATTATCCGCAATACAGCGAAAGGCTGGAATTCGAAGTCGCAATGATCATCAGGATGGGTTTCCCTGGCTATTTCCTGATCGTTGCCGACTTTATCAACTGGTCCAAGAACAACGGCGTCCCCGTCGGCCCTGGAAGGGGTTCAGGCGCGGGATCTCTGGTGGCCTACTGTCTGGGCATCACCGATCTCGACCCGCTTCGATACGACCTGCTCTTCGAACGCTTCCTGAACCCGGAGCGCGTCTCCATGCCGGACTTCGATATCGATTTCTGCCAGGACGGGCGGGAGCGCGTGATCGAGTACGTGAGGCAGAAATACGGGGAAGAGAGCGTCTCGCAGATTGCGACTTTCGGCACCATGGCGGCCAAGGCAGTGGTCAGGGATGTCGGGCGAGTGCTCGATCTGCCTTACGGATTCGTCGATTCGCTGGCCAAACTGATCCCTTTCGAAATCGGCATGACGCTCAAGAAGGCGAGGGAGCAGGAACCGGAAATCAACCAGAGGGCGGAACAGGAGGAGGAAGTGGGCGAGCTGCTCGAGCTTGCCTCTGTCCTCGAAGGGCTCAGCCGGAATGTCGGCATGCATGCCGGAGGCGTGCTGATCGCACCCGGAAAGCTGACTGACTTCTGCCCGATCTATTGCGCGGAAGGAAGCGACGCGGTGGTCAGCCAGTTCGACAAGGACGATGTCGAAAAGGTCGGGCTCGTCAAGTTCGACTTCCTGGGTTTGAGGACGCTGACCATCATCGACTGGGCAGTCAGATACCTCAAGATGCTCGACGAAGGCGCAAGCGATTTTTCGATCAGCGATATTCCGCTCAACGATCCGGCCAGCTACTCCCTGCTGAAGGGTTGCGATACCACTGCCGTGTTCCAGCTCGAATCGAGGGGCATGAAGGATCTGGTGAGGCGCCTTCAGCCGGACTGTTTCGAAGATATCATCGCGCTCGTCGCGCTTTTCAGACCCGGCCCCCTTCAGTCCGGAATGGTCGACGACTTCATCAACCGCAAGCATGGGCGGGCCAAGGTCGACTATTTCCACCCGGATCTCGAAGGCGTATTGAAGCCGACCTATGGCGTCATCGTTTACCAGGAACAGGTGATGCAGATTGCGCAGATCCTGGGCGGATATTCGCTTGGTGCTGCAGATTTGTTGCGGCGGGCGATGGGGAAGAAGAAGCCCGAGGAAATGGCGAAGCACAGGGTCATCTTCGTCGGGGGAGCGAAGGAAAGGGGCGTTCCAGAATGGCAGGCCGAGCAGCTTTTCGATCTCATGGAGAAGTTCGCCGAATACGGATTCAACAAGTCCCATTCTGCCGCCTATGCGCTCGTCGCCTATCAGACTGCCTATCTCAAGGCGCATTATCCGGCTGCATTCATGGCTTCCACTCTGTCAGCGGACATGGACGACACCGACAAGGTGCATGTGTTCTATTCTGATTGCCTGGCAAATGGCCTGGAAATGCTCCCCCCTGACATCAACAAAAGCGAATACCGCTTCTTGCCCATCGATTCGAAGCGAATCCGCTACGGCCTTGGGGCTGTAAAGGGAACAGGTGAGGCTGCCATTTGCGCCATCCTGGATGTCAGGAAGAATGGGGATTTTACCGACCTTTTCGATTTCTGCAGAAGGATCGACAAGCGAACGGTCAACAGAAGGGTCATCGAATCGCTTGTCCGGGCGGGCGCATTCGATTCCCTCAATTCCAACAGGAAGAGCCTGCTCGCGACAGTCGGGCTCGCCATGGAGAGCGCTGAACAATCGAGCAGGATGGCCAATCAGCACAGCCTTTTCGACGATGCGCCCAGGGCGCTTTCTTATGCAGAGACCCCGGATTTCGGCATCAAAGCCAGGCTGAAGGAGGAAAAGGCGAGCCTCGGCTTCTATTTCAGCGGCCATCCTTTCGATGCGGACAGGGAAGAGGTTTCCCGGTTCTGCAAGAGCAGGCTGAACCAGCTCAATGTCCAGAAGGGGCCTGCAAAGCCGGTATTGATAGCCGGGATCGTGCTCAATGTCAGGATACAGATGACGAAAAGAGGAAGGATGGCGATCGTCACGCTAGACGACGGCACCGCTCAGGTCGACGTTTCGATTTTTTCAGAGGTTCATGATTCGAAAAGGGATCTTGTAAGGGAAGACCAGGTGCTCGTGGTTGAAGGAAAGGCGAGCTTTGATGACTATTCAGGCGGGGTGAGGGTGACTGCCGAAAATCTTTACGACATGGCGGGCGCGAGGTCGCGGTTTGCCAGGGCGCTTGAATTTCATTGCGATTCCGGTTCTTCCGTCACTCGCCTGATGGATCTCATTTCCCCTTTCAGGGGGGAGGGCTGCCAGGCGCGGCTACTCTACAGCAACGGACGGGCATGCTGCGAGGTCGAACTCGGGCAGGTGAGGGTGGACGACGAACTGCTCGATTCGCTCAAGAAGAATTTCGACAAGGTGAGGCTGGTTTATCCATGATCATAGACAAGGAAATGCTCGACGCTCTTTCACTTGATGCGGCTTCATCGTCAAGGAAAAGGAAGAATCTCAATTTCCATGCGGAAGAAAGCGCAAAGAGCAACAGGCTCCTGAATGCAATCGAACCTGATTCCTATGTCCCACCCCATCGCCATAACGACCCGGACAAGGACGAAACGATCATCCTTTTGAGGGGCAGGATGGGCATTCTATTCTTCTCGGAAGACGGCGCTGTTCAAATGAAATCCGTTCTCGATTCCCTGAACGGCGTTTACGGGGTGGACATTCCCCATGGCACGACGCATACCCTGATTTCGTTCGAGAAAGGCACGGTCTTTTTCGAGTCGAAAGCGGGGCCTTATGTCCCGATAGTCGAGAATGAAAGGGCTGCCTGGGCGCCGAGGGAAAATGAGTCAGGCGTTCAGGACTATCTCGAGATGCTTAGGAAGCTTTTCTGACCGTGCGCAAGCTTCCAAATCCGGACGCCTTGTTACTATAATTGATAACCGAGCGATCCTGTCGGATTACGAGGCAGAGCCTCAATGGGACGGAGCAATGAAATTCAGGGCATTTCTGGAAGATGTGCCGGATGCTTTTTTCGCGCACGATTCCGCAGGCAGGATAACTGACGTCAATCGAATGGCCTGTGAAAGTCTGGGCTATTCCCGTGAAGAACTTCTCGACAGGCATATCAGCGACATAGGGCTGGAGTTCGATTCGAGCGAAATTCATGTCGAGCTCAGAAGAAAGGATGGCGCCTCATTCCCCGTTGAAATTCATCGGGACATCAATCACGAAGAGATCCTGATCCTCGCTCATGACCTCACCCGGCGGATGGCGGGGAAGAGCAGGCAGGACAGGCTTTCCAGGCTCTACAGGGCATTGAGCGAAGTCAATCAGGCCATCGTCCGGATGGAAGACGAGGAAAAGCTCATCCCCCTGCTGTGCAGGATGGCTGTGGATTTCGGCGGCATGAAGATGGCATGGGCAGGCAGGCTGAACGAGAAATCGGGCCGGATAGAGCCAGTCGTGAGCCACGGCAGCGGAACGGATTATCTGAAGGTGATCTCCATTTCGGGGAGCGCCGCTGTGCCCGAGGGAAGGGGCCCTTCAGCGCTGGCCTATCGGGAGAACAGGCATGTGATCGTCAACCGCATTCAGGAAGACGAATTGATGAAGCCCTGGCGGGAAAGCGCTGCGCTTTCCGGTTTCCAATCCTGCGGGTCCTTTCCGGTTTTCAGGGGAAACAAGCCTTTCTCAGTATTCACCGTTTATAGCGATTCTGTCGATGCATTCGACGATGAAATCGTCGAATTGCTTGTCGAGATGGCCAAGGACATTTCGTTCGCGCTGGACAATTTCGACAGGGAGGCAGTGAGAAGGCAAGCCGAAGCATCGCTTGAAGCAAGCGAGCGCCATTTCAGAGCCTATTTCGAACGCGCGATGGTCGGCATGGCCGCGACAAGCGCGCAAATGAAATGGCTGGAAGTCAACGATGCAATGTGCAGCATCCTAGGCTATTCCAGGGAAGAGCTGATGAATCTGAGTTGGGCCGATCTCACTCATCCGGATGACATTGGTGCGAACCTGGAAAAATACGATCTGATGCTGAGCGGCAAGTCCGACGGGCATGTGATAGAGAACCGCTTCATCCGCAAGGATGGAAGCATCGTTCATGCTCACAGGGTGGCAAGGGCGCTGCGCAATCCCGATGGGAGCATCGATTATGTGGTTGCCGTGGTCGAGGATATTACGGAGCGGAAGCTTGCAGACATGGCGCTGCGCGCCAGCGAGGAAAAGTTCTCGAAGACCTTTCACAACTCCCCCAACGCGATGTCCATCACGAGTCTTGAAGACGGCAAGATCATCGAGGTCAACGAGGCATGGATAAGCGTTTCAGGCTATGCCCGTGACGAGGCAGCGGGAAGAACGGCGGGCGAGCTCGGTTTATGGAAGACTGCCGAAGACAGGAAGCGGATCGTCGAGGAGCTCAAGAAAAACGGGCATGTGGCCGGCTTCGAGACCATATTCGTGAACAGGAATGGTGAAGAAGTCATCAGTCTCGTTTCGGCAGAAACAGTGGAAATCATGGACGAGCCATGCATCGTCATGGCCGTTCAGGACATCACCGAACTGAGAACAGCCGTCGAAACGATCAGGGAGCAGAATGCCTTCCTCAATGCCATATTCGAAAACGAGCCCCATTGCGTCAAGGTGGTATCGATGGACGGAAAGCTGATCCAGATGAACCGGGCAGGCCTGGCCATGCTCGAAATAGAAAGCCAGGAAGCGGTACAGGGATATGGCTTTCTGGAATTCATTTCGCCTCAATACAAGAAGCTTTTTGCAGAATTTCACAGAAGCGTCTGTTCCGGGAGGAGCGGTTGGCTCGAATTTCCCGTCATCGGAGCGAAAGGGACGAAGCGCTGGCTGGAAACTCATGCCACCCCGATGAAGGATGCGAACGGCAGGACCGTTGCACTTCTGGGTGTGACGCGAGACATCACGGAGAAGAAACAGAAAGACGCGTTGATATGGAAACAGGCCAATTACGACCTCCTGACGGACCTTCCCAACCGCTACATGTTTCACGACAGGCTGGAACAGGAGATCAAGCGCGCCCATCTCGATGGTGAGATCCTGGCCGTATTCTTCATCGATCTGGACCGCTTCAAGGAGGTGAACGACACGCTGGGCCATCAGTCCGGCGACATGCTGCTGATGGATGCGGCAAAAAGGATAAGGGATTGCGTAAGGGAGTCGGATACGGTTGCGAGGCTGGGAGGGGACGAATTCACCGTGATACTTTCCCAGCACGACCATGTCGAGAAAATCGCACAGGACCTGCTGGACCGGCTTGCCGAACCTTTCTCGATAGAAGATGACAGGATTTACGTTTCAGCGAGCATAGGCATCACGCTTTATCCATCCGATGCGGAAGACGTCGATCAGCTCCTGAAAAATGCAGATCAGGCCATGTATGCAGCCAAGAACGCCGGAAGAAACCGCTTCAGCTATTTCACGAGTTCGCTGCAGGAAGAGGCCCAGACGAGATTGAGGCTGCTCAAGGATTTGAGGAGCTGCCTGCAACAAAACCAGTTCAGGCTCTATTTCCAGCCCATAGTCGAGTTGTCCACTAGCAAGATCGTCAAGGCGGAAGCGCTGCTTCGCTGGAATCATCCGGACAGGGGAATGGTCAGTCCCATGGAATTCATCCCGCTTGCTGAAGAAACAGGGCTCATTCTTCCGATAGGGGACTGGGTCTTCATGGAAGCGGCAAGATGGGCGAAGTTGTGGGCGAAAAGACGACCTGATTTGAAGATAGGCGTGAACATGTCGCCGCTGCAGTTCAAGAATATGGAAGGAAACATCGATGTCTGGCTTGATCATCTTCGCGAGCTCGGGCTCTCAGGCAGCAACATCGTCATGGAGATCACCGAAGGCCTGCTTCTGGATGCAGACATGACGGTCACCGAAAAGCTGATTGCACTGCGCAACGCCGGCATACAGATCGCGATAGACGACTTCGGAACGGGTTATTCAGCCCTTTCCTATCTGAAGAAATTCCAGATCGACTACCTCAAGATAGACAAGAGCTTCATCAGGAATCTCGATGTTGACCGGAACGACATGGCGCTTTGCGATGCAATCATCGTGATGGCGCACAAGCTGGGGCTCGAGGTCATTGCAGAAGGCGTGGAAACCGAAGTTCAAAGGGATCTTCTGCGCCATTCCGGCTGCGATTACGCACAGGGTTACTATTATTCCCCACCCCTTCCGGCGGAGGAACTGGAATCTCTTTTTTAACCCCGCTTCATCACCCATTCGAGCAGCCTGTCCTCGAAGGATCTTGCCGCTTTCGCATTGGGATCGTTGACGATGCAGACAACGACATATCTTTTCCCTGTTTTGCCCTGAATCAGGCCGGCAATTGCCCTGACGCCGTCGAGGGAACCGGTCTTGATCCATGCCCTTCCGGGGCCGTCTTTCAGCCTTTTTTTCATCGTGCCGTCGATTCCGGCGAGGGGAAGGGAAGAGAAGAAGGCAGGCATCAAGGGGTCCTTGTAGGCATACAGAAGCAGCTTTGCCATGTGCGCTGCGCTTATCCTGGCCTTCCGAGACAATCCGGAGCCGTTTTCCAGAACGAGTTCGGGAAAATCGAGGCCTGTTCGTTTGAGCCAGGTCTTCACCTCCATTTCCGAATTTTCTTCCGTGGCGGGAACATTGTTCAACGTCCCGAGCGTCAAGAAGATCTGTCTTGCCATGACATTGTTGCTGTACTTGTTCATGTCGACGATGACGGAAGAGAGAGGTGGGGACTGCATCGAGGCGAAAAGCCTGGCATCGCCCGCCGTGCCGTTTTTCCAGCTTCCCGAAATTTCCCCGCCCGATTCCCGCCATAGCTTGGAAAAGAGCTGGTAGAGATATTCCGAATGGTCAAAAAGGGCGAAGCTGTCTTCCTTTTCACCGCATGAGGCGGGATAGCCGCCATCGAACCCTATTCTGGCGCTTTTTCCGTCGCTCGATATGTTTCCGGAGATGCGTTCTTCCCAGTCATCGCAGGGCCCTTCCACCAACCTCAGCCTGTTGTCGATGGAAAGGGAGGGAAAATCGGGAAGGACGACAAGCCTGACTTTTTTCCCGTCCGGAATGAAGGAGATGCTGTTCGCCTCGAAATTGACAAGAAGCGCATCCGGCATCACGTTGTATGGGCGAAACCGCTTTCCATCGAAACTACCAGGGTCGCCCGGGACGCTGAAGAGACTTCTGTCGAAGACAATTCCTCCCCTGATTTCCCTGAGGCCCAATGCCCTCAATTTCGTGACGAAAAGCCAGAGCCGCTCTATGCCGAGCTCGGGATCGCCGTATCCCTTCAGATAAAGCGGGCCTTCGAGCACGCCATCTCTGATGTCCTCGGTGACATAGACTTCCGTCTTCCAGGCATAGGATGGGCCGAGAAGCGATAATGCCGCATAGGTCGTGACGAGCTTCATGGTCGATGCAGGGCTCATGGGCTGCTTCGAATGCCATGAAATCAGCGGCTTTTCCTTCGAGACGTCCTGGACGTAGATCCCGAAATGGTCTGCAGCCATGCCTGTCGCCTTCATTTCTTCGGCGATTTCCCGAGGCAATCCGGAAGCATTGGCCTGGAGCGAGAAAAAAAGGAAGACGAGCAGGATTCTCAAAGGCATGCCGATGTTCCATTGACGAGGAGATCCATTTCTTCCTCTTCGATGACGTAAGGGGGCATGAAGTAGACGGTATTCCCTATCGGCCTCAGAAGAAGCCCATGATTTAACGCATCGAGGTGGAACCGCCTCGGGAAATCCGTTGAGGGGTCGATCACTTCGAACGCCCAGATCATTCCGCTGTTCCTGAAATGCCTCACTTTCGGATGGGTGGCGAGGATCTCAGCCTTTTTGCTCATGATCGCCGATTTTTCCCTGTTTCTTTCGATCACATCCTCGTCTTCGAAGATGTCGAGGACAGCGAGCGCAGCCCTGCATGCGAGCGCATTGCCGGTATAGGAATGGGAATGGAGAAATGCCCTGGCGATGCTGTCTTCGTAGAAGGCATCGTATATGGCCGATCTGGAAAGCACGGCCGAAAGAGGGAGATATCCTCCCGTGATGCCTTTGGAGAGGCACAGGAAATCGGGAACGATACTGGCCTGCTCGAAGGCAAAGAAAGTGCCGGTCCTGCCGAAACCCACTGCGATTTCGTCTGCGATCAGATGGACGCCATATCTGTCGCACAATTGTCTTGCTCTCGACAGGTAGACAGGATCATGCATGCCCATTCCGGCCGCGCCCTGGATGAGCGGTTCGATGATCAGGGCGGCGATGTTTTCATGATTTTCTTCAAGGATCTTTTCCAATCCGAGTGAGGCGCGCAAGGCGAATTCATGGGGAGATTCGCCTTCCTCGGCATGCCGCCAGTCTGGCGTTTTGGCCTTGATGCCTTCCATCACCAGAGGCGAATAGTTGTCCTTGAAGATGGCGACATCCGTGACCGAAAGCGCGCCGAGGGTTTCTCCATGGTATCCGTTTTCGATGCTGACGAATTTTTTCTTCTGAGGCATTCCCCTGTTCTTCCAGAAATGGAAGCTCATCTTGAGCGCAATTTCGACAGCCGATGCGCCGTCGCTGGCATAGAATGCATGATCGAGCCCTGAAAGCATCGAGAGCCTTTCCGAAAGCGCTACCACAGGCTCGTGCGTGCATCCTGCGAGGATGGCATGCTCGAGCTTTCCGAGCTGATCGGAAATCGCGGAATTGATTTTCCGATTGCAGTGCCCGAACAGGTTGACCCACCATGAACTGATCGCGTCGAGATAGCGATTTTCCTCGAAATCGTAAAGCCAGATTCCCGATCCTCTGGAAAATGGAATCAACGGCAGGGTTTCATGATGCTTCATCTGGGTGCAGGGATGCCAGACCGAACGAAGACTCCTCGAAATCAGGTCGCTGTTTTTCATGCCTCGTGCTTCTCATATATACTTTCATTCTGATTTTAACCGTTTTGGGAAAAACATGACTGAAGAATCGTTGTATGCCGAACTCGGCGTTCCCGAGGGGGCTTCTTTCGACGAAATCAAGGCGGTTTATCAATCCCTTTCGCCTTCGTGGGAAGCTGCAGGGAAAGGGGATGAAGAGCAGAGAAGCGCCTTCAGGCGCCTTGGCTGCGCCTATGCCGTGCTTTCCGATGCGGACTTGAGAAGGCATTATGACGAGAACCCGAATGGAATCGATTTCGCGAAATTCGAGCTGGCGATCGATCTTGCCTTGAAGGGCTACGACGATGAAATGCTCGAAGAATATCTGAGCAGGCTTTCCATTCCGCAGCCGGTCGTGAAGACCATGGTCGATTCAATTTCGAGGATAAGGGAGGCGCTCTCCGAAAAAAGAGAAGAGCCTGTCTACGGCGGGACAGAAGGCTTCAGGAAAGTCGCAGCAGGGCAGGGCTGGCAATGGGTCGTCGAAGGGTTTTCCATATTCAGGAAAAGCCCGCTGCTCTGGGTCGTGCTCTGCATGATCCTGACAGGGATAGGGCTCACGCTCTCGCTCATTCCGATAGCGGGAGAAATCATCCTCTATCTCGCTTCGCCGATATTCGCAGCCGGATTGATGCAGGGATGCAGGGACATCGAGGAAGGCGAAGAGCTCGAGCTCGCCCATCTCTTCCTGGGCTTCAGGAAGGACACCAAGCAGCTCGCCAGCATCGGCATGGTCTATCTGTTGGGGCAGATCCTGATACTGGGGATCATGGTCGCTTTCGGAGGGGACACGATGAGCAAGCTCTTTTTCGGATCGAACGACGTCGATCCTTCAAACATACCTGCTGCCGAAATGAGCAGGGTGATGCTCGGGCTTTTCGCCGGCATGGCCGTCTCGGTCCCGCTCATGATGATGATCTGGTTTGCGCCCGTTCTCGTGATCTTCAGGGGAATGCAGGCAAGACAGGCGATGCAGCTCAGCTTCTCGGCCTGTCTTGCCAACATGCGCCCTTTCCTTGTTTTCGGCAGCGTCCTTCTTGCCATGGCATTCCTCTCCGGGATCACTTTCGGGCTGGGGCTGCTTCTGATGGTTCCGCTCATTTTCACTTCAACCTATGCGAGCTATGCTGATATTTTCGAGGGAAGGCCGCATATAGACATCAAGGCGGGATGAAATGGAGCAATTTCACGGCACCACGATACTTTCTGTGAGGCGGGGGTCCAGCGTGGCCCTTGGCGGAGACGGCCAGGTCACGCTTGGCAACATCATCGTCAAGGCGGGCGCGCGCAAGGTCAGGAAGCTTTTCCATGACAACATCCTTGCAGGATTCGCCGGGGGAACGGCGGATGCCTTCACCCTTTTCGAGCGCTTCGAAGCGAAGCTGGAAAAGCACCAGGGCAATCTTCTCAGGTCCGCAGTCGAGCTTGCGAAGGACTGGCGCACGGACAGGATGCTGAGAAGGCTGGAAGCGATGCTCGCGGTGGCCGACGTCCATGCTTCGCTCATCATCACCGGAAACGGAGACGTGCTCGAGCCTGAATACGGCATCATCGCGATCGGAAGCGGCGGGCCCTATGCGCAATCCGCGGCCCGTGCGCTGCTCGAGAACACCGACTTTTCTCCTGAGGAAATCGTCAGGAAATCGCTTGAAATCGCCGGGGATCTCTGCATCTATACCAACCAGCAGCACAGAATCGAAGTACTGGAGTGAAGCATGTCGCAGATGACGCCGCAGGAAATCGTACACGAGCTCGACAAGCATATCGTCGGACAGAAGGAGGCCAAACGCGCTGTCGCGATTGCCCTCAGAAACCGCTGGAGAAGGCAGCAGGTTCCGGAGCTCCTCAGGCAGGAAATCACGCCCAAGAACATCCTGATGATAGGCCCTACCGGCGTCGGCAAGACCGAGATAGCGCGGCGCCTTGCAAAGCTTGCCGATGCGCCTTTCATCAAGATAGAGGCGACGAAATTCACGGAAGTGGGTTATGTGGGGCGCGACGTCGACTCCATCATCAGGGATCTCGCCGAAACCGCGATCAAGGATGCGAGGGAAGCGGAAACCAGGAAGGTGAGATACAGGGCTGCTGATGTCGCGGAAGATCGCATCCTCGACGCCCTTCTTCCTGGACAGGAATCGGAGAGCGCGACGCGCCAGAAATTCAGGAAGATGCTGAGGGAAGGACAGCTCGACGAGAAGGAAATAGAGATAGAAATCTCGGCAATCCAGCCTTCCATGGAGATATACGGCCCGCCCGGCATGGAGGATCTGACTTCCCAGATACAGGGCATGTTCCAGAATATCGGCGGAGGCAGGAGAAAGGTCAGAAAGCTCAAGATCAGGGAAGCGATGAAGCTCCTCACCGAAGAAGAGGCATCCAGGCTCGTCAACGACGAGGAGCTGAAGCTTTCCGCATTGCAGAATGTGGAACAGAACGGGATCGTATTTCTCGACGAGATAGACAAGATCGCAAGCCGATCCGAGACCATGGGTTCCGACGTTTCCCGACAGGGCGTGCAGCGCGATCTGCTTCCGCTCGTCGAGGGAACGACCGTTTCCACGAAATACGGCATGGTCAAAACCGACCACATCCTTTTCATCGCAAGCGGCGCATTCCATCTTGCAAAACCTTCCGACCTCGTTCCGGAGCTGCAGGGCAGATTTCCGATACGGGTGGAACTGGATTCGCTTTCCGTTTCGGATTTCGAACAGATATTGACCAATACGCATGCCTGCCTCACCGTGCAGTACCAGGCCCTTCTCGAAACGGAAGGGGTCAGGCTGGATTTCAGGAAGGATGGCATCACGGAGCTTGCCGAGATTGCCTATTCGGTCAACGAGAAGACGGAAAACATAGGTGCAAGGCGCCTTTACACCGTGATGGAGCGGCTTCTGGAGGAGATCTCTTTCGATGCCGCGAAGCGCTCGGGCGAGACGGTCACGATCGATGCCGATTTCGTCAGGGCGCGCCTTTCCGATCTCGCGCAAAGCGAGGATCTTTCGAGGTATGTGCTCTAGGGCGTGTTAACGCTGTGGCTTCGAACTTTCGCCTATTTCCTGCGGTCACAAGGGCATGAAGAAGCTGTTTGCAACAAGCCTGGCTTTGATCCTGGCGGTTTCGTTCTTCGTCTGGCACAGGACTCTCCCGGAACCGGCCGGGAGGCCGTTGCCTGTCGCTTCCTCGGCGAAGCCTGAAGTTCCGGCAATTCATCGTGAAAAGCCGCAGCAGGCCCTGAAGAGCAAGGCGCCTGAAAAGCGCGTCCCTCCTGCAAGGAAGCAGGAGATCGCGGCGCAGGCGGCGCCTGTGATCATCAGGATAAATGCCGCATCACTTGACGAGATGAAACTCGGGACGATTCAAAAAAGGAAAGAAAGGCTTGCTCTCGTTTCGGCGGATCATGAAGGCGTCAGGCTCGATCTCGGAGGTGACCTGCCCTGGCCGATTCCGAAGAGCCCCCTTTTCCAGGACAACAGGGATATCGGATTTCATGTCGGCCTGAATTATCGCCTCGACGGGAGATGGGACGTGACTGGTCTTGCAGGTGCGAACCTGGATGCGGGAAACTATCCTTTGAAGCCGAACATGGAGCAGATAGGCGTAAGGGCGAATTACAGGTTCTGAACTTGTCGGCCGACTGAGGAAAGAGGGGAAACGAATGGGAAAGCGATACGAGAGACTGGAGCCGGAACATATCGCCTTCATCGAGCGGCAGAAGCTGTTTTTCGTGGCAACGGCGGCGAGCGAGGGCAGGGTCAATATCTCGCCCAAGGGCATGGATTCTTTGAGGGTGCTGGGCACGAACAGGGTGATATGGCTCAACGTCACGGGAAGCGGGAACGAAACGTCAGCCCATGTGCAGCAGGATCCCAGAATGACGATCATGTTCTGCGCATTCGAAGGAAATCCGCTGATACTGAGGCTATACGGGAAAGCGTCAGTGATTCACAAAAATGACAGGGAATGGCATGAATGCCTTTCCCTTTTCAGGCCCCTGCCTGGCGCGAGACAGCTGTTCGATCTCTCCGTTGAGCTGGTCCAGACATCGTGCGGCATGGGTGTGCCATTCTTTTCCTTTGAAGGGGAAAGGGGCGAGCTCAATGAATGGGCGAGAAAGAAGGGGGAAGAAGGGCTTGCTCGATACTGGGAAGAAAAGAACGGGTTCAGCATCGACGGTTTCCCCACGGCAATCGCGGAGAAGAACCTCAAGCCCTGATCCTTTTTCATTCGTGCCTGTGCAGTGTCCAGTAGCTGCTGGCGAGGATGATGCCGTCGATCACGATCATCGCGACAAGCCCGAATATGACATAAGCCATGTAGTCCATTTCAGCCTCCTATCGTTGGTTTTCAACACTTCCCCTTTATGGAAAGTCCCTCGAGGGATGGCGATTCGTTCTACACTTGTACGAATATGACAGCATCCTTCAGGATTTGTTCCTTTAAGAAGGGTTGAAATTGAAGCGTTCAGAATACAAGGGAAGAGGCGCCACGCTGCAGATAGAGGGAAGATTCGAGAGCAGCGCAAGGGAGGCTTTCCATGACGGATGGATAGAAGAGGCTTTGCCGCCGCTCAAGACGACTGTTTCGGTCGAGAAGGCGAAGAGCGTCATCCAGCATCACGACTCTCACGATCTTCCTTTCAGCCAGTCGCTCAATGCCTACAGGGGATGCGAGCATGGCTGCATATACTGTTACGCGAGACCTTCTCACGCCTATCTCGATCTTTCTCCCGGACTCGACTTCGAGACGAGGCTGTTCGCGAAGCCCGACGCGCCCGAGCTGCTGAGAAATGAACTGGGAAGGAAGAATTACCGGTGCGAAGTCCTCGCGATAGGCACGAATACCGATCCCTATCAGCCGATAGAGCGCGAGTGGAAGATAACGAGAAAAATACTCGATGTTCTGCTCGAATGCAGCCATCCCGTATCCATCGTCACGAAATCCGCCATGATAGAGCGCGACATCGATCTTCTTTCGGAACTTGCAGGAAAGAACCTCGTCCAGGTGTTCGTTTCCGTGACGACGCTGGATCCCGAACTGGCGAGAAAAATGGAGCCTCGCGCATCGTCCCCTGGGAGAAGGCTTGAGGCGATAAGAAGGCTCAACGAAGCGAAAATTCCATGCGGGGTGCTGGTGGCGCCGGTCATTCCGTATCTCACTGATTCGGAAATGGAATCCATCCTCCATGCTGCGCATGAATCGGGTGCCAGAAATGCAGGCTACACCCTTCTTCGTCTTCCCCATGAACTGAAAGCGCTTTTTTCAGACTGGCTGGATACGCATTATGCCTTGAAAAAGCAGCATGTCATGAACAGATTCATGGCGATGCGCGAAGGCGAGAAAAACGACAGGATGAGGGGAAATGGAATATTCGCGGATCTGCTGGAGAAGCGCTTCCATGTCGCCAAAGCAAGGCTGGGTTTGAATCTCCAGCCTGTTTCTCTCGACAACACGCGCTTCAAATCGCCGAACGGTCAATTGAGTCTTTTCTGAACTAACTGGTCTGTTCGTAGATGTAGCTCCCGAGCAGCAGCCTTTCGTTCGTTCCCATTTGCCTGAATTCGAGGCCATGATGGACCGCCTTGGTTCCTTTCGCTGAAGGCGTTTCCGAAACCGAGCGAATGATCGATTCGACAGAAATGACGGAGGAGATTCCCAGAGCGGATAATTTGAATGCGAGGCTGACCACCTCGCTCTTTTGCCCCAATGGGGACTCAGACGAAACCATGGCACCTGTCAGGCTGAGATTGTTGATCAGGCATGATATCGGTTCGCTCCCAGGGGACTTCCTGATTATTGATGCCGGAGTCATCGTCTGAACCCGGGGGGATCTTCTTATAGTGAGTCCTTCTATGCTTTCCGGAAAAGAAATGTGAAGGTATTCGAAAGGGGACTTGCAGATATGCGCTATGGTGCTGACGAAGCCGAATGCATGCTGGCCGGAGAAGGCCCTGACGACTATCCTTTCGCCCTTCAGGAGAGGAAGGGTAAGGCCGTGGGAAGCAGGCGCCGTGATCAAGACGCTCATGTGATCGAGATAGCCCAGCAATTTCACGGTGAATTTTTCATTTGATACGCTTGGAGGGGGCTGGAGCTGAAGCTTGTCCCCCACTTTCAGCTTCATGTCGGAGAATGAATAGCTCTGCGGACAAGAAGCATCCTGCTGCTGCCAGTCAGAACCTTGTTTTTTTTGGTTCATTCGGGGTGCTGGAATTTATTGGTATCGGCCTATTCTAGCACCATTGCCGATAATCATGAACGGTCAATCAATTATTTTCTTGCGGGTTTTTTCGAGAGCTTCCGCTGCAGCGTACGTCTGTGCATGTTGAGGCTTCTCGCGGTGGCGGAGATGTTGCCGTCGTGCTCGGTGAGCACGCTCTGGATATGCTCCCATTCGAGCCTGTCTACCGACATGGGATTGGCATTGACGGACGCGGAAGGATCGCCTTCGATCTTTTGCAGCGCAGCTGCGATTTCATCGGCTTTTGCAGGTTTGGCAAGATAATGGATCGCGCCAAGCTTGATCGCTTCGACTGCGGTTGCGATGCTCGCATAGCCTGTCAGCACGACTATCCTGGTTGCATCGTCTATTTCCTTGAGTTTCTTGACGAGGAAGAGTCCCGACTCTCCCGGCATCTTGAGGTCGACGACTGCATATTCAGGGGAATTGTGCTCGGCGATATGCACTGCATCAGCGGCGCTGGATGCGCACTGGACGGAAAATCCCCTTTTCTGCATCGCTCTCGAAAGGACAGAGAGGAAGGTCTCATCGTCGTCGACGAGGAGCAGGGTGGGATTGTCAAGTTCGCTCATGATTCGGGGAGGGTGACCCGCGTCACGGCTCCCCCTCCTTCGCTGTTGAAAAGATGCACTTTGCCGCCCATTCTCTCTATGCTCGCATTGGCGAGAAAGAGCCCTATGCCGAAACCTTCTTCCTTCGTCGAATAGAAAGGCTCGCCTGCATGCGCGGCTGCTTCGGGGCTCAGCCCTTTTCCCCTGTCCCTGATCTCGATGGAGATCTCTCGGCCTTTCCAGGAAAGCGCGATTTCGACGTTCTCGGGGGAAGCGTCGGCCGCATTGTTGAGCAGGTTCAGGATGGCCGCAGAAAGCGTCTGCTCGGCCAGGATGGACGGAGCAGCGCCTCCCTGCTTCATGAAGGAGAACGAGGCGCCTGGACGCATCAGCTGCCATTCCCCGAGAATGTTCTCGATGAACTCGTCTGCAGGCCTGATCCTGCCGCCTTCCGCTCTCGCTTCCCCTGCTGTTGCGATCAGTCCTGTCAGGATGCGCTTGCAGTTTTCTATCTGAATGGAAAGGAGCGAAAGATCTTTCCCGAGCGCTTCGATTTCCCCGTATTCGGATTCCATTTCTCCGCAGAGAATGGCCATCGTGGCAAGCGGCGTGCCAAGCTCGTGCGCAGCCCCCGCTGCAAGTGTGCCGAGAGACACGATGCGCTCCGAACGCAATGCTTCTTCCCTTGCCTTGGCAAGCTGCCTGTCCCTTTCTCTCAGGGATTCGCCCATCCTGACAACGAATGTGGCGATGAGGAAGGTGGAGAAAACGAAGGTCATCCACATCGCATAGACATGCAGCATGAAGGTCTGATGATGGAGGGGGACGAAACGATTCATCAGCAGCGTGTAGCAGGCAACCGCGATCGCTGCCGTCGTCCAGGTATATCGCCAGGGCAGCGCAGCTGCAGAGATGATGATGGGAATGAGGTAGAGCGAAACGAACGGGTTGGTCGATCCGCCGCTGAAATAGAGAAGGCTCGTGAGGGCTGCGACATCGGCCAGAATCTGCAGGAAAAAGCCGATCTCGGTGACCGGGCTGTGTCTGGAAAGGCGATATCTCGTCCAGACATTGAACAAGCCAAGGAGGGCGATCGTCATCCCCATGGGAAAGAGGGGAAGGGGGATGGCGAGCACCTTGTGCACGAAAGCGATCACCGCGATCTGGCAGAGGATCACGATGTTTCGCATCATGAAAATCCGTTCCAGATTCTTGGCAAGCGGCCAGCCTGTTTCATTCATGTTCAGCATTCTAAACGACAATCTGCATTTTGCGGATGGCGCATGTCATTCATGGGCTGCATGATGCTATGATTGGATTTCCATTCAAACGGGAGATACGACTTGAAATCGGTTATCGGATTGGCGCTTTTCCTTTTTTCCGGATTTGCATTTTCTCAAGGCATAGAGGTGACCCATGCCTGGGTTGCCGCGACAGCGCCCGGGCAGCAGGTGGGAGGCGCCTACATGGACATATCCAGCAGCGAGGACGCGAGGCTCGTGAATGCGGAAAGCCCTGTCGCCGAGAAGGTGATGATCCACGCCATGGCGATGAAGAAGGGGGTGATGGAGATGCGTCGCAAGAAATATCTCGAAATCCCGGCAGGGAAGAAGGTCAGCCTCGCTCCTGGAAAAATGCACCTGATGCTGATGGACATCAAGAAGCCGCTCGTCGTAGGCGATGTCGTGCCGATCAGGCTCGACTTCGAAACGAAGGGCGGAAAATCGAGCGTGAATGTGGACGCCAGGGTGACGAGCATGACGAGCCAGATGCACTAGCCTATCATTCCCGAAGTAGGGGAGCTCGGGCTTGCGTTGTAAAGCTTTTTCGGCATTCTTCCAGCAAGATAGGCTTCCCTTCCCGCCATGACGGCTTTCTTCATGGCGGAGGCCATCAGAACGGGATTTCTTGCAGCGGCAATCGCCGTATTCATCAATATGCCGTCGCATCCAAGCTCCATCGCGATGGCGGCGTCGGACGCGGTTCCGACGCCAGCATCGACAAGGACAGGGACTTTTGCATGCTCGATGATGATGGAGAGATTCCATGGGTTCAGTATGCCCATGCCCGATCCTATCAGGGAGGCAAGCGGCATCACTGCAACGCAGCCGATTTCCTCGAGTTCCTTCGCGACGATCGGGTCATCGGATGTGTAGACCATCACCTTGAAACCTTCCTTCACCAGGAATCTCGCCGCTTCAAGCGTTTCGACGATGTTCGGGTAAAGCGTCTTCTGGTCCCCCAGCACTTCGAGCTTGACGAGGTCGTGGCCGTCGAGGAGCTCGCGCGCGAGCATCAGGGTCCTGATCGCTTCCTTTGCGCTGTAGCATCCGGCGGTATTGGGAAGAAACGTGAATTCGGAAGGAGGGAGAACGTCGAGAAGACTGGGTTCATCCTTGTTCTGCCCGATGTTCGTCCTGCGAATCGCGACCGTGATGATCTGTGCGCCGCTTTCCAGAACGGCCTCCCTGGTCTGGGCAAAATCGGCATATTTCCCGGTTCCGACGAGCAGGCGCGAGGAATAGCTTTTTCCAGCGATAAAGAGTTCGTCCATTCAGCCACCTCCCACAGCCGTGACGATTTCGAGCTTGTCCCCGTTCGCCAGCAGGGTCTCATCGAACCTGCTCCTCGGTACGATCTCGCCGTTGAGCTCGACGGCAATTCTGCGGCCTGCCAGAGAAAGCTCGGACAGCAGACGGGAGAGGTTGAGCGGCGCTTCGAATCGCTTCGGCTCCCCGCCTATCCAGATTTCCAGGTTTTCCAAATTTGCGGACAGGGGAATTAATCGGATAAAATGGCAAGTCTACCACGCGGGTGTAGCTCAATGGTAGAGCAGAAGCTTCCCAAGCTTAAGACGAGGGTTCGATTCCCTTCACCCGCTCCACTCAGACCATGAAAAAAGCATTCTCCGAAATCCTTGTCGAATGGCAGAAATCTTCGGGGAGGCACGATCTCCCCTGGCAGGGAAAAAGGGATCCCTATGCCGTATGGGTCTCCGAAATCATGCTCCAGCAGACCCAGGTTTCGACCGTGATCCCGTATTACCAGCGATTCATTGCAAGGTTTCCCGATGTCGACTCGCTCGCTCGCGCTTCGCTTGACGAGGTTCTGTCGCTTTGGAGCGGGCTCGGTTATTACGCAAGGGCAAGGAATTTGCACAAGGCTGCGACCATCGTGTCTAGCCTCGGAAAATTCCCGGATGATCTGGATGGGCTTTCTTCCCTTCCGGGAATCGGGCGTTCGACTGCTGCGGCGATTTCGGTATTTTCATTCTCTAAGCGCGAGGCGATACTGGACGGAAACGTGAAGCGCGTGCTTTCCCGCGTATTCGCCATGGAAGGCTATCCCGGGGAGAAGCGCATCGAGGCGCTTTTCTGGGAAAAGGCAGAAGCCCTTCTGCCGCTCATTGAAATAGAAAGCTACACGCAGGGGTTGATGGATCTCGGCGCAAGCCTCTGTTCGAGAACGAATCCGCAATGCCCCGAATGCCCGATGAAGGATTGCTGCGAGGCTCATCTTTCAGGAAGAATTCACGAACTGCCGCAGGCGAAGCCGAAGAAACCATTGCCCTTGAGGGAGACGGATTTCCTGGTATTGAAAAAGGGAGGGAAATTCTATTTCGAGCGCCGGCCCGAAAAGGGGGTATGGGCTGAAATGCTCTGTTTTCCCGAAAGGAAAGAGGAGGAAATTTCGGAGGATTTCGTCGAGCTTCCCGGGTTCATCCATGTCTTCACGCATTTCAGGCTGAAGATAGGCGCATGCCTGATCGAGACTGAAAAGGACAGGGCGGGGCTGTGGCTTTCCATGGAAGAAGCCCTTTCCTCTTCCATTCCGAATCCGGTCAGGAGGATTCTGGAAGGAATCCGCAGGCTTTCCCCTTGATCGGAAGCTGTTTTCCCTTTCTCGCCCTTCTCGAGATGTAGGAAAGGAGTTCCTTCTCCGATATCGAAAGCACGGACTCCTTTCCCCCCCTTCCGGAAATTCTGACCGGTATCCCGTCGTGCCTGGCGATGGCCGCTTCGATCAGGCTTTCGCCCTTCTCGAGCGACATCAGGAGGACGCCCCTTCCGCCATTCTTCAATCTCTTCATTTCCTCAAGCGGAAAAAGGAGAAGCCTGGAACTGCTCGAGACGGCTGCGACAAGGCGGTCTTCTTCCGAATCGAAAATGGCCGGCTGACAGAGCGACTCGCCTTCCTCCAGCATCACGAACTGCTTTCCTGATCTCGTTCTTGCCGTGAGGTCTTCCAGGCTGCAAAGGAATCCGTAGCCTCCGCTGTTGTAGATCAGGGCGGACCGCTCCTGGCTGATCTTCAGCATCGCGATGATCTTGCCGGAAAGGTCGATCAGCGTGGCGATGGGGGTGCCATATCCCCTGCCGCCGGGGATCTGCGAAGCCTGGAGCGTGAATACTTTCCCATTTGCCGAGATGAGCGCGATCTGGTCCACGCTCCTGCACTCGAGCGAAGAGAGATGTTCGTCTCCTTCCTTGAAGGTCGGCATCTCGAGATGGTGACCCGACCTCGACCTGATCCAGCCCTTGTCCGAAAGGGTGATCGTGACGGGTTCGTCGACGACCTGGCTGGAAAGAGATGACTGGCTTGCCGCCTCGATCAGTGTCCTTCTTTCATCCCCGTAACTTTTCGCATCGCTCTCGATTTCCCTGATGATCTTCTTTTTCATGAAAGAAGGGTCCGAAAGCAGTTTTTCCAGCTCTTCCCTTTCCGTTCGGAGCTTTTCGAGCTCCTGTTCTATCTTGATGCCTTCGAGCTTCGCGAGCTGCCTCAGCCTGATTTCCAGGATGTCTTCTGCCTGACGCTCCGAAAGCGAGAAATTCAGCATGAGGTCATGCCTGGGTTCGTCCGAGCCCCTGATGATCCTGATCACTTCGTCTATGTTGAGGAAAGCGACATGCCGGCCTTCCAGGATATGTATCCTGTCGTTGACCTCATCGAGCCTGTGCCCGGTCCTTCTCTTCACTGTCCCGAAACGGTATTCGGTCCATTCCTTCAGGATCTCGACTATTCCCTTCTGCCTCGGCCTGCCGTCCAGCCCTATCATCACCATGTTGACGGGATGGGAGGACTCCATGCCGGTTTTCGAGAAGAGGAGCGATGCGAATTCATCCGGATCCTGGCGGGAAGACTTGGGTTCGAAAACCAGTCTGACCGGGGCATCCTTTCCGGATTCGTCCCTGACGGAATCGAGCTGGGAAAGGAAGAGCTGCTTCAGCTGCACCTGTTCCTGAGAAAGCGCTTTCTTCCCGGCCCTGATCTTCGGATTGGTGATTTCCTCTATCTCTTCGAGCACTTTCTGGCTGGAAGTCATGGGGGGAAGCTCGAAAATCACGAGCTGCCATTGGCCTCTTGCAAGCTCCTCGACCTTCCATCTGGCTCTGACCTTGAAAGAGCCCCTTCCCATCCTGTAGGCATCAACAAAATCGGTCGAGATGATCTGGCCTCCGCCGGGAAAATCCGGACCCTTGATGTACCCCAGGATCTCGTCTGCCGAAATTTTCGGGTTCCTGATATAGGCTATCGCCGCTTCGCTCACTTCCCTCAGGTTGTGGGGCGGGATTTCGGTCGCCATGCCGACAGCGATTCCCGATGCGCCATTCAGAAGGACCATGGGGAGCCTTGCAGGGAGGAGCCTGGGCTCCTCGAATGCGCCGTCGTAATTCGGGGAAAAATCGACTGTCCCCATGTCGATTTCGGAAAGCAGCAGGCTGGCGATAGGCGTGAGCCTTGCTTCCGTATAGCGCATCGCTGCCGCCCCGTCGCCGTCCCTGCTGCCGAAATTGCCGTGCCCTTCCACGAGCGGATAGCGCATCGAGAAATCCTGTGCTAGCCTGACCATTGCGTCGTACGCGGACTGGTCACCATGAGGGTGGAATTTTCCGAGAACGTCTCCCACCACCCTTGCGGATTTCACGGGCTTTGCCGAAGGATTCAGCCCCATCTCGTTCATGGCATAGAGGATTCTTCGCTGGACAGGCTTCTGCCCGTCGCAGAGATCGGGAAGGGCGCGCCCCTTGACCACCGAAATGGCGTAATCCAGGTAGGCTTTTTCCGCGAACCTGCCGAGGTTCAGGGCATCTTCAGTTGAATCTGCTTGAAACAAGTCGATCTGGTCCATCTTTCAGGTCTTGGGGGAGCGGGATTGATTCATGCCCGAATACTACTCAAAGAAGGAATGCGATGCAACGCTGCTTTTTCCATCCGGACATGCAGGAATGGGAAGAAGATGCCGGCGATTCGAATATCGTCACACACTGACGCTTTTCGTCAGAATGAGCGGCAGTGGATTGCTCAACATTTTGATAATGAATAAATATGTTTTTTGGCCTGGTTCTTGCTATCCTGTTTGCGGGATTGGTCCGGTTTTGGGATAACGAGGATGAGAAAATCAGAACGATATGGGCAAATGGTTACGCTGAAGCAGCGATCAATGCTTGCGCTTGCACTCGCCTTTCCGACGTTGACTTATGCCGCCAGCGTGACCGTCGGTTCGGGAACCACCTACGACAATAGTGCTTCGATATACATCGATTCGAGCAGCACTTTGACCAATTCTGGCACGGTCAACAACAGCGGTTCCATCAGCAACGACGGCGCGGTCAACAACAATGCCGGAGGGGCCCTCAACAACAGCGGCGCGATCAGCAACAATGCTACAGGCACCCTGACGAATTCAGGAACGGTCAACAACAACTCAGGCGGCCAGATCAACAGCGACGGCGCGGTCAACAACAATTCGAATGGTTCGGTCAACAACAACGGCGCGCTCAACATCAATTCCACCGGCACATTGACGAATTCGGGAACGGTCAGCAACAACTCAGGCGGCCAGATCAACAACAACGGCGCGCTCAACAACAATGCCAATGGTTCGGTCAACAACAACGGTTCGGTCAACATCAATTCCACCGGCACATTGACGAATTCGGGAACGGTCAGCAACAACTCAGGCGGCCAGATCAACAACAACGGCGCGCTCAACAACAATGCCAATGGTTCGGTCAACAACAACGGTTCGGTCAACATCAATTCCACCGGCACATTGACGAATTCGGGAGCGGTCAACAACAATGCCACGGGATCCATCAACAACAACGGCGCGCTCAACAACAACGCGGGCAGCTCGGTCAACAACAACGGTTCGGTCAACATCAATTCCACCGGCACATTGACGAATTCGGGAGCGGTCAACAACAATGCCACGGGATCCATCAACAACAACGGCGCGCTCAACAACAACAGCGGCAGTTCGGTCAACAACAACGGTGCGGTCAACATCAATGCCACGGGCATCCTGACGAATTCAGGGGTGATAAACAACAATTCAAGCGGCCAGATCAACGCCAATGGTTCCCTGAACAACAATGCCGGCAGTTCGGTCAACAACAGCGGCGCATTGAACGTCAATTCGACCGGTACGCTGGTCAACCTGGGGACGATCAACAATAATCAAACCGGGAATCTTTACGTCAGCGGCACTTTGACTGACAACGGCAGCTTGAACAATGCGGGAGGCTTCACCCTTGCAGGAAAAGTCGACGGAACGGGCGCTTACGCACAGACAAACGGTTTCAGCCAGGTCGACGGGAAGATGACCCAGAGCAAGGTCGATATCAACGGCGGAACCCTTTACGGCAATGGAACGATCACAAGCAGTGTGAAAGTTTCAGGGGCCATCCAGGGCGGCTCATATGGCACGCCCGGCAAACTCACCGTCGACGGCAGCCTCGACCTGGGGGGCACGCTCCAGGAACTGATCGACAGTTCGCTCCACTACAGTTCCATCGATGTCAACGGCAATCTGGTTCTCGGCGGTGTTTTGAACATCATGACAGGGAGCGGCTTCGCCTTTTCTCTTGGGCAGAGCTTCGACATTCTCAATTTCACCCCAGGCTACCTTTCGGGCCAGTTTGCCAGCATGAACGAAGGCAGCCTCACGGGATCCGGCAATTTCCTCGACATAGGCGGAGGGTTGGCATTGAGCCTGCTTTACAATCCGGGAAGCGTCCTGCTGAATGTTGTCGCTGCTGCCGATCCCGTGCCCGAACCGCCTGCAACCGCACTGATGCTGGCCGGTCTCGCGGCCATGGCGTGGCTGGGCAGAAGGAAGCAGTCTCCGAGCATGTTGTGACCGGAATTTTCATCGCCAATACGGACGCCGAAATCGAGTCCTGCTTTCCGGTTTTCAGCGTCCTTCGCCCCCATCTCAAGGAGGAAGACTTTGTGCCCCAGGTCCGCCGCCAGCAGGCTCAGGGCTACCGGATCCTCGCGCTAGAGGATGAAGGCGTCGTGAAAAGCGTTGCAGGCTTCAGGCTGGCTGAGTTCCTGGCATGGGGAAAAGTGCTCTATGTCGATGATCTTTCGACCCTCCCCGGGGAGACATCGAAAGGTTTTGCAGGTTCGCTCCTCGACTGGCTGATCGATCACGCCAAATCCTCGGGCTGCAATGGGATTCATCTGGACACGGGTTATGCGCGCCACGCCGCGCATCGCCTTTACCTTCGCAAGGGATTGCAATTCAATTGCCATCATCTGGCGCTGGAATTCTGATCAGATCTCTGGTTCTGACGGCAAAGACTACCGGCTTTTGATGTTTTCCGCGGTCTGGCCGAAGAGGATCTTCTTCGAATTCTCGTCGACAGTGGGCGAAGGGTTGATCGAAGACGCGATTTCGTAGGCCTTTTTGACAGCGGGGCGAGCCTTGACGGATTCGAACCACCGTTTGAGACTTGGAAAGTCTTCGAGATTCTGCCCCTGGCGATCGAAGGGGACGATCCAGGGATAGATGGCCATGTCGGCGATGGAATACTCCCCCGCGATGAATTCCCGGTCGGCCAGTCGCTTGTCGAGCACGCCGTAGAGGCGATTCGTTTCCTTCACGTAGCGGGCTATGGCGTAGGGAATCTTTTCGGGCGCATACTGGCTGAAATGATGGTTCTGGCCTGCCATGGGCCCCAGGCCGCCGACCTGCCAGAAAAGCCACTGCAGCGCATCGTATTTCGCCCTCGTCTCCGAAGGGAGGAACTTGCCTGTCTTTTCGGCGAGATAGAGGAGTATCGCGCCTGATTCGAATACCGGAATGGGTTCCTTGCCGTCGAGAGGGTCGTTGTCGACTATCGCAGGGATTTTGTTGTTGGGGGAAATCGCGAGGAAATGCCCGGAGAACTGTTCCCCCTTTCCTATGTTGACGGGGACTATCCTGTAAGGGATCCCCGCTTCTTCGAGAAAGACGGTGATCTTGTGGCCGTTCGGAGTCGTCCAGTAATAGAGGTCGATCATTTTCGAATCCTTTCCTGATAGCAGCAAAGCCTATTCGGGGCTCCCGCCAAGCGCCTTCACCAGAAGAACGCTCGCGTTCATTCTTCTTCCATCGAGAAGCGCAAGCTGTTCTCTCGCCTGGAGGAGCTGCATGTTGGACAGGACCATGTCCTGATAGTTTGCCATCCCGCCCCTGTACCTGAATTCGGCCTGCTTCGCCGCTTTCGACGCCGATTCGACTGCAGCCTTTTGGGATGCGTTCTCGGATTCAAGCTGATCGAGGGAACTCAGGCTGTCTTCGACTTCCCTGTAGGCGTTGAGGACAATCTGCCTGTAATTGGCGACCGTTTCCTCGTAACGCGCTCTGGCTTCTTCGGTCAGGGCTTTCCTCAGTCCCGCATCGAATACGTTGACTGCCGCTCCCGCCCCTAGCGCCCACAATTCGCTCGGTGTGGCAAAGATGTTGCCCAACTGTCCGCTCTCGAATCCGCCCACTGCATTCAGCGTGAAATTCGGGAAATAGGCCGCTCTCGCCACCCCTATTTCCGCGTTGGCTGCTTCCACCTGCCTCTCGGCGCTCGAGATGTCCGGCCTTCTTTCCAGTAGCCTGGAAGGCAGAGAGGCGATCGCCATGGGCGTCGATTCGGCATCTCCAGTCTCGACATGGAAACCGGATGCGGGTCTCCCGAGAAGCAGGGCGATGGCGTGTTCAAGCGTCTCTTCGTTCAGCGCGATTTCCCGCTCGGCGCTTTTCTCGTTCTGGAGCGAGATTTCCGCCTGATCTACATCCGCTTCAGGGGCACCCCCTCCTTCGAGCAGCGCTTTTTCCAGTTCCAGATATTCCCCTCCGCTTTTCACCAGCTCTTGCTGCAGTTGTTGCTGTTTTCTCAACGCCTTCAGGGAAAAATAATCGGCTGCGAGTTCAGCCTGAAGCGTAAGCCTCAGCGCCATGAGATCCGCTTTCGCCGCTTCAAACTGGTTTCTGCTGTATGCGACCTGGTTCGAAATTCGACCGAACACGTCCGGCTCCCAGGAAACGTCGGCTGTCAGGAGGTTGTCGCTGTATCGGTAAGGGATTCCCCTGAAGTAATTCGCACGGCTTCTGGAAGTGTTGAATTTCTGGGAAGTGCCGCTCAAATCCATGGAAGGAAAAAGCATCGCTCGCTGCGCTTGCAGCGCGCTCTGGGCTTGCCGCAGCCTCTCAAGCGCTGCCTTCAGGTCCTGGTTTTCAGGGAGCGAATCTTCCAGGGCATCGAGCGTCCGATCGGAATAGATTTTCCACCATTCGCCTTTGGGAAGACCGTCGGCAGGAATGGCATGCGTGAAGGATGTTTTTCCGAATTGTTCGGGGACGGCGACAGCAGGCTTGTGGTACTCGGGGGCGAGCGAGCAGGCCGAGCAGAAAATCGCCAAAATGGGAAAAAGCCTTTTCATTGGGCTGCCTTGAACTTCCTGACGGAAGCGATGGCGACTTCCTGATTTTCCATGATCGAATCAGGCGGATTGTCTATCACGCTCGAATTGCCGTCGAGCCCGGAGAGGATTTCCATGGTCTTGCCGAAATCGCGTCCAGGCACGACCTTGAGAAGATGAACATGACCATTCAGCACGGTCGCGACCTGCAGCCCTTCCCCCCTGAATATCAGGGACGTGATCGGTATCACGGTTCTGCCCGAAGACTTCGTCTTGAACGAGACATCGGCGTAATCCCCGGCTTTCAGGGAATGGTCGCGATTGTCGAAAAGGAGTTCGACGAGAACGGTCCTCGATTCAGGTGCGAGCGCCCCCGCATTCCTGATCACTTCCGCTTCGAATTTACGCCCCGGGTATTCTGGAACGCTGACTTCCGCCTTCATGCCGACCCTGACTTCATTGCTTTGCGCCTGGGGAACCTGGACATAAATCCTGAGCCTGCCGCTTTCAACCATGTGGAAGAGCTCGCGCCCTGAAGGCGCAGGCTGGATGAGGTCGCCTACATCGACATTCCTTGCGGATACCGTTCCCGAAAAGGGGGCTCTCACTTCCTCGAAGGAATTGAGCGCGAGAAGCTGCCTGAGGTGCGCTTCAGCGGAATCGAGAGCGGCTTTCCTGGCCTTTTCGGCCCCTTCCTTGTTTTCAAGATCCTGCTCCGAAACAGTCCTTGTCCTGACAAGAATCTTCCAGCGCGCCAGGGTGGATTTCGCAAGATCGTAGTTGGCTTTTGCCGTTGCAAGATCTGCTCTCGCCTGCTTCACTGCCGCATCGACTTCGGGCGTTTCTATTCTCGCGATCAGATCTCCCTTCTTCACCTCCGTCCCGATGTCCACCTCCCATTCCTTCAAGTAGCCGGGGCTCCTCGCATAGATCGCGGTATCCCTGTATCCCTGGATATCGCCGGGAAGGGCCAGGGAATGGGGCTTCGATTCGACCTGAGGGGAAAAGACGATGACCTGCTGAACGGAATCTTCCCTTGCCTGACGCTTCAAGTCATCGAGATGATGCTTCCTTTTCAGGATGCCTGCCGCTGCAAGCAGCATCATGACGAGCAATACAAGAAAGAATGTTTTTCCAGTCGACAGTTTCATAATGATTTCTCACTCGATGCTTGCTGCAGATTGCTTTGGCGGATCATGGAAAATACCGCGGGAACGAAGAAGAGGGTGGCGATCGTGGCGAATATCAGACCGCCTATCACCGCCCTGCCCAGCGGCGCATTCTGTTCTCCGCCTTCGCCAAGCCCCAGGGCCATGGGAAGCATGCCTATGATCATGGCGAGCGCGGTCATCAGCACAGGCCTCAGGCGGGTGAAGCCGGCCGCAAGCGCAGCTTCGACAGGATTGTCGCCCGCGACCATCCTTTCACGAGCGAAGCTCACGACCAGAATGCTGTTCGCCGTCGCAACGCCCATGCACATGATCGCCCCGGTGAGGGCAGGGACGCTGATCGTGGTGCCGGTCAGGAAGAGCATCCAGACTATCCCGGCGATGGCTGCAGGAAGCGCCGTGATGATGATGAAAGGATAGAGCCAGGACTGGAAGTTGACCACGATCAGCAGATAGATCAGAACGACCGCTGCAAGAAGACCCCAGGCGAGACCTTTGAAGGCGTCCTTCATGGTTTCGACCTGCCCCCTCAGGGTGAGCGTGCTGCCCTTGGGAAGGGGGGGCAGCTTTGCGACGATCTGCTGCACGTCCTTGGCGATGCCGCCGATGTCCCTTCCGGAGGCGCTCGCGTAGATGTCGAAGACGGGCTTCACGTTGTAATGGGTGACCACAGCCGGTCCTGCGTCGCGATGGAAGCTCGCCAGATTGGAAAGGAGCTGGGGCGGCATGCCGTTTCCGCTCGTGACAGGCATCGATCCAAGATCGTTGAGACCCTGCATGCGGTACTGGGGCGCCTGGGTGGCGATGCTGTACTGCACGCCTGTCCTGGGATCGACCCAGAATGTCGGATTGGTCTGGAAGCTGCCCGAAAGGGTGATCAGCAGATTCCTTGCGACATCGTTTTCGGTGAGTCCGAGGAGGCCCGCCCTCGTCCTGTCGACGTCGACGTCAATTTCCGGATAGTCATATTGCTGCTGGATACGCTGGTCCACGAGTCCTGGAACCTTGCCCAGGGATTGAAGCAGCCTGTCCGCATAGAGATGATTCGCCTTGGCGTTGAACCCGGCTATCTGGATGTCGACTGGGGAAGGCAGGCCGAAATTGAGGATCTGGCTGACGATGTCGGCAGGAAGGAAGGAGAACTGCGCATCCGGAAATTGTCTTCTCAGCTTCTGCCGCAATTCCCCGATGTAATTTCCGGTGGGTTGATGGCCGGGCTTCAATGAAATCAGGATGTCTGCATCCCCCGGACCGATAGGCGCGGAAGTGCTGTAGGAGAGATTGATGCCGCTGTAGGGAAGCCCGATGTTGTCCACCATGCTTTCCAGTTCGCGCTCCGGGATGACCTGCCTGACCGCTTGTTCGACATGGTCGCAGAGGACGGCGGTCTGCTCTATCCGCATCCCTGTCCTCGCCCTGAGGTGGAGCTTGATCTGCCCCGCATCGACCGAAGGGAAGAAATCCGAGCCGATGAAGGGATAGAGGCAGAAACTCAGGATGACGAGAAGGAGGAATCCTGCAACGAACTTTCCGGGCGCCTGCAATACCGTGACGAGCGCCTTCTGGTAGCGGTTTCTGAGATTTTCGAAGCCTGCTTCGAAAAAATGACTGATTCTGCCGAAAAGGGAGGAGGGGGAAGCCATTTCCTCTTCGTGGCGCTTGAGCCAGTACATCGCGAGCGTAGGCACGAGCGTTCTCGAAAGGAGATAGGAGGCGAGCATGGCGAAGACGACTGCTTCAGCCATGGGGACGAAAAGATAGCGGGCAACCCCGCCCAGAAGAAACATCGGCGCGAAAACGATGCAGATGCAGAGGGTCGAGACGAGGGCGGGAATGGCGATCTGTTGAGCGCCGTCGATTATCGCGTCATGCACGCTCTTGCCGTGCTCGAGATGCCAGTTGATGTTTTCTATGGTCACCGTGGCGTCGTCGACCAGTATCCCGACAGCCAGGGCGAGTCCGCCTAACGTCATGATGTTGATGGTCTCCCCCAGCAATGAAAGGCAGATTATCGAGGCGAGAACCGAGAGCGGAATGGAAATGGCGATGATGAAGGTGCTTCGCCAGCTCCCCAGGAAGAGCAGGATCATGACCGCGGTCAATGCTGCGGCGATCGCGCCTTCCCTGACCACGCCTGAAACGGCCGCCCTGACGAATATCGACTGGTCGGCGAGCAGGGAAATGCGGAGGTCGTCAGGCAATCCCGCCTTGACGTCAGGCATCATCTTCTTGATGCTGTCGACGATGTTGAGGGTGGATGCGCTTCCCGTCTTCAGGACGCTCATCAGCACAGCCCTGTGCCCTTCCATCCTGACCATGTTTGTCTGGGGAGGATAGCCGTCACGCACATGCGCAACATCCCTCACGTAGATCACTGTTCCGTTGACGCGCTTTACCGGGATGTTGTCGAGATCCGCGATCTTCTTCGGGCTCGCATTGAGCTTGATGTAGTATTCGAGGTCGCTGATCTTCTGCGTGCCTGCCGGGATGATCAGGTTCTGGTTCGAGATAGCCTGCATCACGTCGAGAGCCGATATGCCCTTCGCCCGCAAAGCAGCAGGATCGATGTCCACCTGGACCTGCCTCTGCTTTCCGCCATAAGGCCATGGCAGCGACACCCCCGCAATGGTCGAGAGCTGGGTCCTGATGAAGTTGTTGCCGAGATCGAATAGCTGCGCTTCCGAAAGCTTCTGGCTCGATAGCGCGATCTGCAATACGGGAACGCTAGAAGCATTGTAGGCGAGTATGAATGGGGGCGTCGTTCCTCCGGGCATCTGCCTCAGCATGGTCTGGGAAATGGAGGTGATCTGTGCGACTGCAAGGTCCTCGTTGACATGGGGCTGGAAGAAATACTTGACGACGGCGATGCCGTTCAATGAATTCGATTCGGTATGCTCGATGTCGTTGACAGTCGTCGTTGCGACGCGCTCGGTGAAGGAGACGATCCTGTTCGCCATGTCTTCGGGCTGGAGCCCGACATAGTTCCAGACCACTGCGACGACAGGAATCCTGATGGCAGGGAAGATGTCTGTCGCCGTGGTGAAAAGCGAATAGAGGCCCATCAGCACGATGAAGAGTGCCATCACGATGAAGGTATAGGGCCGCCTCAGGGCGATCTTAACAATCCACACGCTTGCTCCAGGAATGGGGGGTTGCCGGGATTCTAGGGTGCTTCACCATGCCGGGCAACAGAGATTTTTTTCACCGTCATTCAAGAAAAACTAACGATGCGAGACCTGAGACCGGCGAAAAAGCATCATGCTAGCAGGACGAGGATCGTCGAGCAAGGCGTTACCTTTTTATTACAATAGGTTACAAATCAGATATCGGCTTCGGCCTCGTTGCCGTGCTCTTCTATCCAGGAACGCCTTGCTGCCGATTCATGCTTCGACATCAGCATGTTCATCGTCGAATTCGTGTCTTCGTCGCCCAGCGAAATTTTCAGAAGGCGCCGGGTGTCGGGATTCATTGTGGTATCCCAGAGCTGCTCCGGGCTCATCTCTCCCAGCCCCTTGAATCTCGATATGCTCCAGTTCCTGATCCCTTCCTTGGAAAGCCTGTCTTCTATCGCCGAAAGTTCCGCTTCGTCGAGCGCGTAAAATTTTCTCGGCGGCTTCGATTTTCCCTGTCCCTGGGTGTCTATCCTGAAAAGGGGAGGCTGCGCAACATAGACATGACCCTTTTCGATGAGCTTGGGGAAATGCCTGTAGAAAAGGGTGAGAAGGAGAACCTGGATATGCGCGCCGTCGACATCTGCATCGGCCATGATGCAGATCTTGTCGTATCTCAGGGCCGAGAGGTCCTCTTCCTGCGGATCGACCCCGATCGCGACAGCGATGTCGTGGATCTCGTTGTTGGCGAAAAGGCGGGACGCTTCCTGCTCCCAGGTGTTCAATACCTTTCCCCTGAGCGGCAATATCGCCTGGAATTCCTTGCTTCTTCCCATCTTCGCGGACCCTCCTGCGGAATCGCCTTCGACCAGGAAAAGTTCCGTACGGGAAGCATCCTTCGATTCGCAGTCGGTGAGCTTTCCAGGCAATACGGCAACGCCAGAACCCTTCTTCTTCTCGACTTTCTTCGCCGATTTCAGCCTGTTCTGGGCCTGGCGGATTGCGAGTTCGGCGAGCTTCCTGCCGTATTCGACATGCTCGTTGAGCCACAGCTCGAGGGGATCGGAAATCATCGAAGAGACGAGCTTCACGGCTTCACGGGACGAAAGCCTTTCCTTGGTCTGTCCCTGGAACTGAGGATCGAGCAGCTTGGCGGAAAGAACGAAGCTTGCGCGGCTGAAAAGGTCTTCCGATATCAGCTTCACTCCCTTGGGCAGGAGACTGTGGTGATCGACGAAATTCCTGACAGCCTGGAACACGCCTTCCCTGAGTCCCGATTCGTGCGTTCCTCCAGCAGGGGTCGGGATCAGGTTGACATAGGATTCACGGGAGATCTGGCCTTCCTCGCTCCAGGCGATCACCCAGGAAGCGCCTTCGCCTTCGGAGAAATCGGACGATTTTCCCGAAACCTTTTCTCCTTCGAAGAATGGGATGAGGGTTTCGACATCTTCCAGCATCTCGGCGAGATAGCCCCTCAATCCTTCAGGATATTTCCAGCTTTTTTTCTCCCCGGTCTTTTCTATCGTGAGGGACACGCTGACATTCGGAAGGAGCACCGCCTTGGATCTCAGCAGCCGCTCCAGGTCGTTCAAAGGGATGACGGGGGAATCGAAATAGACAGGATTCGGCACGACATGGAGCGTCGTCCCCGTTTTCCTGCCTGCGCTTCCCTTTTTTTCGAGGGGTTCGGAGACCTCCCCGTTCTCGAAGGCGATATGATGGATTCCGCCTTCCCTCATCACGGTGACATCTAGCCGTGATGACAGCGCATTCGTGACGGAGACGCCGACGCCATGGAGCCCTCCGGAGAAGCTGTAGGCGCCCCCCGACTTCTTCTCGAATTTCCCCCCTGCATGGAGTCTCGTGAAGACGATCTCCACGGTGGGCACCCCTTCCTCGGGATGGATCCCCACCGGGATTCCGCGGCCATTGTCGGAAATGGTGACGGAATTGTCCGGATGCAGTACCACTTCTATCCTGTCTGCAAATCCGGCCAGCGCCTCGTCGGACGCGTTGTCTATCGCCTCCTGCACGATATGGCATGGATTTTCCGTCCTGGTATACATGCCTGGACGCTGCCTGACCGGCTCCAGCCCTTTCAGGACCTTGATGGAGGCTTCGCTGTATTTTTCGGCCATGGATTTCCTTTTCAGCCCAGTTTCGATGCGTGCTCCCTCGTCGCATGGAACTCGATGTCGGGCCAGCGCTCCTGGATGAGCTCGAGATTCACCCGGGAGCTCGCGAAATAGGCAAGGCTTCCTCCCGCGTCTATCGCGACGAGATTGGCGAGCGCCTTCTCGAATTCCTCCAGCTTCTTCGGGCTTCTGGACGTCACCCATCTTGCGCAGTGGATGGAGACGGGTTCGAACACCGCATCCACCCCGTATTCGGATTCGAGCCTGTGCGCCACGACCTCGAATTGAAGCACGCCGACCGCCCCAAGCACAAGATCCCCGCCTGCCACGGGCTTGAACACCTGGACTGCGCCTTCTTCGCCAAGCTGCTGCAAGCCCTTGTGAAGCTGCTTGATCTTGAGCGGATTCCTGATTCTGGCCACCCTGAATAGCTCGGGTGCGAAATAGGGAATGCCGGTGAACTGGAGCATTTCCCCTTCGCTGAAGCTGTCGCCGATCTGCACGTTTCCATGGTTGTGAAGCCCTATGATGTCCCCTGCATAGGCTTCCTCGACCTGTTCCCGCTGATGCGCCATGAAGGTGATGACATTCGTCACCTTGAGGTCGCGGTTCAATCTCAGATGCTTGATCTTCATGCCCCGCTCGAACCTGCCCGAGCATACCCTCAAGAAGGCGATCCTGTCCCTGTGCATCGGATCCATGTTGGCCTGGATCTTGAAGACGAACCCGGAAAAGGGTTTGTCGAATGGGGAAACCATTCTTGCGCCGCCGTCCCTGGGCAGGGGAGAAGGCGCCCAGTCGACCAGCGCATTCAGTATTTCCCTCACGCCGAAGTTGTTGATCGCAGAACCGAAGAACACGGGGGTCTGCTTTCCCTCCAGGAATTCGCCCATGTCGAAGGGCTGGGATGCGCCCCTGACCAGATCGACTTCCATCCTGAGCTGGGAAATTTCCAGCGGGAAAAGGGCATCGAGCTTGGGATTGTCTATGCCCTTTATCGTTTCGAAAGACTGCTTCGCATCTTCCCTGCCCGCCTCGAAGAGCAGGATCTCGTCCTTCATCAGGTGATAGACGCCTCTGAATGTCTTTCCCATGCCTATCGGCCAAGTGACGGGGGCGCACTGGATCTTGAGAACGGATTCGACTTCGTCGAGGAGCGACAACGGATCCCTTGCCTCCCTGTCCATCTTGTTCATGAAAGTGAGAATCGGCGTGTTCCTCATCCTGCAGACGTTGAGGAGCTTGATGGTCTGCTCTTCCACGCCTTTCGCCGCATCGATCACCATCAGGGCCGAATCGACTGCGGTGAGGACCCGGTAGGTGTCTTCGGAAAAGTCTTCGTGGCCCGGCGTGTCCAGCAGGTTGAAGACATGGTCTCTGTAATCGAACTGCATGACGGAACTCGCAACCGATATGCCGCGCTGCTTTTCGATGTCCATCCAGTCGGAAGTGGCATGCCTTCCGCTCTTTCTCCCCTTGACCGTCCCGGCGAGCTGGATCGCGCCTGAAAAAAGCAGGAGTTTTTCGGTGAGCGTCGTCTTTCCAGCGTCAGGGTGGGAAATGATGGCGAAGGTTCGCCTTTTTCCGACCTCGCTTTCGATTGACTGTTGAAGTTCTGTCGCCATTTGAGGTATTCCGGGAAACGCGATAGTCTAATCAAAATCGAAAAGGAAGTCTCTACCAATCGAATCCGTTGCAATGCTATGATTCGCTGATGAGACAAAAAATCGCGATCGCCCAGATCAACAGCGTTGTGGGCGACATGAAGGGAAACGCCGAGAAGATATTGATCATGGCCGGGAAAGCCAGAGAAGAAGGCGCATCTCTCATGCTCACGCCTGAATTGAGCCTTTGCGGCTATCCTCCGGAAGACCTGCTGCTGAGGTCCGGTTTTTACCGTGCAAGCGACGATGCGCTAAAAGCGCTTGCGGCGAAAACGGAAGGCATGGCGATTGTGGTCGGTCATCCTCTTGAGAGGGATGGAAGGCGCTACAATGCGGCTTCCCTCATCAGGGAAGGCAGGATAGAGGCGACCTATTTCAAGCGCGAGCTGCCCAATTACGCGGTATTCGACGAGGCGCGCTATTTCGAAAAGGGAATGGAACCCTGCATATTCGAGCTCGGCGGCGTAAGATTCGGCCTGGCAATCTGCGAGGACATCTGGAAATCGGAAGCATCCAGCCTTGCAAAAGAGAGGGGCGCCGAAGCATTGCTGGTCTTGAATGCCTCGCCTTTCCACATGGAAAAGCAGCAGGTCCGCTATTCTGTCGCGAGGCAGAGAATAGCCGAAACCGGGCTTTCGATGGTCTATGCGAACATGGTGGGCGGGCAGGACGAACTCGTCTTCGACGGTTCATCCTTCGCCATGGACAGCAGCGGCAATCTTGTCGCTGTTCTCCCCGCATTCGAGGAAAAGCTGGGTTATGTCGAATATGAAAAGGCAGCGCCTTGCAGTGGCGAAATGGCTCCCGAGTTTTCACTCGAGGAAAGCGTCTACAAGGCGCTCTGTCTCGGCGTCTATGATTATGTCACGAAGAACAGGTTCCCCGGCGTGCTGCTCGGGCTTTCAGGTGGAATCGATTCGGCGCTCACGCTTGCCATAGCGGTCGATTCCCTGGGTGCCGAGAAGGTTCATGCGGTGATGATGCCTTCCCGGTATACCGCGCAGATGAGCATGGAGGATTCCAGGGAAATGGCGGAAATCTTCGGCGTGCGCTATTCGGAGCTGCCCATTGCCGAAATTCATGCGCTTTTCCTGGAAACCCTCAGGGATGAATTCAGGGGACTTCCTCCCGATACCGCGGAGGAGAACATCCAGGCGAGAATCAGGGGAACGCTGCTGATGGCGCTTTCCAACAAGCATGGGGCGATCGTTCTGACGACAGGGAACAAGAGCGAAATGGCGGTTGGCTATTCGACCCTGTATGGCGACATGGCAGGCGGATTCGCTGTATTGAAGGACATCAAGAAGACCCTCGTCTATCGCCTTGCCCATTACAGGAACAGCAAGGGCCGCGTGATCCCGGAGAGGGTGATCGAAAGACCGCCTTCCGCGGAGCTGCGGGCGGGGCAGTGCGACCAGGACAGCCTTCCTCCCTATGAAGTGCTGGATGCGGTCATGGAGGCCTACATGGAGCGTGATCTCTCGCTTCAGGAGATATCGAGGATGGGCATAGACGAGAAGGACGCGAGAAGGGTCATCCATCTCATCAAGGTCAACGAATACAAGCGCAGGCAGTCGCCTGTGGGGATCAGGATCACGCAAAGGGGTTTCGGCAGGGACTGGCGCTACCCCATCACCTCGAAATTTTTGGACGAATACTGAAAAGGGAGTACGGAATGAAAAAGATAGAAGCAATCATCAAGCCGTTCAAGCTCGACGAAGTCAGGGAAGCGCTTTCAGAGATCGGGATAAACGGCATGACGGTCACTGAAGTGAAGGGCTTCGGCAGGCAGAAGGGGCATACCGAGCTTTACAGGGGGGCGGAATATGTCGTCGATTTCCTCCCCAAGGTCAAGATAGAGGTGGTGGTCTCGGACAGCCTCGTCGATCAGGTTCTGGACGCTGTCCTCAAGGCTGCAAGAACAGGGAAGATAGGCGACGGCAAGATCTTCGTCACGAGCATAGAGCAGGTCGTGCGGATCAGGACGGGGGAAACAGGGGAGGGCGCGATCTAGGGCGGCGCGAAAATAGCGTCAACACCCCTAGGTCAGCAAGTCGGCGAGCAGCATGATCTGCTCCCGCTGCATTTCCAGCGTTTCCCTCGCCTGCCCGAGCTGTTCAGCCGTGATGCCGGTCGCTTCGATCTCATCGCCTGATACCTGCAGGGGAGCATTCATCCTGATCGCTCCTTCTCCCGTGATCGATTCAGCGATCCTTGCGAGCATCAGCGTCATGTTTTTCAAATCGACTCCATGATGGCCTTCGATCACGCCGATCACTTCTTCGGGAAGATTCCATGACCTCGCGAGTATCCCGCCTATTTCGGCATGATTGACGCCGAATTCTGCATCTTCCGCTTCAGGCACGGATTCGACAGGGTTCGATTCCATCCTGGAGAGGAAGGCATCGAATTTTTCGGGGGCGAGATGGGCGAGAACGAGATAGCCGAGATCGTGAAGCAGGCCTGAAAGGAACAGCATTTCCTCCGAAGGTCTCAATTCAGGGGGAAGCATGGCGGCGAGGGTGCGCATGCCTGTGGCCATCGAAAAGCTGTGCAGCCAGAGCTCCCTCGGACTGAAGATGCGGCTTTCCCTGACCCTTATCGGACCCAGCAATGCGATCGCTATGGCGATCGATTTCACCCTGGAAAGGCCGAGGACGAGCGATGCGTCGGCTACCGTGCAGACCTTTCTGTTCGGGGAGAAAAAAGGGGAATTGGCCATGCCGATGACCCTTGCCGCGATGAAAGGGTCTGACTCGATGAGGCCGAGAAGGTCGCGCTCCCCCTTTTCGGTATCGAGAGGAAGGGATAGCAGCTGTTCGGCAATGCTGGAAATGGTGGGAAGGGCATCCGTTTCGAGGACCTTGGCGCGCAAGTCAGTCATCTTCTCTCCCGTGTTTTCGATCAAGGGAGATTCTACCGCGGATTGATGCGGGAAGCATGCTTCCCGCATGCCCATCACATGCCCTTCATCCCGTCATTCCCCTTCATCATGCCGTCATCCTTCTTCATGGCATCATCCTTTTTCATCGCATCCTTCTTCATGGCGTGCTTTTTCTTGTGCGACATCTTCATGCTGTTCGAGGAACTCGTCATTTTCCCGCTGTCTTCCTTCATCTTTGCCCCTTCATCCATCTTCATCGAATCAGCCGCGAAAGACTGGGTGCCTGCGAGAAGCAGGAACAGGGAAGTTGCAGTCAAAATTTTCTTCATCGTTTTCTCCTTGGTTGAAAATCGGCCTCGGCCGCTCTTCGGGGGAATCCCCGAATCTTTTGCCTTCAGTAAGGCGAAGGGGTGCTCGTATACAGCCCCGGATAGTCTCTTTTCAGATGCGAAATCTTCGGAAGATCGTTGATCACGATATAGGGGTAATAGGGATGCAGCGTCTCGAAATTCTGGTGATAATCTTCAGCGGGATAGAAGGCCGGAAGGAGGCTCACTTTCGTCGCGATTTTTCCATGGAAGACCTTCGCGCGCTCGAGCTGGGCGATATAGGACTCGGCAGTCTTTTTCTGCATTTCATCGGTCGCGAAGATCTCCGAACGATACTGAGGTCCCTCGTCCGGTCCCTGCCTGTCGATTTCCGTGGGGTCATGGGCAATGGAGAAGAAGATCTCGAGCAGTTTCCCGTAGGAAATGTGTGAGGCGTCGTAGACGATTTTCACGGATTCGGCATGCCCGGTATTGCCCGCGCTGACGGCGCGATAATTCGCGTTTGCTGCGGCGCCTCCGGCATAGCCCGCTGTTGCCGAGACGACGCCTTTGACGTGCTGGAAAGTGCCCTGCATCGCCCAGAAGCAGCCCCCGGCGAGAACGGCCACATGATTTCCGGATTCCGGCGGATCGAAGGCAGGGGAGGGAATCCGGGCGAAAGCACGGCCTGAAAGAGCGAGCAGGGCTGCGAACAGAAATTTTTTCATGCGCTTCTCCTGAAAGGGAAGATTCGTGAAATCCCGCTTTTTTTCCTCACGACGAGCGCTGCCGTTTCCCTGACCAGCGACTCGATCAGGTCGATATCCGCCTCGGGCTGGAGCGCTGCAGCATCGCCCTGTTTTCCGGTCATGCTGATGTCGAATTTTCCGTTCTCGAACGTCACTGCCGCTTCCGCGCCGCAGCGCCTGCAATAGACCCGGTCGCCTGATCTGTTCTTCCTTCTCACGACGATGGTGGGCCCGCACATCGGGCATTCCTGGACAGGGATGCCGGGCTCGCTGTATCCGGCTATTGGCGAAAGATGCCCCCGCCTGCCGATGGCGATGAATTTTCTCCCGAAATCGGCGTCGAACTGCTTCCCCAGGTTCTGTTCCAGGATGGAAAGCGCATTTTCGACAGGCATGCCGCGCCTGTAGGGGCGGTTGCTCGTCATGGCGTCGAATGCGTCGCACAGGCCCACTATCCTGGCGTCTATCGGGATATCGTCGCCGCGAAGCCCGAGCGGATAGCCGCGTCCGTCCGGGGTTTCGTGATGGGCATGGACTGCGGCGCTCGCGAGTTCCGCCAGAGGATGCTCGGACAGCAGTCTTTTGCCGACTTCGGGATGGGTCTTGATCACCGCATATTCCGCTTCAGTGAGCCTTTCAGGCTTGTTCAGGATCGCGTCGGGTATGCTTATCTTGCCGAGATCGTGAAGGAATCCACCCAGCGCGATCCTTGCGACGTCTTTTTCGGGGAGGCCGCATTCCGCCGCGAGGATCTTGCAGTATTGAGATACCCGCCAGAGATGCCCCCCGGTGTAGGGGTCCCTTGCTTCGACGAGCAAAGCCATGACATAAAGGCTTTTCAACAGTTCTTCTACAGGGTTCATGTTTTTTCCTTGTGGTCAGCCGAAAGTGAAGGCGTAAGCCTCGAGCCCGGGGGTCTCGGACCTGATTTCTATCATCCCTTCCCCGGGTTTTTTCTGGTCTATGAGTTCATAGAGCGTATTCCTTGAAATGTCGACATGTCCTGAAGGGGCGTCTTTTCCTGCATCGCTTCCTGCGGGTTTGCCGTTCAGTCTGATTTGTGCATGGATCGGCTTGCCGCTCTCGGTGCCCAGCACGAGGAAAACGCGGCTCGCCTTGAAATGGAGCAGGATGGATGCGCCCTTCGCGCGGGAAACGATCTTTTCGGATTCGATTTTCCATTTACCTGAAAGCGCCCAGGAATCGACAGGAAGGGATTCCGGGTAGCGATAGTCCGAGACGGCATCCCTGACGGCCCTTCCGGAGAAACCCGCAGCCCTCTGGTAGCCCAGATAGGTTTCAGGAGTTTCGTCAGGCGCAGGGTGGGCTTCTGCATAGGAAATGTTCGCCCGTCCGAGCCCGAGGAGATAGCGGATGTTGTTCTCCGTCACGTCGTAGTCGCCTTCCCCGAAGTGGGTGTAGACGACGCGCCCGTCCCTGTCTATCAGGTAATGCGCAGGCCAGTATTCGTTGTCGAAATTTCCCCAGGTGGCGAGATCGTTGTCGAGCGCAACGGGATAATGGATGCCGTATTTCACCAATGCCGCCCTGACGTTGTCGATCCTCTTCTCGAATTCGAATTCGGGGGAATGGACGCCTATGATCACCAGTCCGTCCTTCCTGTATTTCTGGTCCCACGAGGTGATGTAGGGAAGGGTCCTGACGCAGTTGATGCACGAATAGGTCCAGAAATCGACGAGAACGACCTTTCCTCTCAATTCCTTCATGGAAAGGGGGGGGGAATTGAGCCATGCGCTTATCCCTGAAAAATCCGGCGCCGGATAGGGATGGGCAAGCGCATCTTCGAGCGAATTCGCACTCGTCTTCAACGGGCTGGAAGGATTCAATGTCTTTGCAGCCGGCGTTGAAGGGCCGAAAATCGACTGGATATCGAACCCCGAACCGATGAACGCGACCGAGGCGACGATGATCAAGGCGAAAGCCTTCCTCACCGAATCGAGATGATTGACGAGCCAGCCGGTCTTCTTGAGGATGCTTCTTCCCGCGAGCGAGATGATGAGCATCGGGATGCCGGCGCCGATTGCGAAGGAAAAGATGATGAGATAGCCTTGCAGATCCGTCTTCTGCCTGATCACTTCGACGAGGACGGCTGCGAGTATGGGACCTGCGCAGGGGGTCCAGACCAGCCCTATGAGGGAACCTATTACGATTCCGCTGACGAACCCTCCTGCCGAATGCTGCGCGATCCTGTTTCCGAGATCGGCAGCGCTGCTCGTCAGTCTGCCGAATTTCTCGGAAAGCGTCGTCGAGAAGAGCACGATTGCGAAAGAAAGAAGCAGAAAGAGCGATGCATTCCTGACGATGTCCAGATCGAGCCCGAGCAAGGCGACGAGCTTCCTGGACAACAGGGCGAAAAGGCTGAAAGAAACCACGAAGCCCAGGATGATGCCGAAAGGCCTTTTTCTTCCGCCATCGATCGATGTCGAAAGCACGATGGGAAGAACGGGGAGGATGCAGGGAGAGGCGATCAGCGCCAGTCCTTCCAGAAATGCCAAGCCTGTTTCTATCATGTTATGCCTTTCGAAATATACTGTTCTGGTAAGATGAAGCCTTCATGCCCTGATTCGGGCAAAACTCGAAAATGGTTACATCATCTCGATGAAGGAAGCAGATCTCGAATCACTGATGGGGAAAGCGCTGGAAGGGGACAGGCAGTCCTATGCGGAACTCCTCAGGGAAACGACGCGTTTTCTGAAGCCCTATCTTTCGCTGCGCCTGAGGGAAGAGCACGAGGTCGACGACGTGCTTCAGGAAATCCTGCTATCCATCCACAAGGCAAGACATACCTACGACGGAAACCGCCCCTACAAGCCCTGGGCCTATGCGATTGCGAAATTCCGGCTTCAGGATCATTTCAGGTTCCATTACGGCGATTACCTCCGTCAGGCGGTGGAACTCTCTGAAATTGAAGAAAGTCTTGCAGAACCCGTAACCGAAAATGCCTTCAGTTACGAATCTATAAGGGGAGAGATAGAAAGACTCCCGGAAAAGCAGGCTGTGATATTGACGCTGATTCACAGGGAAGGCTGCACGGCCAGGGAAGTCGCGGAAAGAATGGGCATGAAGGAGTCTGCAGTGAAGGTGGCGGCGCATCGCGCTTACAAACTATTGAGGAAGAAACTGGAAGAATGATGGAAAGCATCGAGGATCTCATCGAGTCTCTCGCCGGGGACGCAGAACCAGTCAGGCCCGCCCGGAATCCATTCCTGACATGGCTGAAATGGACCGGCATGGCGGCAGCCTATGTCTTCTTCGCGCTGCTGATTTCTGGGCATCGAAACGATCTTGCAGAAAGGCTTCATTCGCCGATCTTCATTGCGGAAATGGCTTCCCTCGTCTTCATGGTCTGCAGCGCCGCCCTGAGCGCATCGCTTCTTTCCTTCCCGGATCTCTACCAGAGGGGCAGAATCGTCTATCTGCCGCTCCTTTCGGCCGCATGTTTCGCGGTCGTCATGATGGTTGCGTGGCGCTTGGACAATCCGCCTTCCCCCCTTCCCGTTCACAGCTATCAGTGCACGCTCTCCATTGCGCTTCTTTCCCTTCTGCCTATGTTCTCGATATTCCGTTCGCTGAGAAAGAATGCGAGCACCCATGCCGGATGGGCCGGCGTGAATGCCGTGCTCTATGCATTCGGAACGGGCGCGATATGGCTGAGGCTTGAGGAAGCGACGAATTCGATCGCTCATGTGCTCGAATGGCATTATCTTCCGATGCTTCTCGTCGGCATCATCGGCCTCTGGCTCGGCAAGAAGCTGCTGAAGTGGTGATCAGTGGTTCCTCAGCATCGGTTGGAGATGCTTCCAGATGTTGGAGAGGACCTTGGCTTGCGCTTTTTCGGTCGGATGGAGACCATCAGACTGGAAATCGTCCAGGTCCTGGGCGAAGCCTGCGAGCATGAAGGGAACGAATGCGAGCTTTTCTCTTCTTGCGATTTCAGGGTAGATTGCCTGGAAAGCTTCGGCATATTTCCGGCCGTAATTCGGGGGAAGGCGCATGCCCACCAGCAACACCCTTGCATTTTGTTTTTTGCAGGCTGATATGATCGATTCGAGATTCTTCCTGGCGATGGCGACAGGCTGCCCTCTCAGGCCGTCGTTTGCGCCGAGTTCGAGGATGACGATCTCGGGGTCGAACTCCTTCAGGGCGGGAACGATCCTCGAAAGCCCGCCGGAAGTGGTTTCCCCGCTGATGCTGGCGTTGACGACATGGTAACGCGTTCCATGCAGCTTCACGCCGAGCAGGTCGACCCAGTTTTTTCCGGCAGGAACGCCGTATCCGGCGGAGAGGCTGTCGCCGAAAACCAGGATGGTCGATGACAGGACAGTATGAGGAAGCAGCAGGGCGAAAACGAGGAATATGGATCGAATCATGGTTGAACCCGTTTTGAGAGCAGTGGACTTGTGCAAGAGAATTGGCGAAAGCCTCGTCATTTTGAGCAATGTCAGCCTGGAGATCAATCGCGGCGACACGGTCGCCATACTCGGCGCATCGGGCTCAGGGAAATCCACCCTGCTTGGCATCATGGCGGGACTCGATGAACCGACGGCAGGGAAAGTCTACATCGAAGGCATGGACATTTTTTCGCTCGATGAAGACGGGCGGGCGAAATTGAGGGGAGAGAGGGTGGGCTTCGTGTTCCAGTCATTCCATCTCCTGCCCGCGCTGACCGCGCTCGAGAACGTCATGCTCCCGCTCGAGCTTGCGGGAAAAAGGGATGCAAGGGAAAAGGCGGGTGAAATACTCGATCGCGTCGGACTGAAGGAGAGACGCGGGCATTATCCCAGGGAACTCTCAGGCGGGGAGCAGCAGCGCGTTGCCATAGCGAGGGCTTTCGCCGGAGACCCGAAAATTCTTTTCGCCGACGAGCCTACGGGGAACCTCGATTCCGGAACGGGGGAAAACATCATTGAGCTGATGTTCGGGCTCAACAGGGAGCATGGCACGACGCTCATTCTGGTGACGCACGATGCCGAAATCGCAAGGAGATGCGAAAGGAAGATCAGGCTGAAATCGGGGGAAAGGATTGAATGAGCTGAGGCTCTCTTTTCGCCTTCTGCTCAGGGACCTGAGATCGGGAGAACTCGCCCTGCTGCTCGTGGCGACATTCATTGCCGTTTCGGCCATGACGACAGTCGGCTTCTTTTCGGAGAGGGTGGAGCATGCATTGGAAGGGCAGGCCGGAAGGCTGCTTGGCGCCGATCTCGTCCTCGATTCCGATCATCCGCCCGATCCCGCATTTCGAGCCGAAGCCGCAAAAAAAGGGCTTTCCGTCACCGATTCGGTGAAATTCCCCAGCATGGTGAGCGCTGCGCAAGGGAGCGTTCTGGCCGAGATCAAGGCGGTGGACCAGGGATATCCGCTCAGGGGGAAATTCGTCCTTTCCGACGCATCGAAGGGCATTCCCCCGAGAGGCACGGTCTGGGTTGACAGGAAGCTGCAGGTGAGACTGGGTATCGAGCCTGGCAGCCAGATCGAAATAGGGGATGCCGAATTCAGGGTTGCGGGGATCATCCTGGAAGAGCCTGAAGCGGCCTTTACCTTCATGAGCCTCGGGCCCGGGCTCGTCATGAACATCTCGGACCTTCCCTCGACCGGGCTCGTCAGGGAAGGAAGCAGGGTTCATTACCTGCTTTATTTCGCAGGAAATCCATCGAAAATAGAAGCTTACAGGAGATGGGCCAGATTCGGCGTCGGACGGGGGCAGAGGATAGCGGATGCCCGGGAAGGAAGCCCGCAATTGAAGGACATGCTCGACAATTCGAAAGTGTTCCTGCGGATGACCGCGCTTTTCAGCGTCGTGCTTTCGGCAGTCGCTGTTTCGCTTGTCGTCAGGCGCTTCTTCGATCGCCATCTGGACGGCTGCGCTGTCATGAGGGTGATGGGCGCCACGAGCCTTCGCCTTTTCAGGATCTTCCTCTATGAATTCTCGATGCTGGGCATGGCAGCCGGCATCCTGGGCGCACTGGCGGGTTTTCTTGCCCAGAAATGGCTCGCATCCCTCCTCTCTGGCGTCATCCCCTACGATCTTCCGGCCCCTTCCATTTTCCCCGCCTTGGCAGGAGTGGCTTCAGGGCTCCTTCTTCTTCTGGGCTTTGCGCTTCCCATCGTGAGGGCCCTTTCGAAGGTGCCAGCCCTTCGCGTCATCAGGCGGGAAATGATCCTGCCAAAGGGGGGCTATGCGTTCGGACTCATTGCGCTGCTTTTCCTTTTCCTGTGGCAGGCGGACAGCGTGAAGCTGGGGCTTGTCGTATTCGGCGGATTCTGCTTCATGCTCCTTTTTTCCGCATCTGCCGTTCGCTTCCTCTTGGGCAGGCTGAAGGGGGGCGGAGTGGCGCTTTCGGGTCTGAGGAGAAGAAGCGCTTCGAGCGCAGTGCAGATCGTCGCATTCGGGATGGGCCTGATGGCGCTTCTTTCCCTCACGCTCGTCAAGGCCGATCTTTTCCGCAAATGGCAGGAAACGATTCCGCCTCATGCGCCGAACCGGTTTATCCTCAACATCCAGCAGGATGAAATAGCTTCCCTCTCCGAATATCTGCGGAAAAACGAAATGAAGGTTCCCGACTTTTATCCCATGGTGAGGGGAAGGCTGGTCGCGATAAACGGAAAGTCGGTTTCATCCGGGAATTACGACAGTTCGCGCGCCAGGCGCCTGGTCGATAGGGAATTCAACCTTTCATGGGCGGAAAATCAGGAAAACGAAGTCGTCTCGGGGAAATGGTGGGGTGAAGAGGCAAAAGGAAAGCCCTTTTTCTCAGTCGAGGAAGGGCTGGCGAAGACGCTTTCGATAGGAATGGGGGATGTCCTGACCTTCGAGATTGCCGGGAACCGTTTGACAGGCAAGGTGACGAACATGAGGAAAGTGGACTGGAATTCATTCAGGGTCAATTTCTTCGTGCTCACGCCGCCTGGCGTGCTGCAAGCCTATCCGACGAGCTACATCACGAGCTTCTACATTCCGGCTAGGGATTTCGGGAAGATGAGCGCGCTTTCCAAGGCCTTTCCGACCCTTCTCGTCATCGACGTTTCTGCGCTGATCGGGAAGATGAGGAACATGATGGACAATGCCCTGAAAGCGGTCGAATTCCTTTTCTATTTCAGCGTGATTGCGGGAATCGCCGTGCTTTCCGCGGCATTTTCTTCCACCCAGGACGAAAGGATGAAGGAAGGGGCGATCTTGCGCACGCTGGGGGCGAGCAGGCGTCAGATCGTCTCGGCGCATCTTCTGGAATTCCTGATGCTGGGCGGGCTCTCGGGGCTTTTCGGTGCGATCGGGGCGACGGGGCTGGGCTATGCCGTAGCGAAAAAGCTGCTCGATCAGTCCTTTTCGTTCGATCCCTGGGTTGCGGCTGCAGGCATCCTTGCGGGCGCGATCGTCATCCCGCTGACGGGGTTCTTCTGGACGAGGAAGGTGCTCAACACGCCGCCTTCAAGGGTATTGCGCGAGAGTTGATGATCAGCCTCTTTTCAGCAGGACGAGCAAAGCCCCGCCTCCTCCTTCATTCGATTTCGCCTCGCAGAATGCGAGCACTTCAGGGATCTGGACGAGCCAGTTTCTGACGGCTGTCCTGAGTATGCCTTTTCCCTTGCCGTGAATGATGCGAAGAACCCGCATCCCCCTCGATGATTCGAGAAAGGAAAGCAGCATCTTCTTCGCCTCGCTCGCCGTCATGCCGTGAAGATCGATTTCTCCCTCGATCGGAAAGTCTCCCCGCTTGAGCTTCTTCAGGTGTTTCGACAGTCCTGATCTTGCAAAGGCGGTTTCTTCTTCAGGAAAAGAGATATGGTCTGAAAGGGCGTCAGCAAAGGATTCCTCATTCCGGACAGCGCTTCTCTCGGGACGGGGTTTCTTCCCGGTTTCGGCGCGCGCTTTCGCCTTGAGGGGCTGCGCCCCTTCGACCGCATCCAGGAAGAGCTTCCTGTCCGAATCCCCGCTCATCTCATCAGGAGAGCTCGTCCAGATATTTTTCAGCATCGAGCGCGGCCATGCATCCCGTTCCGGCACTCGTGATCGCCTGCCTGTAGACATGATCCTGCACGTCCCCTGCTGCGAAAATCCCGGGGATGCTGGTTGCCGTCGCATTGCCCTCGTTTCCTCCGCGGGTCACGATGTAGCCGTTTCTCATCTCGAGCTGCCCTTCGAAGATGGCCGTGTTGGGCTTGTGGCCGATGGCGATGAATACGCCGTGCAGCGGAATTTCCTTGCTTTCCTCATTCTGTGTGCTCTTTATCCTGATTCCGGTGACGCCGGAATCGTCCCCGAGCACTTCGTCCAGGACATGGTTGAGTTCCAGCCTGACGTTGCCGCTTCCGGCCTTTTCCATCAGCTTGTCTATGAGGATCTTCTCCGACCTGAACTTGTCCCTTCTGTGAATCAGGGTCACGGTCTTGGCGATATTCGAGAGATAAAGCGCTTCCTCGACAGCCGTGTTGCCTCCCCCGACCACGCAGACATCCTGGTTCCTGTAGAAGAATCCGTCGCATGTCGCGCAGGCGGATACGCCCTTGCCCATGTAGGCCTGCTCGGAGGGAAGACCCAGATACATCGCCGATGCGCCTGTCGCGATGATGAGGGCGTCGCAGGTATAGGTTCCGGCGTCGCCGACGAGTTCGAAGGGCTTCTTCGACAGATGGGTGGTATGGATGTGGTCGAAGATGATCTCCGTTTCGAAACGCTCGGCATGCTTCAGAAAGCGCTCCATCAGTTCAGGACCCTGCACGCCTTCGACATCGGCAGGCCAGTTGTCCACTTCCGTCGTGGTGGTGAGCTGCCCGCCCTGGGCAAGGCCGGTGATCAGGACAGGCTTGAGATTGGCCCTCGCAGCATAGATCGCAGCGGTATAGCCTGCAGGCCCCGAGCCAAGGATCAGCAGGCGGCAGTGTTTGGTCTGATTCATGCGTTTCTCTCGATATTGAAAACTGATCAATCTAAAGCAACCCGGCCTTTTTGTCGAGACGCTTGAAAGCGTGGAACTGGGATATAATGAACGCTCCGAATTTTCGAGACCGCTTTGCCGAGATGGCGAAAAAATCGAATCCGCTGCCGCCCAAGATCGTTGCGCTTCTGCTCGAGTCGTGGTGGCTGGTGCTTGTCGCAGGCGCGGTTTTCCTGGTACTGATCCTCTATACCTACAATCCGGATGATCCTGCATGGTCCCACACGGATAGCCATGCCGTGATCCACAATGCGGGAGGATGGTTCGGCGCGATGCTGTCCGACATCCTGCTCTACGTTTTCGGTCTTTCGGCCTACTGGTGGGTGGCCTTCCTGCTCTACGGGGTGGGCTGGGGATACAAGAGGATGGACGAGGCGGCGCTTCTCGACAGAAGATCCTTCATCGTTTCCCTTTCCGGATTCATCGTCCTTGTTCTTTCGAGCAGCGCGCTCGAGGCCTTGAGGCTCTATTCGATCAGGGCAATGCTTCCCGCTTCCCATGGCGGCATGGCTGGGGACGTGATCGGAAGCCTGCTGCTGAAGGCATTCGGGTTCACCGGTTCGACCCTGCTGCTTCTCCTCCTGATTGCCGTCGGCTTCAGCCTCTTTGCCGGCTTTTCCTGGCTTTCTTTCATGGAATGGCTTGGCGGGGCGGTGGAGGAGACCGGGATCTTCATCTTGAGAAGCTGGGAAAACTGGCAGGACAGGCGGGCAGGGGCCGTTGCCCAGGTTCAGAGGAAGGAATATGTCGAGATCGAGAAGAGGAAGATAGACGCCTATCAGCCGGTCAAGATCGAGCAGCCTGCCATGGAGATTCAGAAGTCCGAGCGGGTTGTGAAAGAGAAGCAGACGCCCTTGTTCCAGGATCTTCCGGATTCATCGCTCCCCCCCCTTCATCTTCTCGATCAGCCTCCTCTTGATATTCCCGTTCTTTCCCCCGAGACCCTGGAATACATTTCGAGACTGATCGAGAGGAAGCTCAACGATTTCGGCGTGGAGGTCAAGGTGGTCGCGGCCTATCCGGGCCCGGTGATCACGCGCTACGAGATCGATCCTGCAGTCGGGGTGAAGGGAAGCCAGATCGTGAATCTCGTCAAGGATCTGGCGAGAGCGCTTTCGGTCATCAGCATCAGGGTGGTCGAGACCATTCCCGGAAAGTCCTACATGGGGCTCGAAATCCCGAACCCGAAGCGGCAGATCGTCTGCCTCTCGGAGATATTGAGCGCGAAGGTCTATTCCGACATGGCTTCCCCGCTTTGCATCGCGATGGGCAAAGACATATCGGGAAAACCTGTCGTGGCGGATCTCGCCAAGATGCCGCATGTGCTGGTTGCGGGAACGACCGGATCGGGAAAATCGGTCGCGATCAATGCCATGATCCTGAGCCTGCTCTACAAGGCGACCCCAGAACAGGTGAGATTGATCCTGGTGGATCCCAAGATGCTCGAGCTTTCCGTCTACGAAGGCATCCCTCATCTTCTTGCGCCTGTGGTGACCGACATGAAGCAGGCTGCGTCCGCCTTGAACTGGTGCGTCGGGGAGATGGAGAAGCGCTACAGGCTGATGGCGTCCCTCGGCGTCAGGAACCTTTCCGGATACAACCACAAGATAGACGAGGCGAGACGGGCCGGAGAACCGTTGACCAATCCCTTCTCGCTCACGCCGGAGTCGCCCGAGCAGCTGGAACCCATGCCCATGATCGTCGTGATCATAGACGAGCTGGCGGACCTCATGATGGTGGTCGGAAAGAAGGTGGAGGAGCTGATCGCGAGGCTCGCCCAGAAGGCAAGGGCATCCGGCGTTCACCTGATACTGGCGACCCAGAGGCCGTCGGTCGACGTCATCACGGGGCTCATCAAGGCCAACATCCCGACAAGGGTCGCGTTCCAGGTTTCGAGCAAGATCGATTCGAGGACGATACTCGACCAGATGGGGGCGGAAACCCTGCTCGGTCAGGGCGACATGCTCTATCTTCCTCCAGGCACTGGTTATCCCCAGAGGGTGCATGGCGCCTTCGTTTCGGACCAGGAAGTGCATAGGGTGGTCGAATACCTCAAGTCCCACGGAGAACCCGATTACGTGGAAGGGATACTCGAGTCTGCGGAAGAAGGCGAGGAGCTGGAAGAAGGGAATCCGGACATGGAGACGGACCCCCTCTATGACGAGGCTGTCGGCATCGTGATGAAGACGAGGCGGGCTTCCATTTCGCTCGTCCAGAGGCATCTCAGGATAGGCTACAACAGGGCGGCCCGCCTCATCGAGCAGATGGAAAAGGCGGGGCTTGTATCTTCAATGCAGAGCAACGGCAACAGGGAAGTCCTGGTGCCTTCCAGGGTGAACGAATGATCAGATTCTTTTTGGCGATGGGTCTTCTTTTTTCAATGGAAGCGCATGCTTCCGCTGTCGAAAAACTCAAGGACTTCGTGAGCAGTGCGCATTCTCTCAAGGCGCACTTCGTCCAGTCAGTCTACAACAGCAAGATGGACCAGACCCAGGAGTCGAGTGGAGAGATGATGTTCTCCCGCCCGGGAAAATTCAGGTGGACATACGAAAAACCCTATGCCCAGCTGATCGTCGGGGACGGCAGGAAGCTCTGGACCTATGACGAGGATCTCAATCAGGTGACGGTCAGACGGCTCGACAATGCCCTGGGAAGCAGCCCTGCCGCATTGCTTGCAGGGGACAATGAGATACAGAAAGGCTTCGATCTCTCTGAGGGTGGAACGAAGGAAGGCCTCGAATGGCTGGATGCGATGCCCAAGGGAAAGGAGAGCAATTTCCAGAAAATCAGGATGGGATTTTCAGGGAATCTCCTTGCCGTCATGGTGCTCAAGGATTATTTCGGCCAGGTCACCGTCATCCATTTCACGAAAATGGAAGTGAACCCGAAGATCCCTGCAAAATCATTCGAATTCTCTCCGCCCAAGGGAGCGGACGTGATCGGTGAGTGACCTTTTTTCAATCGAGCCTTCCGCGCCGCTTGCAGAGGCCCTGAGGCCGAAAACGGTCGGGGAGATGGTGGGCCAATCCCATCTCCTCGGAGAAGGCAAGCCCTTGAGGCTCGCATTCGAGGCGAAAAAGCTCCATTCGATGATATTGTGGGGGCCGCCGGGGGTCGGAAAGACGACCATCGCTCGCCTGACCGCGAATGCGTTCGGATGCGAATTCATCGCGCTTTCGGCGGTATTCTCTGGCGTCAAGGACATCAGGGCAGCCGTGTCCATGGCCGAGCAGAATCTTGCTCTGGGCAGGAAGACCATCCTTTTCGTCGACGAGATACACCGGTTCAACAAGGCGCAGCAGGATGCGCTCCTGCCCTTCCTCGAATCGGGTCTCGTGACCTTCATAGGCGCGACGACGGAGAATCCTTCGTTCGAGGTGAATTCCGCTCTCCTTTCCAGGGCGCAGGTCTACGTATTGAAATCGCTTTCGGAAGAAGACCTGAGGCTTCTTTTCGAGCGTGCAAAGAAGCAGGCTCTTTCGCATCTTGATTTCGACGAAAAGGCCGTGGATCTGCTGGTAGGCTATGCAGACGGGGATGCAAGGCGCCTGCTGAATCTTCTCGAGCAGCTCGATACCGCATCGCGCGCCTCGGGGACCGAAAAAATCACGCCCGAATTCGTGGAGAATGCGCTGATGCTCAACGCCAGGCGGTTCGACAAGGGCGGGGATTATTTCTATGACCAGATCTCCGCGCTTCACAAGTCCGTTCGCGGATCGAACCCGGATGCGTCCCTCTACTGGCTGTGCAGGATGCTCGACGGGGGGGCTGATCCGAAATATCTCGCCAGAAGAATCATCAGGATGGCATGGGAAGACATCGGGTTGGCGGATCCCAGGGCCCTGCAGATCGTCAACGACGCGGCCGAGACTTACGAGCGTCTGGGTTCTCCGGAAGGGGAGCTCGCGCTTGCCCAGGCTGTGATCTATCTCGCCGTCTCGCCGAAAAGCAATGCGGGCTATCTTGCCTACAACCAGGCCATGGCTTTCGTGAAACAGGACAGGAGCCGCGAAGTGCCTGTTCATCTGAGGAATGCGCCGACAAGGCTGATGAAGGAACTAGGATACGGGCATGAATACCGGTATGCGCACGACGAGCCGGAAGCCTATGCGGCAGGGGAGACCTATTTCCCCGAAGGCCTCTCCCCTTCATGGTACAAGCCGACCGATCGAGGGATGGAAGGAAAGATAGCGGATAAGCTCGAACATTTGAAGGAACTAGACAGGCTTGCGAAGAAGAAGGATTGACCCACTTGAATCTTGGAGCGGCCGGATCCAAAATCGATTCGTGTCTCTTTCATCCTGCTTCCAGAACCGCCAGCCCCGCTTTTCTGCAGAGCGTTGTAGTTGAAAATCTTAAGGCCCTAATGCGCTCCGCACTAGAAATTACTTGGGTATTCAGTCCGAAGGATTTGTTCGAGGAGCAGTTTTCCGCTGTATGGGAAAATTGCGTGGTTACGATCGGCGAAGGAAAAATAGTAGCTGCTATACCCTTTGACTCTGTCGGGATCGATCCAGCGTTGCGAGCAAAGGTTGAGAGAAAAGTCACCAGTCTCTTCCTCGGCGTTCAAGTCGTGTCACATGTCCTTTACGAACTATCGCGCCCCGAGGTTGTTATACTTCATGAAGATGGATCCAGGGAACTAATCATCGAATGTGTACCCCAACCTGTGCGAGTCAAGGGTTGTCCGGCCGATATCCGCTGTACTGAAGCCGATGGTGCCGTCGTCGATACCCGGCGGGAACGCATAGATCGCAAGATAAGGCTGAGTCGACTCTCCGCAGACTGGGCCTCCAATGATGATACGCTAATTCGAATGCTCCGCAGCTATGGTGCGGCGATACGCGATCCAAGTGATGAACTGATTCATCTCTATGAGGTTCGGGAAAGTCTTGCTAGCCGCTTTGGCTCTAAACCAAATGCGTTGCGTAAACTTCGACAACCAGATAAAGATTGGTCCAGATTGGGGGGGATTTGCAATGACCTTCCATTGCGACAGGGGCGACACCGTGGGAAATTTGGGGACGATTTACGCGACGCGACAGAGCAAGAACTCGCTGAGGCAAGGAATCTGGCGGCATCATTCATAGAAGCCTACCTGAGGTATTTGAGTGCTGGTGGCACTTGAAGTCTGGGTCTCGTACTCCAAGGGTACCCACAGATCAGAACGGTTTGGATCCTCGAATGCTTGAAATGCGATGTCGCGTATAATTGGCGTCATGAATTCCATAGAAAGAAAATCATGCTAGACATCCAGACATTGAGAAGCGACATCCAGAGTGTCGAGAAGCGCCTCGAATCGAGGGGTTTTTCTCTCGACGTCGCCTATTTCCAGAAACTCGAGGCGGACAGGAAGAAGGTCCAGACTGCGACCCAGGAATTGCAGGCAAAAAGGAATGCAGCGTCCAAATCGATAGGAATGAGGAAGGCCAAGGGCGAGGACGCATCGGACATCATGGCCGAAGTGTCGAACCTAGGCGAAGAACTGAAGCAGAACGAGGCGAGGCTGGAAGAGATCCAGGGGAAAATGCAGGAATTCCTGCTCTCCATCCCGAATCTTCCCCACGAATCCGTCCCTTTCGGCCAGTCGGAGGCGGACAACGTCCAGCTCAAGCGCTGCGGACATCCCAAGGATTTCGGATTCGAGGTCAGGGACCATGTTTCGATAGGGGAAGGGCTTTCCATGCTCGATTTCGAAACCGCATCGAAGATAGCAGGAAGCCGCTTCACGCTGATGAAAGGGCCGCTTGCAAGGCTGCACCGGGCGCTCTCCCAGTTCATGCTCGATCTGCATACCAGCGAACATGGCTATGTCGAAGTCTACGTTCCCTACATGGCGAATTCGGATTCATTGAGAGGCACGGGACAGCTCCCGAAATTCGAGGAAGATCTTTTTTCCGTATCGAACGGCTATTACCTGATTCCCACTGCAGAAGTGCCCGTCACGAACATGGTGAGAGGGGAGATCCTCGATCGCGAATCGCTGCCGCTGAAATTTGTCGCCCACACCCCCTGCTTCAGGAGCGAAGCGGGCTCCTATGGAAAGGACACGCGAGGCATGATCAGGCAGCACCAGTTCGACAAGGTCGAGCTCGTGCAGGTTGTCCATCCTGAAAGGTCCTATCATGCGCTGGAAGAGCTGCTGAACCATGCGGAGGAAGTGCTGAGAAGGCTCGAACTTCCCTATCGCGTGGTGACCCTTTGCACCAGGGACATCGGCTTTTCCGCAGCCAAGACCTATGACATCGAGGTGTGGCTTCCTGCCCAGAATACCTACAGGGAAATCTCCTCATGCAGCAATTTCGAATCCTTCCAGGCAAGGAGGATGCAGGCGAGATTCAAGTCGGAAGGGAAGAACGAACTGGTCCATACGCTGAACGGCTCGGGCCTGGCTGTCGGCAGGACACTCGTCGCGATCATGGAGAATTTCCAGCAGGAAGACGGCTCGGTGGTCATCCCGGAAGCATTGCGCCCTTACATGGGAGGGGTCGGGGTCATTTATCCGTAAGCTTCCGCACCGGTGCGTCGGCCGATCGGATCATGGGGTCAGCTGGAAGCTTGGCTTGAAGACCGGGACATAGGGAGACTTGTATTTCTCCAGGATGTCGTAATAGTTTCTGATGTTGGCGACCATCACGACAGCTTCCCCGCCTCTTGCAAAGCCGTGCTTCAACTGGCTGAAGAATCTGGACCGGGAGAGAAGCGGAAGGGTGTCCTTGAGATCGACCCATGAGTTCGGGTTGCGTTTCATTTTCTGCGCGAGCACCCTCGCATCTTCGAGATGGGCCGTGCCGAGATTGTAGGCTGCGAGCGCGAACCATGTCCTGTCGGGTTCCTTGATCGAAGGCGGGAGCTCGTCCTTCAGCATGGCGAAGTAGCGCGCGCCTGCGATGATGCTCTGTTTCGGATCAAGCCTATCCGTCACTTTCAGCCTGTCCGCCGTATCGCTTGTCAGCATCATCATGCCGCGCACCCCCGTCGGCGAAGTCGCATGCTCGTCCCAGTGCGATTCCTGATAGGAAAGCGCCGCCAGAAGCCGCCAGTCTATGCCTGTCAGTTCGTTGGCTTCCTCGAAATAGGGTTTGAGGGTGTCCAGCCTGCCGTCCATCTTGCCGAGGAAGCTCACGATGTCGTTTTGCTCCAGCCTGTAGATGTGGCCGTAGTAGCGGTCGGCATATTGCGCGAGCGTGCCGTCCTTTTCTATTCCGTCGAAGAAATCCTGGGTTTTCTGCAGCAGATCCTGGCTTGCGTCAGCCGGGAATGCCCAGGCAAGGCTGGAAGGTTTGCCCATGTCGAATGCGGTGGCAATGTTCGGATAATAGTGCTCGGCGATGTCGACCTGGTTGGAATAGGCGATTGCGTAATCCGCAGTGCCTTCCGATACCGCCGAGAGCAGCTCGTCGCTGGATGCCGTTTTCTGCTCGCCGAAATCGACCGAAGGATATTGCGTCTTCAGATTCTTGACGAGGGAGGCGATAACAGGGTCGCCGATGTAAATGATCCGTTTGCCTGAAAGATCGGAAAGGCTTTTCGGCTTTTCCCCTGTCGTGTTGTAGACGAGCTGGGGCCTGACGCCGAAATAGGTCGGGCCGAATTTCATGCCGGAGTCATTTCCCTCGGGCGGAATGACGAGTCCTGCTGCGGCAAGGTGGACCTTGTGATGGGTCACTGCATCGGTGATCTGCTCCCTGTTTTCGAAGACGACGAATTTCGCCCTCATCCCAATCTTCTGGGCAAATAGACTGACGAGGTCGTGTTCGAGGCCGGTGTAGTTTCCCTGGGAATCCTCGAAGAAGGTGGTCGGTCCGTTGACCGTGGCGACGACGAGTTCGTTCGTTTTTCCGAAAGGGGGAACCTCCCATTCGGGATGGCTGCATCCCCCGAGTACGGCCAGGATAAGCAGTGCGTATCCCCTTGAAAACAGGGCGGACATCGGTTTTATTATGAATGTCGTAGCGGTTGAAATGGGCTGTCTCCCGTATTCGGCATCGACCGAAGTTTACCATCAAAGCATGACGAAACCCTTATGAGCTTCTTACGGCGCTCAACAAATGCTGCATAAGCTGGTAGAATTGCGCCTTCCCGGAGAGGTGGCAGAGTGGTCGAATGTACCTGACTCGAAATCAGGCGTAGGCGCAAGTCTACCGAGGGTTCGAATCCCTCCCTCTCCGCCACTGATACAGAAAGCGCCTGCAAAGGCGCTTTCTTCATTTCGAGGGATGAGAACCCTCGGGTTCGACCAGGAGCCCGACCAGTGGAAGGGCGACGCAGGACGCACAACGTGCGGTCCCGAAGGGATGGTGATTCGCTCCAGGCGAATCGTCACAATCCCTCCCTCTCCGCCAATCGCTGCAACTCCTTGAATGCAAGTTCAAGTATTTGATTCGCTATAGCATTTCTGCTCCTGCTACAAGAGAGTGCTACAAATAGAAAGCGAATCATGGCGAGAAGTTCCCGATGCCGGTTGCGATAATGCGCTTGCCATGCTGTCCCGATTTTGCGGTCACAAGGCGAATTTGATCCGCTGTCTTTGGCCGCTATTTGGCCATGAAGAACCACGCAGAAAAGGGGTCCGATTTTGTTCTTGACCGGATGTTCTGGAATGCTTAGAATTCGAAATAAGTTTAATATGTAATTGATTGTACATATAAAACTAAGGCCTGTTCGTTTTTTGTTCAAGTCTAAATTTAAATCTAAGTAAGGGAAAACAATGAAGAAAACTATTTTGGCCGTATTCGCAATTGCCGGCCTTTCTGGTGCGTCAGCCGCATTGGCAGGCGATCAGGGGTGGTATATTTATGGAGCAGTTGGCCAGACGTTTAATAACAACGACAAATCAACTCTGGATACCTTGCTTTCGTCGGCCGGAGCAACGGGCTTTTCGTCGAGTATCAACAAGCCTACTGTATATAATCTCGATATCGGCTATCAGCTCGATAAAAATGTTGCCTTTGAAGGCGGCTATGTCGGCTCGAATAACGAGACTTACACCGCTTCGGGCGGAAATCTCGCCGGTCCTCTTTCTGCATCGGCCGACATATCAGGTTGGGATGTAAAAGCGGTTGGGATATTGCCTGTTGCCAATCAGTTTAGCCTCCTTGGAAAAATCGGTGTTGCAGACATCAAAGAATCTGCAACCGTGGTGGGACCTGGCGGAGCTGCGTCGTTAAGCGGCTCGAAAACGGATATCACCTATGGCGCTGGCGCAAAATACGATATTACTCAGTCTGTTGCCGTTAGGCTCGACTGGGATCGCTACAGCGTTGGCAGTTCTTCGGATTACTCCCATTCCGATGTCTGGACGATAGGCGTTGCTTACAAGTTTTAAGCCAAGCTTGCCCCAGTTGGAAAGACCCCTCATGACCGGGTCTTTCCAGTTCTGCAGCCTGCTACCGCTATAGTGCTGACTTAAAGTCGGGAATTCCTGAGACGACAACAAGCCTGGCGTCGAATTTTGTTGTCAATTTCTCGAATTCCCAATCACGCTGCTCTTGAGGCGAATCCGAGGCAAAGGTCGCGGATCACGGATTCCTCGTCTGCCGAGACGATCAGGATGGGTCTGGAATGCTTTCCCGATATTTTCCTGAGATTCAGCCTGTTGGCCTTGTCTTCCAGGGAAAAACCCATGAATTCGAGCGGTGAGCAGATCTTTTCCCGGATGGTCGGCGCATGCTCGCCTATCCCGCCGCTGAATACCAGGGCATCGACTCCGCCCGCCTTTGCGGCATAAGCCCCTATCGTGGCGCGGACGGAATTGCAGAAAAAGTCTATTGCGAATCCGGCTCTTTCGCTTTTGCTTTTCAACAGATCGGTCATGTCAGCGCTTTCCCCGCCTGACAGCGCGTGAAGCCCCATTTCGTGGTAGACGATCCGGGTCAGCGCCTGATGATCCATTCTCTTCGAGAGCGCCAGCATCACGCCGGGATCGAGATCCCCGCTTCTCGTGCCCATGACGATTCCGCCCGCGGGTGAATAACCCATGGTGGTGTCGACGGATTTCAGGTTTTCCATGAGGCAGAGGCTGGCCCCGCTCCCCAGGTGGGCTGCGACGATGGTGCCGTAGGCGGCATCCCCCAGGAGCGCGGGGAGCTGTTTCGAGATGTAATTGTAATTCAGGCCGTGAAAGCCGTATCGCTTGATCCCGAAACGCTCGGGAATTGGGAATTTCCTCGATGCTTCGGGCATTGTCGAATGGAATGAAGTGTCGAAGCAGGCAACCTGGGGAACCCCGAATCTCGTGCAGTATTCGAGCCCCATGATGTTTCCGGGAAGGTGGAGCGGGGCGAGCGGGATCAGTTTCTTCAGCCTTTCCAGTTCCGCCTCACTGACAAGTCTTGCCGCATCTTCGATTTCTCCGCCATGGACGAATCGGTGCCCGATCAGATCGGGTTTTTCATCTATTTCTTCGATCAGCCTTTCGAAAGCCGCCTCCTGCCCGTCCAGGCGCCCGTAAGCATAGTCCTTTCTCGATCCATCTCTGGAGAAGAGACTGGCTTTCAGCGAAGAAGAGCCGCTGTTGATCGTGAGTACGCTCAGTTCTGCCATTGCCACCCGGTTATCTCCGGCATGTCCTCGCCGTGCAATTCGATGTATTCCTTGTGCTCGATCAGCTTGTCGCGCATCTTCTGCCTGATGTGGGGGGCCATGTCGCTCAGCGCGAACACCCTTTCGGCGGCATCCACGACGAGATGGAAACGGTCGAGCTCGTTGAGCACGGTCATGTCGAAAGGCGTGGTGGTGGTGCCTTCTTCCTTGTAGCCCCTGACATGGATGTTCGCACTGTTCTTCCTCCTGTAGGTGAGGCGGTGGATCAGCCAGGGATAGCCGTGATAGGCGAATATGACGGGTTTGTCAGGGGTGAAGAGGGAAATGAATTCCTTCTCGGAAAGACCATGGGGATGCTCCTCCCTCGGCTGCAGCGTCATCAGGTCGACCACGTTGATGACCCTGATCCTGAGGTTAGGCGCGAAATTTTTCAGGATTTCGACCGCGGCCAGCGTTTCAAGCGTGGGCACGTCCCCGCAGCAGGCCATCACCAGATCGGGCTCTCCTTCATTGTCGGAGGACGCCCATTCCCAGATTCCTATTCCCGCAGAAACATGCTTGATCGCGGCATCCATGGTGAGCCACTGAAGGGCGGGCTGCTTGCCGGCGACGATGACGTTGACGTAGTTGCGGCTCTTGAGGCAGTGATCGGTGACGCAGAGCAGGGTATTGGCGTCGGGCGGCAGATAGATCCTGATGATGTCCGATTTCTTGTTGACGACATGATCGATGAAGCCCGGGTCCTGATGGGAGAAGCCGTTGTGGTCCTGCCGCCAGACATGGGAAGTGAGCAGATAATTGAGGGAAGCGATCGGGCGCCGCCACGGGATTTCGCGGCTTGTCGTCTTCAGCCACTTCGCATGCTGGTTGAACATCGAATCGACGAGATGGATGAAGGCTTCGTAGCAGGAAAACAATCCATGCCTTCCGGTCAACAGATAGCCTTCCAGCCAGCCTTGGCAGGTATGCTCGGAAAGAATTTCCATCACCCGGCCGTCCGGGGAAAGATGGTCGTCGTAATCGCGGGTTTCGAGCATCCAGGTTCTGGGGGAAGCTTCCAGTACCGCGCCAAGTCTGTTGGAGGCCGTCTCGTCGGGGCCGAACAGCCTGAAATTGTCGATGTTCTTCAACATCACGTCCCGGAGCAGATTGCCCATCACCCGGGTTGCTTCCGCGATGACATTCCCGGATTTCCCGATCTTCACTTCGTAGTCCCTGAAATCAGGCATCCTGAGGTCCTTCAGCAGCATGCCGCCGTTTGCCTTCGGGTTCGAACCCATGCGGCGATTCCCTTTGGGGGCGAGCTCCTTCAGTTCCGGTCTCAGTTTTCCGTTTTCGTCGAAAAGCGCCTCAGGCCCGTAGGATTTCATCCAGGATTCGAGCAGTTCGAGATGCCCGGGATTTTCCCTCAATTCCGAAAAAGGAACCTGGTGGCTTCGCCAGAAGCCTTCCGTCTTTTTTCCGTCCACTTCTTTCGGACCGGTCCATCCTTTCGGCGAGCGCAATATGATCATGGGCCACATGGGCCTAGAATTGATGCGTTTTTCCCTGGCATTTCTCTGGATTTCCCTGATTTCGGCAACCACGATGTCCACCGTTTCCGCCATTTTCCGGTGCATGTGTTCGGGGTCCTCGCCTTCGACGAAATAGGGCCGGTAGCCGTATCCCTTGAAAAGGTTTTCAAGCTCTTCGTGGCTTATCCGGGCGAGCAGGGTCGGATTGGCGATCTTGTAGCCGTTGAGATGGAGGATCGGCAGCACTGCGCCGTCGCGCTCCGGATTCAAGAATTTGTTCGAATGCCAGGAAGTCGCCATCGGTCCCGTTTCCGCTTCGCCGTCGCCCACCACGCAGCAGGCGATGAGTTCTGGGTTGTCGAATACTGCGCCATAGGCATGGGAAATCGCATAGCCGAGCTCCCCGCCTTCATGAATCGAGCCGGGGGTCTCGGGCGCCACATGGCTCGGGATGCCGCCGGGAAAGGAGAATTGCCTGAAGAGGCGCTTCAGCCCTTCTCCGTCTTCGGAGACATTGGGGTAGAATTCGCTGTAGCTCCCCTCGAGATAGGTGTTCGCAACGAGCGCAGGCCCGCCGTGCCCCGGTCCCGCGAGATAGATCATGTCGAGGTCGAATTTTTTGATCGCCCTGTTCATGTGCAAATAGATGAAATTGAGCCCAGGCGTCGTTCCCCAGTGGCCGAGCAGCCGGGGCTTGACGTGATCTATGGAGAGCGGGATTTTGAGGAGCGGATTGTCATAAAGATAGATCTGCCCGACAGAGAGGTAATTCGCCGCGCGCCAGTAGGCGTCCATTTTTTCCACCTCGTCGGCTGTCAGCGTCGCCATCACTCGGCCTCCTGAAAAAAAACCAATTCTAGACCATGGCGGCAGCAGGGATGTGACAAGGGAAGAAAATATTTGATTAAGCGCCTCCGATAAAGTAACCTCCTGCACAATTTTGAATTGGTCTAGTTCTGTATCAGAGCGTCATGTCTAAAGCTCAGGCGCATCAAGCGCAGCGCATCCTTTCCGAACAGATAGCGATACTGTTTTCCCGCGCTCAGGTGGTCTATCTCGTCAACATCCTGGTTTCGGTTGCAACTGTTGCTGTGCTCTGGAATGTCGCGCCGAAGACCGCTCTGCTTTCCTGGTGCTCGATCGTCGTGATCTTCACGCTTGCAAGGTTTCATTACCTGCGGGTTTACCGGGCGAACGGACGTGAAAGGATCGAGTTCTGGCGCCGGCTCGCGATCGCCTTTTCCGCATTTTCAGGCTTGTTGTGGGGAGGGCTGGGCATGGTTTTCTTCCCCGAGAATCAGCCGGTTTACCAGGCCTACTTGCTGCTCGTGGTGAGCGGCATGCTGGCAGGAGCGGTTTCGTCCTGGTCCGTCTACATGCCCGCCTTCAGGGCTTTCTTCGTCCCTGCAAGCCTTTTCATGCTGCTACGGCTTTTCATCGCCATGCTGGAAGGGGGAAACAGGACCCTGTTCGCGCTGGCGATATTGTTCGCAGGCTTTTCAGCTGCGCTTTATTCATTTGCGAAGAATGCGAACAAGGTTCTCCATGATTCCCTCAATGCCCAGTTCGAGAAGCTTGCGATTGCGAAAACGCTCGAGGAGAAAAGGCGCGAGGCGGAGTATTCGGAGGAGAGGCTGAAAAAGGCGCACCGCGCCCTCCAGGCGATAAGCGAATGCAACGAGACCATGGTTCGAGCCAATCTCGAATCGGAATTGCTTCACGACTTCTGCAGCATCCTGGTGAAGCGGGGGGGATACCGGCTCGCCTGGGTGGGATATGCCAGGCAGGACGGCATGAAGGACATATCGCCGATTGCAAGGGCTGGTTTCGACGAAGGCTATCTCGAATCGCAGCGTTTTTCATGGGACGAGGGTCAATGGGGCGGCGGTCCGGAAGGCTTGGCCATCAGAGCGGGAAGCCCGGTGGCGCTCAACAATCTGCAGTTCGATCCGAGATTCAAGCCGTGGCGCAAGGAGGCCTTGAAAAGAGGGTATGCCTCGATGATTTCGCTTCCGCTCAGGATGGGCGGCGCAGTAAGCGGCGTATTGAGCGTCTACGCTTCGGAACAGAACGCCTTCGACGCTGCCGAGATGGAGCTGCTCCTCCAGCTGTCGGAAGACCTCGCTTACGGCATTAAGAGCCTCAGGACCAGAGCGGAAATCGCGAAGCAGGCCTGGCACGATTCCCTGACAGGGCTGCCGAACCGCTCGCTGCTCGGGGACAGGATGCGCCAGGCAATGGCTCACGCGAAGCGAACTGAACGCATTCTCGCCGTTCTTTTCCTGGACCTGGACGGATTCAAGCAGATCAACGACCAGTACGGGCACGCATCGGGCGACGAGCTGATCAGGGAGATTGCGGCGCGCCTCGTCAACTCGGTGAGGGCGGAGGATACCGTGGCGAGGCTGGGCGGCGACGAATTCGTCATCCTGCTCGATATCGGCTCCCAGGAAGAAATGGAGCAGTGCATCGACCGGATCATGATGGAAGTCAAGAACCCCGTTGCCATGGACGGGCGAGCCGTTTCGGTTTCCGCGAGCATCGGGATCACGCTTTTCCCCCAGAACGAAGCGGATGCCGATGCGCTTCTTCGCCACGCCGACATGGCGATGTATCAGTCGAAGCAGGCAGGGCGCGACTGTTACCGAATTTTCGATGTCAACATGGACCAGTCGGCAAGGCTCAATTTCCAGATGAGGGAGCGCATCGCCCAGGCGATAGAGGCGCGCGGATTCCGCCTTCATTACCAGCCCAAGGTGAATCTGAGAACAGGACAAATGTTCGGGGTCGAGGCGCTGATCAGATGGGATCATCCGGAAAAAGGACTGCTTCCCCCGCTCGATTTTCTTCCTTTCGCGGAAAATTCCGAACTCATCATCAGGCTCGGAGACTGGGTGCTCGACGAGGCATTGCGCCAGCTCTCCGCCTGGAAGAAGGAGGGCATCGATATCGGCGTCAGCGTGAACGTCGCATCGGAGCAGTTGCACGAGCCGAATTTCTGCAGGAAGCTCAGGGAAGCGATATCGAGATACGGCAATCTCCATCCTTCCTGCCTTGAACTCGAGATCCTCGAAAGCACGGCGCTTCAGGACATACAGCTCGTCAAGAAGGTGCTGAATGACTGCAAGGCGCTCGGCGTCATGCTTTCGCTGGACGATTTCGGAACAGGCTACTCCTCCCTCGCCTATCTGAGGCATCTTCCCGTCGACACGCTCAAGATAGACCAGAGCTTCGTCAGGGACATGATCGACGATCGGGAGGATCTCGCAACGATAGAAGGCGTGATCAGCCTCGCCCGGATATTCAAGCGCGACCTGATTGCAGAAGGCGTGGAGACCAAGGAGCACGGCAGCCTGCTGCTGCAAATGGGATGCGAAAGGGGCCAGGGGTACGGGATAGCGAGGCCGATGCCGGCTGAAGAGATTCCTGGCTGGATGGAATCCCGTCAGCCCTCCGGATAGGTTTTGACAATTTCCTTTTCAGTCTTTAGAATAGGCGGTTTCGCTCAGGAGGGGTTCCCGAGCGGTCAAAGGGATCAGACTGTAAATCTGACGGCTCTGCCTTCGAAGGTTCGAATCCTTCCCCCTCCACCAGATTTGATTTGGCCGGTAATTCGGCTTTGGGATTTGCGGGTGTAGCTCAATGGTAGAGCAGAAGCCTTCCAAGCTTACGACGAGGGTTCGATTCCCTTCACCCGCTCCAGTTAAGGGTTTGCCCATGTAGCTCAGTGGTAGAGCACTCCCTTGGTAAGGGAGAGGTCACCAGTTCAATCCTGGTCATGGGCTCCAGGGTTTTTGATATTAACTTGATGTCAAGAGGAAATCGACATGGCAAAGAGCAAATTTGAGCGGACGAAGCCGCACGTGAACGTTGGGACGATCGGGCACGTTGACCACGGGAAGACGACGCTGACTGCGGCGATCACGTCGGTGCTGACGAAGAAGTTCGGCGGGGAATCGAAGAGCTACGACCAGATCGACTCTGCGCCTGAAGAGCGTGCGCGCGGGATCACGATCAACACGGCGCACGTGGAATACGAGACGGCGACGCGTCACTATGCGCATGTGGATTGTCCCGGACACGCGGACTATGTGAAGAACATGATCACGGGTGCGGCGCAGATGGACGGCGCGATCCTGGTGGTGTCGGCGGCCGACGGCCCGATGCCGCAGACGCGCGAACACATTCTGCTGGCGCGCCAGGTGGGTGTGCCCTATATTGTGGTGTATCTGAACAAGGCCGACATGGTCGACGATCCGGAGCTCCTGGAGCTGGTCGAGATGGAAGTGAGGGAACTGCTTTCGAAGTACGATTTCCCCGGGGACGACACGCCGATCGTGATCGGTTCTGCGCTGAAGGCGTTGCAGGGGGATCAGTCCGACATCGGCGAGGCTTCGATCTTCAAGCTGGCTGAAGCGCTGGATACGTATATTCCGGAGCCGCAGCGTGCGATCGACGGCACGTTCCTGATGCCTGTGGAAGACGTTTTCTCGATTTCCGGCCGCGGCACGGTGGTGACGGGCAGGGTCGAGCGCGGCGTGATCAAGGTCGGCGACGAAGTGGAGATCGTCGGGATCAAGCCCACTGCGAAGACGACCTGCACGGGTGTGGAGATGTTCAGGAAGCTGCTGGACCAGGGTCAGGCTGGCGACAACGTGGGCGTGCTGTTGCGCGGCACGAAGCGCGAGGAAGTGGAGCGCGGACAGGTGTTGGCGAAGCCGGGATCGATCACGCCGCACACCAAGTTCACGGCGGAGATCTATGTGCTTTCGAAGGACGAGGGAGGTCGTCATACGCCTTTCTTCAACGGTTATCGCCCGCAGTTCTTCTTCAGGACGACTGACGTGACGGGGTCGATCGATCTGGCTGAAGGCACGGAGATGGTGATGCCGGGGGACAATGTTTCGGTGACGGTATCGTTGATTGCGCCGGTTGCGATGGAAGAGGGCCTGAGGTTTGCGATCCGCGAAGGCGGCAGGACCGTGGGCGCAGGCGTCGTCGCCAAGATCATCCAGTAAGATTTGAAGAATTAGGCCAGTAGCTCAATTGGCAGAGCGTCGGTCTCCAAAACCGAAGGTTGGGGGTTCGAAGCCCTCCTGGCCTGCCAGAACACAGACGGCTTTCTGAGCCGTGGTACAGGGAATATGGCGGATAAGATTAAACTCGCGCTGGCAGTACTTCTCGTCGTGGCCGGCATCGCGGGATTCTACCTTTTGCAGAACAGCGCAATGGTGCTCCGCGTGGTTTCGGTTCTCGCAGGACTCGCTTTCGCTGCTGCAGTCGCATGGCTTTCCGAGCCGGGGAAGCGCTTCGTGCAGTTCGGGCGTGAATCGATGAGCGAGGCCCAGAAGGTGGTCTGGCCGACGCGCAAGGAGACCCTTCAGACGACAGGCGTCGTGGTCGCCTTCGTCGTGGTGATGGCGATCTTCCTTTGGGTTGTCGACGCGACATTGATGTCTGCCGTAAAGTTATTGATAGGCCAGGGGGATTGATGGCGAAGCGCTGGTATGTTGTCCATGCCTATTCGGGTTTCGAGAAGAGCGTGATGCGTGCGCTCCAGGAGCGGATCGAGCGTGCCGGGATGGGCGACAAGTTCGGCAGGATACTGGTTCCTGTCGAGGAAGTCGTCGAGATGAAGGGCGGGCACAAGAACATCAGCGAGCGCAAGTTCTTCCCGGGATATGTGCTTGTCGAGATGGAAATGACCGACGAGACATGGCACCTCGTCAAGAATACCAACAAGGTGACGGGATTCGTCGGCGGCAGCGCCATGAAGCCTACCCCGATCAGCGAGAAGGAAGTCGAGAACATCCTGAAGCAGATCCAGGAAGGCGTGGAAAAGCCTCGTCCGAAGGTGCTCTTCGAGGTGGGGGAATCGGTCAGGGTCAAGGAAGGTCCTTTCACGGATTTCCATGGCGTCGTCGAGGACGTCAATTACGACAAGAGCAAGCTCAGGGTTTCGGTGACGATCTTCGGTCGCGCCACCCCGGTCGAATTGGGATTCGGTCAGGTCGAAAAGACCTGATTTTTCAGGGGAGCCTGAAAAGGCGTTTGTACCCATTTTATAGGAGCTTCAAATGGCAAAGAAAGTCGTAGGCTATGTCAAGCTGCAGGTGCCAGCTGGAAAAGCCAATCCAAGCCCGCCCATCGGGCCTGCGCTCGGGCAGCGCGGTCTCAACATCATGGAATTCTGCAAGGCCTTCAATGCAGCGACCCAGGGCATGGAAGTGGGGCTGCCCATTCCTGTCGTGATCACCGCCTATGCGGACAAGAGCTTCACCTTCGTGATGAAGACGCCGCCTGCGACGATCCTCATCAAGAAGGCTGCAGGAATCAAGTCGGGAAGCGCCAAGCCGCACACCGACAAGGTCGGCAAGCTGACGCGCGCCCAGGCTGAAGAAATCGCCAAGACAAAGATGCCCGATCTCACTGCGGCCGACATGGATGCGGCAGTCAGGACGATCGCGGGTTCGGCCCGAAGCATGGGCATAGACGTTGAAGGAGTGGTTTGACATGGCGCAGCTTTCCAAACGCGTTAAGGCGGCACGCGGCAGGGTAGACCGCACGAAAACCTACACTCTCGAGGAAGCGCTGAAGCTTGCCAAGGAGAATGCAACGGCGAAATTCGATGAATCGATCGACATCGCAGTGAACCTCGGGGTCGATGCAAGGAAGTCGGACCAGCTTGTCAGGGGTTCCGTCGTTCTCCCGAGGGGAACGGGCAAGACCGTCAGGGTCGCCGTTTTCGCGCAGGGCGACAAGGCCAAGGATGCGCAGGCCGCCGGTGCGGACATCGTCGGATTCGAGGACCTCGCGGAATCGATCAAGGCCGGCAACATCGACTTCGATGTCGCGATCGCGAGCCCGGATGCGATGAGGATAGTGGGTCAACTCGGCCAGATCCTGGGGCCCAGGGGACTCATGCCCAACCCCAAGGTCGGGACGGTGACGCCCGATGTCGCTTCCGCGGTGAAGAATGCGAAGGCGGGTCAGGTCCAGTACAGGACGGACAAGGGCGGCATCGTGCAGTGCACGATAGGGCGCGCTTCTTTCGAGGTGGATGCGCTGACGGAAAACCTCCGCGCACTGATCGATGCGCTCAACAAGGCCAAGCCCGCCGCAGCCAAGGGCGTTTATTTGAGGAAGATTTCCGTTTCCAGCACGATGGGTGCGGGAATCAGGATAGATCAATCGAGCATTGCAGCTCAGTAAAGACTTTGGGCTCCCCGTCCACTCTCGAGTGGACGGGGAGATTGTCAAAGACCGCAGGAGTCTCAGGACTTAATATTGGCAGCATCCTGCGCAGATGGTGGTCCCAAACAGGCTTGTCTCCTGATTTGAGGTCGCTGTAGTGGGGCGTAAGCCCCGAATGCAACAGAAGGAGGTTGACCTTGGGTCTCAACATTGAAGAGAAGAAGGCGGTAGTTGCCGAGGTGAGCGGCCATGTGGCCAATGCCAAGGCGATCGTCGTCGCCGAGTATCGTGGCCTCGAAGTCGGTGAAATGACCGAACTGCGTGCGAAAGCGCGCAATGCGGGCATTTATTTCCGGGTTCTGAAGAACACGCTGGTTCGCCGCGCTGTTGCCGACACACCCTATGCTGTGCTTTCCGAGCATATGGTGGGTCCGCTGGCCTATGGCATAGGGAGTGATCCCGTCGCCGTAGCCAAGGTGCTGAACGATTTCGCCAAGGCGAACGATAGGTTCGTCGTCAAGGCTGGCGCGATGGGTGGCAAAGTGATGACATCGAAGGATGTCGCTGCGCTTGCCAACATGCCCAGCCGTGAGGAACTTCTGGCGAAATTGCTTGGAACGATGCAGGCGCCCGTCGCGAAATTCGTCCAGACACTCAACGAAGTGCCTGCGAAATTCGTGCGCGGACTGGCTGCCGTTCGTGACCAGAAAGAGGCTGCTTGATTTAACCGGGATTTTCCCGACCACATTTTAGGAGATTATTATGGCAATTGCCAAAGCTGACATTCTCGATGCAATCGCAAACATGACCGTTCTCGAACTTTCCGAGCTCATCAAGGAAATGGAAGAGAAATTCGGCGTTTCCGCCGCTGCCACTGCAGTCGCAGTCGCGGCGCCTGCCGCTGGCGGCGGCGCTGCAGCCGCTCCTGCGGAAGAGCAGACGGAGTTCACCGTTATCCTGAAGGCCGCGGGTGAGAACAAGGTCAACACCATCAAGGTTGTCCGCACCATCACCGGGCTGGGCCTGAAGGAAGCCAAGGATCTCGTCGACGGCGCACCCAAGCCCGTCAAGGAAGGCGTTTCCAAGGCGGATGCCGATGCCATCGCAAAGCAGCTGACCGAAGCCGGCGCGACTTGCGAAATCAAGTAATTGCAGCAACAGGAAAAGGCTGGCGGTTTTCCGTCAGCCTTTTGCTGCTTCTGGAAGGAAGCCAGCAGTCAGAAGATGAAACCAATGAAACGGAGGACTTGTCTTAGACTATGATTGTTCTATCGTCTTCTCACTCCTGTCTTTTATCCCTTTCCCCTGTCGTGGAGATGTCATGACCTATTCTTTTACCGAGAAAAAACGCATCCGCAAGAGCTTTGCCAAAAGGGCGAGCGTATTGCAGATTCCATCCCTGCTCGCGATGCAGCTGGATTCCTATTACGGTTTTCTTCAGGAAGAGGTCCCGCCTCACGAAAGAAAGAACGAGGGGCTGCAGGCTGCCTTCACTTCCATTTTCCCCATCGTCAGCCATTCAGGCAATGCCAAGCTCGATTTCGTCAGCTATTATCTCGGCACGCCGCCTTTCGACGTCAAGGAATGCCAGCAGCGCGGTCTGACTTTCGCGGCGCCTTTGCGTGCGCGCGTCAGGCTCACCATCATGGACAGGGAGGCTTCCAAGCCGACCGTCAAGGAAGTCAAGGAGCAGGAAGTCTACATGGGCGAGATCCCGCTCATGACCACGACCGGATCCTTCGTCATCAACGGCACGGAGCGGGTCATCGTTTCCCAGCTTCACCGCTCGCCCGGCGTTTTCTTCGAGCATGACAGGGGCAAGACCCATTCTTCAGGCAAGCTGCTCTTCTCCGCGCGCATCATTCCGTATCGCGGATCGTGGCTTGATTTCGAGTTCGATCCCAAGGATTACCTCTATTTCCGCGTGGACAGGAGGAGGAAGATGCCTGTCACTACGCTGCTGAAGGCGATAGGCTACACGCCCGAGCAGATTCTGGCCGAATTCTTCGTCAACGATACCTTCCATCTGGACAAGAGCCACGCCGAATTCGAACTGGTGCCTGACCGATTGCGTGGCGAGATCGCGCGCTTCGACATCGTCACGGCAGGCGGAAAGACCATCGTCGCGAAGGACAAGCGCATCACGGTCAAGCATATCAGGGAAATGCAGGAAACCGGCCTTTCCAAGCTTGCGGTTCCCGACGAATTCGTGATCGGGCGGGTGATCGCAACCAATGTGGTTGACAAGGAGAGCGGCGAAATCGTGGCTTTTGCCAACGACGAAATCACCGAAGAATTGTTGGGCAAGCTGAGGGAAGCGAAGGTCGGTTCGATCAAGACCCTCTACACCAACGATCTCGACCAGGGCGCCTACATTTCGCAGACGCTGAGGGTGGACGACACTGAAGACCAGAATGCCGCCCAGGTTGCGATCTACCGCATGATGCGTCCCGGCGAGCCGCCGACCGAGGAGGCCGTTCTGGCGCTCTTCGACGGTCTTTTCTACAGCGAGGAACGCTACGATCTGTCGGCCGTGGGAAGGATGAAGTTCAACAGGAGGATGGGCAGGACCGAGCTCACCGGGCCCGGCACGCTTTCGAACGACGACATCGTTGCCGTCATCAAGGTTCTGGTTGAACTCAGGAACGGAAGAGGCGAAATCGACGACATCGATCACCTCGGGAACAGGCGCGTCAGGTCGGTTGGAGAGCTCGCCGAGAACCAGTTCAGGTCGGGGCTTGTCAGGGTCGAGCGCGCGGTGAAGGAGCGGCTTTCGCAGGCCGAATCCGAGAACCTGATGCCGCACGATCTGATCAATGCCAAACCCGTATCGGCTGCGATCAAGGAATTCTTCGGCTCATCCCAGCTTTCCCAGTTCATGGACCAGACCAATCCGTTGTCCGAAATCACCCACAAGCGCAGGGTATCGGCGCTGGGTCCGGGCGGATTGACCAGGGAGCGCGCCGGATTTGAGGTGCGGGACGTCCATCCCACCCATTACGGGCGGGTCTGTCCTATCGAGACGCCTGAAGGCCCGAACATCGGCCTCATCAATTCGCTCGCCCTTTATGCCAGGACGAACGAATACGGCTTCCTCGAAACCCCTTACAGGAAGGTCGAGAACGGCCGGGTCACCGACAAGATCGAATATCTTTCGGCGATCGAGGAAGGCCAGTACATGATCGCCCAGGCGAACACGGAACTGGACAGCGAAGGAAGATTCGTCAACGACATCGTTTCCGCGAGATACAAGAACGAATTCACGCTCTCCTCTCCGGAAAGAATCGAAGCCATGGACGTGGCCCCCGCGCAGATCGTCTCGGTCGCGGCGTCCCTGATTCCTTTCCTGGAGCATGACGATGCGAACCGCGCATTGATGGGTTCCAACATGCAGCGCCAGGCCGTTCCCTGCCTGAGAGCCGAGAAACCGCTGGTCGGAACGGGAATCGAGCGCACGGTCGCCGTCGACTCCGGAACGGCCGTCCAGGCCTTGAGGGGCGGTATCGTCGACTACATCGATTCGGGCAGGATCGTGGTCAGGGTTCATGACGCCGAGACGAAGGCCGGCGAAGTGGGTGTGGATATCTACAACCTCATCAAGTACACCCGCTCCAATCAGAACACCAACATCAACCAGAGGCCGCTGGTGAAGCGCGGAGATGTCATCGCCAGGGGCGACGTGATCGCCGACGGCGCGTCCACCGACATGGGCGAACTCGCGCTTGGACAGAACCTGCTTGTCGCCTTCATGCCCTGGAACGGCTACAACTACGAGGATTCGATCCTGATTTCGGAGCGGATCGTGGCTGAGGACAGGTTCACCTCCATCCACATCGAGGAGCTCTCGGTCGTCGCGCGCGACACCAAGCTCGGGCCGGAAGAGATCACCAGGGATATTTCCAACCTCTCCGAGACCATGCTCGGCAGGCTGGACGATTCGGGGATCGTCTATATTGGGGCGGAAGTCGATGTGGGCGATGTGCTGGTCGGCAAGGTGACGCCCAAGGGCGAAACCCAGCTGACGCCGGAGGAGAAGCTCCTTCGCGCGATCTTCGGCGAGAAGGCGTCCGACGTGAAGGACACCTCGCTCCGGGTGCCTGCGGGTATGTCGGGCACCGTGATCGATGTCCAGGTCTTCACGAGAGACGGGATAGAGCGGGATGCAAGGGCTCAGCAGATCATCGACGACGAATTGAAGCGCTACAAGAAGGATCTTGCAGACCAGATGCGCATCGTCGAAGGAGATGCCTTCCAGCGTATCGAGCGCCTTATCGTCGGCCAGGCCGTGAACGGTGGCCCCAAGAAGCTCGCCAAGGGCTCGACCGTGACGAAGGAATATCTCGATTCGATCGAGCATCATCACTGGTTCGACATCAGACTTGCAGACGAGCATGCGAGCCGTCAGCTCGAGCAGATTCAGGAAGGGCTCGCGCAGAAGCGACTGGACTTCGATGCGGCTTATGAAGAGAAGAAGAAGAAGCTCACCAGCGGAGACGAGCTTCCCGCAGGCGTGCAGAAGATGGTGAAGGTCTACATCGCCGTGAAGAGAAGGCTGCAGCCTGGCGACAAGATGGCGGGCCGCCACGGAAACAAGGGCGTGATCTCGAAGATCGTCCCTGTTGAAGACATGCCTTACAGCGCGGACGGCACTCCCATGGATGTGGTCTTGAATCCGCTCGGCGTGCCTTCGCGCATGAACGTGGGACAGATCCTGGAGACCCATCTCGGCTGGGCGGCGAAGGGGCTCGGCAAGAAGATCGGCGACATGCTGGCGGCGCAGGCGAAGATCCATGAACTCAGGGATTTCCTGAACAAAATCTACAACAGCAGCGGAAAGCCGGAAGACATCGATTCGCTCTCCGACGCGGAGATCATCGATCTGTGCAGCAATCTCAAGAAGGGCGTGCCTTTCGCGACCCCCGTTTTCGACGGCGCGACAGAGGAAGAAATCAAGACCATGCTCGAACTCGCGGGATTCCCGAAATCCGGCCAGATCCATCTTCACGACGGCAGGACGGGCGAGGCATTCGACAGGGCTGTCACGGTCGGCTACATGCATGTGCTGAAGCTGCACCATCTCGTCGACGACAAGATGCATGCGCGTTCGACAGGGCCTTACAGCCTGGTCACGCAGCAGCCTCTGGGCGGAAAGGCGCAGTTCGGCGGACAGCGCTTCGGGGAAATGGAGGTGTGGGCGCTCGAAGCCTACGGCGCTTCCTATACCTTGCAGGAAATGCTGACGGTCAAGTCGGACGACGTCAACGGCAGGACGAAGGTCTACGAGAACATCGTCAAGGGCGAACACAAGATCGAAGCCGGCATGCCGGAATCGTTCAACGTGCTGGTGAAGGAAATCAGGTCGCTCGGTATCGACATGGAACTCGACCGCTATTGATTGATATTGAAGTATTAGCTATGGCAGGAAGCCAAAACCGGAGGTTTTCATGAAAGCATTGCTGGATTTGTTCAAGCAGGTAACGCAGGAAGAGGAATTCGATTCGATCAGGATCGGGCTCGCTTCTCCAGACAAGATCAGGTCCTGGTCCTACGGCGAAGTCAAGAAGCCGGAGACGATCAACTACAGAACGTTCAAGCCCGAGCGCGACGGATTGTTCTGCGCCAAGATTTTCGGTCCGATCAAGGACTACGAATGCCTTTGCGGAAAATACAAGCGCCTGAAGCATCGCGGCGTGATCTGCGAAAAATGCGGCGTCGAAGTGACGCTTTCCAAGGTGAGGCGCGAGCGCATGGGGCATATCGAGCTCGCCAGCCCGGTCGCCCATATCTGGTTCCTGAAGTCCCTTCCCTCCCGTCTCGGGATGGTGCTCGACATGACCCTGAGGGATATCGAGCGCGTGCTCTATTTCGAAGCCTATGTCGTGACCGATCCCGGCATGACGCCCCTGACGCGCTGCCAGCTTCTGACCGAAGAGGACTACCTCAACAAGCTCGAGGAATACGGCGACGAATTCTCCGCCAGCATGGGCGCTGAAGGGATCAGGGCGCTGCTTGCCAATCTCGACCTCAACGGCGAGATCGATGCGCTCAGAACCGAGCTTTCCACGACCGGATCGGATGCCAAGATCAAGAAGATCTCGAAGCGCCTGAAGATCATGGAAGCCTTCGCAAGGACGGGCATGAAACCCGACTGGATGATACTGGAAGTGCTGCCCGTTCTGCCTCCCGAATTGAGGCCGCTGGTTCCGCTCGATGGCGGACGGTTCGCAACCAGTGACCTCAACGATCTGTATCGCCGCGTCATCAACAGGAACAACCGCCTGAAGCGCCTCCTGGAACTGAAAGCCCCGGAGATCATCGTCAGGAACGAGAAGCGCATGCTTCAGGAAGCGGTCGATTCCCTGCTCGACAACGGCAGGCGGGGAAAGGCCATGACCGGCGCCAACAAGCGCCCCCTGAAGTCGCTTGCAGACATGATCAAGGGCAAGGGCGGACGCTTCCGCCAGAATCTCCTGGGCAAGCGCGTCGACTATTCCGGCCGTTCGGTTATCGTGGTCGGCCCGCAATTGAAGCTTCACCAGTGCGGATTGCCGAAGAAGATGGCGCTCGAACTCTTCAAGCCGTTCATCTTCCACAAGCTGGAAATCCTCGGACTTGCGACGACCATCAAGGCGGCGAAAAGGCTGGTCGAGCAGGAAGTGCCCGAAGTATGGGATATCCTGGAAGACGTCATCAGGGAGCACCCTGTATTGCTGAACCGTGCGCCGACCCTTCACAGGCTGGGCATCCAGGCTTTCGAGCCGATCCTGATCGAGGGCAAGGCTATCCAGCTGCATCCTCTGGTCTGCGCGGCATTCAATGCCGACTTCGACGGCGACCAGATGGCCGTTCACGTACCGCTGTCGCTCGAAGCGCAGATGGAGTGCCGCACGCTGATGCTCGCTTCCAACAACGTGCTTTTCCCGTCGAACGGCGAACCCTCCATCGTGCCTTCCCAGGACATCGTGCTCGGGCTCTATTACGCGACCCGCGCGAAGATCGGGGCAAGGGGCGAAGGCATGCACTTTTCCGATGTGGGCGAGGTGCTGAGGGCTTATGAATCCCGCCAGGCCGAGCTCAATGCCAACGTCGTCGTCAGGATTCCGGAGACCGTCAAGAACGAATCGGGAGAGATCATAGCGAGAATCACGCGCTATGAAACGACCGTGGGCCGTGCGCTGCTCTCCGAAATATTGCCGAAAGGACTGCCCTTCTCGGCGATCAACAAGGCGCTGAAGAAGAAGGAAATATCGAAGCTCATCAATGCCGCATTCAGGAACTGCGGGCTCAGGCAGACGGTGATCTTCGCCGACAGGCTGATGCAGAGCGGGTTCACCCTCGCCACCCGTGCGGGCATTTCGATCTGCGTGGACGACATGCAGGTTCCGCCGCAGAAGGGCGAGCTGATCGATGCCGCCGAGAAGGAAGTGAAGGAAATCGAGGCGCAGTACACTTCCGGTCTCGTGACCCAGGGCGAACGCTACAACAAGGTCGTCGACATCTGGGGGCGCGCCGGCGACATGGTCGCGAAGGCGATGATGGAGCAGCTCGGCTCCGAGCCCATCATGGTCGAGGAAGAAGGAAAATTCGTCCGCAAGAAGGACGAGGCGGGCAAAGGCCTTTCGCAGGAATCCTTCAATGCCATCTACATGATGGCGGACTCGGGCGCGCGCGGCTCGGCTGCGCAGATCAGGCAGCTGGCAGGCATGCGGGGTCTGATGGCGAAGCCTGACGGATCGATCATCGAAACGCCGATCACCGCGAACTTCAGGGAAGGGCTGAACGTGCTGCAGTACTTCATCTCCACCCACGGCGCGCGCAAGGGTCTTGCGGACACGGCATTGAAGACGGCGAATTCGGGTTATCTCACCAGGCGTCTGGTCGACGTGACGCAGGATCTCGTCGTCACGGAAATCGATTGCGGCACGACGAGCGGCGTCTCGATGAAGGCGCTGGTCGAAGGTGGCGAAGTGGTCGAACCGCTCAGGGAAAGGATATTGGGGCGTGTTTCCGCGACGGATATCGTCGATCCCGAGACCGGCGCCACCCTGTTCGATGCGGGTACGCTGATAGACGAAGACAAGGCTGATCTCGTCGAGGCGAAAGGCGTCGACGAAGTCAAGGTCAGGACGCCGCTCACCTGCGATACCCGCTACGGCCTCTGCGCGAAATGCTATGGCCGCGATCTCGGCCGCGGCCAGCTCGTCAATGTCGGCGAAGCTGTCGGTGTGATTGCGGCGCAGTCCATCGGCGAACCGGGAACGCAGCTCACCATGCGCACTTTCCACATCGGCGGTGCGGCATCGCGTGCTGCAGTGGTGAGCCAGATCGAATCGAAGTCTGCGGGTATTGCGAAATTCACCCCGGCATTGCGGTCGGTGACGAACGGCAGAGGCGAACAGATCGCGATCTCGAGAAGCGGGGAAGTGATCATCCAGGACGAAAACGGCAGGGAGCGCGAGCGCCACAAGGTGCCTTACGGTTCCACCCTGATGGTCTCGGAGGCAAGCACGATCCGGGCAGGGCAGGTTCTGGCGAGCTGGGATCCGCATACCCGTCCGATCATCACCGAATACGGCGGCGTGGTTCGCTTCGAGAACATCGAGGAAGGCGTGACGGTGGCGAAGCAGATCGACGAAGTGACGGGGCTTTCCACCCTCGTCGTGATCGATCCGAAGCGGCGAGGCGCCGCGCAATCCAAGGGATTGAGGCCTCAGGTGAAGCTGCTCGACGACGACGGCCTTGAAGTCAAGATCGCCGGAACCGATCTGCCTGTCAACATCACGCTGCAGATCGGCTCGATCATCACGGTGAAGGATGGCCAGAAGGTCTCGGTCGGTGAAGTGCTGGCGAGGATCCCCCAGGAGTCCTCCAAGACGCGCGACATCACGGGCGGTCTGCCCAGGGTTGCCGAGCTTTTCGAAGCGCGCTCGCCGAAGGATGCAGGGGTGCTCGCGGAAGTCACCGGTACGGTTTCGTTCGGAAAGGATACCAAGGGCAAGCAGCGTCTCGTCATCACCGATCTCGACGGCATCGCCCACGAATACCTGATTCCGAAGGAAAAGCATGTCACAGCTCATGACGGACAGGTTGTCAACAAGGGCGAGATGATCGTCGACGGTCCGGCGGATCCGCACGACATCCTGAGGCTGCTCGGGGTCGAGGCGCTTGCCCTCTATATCACCGACGAAGTGCAGGATGTCTACAGGCTCCAGGGCGTGAAGATCAACGACAAGCACATCAACGTGATCGTCAGGCAAATGTTGAGGCGCGTCGTGATCAGCGACGCTGGTGACACCCGCTTCATCCAGGGCGAACAGGTCGAGCGCGCCGAAGTGCTGGAAGAGAATGCCAAGATGACGGAGGAAGGCAAGCAGCCTGCAAGCTACGACTACATGCTGCTCGGCATCACCAAGGCATCGCTCTCCACGGATTCCTTCATCTCCGCCGCTTCCTTCCAGGAAACGACCAGGGTGCTTACCGAAGCGGCGATTATGGGCAAGCGCGACGACCTGAGAGGCCTCAAGGAAAACGTGATCGTCGGCAGGCTGATCCCCGCTGGTTCCGGGCTCGCCCATCACAACAACAGGAGGAAGCAGCGTGCAGGAGAAGACGCTGCGGAAGGGCGTGCGCTGCTCGAAGCAGAGAAGCTCTTCGCGGAGGAGACTTGACATCTCCAGCATTACACCATAAAATCCACAATCTTTTTAGCCGCGATGCGGCCAGGATTGTTTTGATTGGGACGGCCCTGGCCGTCCCGGTTTTTTAGGAACGACGATGCCGACAATAAATCAGTTAGTGCGCAGCCCCCGCAAGGAGAAGCGCGTAAAGAGCAAGGTGCCAGCCCTCGAGAACTGCCCGCAGAAGCGCGGGGTGTGCACTCGAGTCTACACCACGACGCCGAAAAAGCCGAATTCCGCGCTCAGGAAGGTTGCCCGCGTGCGCCTGACGAACGGATTCGAAGTTTCGAGCTACATCGGCGGCGAAGGACACAATCTTCAGGAGCACTCGGTTGTGCTGATCAGGGGCGGTCGCGTCAAGGATCTTCCGGGTGTGCGTTATCACATGGTTCGCGGCAGCCTGGATACGGCCGGCGTGAAGGATCGCAAGCAGGCGCGTTCGAAGTACGGCGCCAAGCGTCCCAAGAAGTAAACTTGATTTGAAACGGGGTTGATATGCCAAGACGTAGAGAAGTTCCCAAGCGGTTGATTCTGCCGGATCCCAAGTTCGGAAGCCAGGATGTGGCCAAGTTCGTCAACGTGCTGATGCAGGATGGCAAGAAGTCCGTTGCCGAGCGCATCATATACGGTGCGCTGGATCAGGTTTCCAGGAAGGGCGGCAAGGATCCCGTGGAGGTCTTTCTCCAGGCGCTTTCCAATGTCAAGCCGCTGGTCGAGGTGAAGAGCCGCCGCGTGGGCGGGGCCAATTACCAGGTTCCGGTCGAAGTGCGCGCATCGCGCAGGACTGCGCTCGCCATGAGGTGGCTGAAGGAATCCGCAAGGAAGCGCGGCGAGAAGTCGATGGGCGCGAGGCTTGCAGGTGAATTGCTGGATGCGGCTGAAGGTCGCGGCGGTGCAGTGAAAAAACGAGAGGAAGTCCATCGTATGGCGGAAGCCAACAAGGCTTTCTCGCATTTCAGGTTCTGAAGGTTTAAGGGTATATCGTGGCACGTAAAACACCAATCGAGCGTTATCGCAATATCGGCATCAGCGCCCATATCGATGCCGGAAAGACGACGACTACCGAGCGCATTCTCTATTACACCGGGGTCTCCCACAAGATCGGCGAGGTGCATGACGGTGCCGCGACCATGGACTGGATGGAGCAGGAGCAGGAAAGGGGGATCACGATCACTTCCGCTGCGACCACCTGCTTCTGGAAGGGCATGGACAACAATTATGCCGAGCACCGTATCAACATCATCGATACGCCCGGGCACGTCGACTTCACCATCGAAGTCGAGCGTTCCATGCGTGTCCTGGACGGTGCATGTATGGTCTATTGCGCAGTGGGCGGTGTTCAGCCCCAGTCAGAGACGGTTTGGCGTCAGGCCAACAAGTATGGCGTGCCGAGGCTTGCATTCGTCAACAAGATGGACAGATCGGGCGCCAACTTCTTCAAGGTTCACGACCAGATGCGCGCGCGCCTGAGGGCGAACCCCGTTCCCATTCAGGTTCCCATCGGCGCTGAAGACAAGTTCGAGGGCGTCGTCGACCTCGTCAGGATGAAGGCGATCTACTGGGACGAGGCTTCCCAGGGCATGAAATTCGAACTCAGGGATATCCCTGAGGAACTGAAGGATGTCGCCCAGGAATGGCGCGAAAAGATGGTCGAGTCCGCTGCGGAAGCGTCCGAGGACTTGATGAACAAGTATCTCGAGGAAGGCGATCTTTCGGAAGCCGACATCAAGGCTGCATTGCGTGCCAGGACCATCGCCGGCGAGATCGTGCCGATGATGTGCGGTTCCGCTTTCAAGAACAAGGGCGTTCAGGCGATGCTCGACGCTGTCATCGATTTCCTGCCCGCGCCTGTCGACATTCCCGCCATCAAGGGTGAGAAGGAAGACGGGTCGGAAGGCGAACGCCATGCAAGCGACGAAGAGCCTTTCTCCGGTCTTGCGTTCAAGATCATGACCGATCCTTTCGTCGGTCAGCTGATCTTCTTCCGCGTCTATTCGGGCGTGGTGAATTCGGGCGATACGGTCTACAACCCCGTAAAGGGCAAGAAGGAGCGCATCGGCCGTATTCTCCAGATGCATGCGAACCAGCGCGAGGAAATCAAGGAAGTGAGAGCGGGCGACATCGCCGCTGCAGTCGGCCTGAAAGAGGCAACCACCGGCGATACGCTTTGCGACCCGCAGAACGTGATCACGCTCGAGCGCATGGTTTTCCCCGAGCCTGTGATCCATGTTGCAGTGGAACCCAAGACCAAGTCCGATCAGGAGAAGATGGGCATCGCGTTGAATCGCCTCGCCCAGGAAGATCCTTCCTTCAGGGTCAGGACGGACGAGGAGTCCGGGCAGACCATCATCTCGGGCATGGGCGAGCTTCACCTCGAAATTTTGGTCGATCGGATGAAGCGCGAATTCGGCGTCGAGGCGAACGTGGGTGCGCCCCAGGTTGCCTACCGCGAAGCGATCAGGAAGCCTGTCGAAATCGAAGGCAAGTTCGTCAAGCAGTCTGGCGGGCGCGGCCAGTACGGTCACGTTTGGCTCAAGATGGAGCCGAACGAGGCGGGCAAGGGATTCGAGTTCGTCGATGCCATCAAGGGCGGGGTCGTGCCTCGCGAATACATCCCTGCAGTGGAGAAGGGGCTGATCGACACGCTGCCCAACGGCGTGATTGCGGGCTTCCCTGTTGTCGATGTGAAGGTCACGCTGTTCGACGGTTCCTATCACGATGTCGATTCGAACGAAAACGCGTTCAAGATGGCTGCGTCGATCGCCTTCAAGGACGGCATGAGGAAGGCGAATCCGGTATTGCTCGAGCCGATGATGGCTGTGGAAGTGGAGACGCCGGAAGAATACACGGGTACCGTGATGGGCGACCTTTCCTCGCGCCGCGGCATGGTCCAGGGCATGGAAGACATGGCCGGAGGCGGAAAAGTGGTCAAGGCCGAAGTGCCCCTTGCCGAGATGTTCGGTTATTCCACTGCGCTTCGCTCCGCAACGCAGGGCCGCGCGACCTATACCATGGAATTCAAGCATTACAGCGAAGCGCCCAAGAATGTCGCGGACGCGGTCGTCAGCAAGAAGTGAATTTGACTAATTGGACCCTGAAGGGCTAAACAAAGGAAATCGACATGGCAAAGAGCAAATTTGAGCGGACGAAGCCGCACGTGAACGTTGGGACGATCGGGCACGTTGACCACGGGAAGACGACGCTGACTGCGGCGATCACATCGGTGCTGACGAAGAAGTTCGGCGGGGAATCGAAGAGCTACGATCAGATCGACTCTGCGCCTGAAGAGCGTGCGCGCGGGATCACGATCAACACGGCGCACGTGGAATACGAGACGGCGACGCGTCACTATGCGCATGTGGATTGTCCCGGACACGCGGACTATGTGAAGAACATGATCACGGGTGCGGCGCAGATGGACGGCGCGATCCTGGTGGTGTCGGCGGCCGACGGCCCGATGCCGCAGACGCGCGAACACATTCTGCTGGCGCGCCAGGTGGGTGTGCCCTATATTGTGGTGTATCTGAACAAGGCCGACATGGTCGACGATCCGGAGCTCCTGGAGCTGGTCGAGATGGAAGTGAGGGAACTGCTTTCGAAGTACGATTTCCCCGGGGACGACACGCCGATCGTGATCGGTTCTGCGCTGAAGGCGTTGCAGGGGGATCAGTCCGACATCGGCGAGGCTTCGATCTTCAAGCTGGCTGAAGCGCTGGATACGTATATTCCGGAGCCGCAGCGTGCGATCGACGGCACGTTCCTGATGCCTGTGGAAGACGTTTTCTCGATTTCCGGCCGCGGCACGGTGGTGACGGGCAGGGTCGAGCGCGGCGTGATCAAGGTCGGCGACGAAGTGGAGATCGTCGGGATCAAGCCCACTGCGAAGACGACCTGCACGGGTGTGGAGATGTTCAGGAAGCTGCTGGACCAGGGTCAGGCTGGCGACAACGTGGGCGTGCTGTTGCGCGGCACGAAGCGCGAGGAAGTGGAGCGCGGACAGGTGTTGGCGAAGCCGGGATCGATCACGCCGCACACCAAGTTCACGGCGGAGATCTATGTGCTTTCGAAGGACGAGGGAGGTCGTCATACGCCTTTCTTCAACGGTTATCGCCCGCAGTTCTTCTTCAGGACGACTGACGTGACGGGGTCGATCGATCTGGCTGAAGGCACGGAGATGGTGATGCCGGGGGACAATGTTTCGGTGACGGTATCGTTGATTGCGCCGGTTGCGATGGAAGAGGGCCTGAGGTTTGCGATCCGCGAAGGCGGCAGGACCGTGGGCGCAGGCGTCGTCGCCAAGATCATCCAGTAAGGTAGGGAACATGCAAAGTCAGAAAATCAGGATTCGCCTCAAGGCATTCGACTATCGTCTGATCGATCAGTCCGCGCTTGAGATCGTCGATACGGCGAAGCGTACCGGCGCGGTGGTCAAGGGGCCCGTTCCCCTTCCCACCAAGATCGAGCGCTTCGACGTGCTGCGTTCGCCCCATGTCAACAAGACATCGCGCGACCAGTACGAGATCAGGACGCATTTGAGGCTGATGGACATCATCGATCCCACGGACAAGACGGTTGACGCGCTGATGAAGCTCGACCTGCCTGCCGGGGTGGATGTGGAGATCAAGCTGTAAAATTCGGGGTATTTTCCCCATTTTTATGCCGGTCAATCGTAACTGGCTGATTTAAAGGATAATAATGATGACTTTAGGACTTGTCGGTCGCAAGATCGGCATGACCCGCATTTTCACGGAAGATGGCAACAGCCTTCCCGTGACGGTGCTGGACATGTCCGACAATCGCGTTACCCAGATCAAAACCGATGACACCGACGGCTATTCGGCCGTGCAGGTGACTTTTGGAACACGTCGCGCGAGCCGCGTGAACAAGGCGACTGCCGGCCATTGCGCCAAGGCGGGCGTCGAAGCCGGCTCGGTATTCAAGGAATTCAGGCTGGATTCCGCGCCTGCGTTTGCGCCAGGAGAAAAGATTTCTGTCGAGATCTTCTCCGTCGGGCAGATGGTGGACGTGACCGGAACATCCAAGGGCAAGGGCTTTTCCGGCCCGATCAAGCGTCACAACTTCTCTTCCAACCGCGCGAGCCATGGCAATTCCCGTTCCCACAACAGCCCGGGTTCCATCGGCATGGCGCAGGACCCTGGGCGCGTCTTTCCGGGAAAACGGATGGCCGGCCAGTACGGTAACGTCAAGAAGACCGTGCAGAATCTCGAAATTCTCAGGGTGGACAAGGAACGCCAGCTGCTGCTCGTCAAGGGCGCGCTTCCCGGATGGAATGGCGGGACGGTGATCGTCAGACCCAGCGTCAAGGCAGGTGCATGATGGAAATCAAACTCATAGACGAAAAAGGCAAGACTTCGACCGTGGCCGCATCGGATGTTCTTTTCGGTCGCGATTACAACGAAGCGCTAGTGCACCAGGTGGTGACCGCTTACATGGCCAACGCGCGGAGCGCGAACAGGGCGCAAAAAGGCCGCTCGGATGTCGCGAAATCGACCAGGAAACCGTTCCGCCAGAAGGGAACGGGGCGTGCGCGCGCAGGGATGGCCTCCTCCCCGCTGTGGCGTGGCGGCGGCAAGATCTTCCCGAACAGTCCGGATGAGAATTTCGGGCACAAGGTCAACAGGAAAATGTACCGCGCCGGGATCTGCACGATTCTTTCGCAGCTCGTCAGGGAAGACAGGCTCTCGGTGATCGAGAACATCACGATGGCGAGCCCCAAGACCAAGGAACTCGCCACGAAGCTGAAAGGCATGGGGCTGGAACAGGTATTGATCGTCACCGACAGCTTCGACGAAAATCTTTACCTTTCTTCGCGCAATTTGCCCAACGTGTATGTCGTCGAGGCGCAATATGCCGATCCGGTCAGCCTCGTCAGGTACCCTTCGGTATTGATGACGAAGGGGGCTGTCGCCAAGATTGAGGAGATGCTGGCATGAACAAGGAACGCCTGATGCAGGTCATTTTGGCACCCGTGATTTCGGAAAAGAGCACCTACGTTGCCGACAAGTTCGAGCAGGTGATCTTCAAGGTGGTGCCCAGTGCGACAAAGGATGAGGTCAAGGGTGCAGTCGAGCTGATGTTCAACGTCAAGGTCGATTCTGTCCAGATGCTGAACGTGAAGGGCAAGAAGAAGCGCTTCGGCCGCTACATGGGCAGCCGCAAGGACTGGAAGAAAGCCTATGTCTGCCTCCAGTCCGGGCAGGAAATCAATTTTGCCGGCGAAAGCTGAGGGTATAAATTATGGCACTGATCAAAGTTAAACCGACTTCCCCCGGCCGCAGGGCCGTGATCCAGGTGAAGACCCCGGGTCTTCACAAGGGTGCACCCCATGCGCCGCTTCTCGAGAAGCAGTCGAAGACGGCTGGCCGCAATCACAACGGGCATATAACGACCCGCCATATCGGCGGCGGCCACAAGCAGCATTACCGGATCGTCGACTTCAGACGCAACAAGGACGGCATTCCCGCAAAGGTCGAGCGCCTCGAATATGATCCGAACAGGAGCGCGCATCTGGCGCTGCTGTGCTATGCGGACGGCGAGCGCCGCTACATCATCGCGCCGAAGGGGTTGACGGAAGGGACGGTTCTCTTCAACGGACCGGAATCCCCGATCAAGCCCGGCAACTGTCTTGCGCTCAGGCATATTCCTGTGGGTTCGACGATACACTGTGTCGAGATGCTGCCTGGAAAAGGCGCGCAGCTCGCGCGTTCTGCAGGGGCGTCTGTCCAGCTGCTGGCGCGTGAAGGCGCGTATGCCCAGCTGAGGCTGCGCTCCGGCGAAATCAGGAAGGTTCATGTCGATTGCCGCGCAACCCTCGGGGAAGTCGGCAACGAGGAGCATTCGCTGAGGTCGATAGGCAAGGCCGGCGCCAACAGGTGGAGAGGCATCAGGCCGACTGTCAGGGGCGTGGCGATGAACCCGGTCGATCACCCGCATGGCGGCGGTGAAGGCAAGACAGCAGCGGGCCGCGATCCTGTGAGCCCATGGGGAACGCCTGCGAAGGGTTTTCGCACCCGCAGGAACAAGCGCACTTCGGGCATGATCGTCCGTCGTCGTCACAAGAATTAAGAGGTAGCTTATGGCACGTTCAGTTAGCAAGGGTCCATTCGTCGACGCCCATCTGATCAAGAAGATCGAGGCGGTCAGGGCGACGAACGACAAGCGTCCGGTCAAGACATGGTCGCGTCGTTCCACCATCCTGCCGGATTTCGTCGGCCTCACCATCGCCGTGCACAACGGCAAACAGCATATTCCGGTTTACATCTCCGAGAATATGGTCGGCCACAAGCTCGGCGAGTTTTCGCTGACCCGCACTTTCAAGGGTCACGCCGCCGACAAGAAAGCCAAGAAATAGGAGCCCGTTATGAAAGCGATTTTGCGTGGCGTAAGGTTGTCTGCACAGAAGGGCAGACTTGTCGCGGACCAGATCAGGGGATTGCCGGTCGAGAAGGCCCTCAATATCCTGGCGTTCAGCCCGAAGAAGGGCGCCGACATCATCAGGAAAGTGCTCGAGTCCGCGATTGCCAATGCGGAACACAACGAGGGCGCTGATATCGACGAACTGAAAGTGTCGGAGATCCTGGTCGACGAGGGGACGACGCTGAAGCGTTTCACGGCAAGGGCGAAAGGGCGCGGCAACCGCATCAGCAAGCGCACCTGCCATATTCAGGTCACTGTGGGCGTTTAGCCTTTTATAAAGGATAGGTAATGGGTCAGAAAATACATCCGACAGGCTTTCGGTTATCGGTGCTGAAAAACTGGTCGTCGAAATGGTATGCGAACAGCAAGAAATTCCCGACCATGCTGCTCGAAGACATCAAGGTCAGGGAATTTCTCGGCAAGAAGCTCGCGCACGCATCGGTAGGCAAGATCGTGATCGAGCGTCCTGCGAAGAATGCGCGCATCACCATCTTCAGCTCGCGTCCCGGCATCGTGATCGGTAAGAAGGGCGAAGACATCGAAGTGCTGCGTGCGCAGCTTCAGAAGATGATGGGTGTTCCCGTCCACATCAACATCGAAGAAATCAGGAAGCCTGAAATCGATGCCAAGCTGATCGCTGACAGCATCGCCCAGCAGCTGGAGAAGCGGATCATGTTCAGGCGCGCGATGAAGCGTGCGATGACGAATGCGATGCGTCTCGGCGCGCAGGGCATCAAGATCATGAGCGCGGGCCGTCTCAACGGCATTGAGATCGCCAGGCGGGAATGGTACAGGGAAGGCCGCGTGCCGCTGCATACGCTGCGCGCGGATATCGATTACGGTGTTTCGGAAGCCAAGACCACTTACGGCGTGATCGGCGTCAAGGTCTGGGTTTACAAGGGTGAAGGCGGCAGGATGGAAGCGCAGGTTCAGCAGCCCGCCGAGCCGGAAAAGAAGGGCAGGAAGGGAGTGAAGAATGCTGCAGCCGTCTAGAACGAAGTTTCGCAAACAGCAAAAGGGCAGGAATACCGGCCTTGCGACGAGGGGCGCAAAAGTGTCCTTCGGCGAGTTCGGCCTCAAGGCAGTCGAGCGCGGTCGCCTGACGGCGCGCCAGATCGAGGCAGCGCGTCGCGCCATGACCCGTCATATCAAGCGGGGTGGCCGTATCTGGATCAGGATTTTCCCTGACAAGCCGATTTCCAAGAAGCCTGCCGAAGTGCGGATGGGTAACGGCAAGGGAAGTCCGGAATACTGGGTTGCGGAGATCCAGCCGGGCAAGGTGTTGTACGAAATGGAAGGTGTGGATGAAGCGATCGCAAGGGAAGCGTTCAAGCTTGCCGCTGCCAAGCTTCCTATTTCAACGACGTTCGTCGTCCGTCAAGTGGGGCAATGATGAAAGCGAGTGAACTGAGACAGAAGGACAAGGAAGGGTTGAACGAAGAGCTGCTGGAATTGCTGAAGGCGCAATTCAGTCTTCGCATGCAGCTTTCAACCCAGCAGCTTGCAAATTACAGTCAAATGAAGAAGGTGCGCAGGGACATCGCGCGCGTTCGCACCGTCATGAGAGAAAAGGCATGAGTGAACTACTGAAGCGCACGCTGACTGGCGCTATCGTCAGCGACAAGATGGACAAGACGGTGACGGTTCTCGTCGAGAGAAGGGTGAAGCATCCCCTTTACGGCAAGATCATCACGCTCAGCAAGAAGTATCACGCTCATGACGAGAACAACGAGTTTCACAATGGCGACGTCGTCGTCATTGAGGAATGCCGTCCGCTTTCCAGGACGAAGAGCTGGCGCGTCGCCAAGCTCGTCGAAAAGGCTCGCAGCGTTTGACCTTGCAATGAACGGGAATTTCGGATAGAATTTCCCTCTTTTTTAGACCTGACCCGGACGGGATCCAATACTGGTCGACTGTAACGGCGACAGCCGTGGTCGGGATAAGTTGGAGTTGAAAAATGATACAAATGCAATCCAGGCTCGATGTGGCCGACAACACCGGCGCGCGCTCGGTGATGTGCATCAAGGTGGTGGGTGGCTCGAAGCGCCGCTATGCCGGTATCGGCGACATTATCAAGGTGAGCATCAAGGAAGCCGCCCCCAGGGGTCGCGTCAAGAAGGGTGAAGTCTACAATGCTGTCGTCGTCAGGACTGCAAGCGGCGTGCGCAGGCAGGACGGCTCGGTGATCAGATTCGACGGCAATGCTGCAGTGTTGCTCAACAACAAGCTCGAACCCATCGGTACCCGCATTTTCGGCCCTGTCACGCGCGAGCTGAGGACGGAGCGTTTCATGAAGATCGTGTCACTGGCACCTGAAGTGCTTTGAGGTAAGGAATAGCTATGCGCAAGATCAGAAAAGCCGATGACGTCATCGTCATTGCCGGCAAGGACAAGGGAAAGCGTGGCGCCGTGCTGCGCGTTGTGGATGATGAGCATGTGGTCGTGACCGGCGTGAACCAGGTCAGAAAACACAGGCGGCCGAATCCTGCCAAGGGAGACCAGGGCGGCATCGTCGAGAAGGAAATGCCTATCCATGTGTCCAACGTCGCGCTTTACAATCCGGCGACGAAGGCTGCCGACAGGGTGGGAATCAAGGTGCTCGAGGACGGGCGCAGGGTTCGTTATTTCAAATCAAACGGCGAAGTGATCGGAGCATAAGATGGCCCGTTTAAAGGATTTTTACAGGAATGAGGTGGTGCCGAAGCTGACCGCCCAGTTCGGCTACAAGTCTGTCATGGAAGTGCCGAGAATAGAGAAGATCACGCTCAACATGGGCGTGGGCGAAGCGGTTGCGGACAAGAAGGTGATGGAATTCGCGGTGGGTGACATGCAGAAGATTGCCGGGCAGAAGCCTGTCGTTACGAAGGCCAAGAAATCCATTGCCGGATTCAAGATCAGGGAAGGTTATCCTGTCGGGTGCAAGGTGACGCTCAGGAACATCAGGATGTACGAATTCCTGGATCGCCTCGTTTCCATCGCGATCCCCCGGATAAGGGATTTTCGCGGGATTTCCGGCAAATCTTTCGACGGTCGAGGCAATTACAACATCGGCGTCAAGGAGCAGATCATTTTTCCAGAAATCGAATACGACAAGATCGATGCATTGCGCGGGATGAATATCACCATCACGACCACGGCGAAAACCGACGAAGAGGCGCGTGCCCTGCTTGCAGCCTTCAAATTTCCATTCAAGAATTGAGGAAGAATCATGGCCAAAACTGCTTTGATCAACCGCGAAAAGAAGCGCCGCGAAATGGTGCAGAAATATGCTGCCAAGCGCGCTCAACTGAATGCCATCATCAGGAACGTCAATCTGGGCGAGGACGAGCGCCATGAAGCTCGGCTCGCGCTGCAGGCCCTGCCCAAGGATTCGAGTCCCGTTAGGCAGCGTAACCGCTGCGCGCTGACCGGAAGGGCGAGGGGCGTTTACAGCAAGTTTGGTCTCGGCAGGATCAAGCTGCGCGAAACGATCATGCGCGGCGAAGTGCCGGGCGTGGTCAAGGCTAGCTGGTAGGAGAATAGAACAGATGAGTATGAGCGATCCCATTTCCGACATGCTGACCCGCATCCGGAATGCGCAAATGGCTGAAAAGCCCTCCGTTTCCATTCCTTCATCGAAGCTCAAGGTTTCGATTGCCAAGGTGCTTCACGACGAAGGCTATATCGAAGGGTACAGGGTGAGCGGCGCGGAAGCGAAGCCCACGCTTGAAATCGAGCTGAAGTACTATGCTGGCCGTCCCGTCATCGAGAGAATCGAGCGCGTGAGCCGTCCGGGGCTTCGCACTTACAAGGGGCATTCGAGCATCCCCAGCGTGATGAACGGCCTGGGCGTTGCGATCATCTCGACTTCGAAAGGCGTGATGACCGACCGCAAGGCGCGCGCGAACGGCATCGGCGGCGAAGTGCTGTGCATAGTTGCATAAGGAACGAAAATGTCACGAGTAGCTAAAAACCCGGTGATTGTGCCGAAAAACGTGGAAGTTTCCCTGAATCCTGGAAAGATATCGGTGAAGGGGCCGCTCGGTTCGCTCACCCAGGAATATCCGGATTACGTCAGCATCTCGGCAGAAGGCGAAAGTCTGCAGTGCAGTGCGGCAAACGATACGGCCCAGTCCCATGCGATGTCCGGCACGCTGCGCGCGCTGGTTGCGAACATGGTGAAGGGCGTCTCGACAGGATTCGAGAAGAAGCTGACCTTGGTCGGCGTGGGCTATCGCGCCCAGGCGGCAGGGGATACGCTGAATCTGACGCTGGGTTTTTCCCATCCTGTCGCCTACAAGTTGCCTCAGGGGGTCAAAGCCGAGACGCCGACCCAGACTGAAATCCTGATCAAGGGTGCGGACAAGCAGAAGGTCGGGCAGGTTGCGGCGGAAATCAGGGCATATAGGAGCCCCGAGCCATACAAGGGCAAGGGCGTGAGGTATGCAGACGAAGTGGTTATCCTCAAGGAAACCAAGAAGAAATAATCTTCGAATCTAAAGGACTGAAAATGATCAACTTTGACGCGCGCCAGCGCAGAGCACGCAAAACCCGTGCCAAAATTGCTGAGCAGAGAGCGATCCGCCTGTCGATCCATCGCAGCAACTCGCACATTTATGCACAGATCATCGATGCGACAGGCGACAAGGTCCTGGTCAGCGCTTCGACCCTGGAGCCTGAAGTCAGGAAGGATTTGAAGAATGGGGGCAATGTCGCCGCAGCCGCAATTGTCGGCAAGCGCATTGCGGAGAAGGCAAAGCAGGCGGGAATCGAAACGGTTGCCTTCGACCGTTCCGGGTTTAAGTATCACGGACGCGTCAAGGCGCTGGCGGAAGCCGCGCGCGAGAACGGTCTCGTGTTTTGATCGGGGTTAGATGATGGCGAAGATGCAGGCTAAGGTGCAGCAGGCTGAGGAAAGGACGGACGGCCTCAGGGAAAAAATGATCAGCGTGAACCGCGTGACCAAGGTCGTCAAGGGCGGCCGGATACTCGGGTTTGCGGCGCTCACCGTCGTTGGTGACGGGGACGGCGGGGTCGGCATGGGCAAGGGCAAGTCTCGCGAAGTGCCGGTCGCCGTGCAGAAGGCGATGGACGAAGCAAGGCGCAAGATGGTCAAGATCGATCTCAAGAATGGCACGCTCCATCACGCCGTAGTGGGACGTCATGGCGCGGCGAAGGTTTACATGCAGCCTGCTTCCGAAGGTACCGGGATCATCGCCGGCGGGCCGATGAGGGCCATTTTCGAGGTGATGGGCGTCACCAACGTGCTGGCGAAATGCATCGGCTCGACAAATCCCTATAATATGGTGAGGGCGACGTTGAACGGACTGATGGCGATGAATTCGCCTTCCGAAATCGCCGCAAAGCGCGGCAAGAGCGTAGAAGAGATTCTGGGGTAATCATGACCAAAGCAGAGAAGAAGATTAGTGTGACGCTGGTCAAGAGCGTGATCGGAACGAAGGCTTCCCATCGCGATACCGTTCGCGGTCTGGGACTCAGGCGTCTGAATCATACGGTTGTCGTCGAGGACACGCCGGCGATACGCGGCATGATCGACAAGGTGAGTTATCTACTGAAGTACGAGGCATAAGATGCAGCTGAACGACATCAAACCAGCAGAAGGCTCGAAGCGCCCAAGGCGCAGGGTGGGTCGGGGAATAGGTTGCGGCCTGGGCAAGACTGCCGGACGCGGCCACAAGGGACAGAAATCCCGTTCCGGCGGATTCCACAAGGTCGGTTTCGAGGGCGGTCAGATGCCCATGCAGAGAAGGCTGCCCAAGCGCGGCTTCGTTTCCCTGACGGCTGGCAGCACGGCCGAGGTTAGGCTCTCGGATCTGGAAAAGCTGCCGGTGGACACGGTCGATCTGCTCGTGCTGAAGCAGTCGGGGATCGTCGCGCACGATGCGCTGCATGCAAAGGTGATCCTCTCCGGTTCCATAACGAAGGCGGTCAAGCTTCAGGGGCTCGGCATCAGCAAGGGCGCGAAGGCTGCGATCGAAGCGGCTGGCGGATCGGTAGAGGGCTGATTTGGCTAATCCCGCGCAAGCTTCCTCCATCGGGAAATACGGCGACCTCAACAAGCGCCTGTTTTTCCTGCTTGGCGCCCTGATCGTCTACAGGATAGGCGCGCATATTCCGGTGCCCGGAATCAATGCGAGCGTCCTTGGAGACCTGTTCAAGAGCCAGCAGGGCGGCATACTCGGCATGTTCAACATGTTCTCCGGGGGCGCGCTCAGACGGTTCACGATTTTTGCGCTCGGGATCATGCCCTACATTTCTTCATCCATCATCATGCAGCTCGGCGCGGTGGTCTTTCCCCAGCTCGAACAGCTGAAGAAGGAAGGGGAATCGGGAAGGAAGAAGATCACGCAGTACACCCGGTATGGCACGCTCGCGCTTGCCGTGTTCCAGTCGATCGGCATTTCGATGGCGCTCGAGGCGCAGCCCGGGCTCGTTCCCGATCCGGGATTCCTTTTCAGGATCACGACCGTGATCACGCTCGTCACCGGAACTATGTTTCTGATGTGGCTGGGTGAGCAGATCACCGAACGCGGTATAGGAAACGGCATTTCGATGATCATCTTCGCCGGTATCGCGGCGGGGCTTCCCCATGCCATCGGTGGCACGCTGGAACTCGCCAGGACCGGCGCATTCTCCATCCCGCTGGTGCTGCTCCTGCTCGCCGCGGTGGTGGCGGTGACGGGGCTCGTCGTGTTCGTCGAGCGCGGCCAGCGAAGGATCGTCGTGAATTACGCCAAGCGGCAGGTCGGCAGGAAGATATATGGCGGTCAGAGCTCCCATCTTCCGCTGAAGCTCAACATGTCCGGCGTGATTCCGCCCATATTCGCTTCTTCCATCATCCTCTTTCCGGCAACCGTTGCAGGATGGTTCAGCAGCCACAAGTCGCTTTCATGGCTTTCCGACATCAAGGATGCCTTGTCGCCGGGGCAGCCGATCTACGTCGTGCTCTATGCGAGCGCGATCATATTCTTCTGCTTCTTCTATACGGCGCTCGTTTTCAATCCCAAGGATACCGCGGACAATTTGAAGAAGAGCGGCGCTTTCGTTCCCGGGATCAGGCCAGGCGAGCAGACGGCGCGTTACATCGAGCGCATCATGATGAGATTGACTCTGATCGGCGCGTTTTACATCACGCTCGTATGCCTGCTTCCAGAATTCCTGATCGTGAAATGGAACGTCCCCTTCTATTTCGGCGGAACCTCTCTTCTGATCATCGTGGTGGTGACGATGGACTTCATGGCCCAGGTTCAGGCCTACATGATGTCGAACCAGTACGAGAGCCTGCTGAAGAAGGCGAATTTCAAGGGCGGCGGTATTTAAGGAATGGCAAAGGAAGAAACGATACAGATGCAGGGGGAGATTCTCGAAACCCTCCCCAACGCGACTTTTCGCGTGAAGCTGGAAAACGGACATGTGGTATTGGGTCACATCTCCGGAAAGATGAGGATGCACTACATCAGGATTCTGCCCGGAGACAAGGTCACCTGCGAGATGACCCCTTATGATCTGAGCCGCGTGAGGATCACATTTAGAGCGAAGTAACAGGAGAGAAACATGAGAGTTCAGGCATCGGTCAAGAAGATTTGCCGGAATTGCAAGATCATACGCAGGAACAGGATCGTCCGCGTCATCTGCACGGACCGCAGGCACAAGCAGCGCCAGGGTTGATGGAATGTCGCCTGGTTGTTATAATAATCAATTTTTCTAAGTTGGAGTGATCGAATGGCCCGGATAGCAGGGGTTAACATTCCGAATCATCAGCATGCTGAAATCGCGTTGACCGCGATTTACGGTGTTGGTCGCACTCGGGCACGTCAAATTTGCGCTGCAGCAGGGGTGAATGCTTCGGCCAAGATCAAGGATCTGAGCGAAGCGGAAGTCGAGAAGCTGCGTGACCAGGTGGCGCAATTCACGGTGGAAGGCGATCTTCGCCGCGAAGTGTCCATGAACATCAAGCGTCTTATGGACCTCGGCTGCTACCGTGGGTTGAGGCACAGGCGCGGTCTTCCGGTGCGCGGGCAGCGCACCAGGACAAATGCCAGGACCCGCAAGGGACCTCGCAAGTCCGCGAAATAACACAAGGGATTCCTCATGGCAAAGACTAATACCAGGGTGCGCAAGAAGGTCAAGAAGAATGTCTCCGAAGGCATTGCGCATATCCATGCTTCTTTCAACAACACCATCGTGACGATCACGGACCGTCAGGGCAATGCGCTTTCCTGGGCGACCTCGGGAAGCGGCGGGTTCAAGGGCTCTAGGAAGAGCACGCCTTTCGCTGCCCAGGTGGCTGCGGAAGCGGCGGGAAAGGCGGCGCAGGAATACGGCGTCAAGAACCTGGAAGTCCGCATCAAGGGTCCCGGTCCCGGGCGCGAATCGGCAGTGCGCGCGCTGAATTCTGCAGGCTTCAAGATCACCAGCATTTCAGACGTCACACCCATACCCCATAACGGCTGCCGTCCGCCCAAGAAGCGCCGTATTTAATTCAGGAGTCGACAGTGGCAAGAAATCTCGATGCAAAATGCCGTCAATGCCGCCGGGAAGGCGAAAAGCTTTTCCTGAAAGGCGAAAAATGCTTTTCGGACAAGTGCGCAATCGAGCGCAGGAATTATGCGCCGGGTCAGCATGGACAGAAGAAGGGCAGGCTTTCCGATTACGGCGTCCAGCTCAGGGCCAAGCAGAAGCTTCGCCGCATCTACGGCGTGCTCGAAGGGCAGTTCCGCCTCACCTACAAGGAAGCTGAAAGGCAGCGCGGCGTCACCGGCGAGAACCTGCTTCAGCATCTCGAATGCAGGCTCGACAACGTCGCACACAGGATGGGCTTCGGTATTTCCAGAGGCGAAGCGAGGCAGGTGGTCAGGCACAACGGCATTCTGGTCAACGGCAGGCGGGTCAACATCCCCTCCTACCAGGTGAAGACGGGCGATGTCGTCGAGGTGGCGGATGGCGCCAAACAGCATCTCAGGATCAAGGCATCGGTCGAGGCGGCAGAGCAGCGCGGCTTCCCGGAGTGGGTGGACGTCGACGTCAAGGCGATGAAGGGCGTATTCAAGGCTAAGCCCCAGCGTGCCGAACTGCCTTCGACCATCAATGAAAATCTGGTCGTCGAGCTTTATTCCAAGTAAACCGAGGGATACAGGATATGCAAAGCAGTACTCTTCTCAAGCCGCGCATCATTGAAGTGGAAAACCTTACGCCCAACTACGCAAAGGTGACGATGGAGCCTTTCGAGCGCGGCTATGGTCATACCCTGGGCAATGCGCTCAGGCGCATCCTGCTTTCTTCGATGACGGGTTATGCGCCCACGGAAGTGCAGATCAGTGGCGTGCTGCACGAGTATTCGAGCCTTGACGGCGTTCAGGAAGACGTGGTCGACATCCTTCTGAACCTCAAGGGCATCGTGCTGAAACTCCACAACCGCGAAGAAGCCTTTCTGACGCTGAAGAAGCAGGGAGAAGGACCTGTCACGGCCGGAGACATCGAGGCTTCCCATGACGTCGAAATCGTCAATCCCGAACATGTCATCGCCCATCTCACGGCAGGCGGGAAGATCGAGATGGAGATCAGGGTCGAAAAGGGACGCGGTTATCAACCCAGTTCGGTCAGGATCAAGTCGGGTGAAAACAGGACGATCGGGCGTATCATGCTCGATGCCTCTTTCAGCCCTGTCAGGCGAGTCAGCTATGCGGTTGAAAGCGCGCGCGTCGAACAGAGAACCGACCTCGACAAGCTGGTGATGGACATCGAGACGAACGGCGTGATCGATCCCGAGGATGCGATCAGGCATGCGGCAAGGATACTCGTCGATCAGCTCAATGTCTTCGCGGATCTCGAGGGCACGCCTGCGGCGACAGAGCAGCCGAAGGCCCCGCAGATCGATCCGATCCTGCTGAGGCCTGTGGACGACCTCGAGCTGACGGTGAGGAGCGCAAACTGCCTCAAGTCGGAAAACATTTTTTACATCGGCGACCTGATCCAGTGCACCGAGCATGAACTGCTCAAGGCACCGAATCTGGGCAGGAAGTCGCTCAACGAAATCAAGGAAGTGCTCGCCTCCCGCGGCCTTTCCCTTGGAATGAAACTGGAAAACTGGCCTCCTGCAGGACTGGAAAAGCCTTAAGAAAGGACATACCATGCGTCACCGTCTCGGATTGAGGAAGCTCAACGTCACCAGCAGCCACCGCATCGCGATGCTGCGCAATATGACCAATTCGCTTCTGAAGCACGAAACCATCACCACCACCCTGCCCAAGGCCAAGGAGCTGCGGCGGGTTGCGGAACCCCTGATCACGCTCGGCAAGAAGCCCAGCCTCGCGAACAGGCGCCTTGCATTTGATCGCCTGCGCGATCGGGAGATGGTCGTCAAGCTCTTCGACGAACTCGGGCCCCGCTATGCAAACCGCAACGGCGGCTATCTCAGGATACTGAAGGCAGGATTCCGCCAGGGCGACAATGCGCCCATGGCGCTCGTCATGCTGATGGATCAGCCCGAAGCCTGAGCGGTCGTGCAAGCGCGAAAGCCCGTCGCCTGAAGAGGTGACGGGCTTTTTATCGTGCTCATGGAACTCCGGAAAGCAATTGATATTCGATATTGTCGATAAGATTAAATCGAAACAAAGCTTTACGAATTGTCGGATAAGGTAATAAAATCCCCGAAAGATGACATTTATTTTACAATGCGCATGGGAGGGGTGATGAGCAACAGGCTCTACAGACTGATCTACGGCATTTTCCTGCTGGCGGCCCTTTACTTCAATCTGACCTATCTGGTTTATTTTCTCATCGCCACGATGGTCCTGGAAGGGATCACCAACTGGCGCGTTCCCGTCCTCGTGACCAGGCTCAGGGGCATTCCCGAAAACGAGGATCTCAATGCCGGCTCGCAGTGCCGGTTCGACATCGAAGCCGAAAGGGTATGGCGGCTCGCCATCGGCCTCACTCTGCTCGTCACCTATGTCTTTCTGCAGGACAAACTCTGGTTTGTTCCATGGTTCCTCGCTTTCGTGATATTCGGCGCAGGCGCCAGCGACGTTTGCCCCGGGCTCATCGCCATCAGGAAGGCGGGATGTAAATGAGGGGGAGCCAGGCCCCCGATATCACCACCAGTCTTTCCACGAAAATAACGGGAATCGTCTTCTGGGGCACCCTGCTGGTCGGGCTCCTGATCGCGCTGATCATGATGCAGGGCAGGGAGAAGGAACTGTCATTGCGAAGAAGCAGCGATGCGATGCTGGTGGCAAGGGAAGTCGAGGATATACTCGAACAGCATTATTCCAGCCATATTCTCGAAAGCAACAAGGAGCTGCTCAGGCAGGCCGTCTGGCACATTCAGCCCAGGCTTCATTTCGAAGCGATTTCACTTTCAAGCGGCAGCGATACCCTGCTGATCGGGGAAGAAAAAAAAGGGCAGGAGCCGATTTCCCAGCAAATCCTGGTCCGCTCCCATGAAGCGCCGGCCACTCTTGTTACCGTCACCGCCTATTTTCCCAATTTCGAGCAAACCATCTCCGTGTACCGCAGACAGATCCTGATGGCGATAGGGCTGATGGTGCTGGTCTATGCGCTTGTGCTGCAGCTCATACTGCACAGGCTGCTCTCCCTGCCCTTTTCGAAAATGGTTTCTACTGCGAAAAGATTCGCGAACGGCAATCCCGATTCGCGTTTCGACGAGAAAGGGGGGAGCGAATTCGGATTTCTTTCAAAATTCATCAACGAGGCGCTCGACGCCATAGCCGAGAACCAGAAGGAATTGAGCGAGGCGTTGAATCGGGCGACGCGCTCGGAAGCGGCGCTGTACAGGGAAAAGGAGTTTGCCGAGGTGACGCTGAAATCGATCGCCGAGGCGGTCCTCACGACCAATTCGGCAGGAGAGGTTCAATACCTGAATCCAGTGGCCGAGCGGATCATGGGGTGGACGAACCTCGATGCGCATGGACTGGCGCTCTCCGAGATCGCCAGCATCGTTCAGGAAAACAGCGGAAAACTGCTCTCCAATCCCGTCTACGAGTGTCTCAAGAACAACCATGTCGAAACGCTTGCGAGTCACGCCGCCCTGCTGAGGCGGGACGGCGAAATCATCCCGATCGAGGCTTCTGCCGCGCCCATGCGAAACGATCATGGGGAAGTGATCGGCGCGGTCATGGTCTGCCAGGATGTCAGCCAGGCGAGGAAGCTCGCCTATCAGCTCACCTACCAGGCGCGCCATGACGCCCTGACCGGGCTCTACAACAGGCGGGAATTCGACAACAAGCTCGTCGAGCTGCTCGAGCATGCGAAAACGAGCGGAAGCCAGCATGTGCTGCTCTACCTCGATCTCGACCAGTTCAAGGTCGTCAACGATACCTGCGGCCATACCGCGGGAGACAAGCTGCTTCTGCAGCTTTCCATCCTGCTCGGGCACAAGATCCGCAAGAACGATATCCTGGCAAGGCTGGGCGGAGATGAATTCGGCGTGCTGCTGGTAGGCTGCGACGTCGAATTCGGCAGGAAGATCGCGGAAACCTTCCTCCATCTGATATCGGACTTCAGGTTCGTCTGGGAAGACAAGATCTTCCAGGTGGGGGTCAGCATTGGCCTCGTTCCGGTGACAGGGCAGAGCGAGAATGCGGCTGATGTGATGAGCGCGGCGGATGCGGCCTGTTATGTCGCGAAGGACGAAGGGAGAAACAGGATCCAGGTCTTCATGGGCGATGAGGGGAGAGGCAAGAAATACGGGGAAATGCAGTGGGTGCCGAGGATACACAAGGCGATAGAGGAAAACAGGCTGCATCTCTACCGGCAGAATATCGTCGAACTCTCGGGAGGGGACGGCACGGCGCATGCCGAAATCCTGCTCAGATTCGAGGCGGAGGATGCCTCGATCACCCCGCCCATGGCTTTCATCCCGGCCGCCGAGCGATACAACATCATGCCCCTCATCGACAGGTGGGTCGTGAAGAACACGCTCGAATGGCTCAAGGCCCATCCCCTTGCCGCAAACGGGCTGCCGCAGTCCTTCTCGATCAATATCTCTGCCCAGTCGCTGGGGGACGAGCAGTTTCTGGGCTACATCCTCGACCAGTTCGAGTGCACAGGGGTGCCATACCAAAGGATATGCCTCGAAATCACCGAGACGGCGGCGATCGCCAATATCGGTCTCGCCATCGGCTTCATCACCGCGCTCAAGGAAAGAGGCTGCTCTTTCGCGCTCGACGATTTCGGAAGCGGCATGTCATCCTATTCCTATCTGAAGAATCTGGACGTGGATTTTCTCAAGATAGACGGCTCTTTCGTCAAGGACATGGCGGAAGATCCGGTTGACCTGGCGATGGTCGAGTCGATCAACAGGATAGGACAGGTGATGGGAATCAGGACCATTGCCGAATTCGTCGAGAACGATGTGGCGCTCGAGAAGCTGAGAAACATCGGGGTGAACTATGCCCAGGGCTACCGGGTCCACAAGCCGGAACCGCTCGCAGGTTCCGAATCTTCCCAGAAAAGCCTCTCTCTGGAGCTGCTTCCGGTCGAGGCAGCCTAGGGCGTGATCACGCCCTAGCTTGTCCTGAGCACCTTTTCCAGATATCGACCGGTGTGGCTTTGCGGGAATTCGATTATCTTTTCAGGCGGCCCTTGCGCGATGATTTCGCCCCCGCCGTTGCCGCCTTCGGGGCCGAGATCGACTATCCAGTCTGCGGTCTTGATGACGTCGAGATTGTGCTCGATCACGACCACCGTATTACCCTGTTCGCGCAGTCGATGCAGCACTTTCAGCAGCATGGCGATGTCCTGGAAATGGAGCCCGGTCGTGGGTTCGTCCAGGATGTAGAGGGTTCTCCCGGTGTCCCGCTTGGAGAGTTCGAGAGAAAGCTTGACACGCTGGGCTTCGCCGCCCGAAAGCGTTGTCGCGCTCTGGCCAAGGGTGATGTAGCCGAGCCCCACGTCGAGCAGAGTCTGCAGCTTCCTTGCGACGATCGGTACGGCAGAGAAGAATTCGTGAGCCGCTTCGACGGTCATCTCGAGGATTTCGTGGACGTTCTTTCCCTTGTACTGGATCTCCAGCGTTTCCCTGTTGTAGCGCTTGCCGTGGCAGACATCGCAGGGGACGTAGATGTCCGGAAGGAAATGCATCTCGACCCTGATCACGCCGTCGCCCTGGCAGGATTCGCATCTCCCGCCCTTGACGTTGAATGAGAATCGCCCAGGGCCGTATCCCCTTTCCCTCGATTGAGGCGTGCCGGAGAAGAGCTCCCTGATCGGCGTGAAGAGCCCGGTATAGGTTGCCGGATTCGATCTCGGCGTCCTGCCTATCGGGCTCTGGTCCATGTTGATCACCTTGTCGAAAAATTCGATTCCCGACAAGGACTCGTAGGGAGCGATTTCGCGGCTCGAGCCGTAAAGATGATTCGATACGGCTGCATAGAGCGTATCGTTGATCAGGGTCGACTTTCCCGATCCCGAGACGCCGGTCACCGCCGTGAGGAGGCCGACAGGAAGATCGAGGTCCACCTGCTTCAGGTTGTTGCCGGATGCGCCCTTGAGCCTGAGCCATCTGGGCTCTTTCGGTTCTGTCCGCATCGGCGGAACGGGAATCGATTTCTTGTGGCAAAGGTAGAGGCCGGTGAGCGAATCCGGGTTTTTCTCGATTTCGAGAGGCGAGCCTTCCGCCATGATCTGCCCGCCGTGTACGCCTGCGCCCGGTCCGATGTCGACGACATGGTCGGCCGTCCTGATCGCATCCTCGTCGTGTTCGACCACGATCACCGTGTTTCCGAGGTCCCTCAGGTGCCTCAACGTATCGAGCAGTCGGGTGTTGTCTCGCTGGTGAAGCCCTATGGAAGGCTCGTCCAGAACGTACATCACGCCGGTCAGCCCCGAGCCTATCTGGCTCGCGAGCCTGATCCGCTGCGCTTCACCGCCTGAAAGCGTGTCTGCGCTGCGGTCGAGGGAAAGGTAGTCGAGCCCCACGTTGTTGAGGAATGAGAGGCGGCTCACGATCTCGTGGGCGATTTTCTCGGCGACGGCTTTCCTGCTTCCCTCCAGGGAAAGGGTTTCGAAAAATGAAAGCGTTTCCTTCAGGGGCTTCTGGCTGATTTCATGAAGGGTGAGGTCAGCCACCTTGACGTATCTCGCCTCGCGCCTCAGCCGCGTGCCATGGCATTCGGGGCAGGGGCTGTTGGTCAGGTATTTCGAGAGCTCTTCCCTGACCATCACGGAATCTGTTTCCCTGTAGCGGCGTTCGAGATTGTGGATGATGCCTTCGAAGCTGTGCTGCTGGATGCGTCTCGATCCCCGCTCTGTCGGGTAGAAAAACTCGATCTTTTCCCGGCCCGAGCCGTAGAGCACGATTTTCTTCGCCGACTCGGGAAGGGATTCGTACGGGGCCTCGATGTCGAAGCCGTAATGGGAGGAGAGCGAGGAGAGCATCTGGAAATAGAAATGATTGCGCTTGTCCCATCCCTTTATCGCGCCGGACGCGAGGGAAAGATGGGGAAAGGCGACGACCTTTTTCGGGTCGAAAAGGCTGACCTGGCCCAGACCGTCGCATTTCGGGCAGGCGCCCATGGGATTGTTGAATGAAAAGAGTCGGGGCTCCATTTCGGGAAGCGAATAGGAGCAGATCGGGCAGGAGAACTTGGCGGAAAAGAGGTGCTCCGTTTCACTGTCCATCTCCACGGCAAGCGCCTTGCCGTCGGAATGCCTGAGCGCGGTCTCGAGCGATTCGGCGAGGCGCTGCTTCGAATCAATGCTCACCTTCAGCCTGTCGACCACGACCTCGATGGTGTGCTTCTTGTTCTTGTCGAGCTTGGGCGCTTCGTCTATTTCATGGATTTTGCCGTCCATCCTGAGCCTCACGAATCCCTGCGCCCTCAGTTCGTCGATGAGGTCGACCTGCTCCCCCTTCCTTGCCACGACGAGCGGAGAGAGGATCATCAGCCTCGTTCCCTCGGGCAACGAAAGGATATGGTCGACCATCTGGCTCACGCTCTGCGCCTTCAGGGTGATGCCATGCTCCGGGCATATCGGGTCTCCCGCCCTTGCGAAAAGCAGCCTCAGGTAATCGTGGATTTCCGTCACCGTTCCGACGGTCGATCTCGGGTTGTGGGAAGTCGCCTTCTGCTCGATCGAGATGGCCGGGGACAATCCCTCGATCAGGTCGACATCCGGCTTTTCCATGAGATGCAGGAACTGTCTCGCATAGGCTGAAAGCGATTCGACATAGCGGCGCTGTCCCTCTGCATAAAGGGTGTCGAAGGCCAAGGACGATTTTCCGGAGCCTGAAAGGCCGGTTATCACGATGAGCCTGTTCCTCGGCAGATCGAGATTGACGTTCTTGAGGTTGTGCGTCCGCGCCCCTCTGATCCTGATGTATTCCATGAGATGTAATCAAAATGAACTCAACCTGCTAATATACCGTCTTATCGGAATTTGCGGAAAAATAATCATGAGAAAATCGAACAACGGGGAAAGCATGACGCCACTGGAGCGCCGGGCGAGCATGGGACTGGCAGGCATCTTCGGGCTCAGGATGCTGGGCATGTTCCTGATTCTGCCGGTATTCGCGATTTATGCGAAATCGCTTCCCGGGGGCGAGAACCATGTATTGATAGGATTGGCGCTCGGCATGTACGGGCTCACCCAGGCGCTTCTGCAGCTGCCCTTCGGCATGGCCTCAGACAGGTTCGGCAGGAAGCCCGTGATCTATTTCGGTCTTGCAGTCTTTGCGCTGGGGAGCTTCGTCGCCTATTCGGCGCACGACATCTACTGGATCATCATCGGTCGAGCTATCCAGGGCGCAGGCGCGATCTCTGCGGCGATCACGGCGCTTCTCGCCGACCTGACAAGGGAAGAGCACAGGACGAAGGCGATGGCGATGATAGGGACGACGATAGGCATGACTTTCGCGGTCTCGATGGCCGTGAGCCCCATCATCTACCAGATGATAGGCGTTCCGGGCATGTTCGCCCTGACAGGCGTTCTTTCCATCCTGGCGATCTTGGTCGTGGCGAAAATGATCCCGGACCCGGGGAAGAGCGTTTTCCACTCGGATGCGGAGGTTTCGACATCCAGGCTTTCAGGGGTGCTGAAGAATGCCCAGCTTCTGAGGCTCGATTTCGGCATCTTCAGCCTCCATTCCGCCCAGATGGCGATGTTCGTCGTGATTCCTTCTGCGCTGATCACATCGGGGCATCTGCCTGAGGCGCAGCACTGGAAGATTTATGTACCGGTGATGATACTCGCCTTCGTGCTGATGGTGCCGATGATCATCTATGGAGAGAAGAAGGCAAAGCTCAAGAACGTCTTCGTGGCGGCGATCGTCCTTCTTCTCTTTTCCCAGATACTCTTCTCGATGGTGCTTTCCTCGTTCTGGGGAACCGTTTTTGGCCTGCTGCTTTTCTTCACCGCATTCAACATTCTCGAGGCGAGCCTGCCTTCCCTTGTTTCGAAGATCGCGCCTGTTTCGGCCAAGGGCACGGCGATGGGGGTTTACAATACCAGCCAGTCGCTCGGCCTTTTCACTGGCGGCGCGGTGGGCGGTGTTCTGGCGAGCTACGGCGGGCATTCTGCCGTATTCGTTTTCGGTGCTGCGATGAGCCTGCTCTGGCTCCTTGCAGCCGCGACGATGAAGGCGCCTCCCGCCATCAGGACGAAGATGTATCCGGTCGAAAAAATGGCCGAGGACCAGGCGAAGCTGCTGTCCCAGCAGCTTTCGGGTCTGGAAGGGGTGTTTGAAGCGGTCGTGGTGGGATCTGAAGGGGTCGCCTATCTGAAGACAAGCCTGAAAGGCTTCGACGAGGAAGGAGTATTGAAGCTCGCAGGCGTCAAGCCCTGAAAACCCGGTTGCGTCCCGAGCGCTTCGCCTCGTATAGCGCTTTGTCGGCAGTGGCGAGCAGGCTGTCGAGACTATCCTGACCGGACGAGAGCGTGGCCACACCGATCGATGCGGTGAAGGCGAGGACGCTGTCCGAGACTTCGATGCTTTCCCTGGCAAGCTGCTGCCTCAGCCGCTCTGCGGCTTCGAACGCCTGGGTCATGTCGGTTTCGGGGAGCAGGACCGCGAATTCTTCGCCGCCTAGTCTTCCGGCGATATCGATGCTGCGCATCGTCCTTTTGCATGTTTCGGCGAACTTCATCAGCACCCTGTCGCCTGTCTGGTGGCCATGCAGGTCGTTGATGGACTTGAATTCGTCGAGATCGATCATCATGATGGAAACAAGGCCGCCGTACCTTTTGGCTCTCGCCAGTTCCAGTTCGGCAAGCTCGAAAAAGCGTCGTCGGTTGGGAAGGCCAGTCAGCATGTCCGTTCTCGCCTGATGGACGAGCTCATGCTGCAGCGTGATTCGCTCCGAAATGTCAGTTCCAAGCCCGACCAGAAAATGATCTCCATCGATCAGCATCTTGTGGTTCGTCAGGAAATAGGGAATCGACATGCCGCTTTTCGTCACGATTTCCGTTTCAAGCGCGGACTCCCCCTTTTCGAAAACCTCGTTCATCTTTTCAGAGAACGCCAGCCTGTTCCTGCCGTCGAAAAGATCGAAGAGATTCCTTCCCGCAATTTCGGATTCCGCATAGCCCGTGACTTCGAGAAACTGCGGATTCGTCCTGACGATCCCGCCCTTGACGTCGACCATGTAGAAAATGCCGGGCAGGCTGTTGATGATGACCTCGGAGAATTCCTTCTGATGGCTCAGCTCTTCCAGCGCCTGCTTTCTTTCGGTGATGTTTTCCTGGATTGAAACGTAATGGGTGATCTTCCCCGCCGCATCGAATATGGGGGAGATGGAGACATGGTCCCAGTACAGTTCGCCGCTCTTCTTCCTGTTCCGGAATTCGCCGCGCCATTCCTGTCCTGCGGCAAGCGCCTCCCTCATGTCATCGTACAGCCATTCCGGAGTCAACCCGGACTTCAGTATTGCGGGCGTGTGTCCGTCGAGCTCGTGGAAGGCGAAGCCCGTCATTTCCGTGAATTTCGGGTTCACATATTCGAAAATCCCCCGGTCGTCAGTGATCAGGATGGAAACAGGGCTGTGCTCGACGGCATTGGAAAACTTGTGCAGTTCGTATTCAGTGAGCTTGTGGGCGTCGATTTCCCTTCTCAGGCTGCGGCTGATTTCGAACAGCTCATTCGTTTTTTCGGCGAAGCGATCGAGGAGCTTTGCCATTGCATTGAGGAGGGTTTCATTCGTTTTCGATTCGAAATGGACTTCATGCGCTTCGTCACGAGGCAATGCGGATTCGATGGCGAGATATTTCCGGGCCATGCGCATGTCCATGCCGATGATGTGCACGATCAGCCATTTTGAAAGAAAGCCGAGCAGTTTGCCGGCCGTCTCGCAGGGCGCGCTTCCCGCCTCGAGCCTTGCCTCCTCCAGATAACGCCTGAATTCCTCGTGGCTCCGTCTGTGCATCGCTTCCTCCAGGGAAGAGAGCGCTGTAGGCATCAATTCTTCCTCGCGGCTGAAATGGAAGTCGGCATAGACGGAAAGGGATTCGATGATTTCGAGCAGCGATTGCCTGCAGTGGGCAATGTCTTTTTCGAGGAAAAGGATGCTGCCAATGGAATTGACGAGGTCGACGAGATGACGATGCTGCCTGTCGAGTTCGGGCATCCCTGTCTCGAAATGGCTATCCCATGGGAAAATGTCCGGGTTGTCTGGGTGCATGGATGATCTGAAATTGAATAATTCTAACTATAACACCATCGCCGTTCGAGGTATGTTCGCCAGACAACATAGGGTGGGGTGAAGAGTTTCCGCCGATGAGATAGAATATTAAGCCTGAGGGAAGAATATCAATATAGGAGAAGCGTGACATGGCATCTGTGAACAAGGCGATATTGATCGGCAATCTGGGGAAGGATCCCGATGTGCGCTATTCCCCGGATGGATCGGCGATCACGAACATCACGCTCGCCACGACGGAATCCTGGAAAGACAAGAGCGGGGAAAAACAGGAAAAGACGGAATGGCACAGGGTTGCGTTTTTCGGAAAGCTGGCCGAAATAGCGGGGGAATACCTGAAGAAGGGGAGCCAGGTCTATGTCGAAGGGCGCATCCAGACTCGGAAATGGCAGGACAAGGATGGACAGGACAGGTATACCACCGAAATCGTCGCAGACAAGATGCAGATGCTGGGAAGCCGCGGAAACAGCTTCGAAGTGAGCGATTCCCAGACCGAATCGAGACCTTCGAAGCCCGCCCCCAAGACGGGCGGCTTCGACGACATGGACGACGACATCCCTTTCTAGAGATTCGCTATCCGTCTTGAAAAGGCCCGCGAAAGCGGGCTTTTTCATTTCACGGGTAATGAGAATCAAGGACTGGTTGACACTTAATCGTTGCTTGAACATAATAAACCATGAAGCAAATATGGTTTAGTAAAAACCATTGTCTTCATGGTTGTTAAACCCGACAATAAAAGGAGATCGACATGGACATGCAAGCATACTGGACGTTCGGAATCAGCTGGTTCGCGGTTGCAGCACTCACCATACTCACAAGCTGTTATCTCAAGAACAAGCAAGGCTGAAGCAGGGGAGAGACTGTTTCACGAGACGAATGCCCGCGAAAGCGAGCATTCTGTTTTTCGGGCGCCGCAGGTAGAATGGCGTCTCATCTATCTGCATTTTCGAACAGCATGGAACGCCGCATCACAGGTTTTCATCAGGATTCGGAAAATCACTGGGTGGCCGAGCTCGAATGCGGGCATTTTCAGCATGTGCGCCATATCCCGCCATGGATCAATCGCCCATGGGTCCTTGAGCAGGAAGGCCGCTCTTCCTTCCTGGGAACCAGGCTTCAGTGCAAGAAATGCGATAACGGTTCTCCGCCGGATCGCTAGTCATGAATCCCGGGGGATTCCTTGATAGGCGTTGCCTCGCAATTTCCGTTCATTGATCTATAAAAAAAATTGAAGCATGGCGACTCGCCATCGATAAACGGAAAAGGGAGGTTTCATGGAAAAGGTTCATGTCTCGCTTGCCGCAGTGGCGCGCGGGGCGCTTTGATACCTTCTGAAGATGGCCTCCGATGGAATGGGTTTCACGGCTATTCGAGCATGCCCAGAGAGCAATCTCGGGGATTGCGATCGCTGTCGGCGTGCTTGTCCTCTTCGGCTGGGCTTTCGACATCCCGCTGCTGAAGGGAGCCATGCCGGGCTTGGTCTACATGAAGGCGAATACGGCCCTGGGCTTCATCCTGTCCGGGATTTCGCTCTGGTGCTTTAGGCCGTACCCATCTGTCTCGAAGACCTTCGCAGCCGGCGTGCTGCTGCTCGGGTTTCTCACCCTTCTGGAATACGTGAGCGGCATGAATGTCGGCATCGACCAGATCCTGTTCAAAGAAATGACAAATCTGCCGGGCGACATACCGGGGAGAATGGCAACCAATACAGCCGTAAGCTTCATGCTGCTCGGCATGGCGCTCTTCCTCCTGCATTTCAAAAGCAGTCGTCTCCCGCTGGTTGCCAATGCGCTCGCCTTCGGCGTGGTGCTGATAGGCGGGACTGCACTGCTCGCTTATTTCTACGACATCGAGGCCTTCCTGAGGGTCAAACTCAGCTACACCCCCATGGCGATCCACACCGCTGCAGTCTTCGTTCTGCTTGGAATCGGGACCATGAATGCGAGAGCCGATTTCCCGATGAGGCTGATGATGTCGAGCGATACCATTGCGGGAAGGGCGGCCAGGAGGCTGTTTCCGGCTGCAATCCTGCTCCAGCTCATGGCGGGCTATCTCATTCTGCAGGGCATCCGGGCGGGATATTTTCACGAAGATGCAGGACTGGCGCTCTTCACCACGGCGAACATACTGGGTCTGGGCGCACTGATCTATCGGGACATCGTCAGCCTCAACCGCTCCGAGATGGAGCGGAGCACGAGCGAGGAAAAGCTCAGGGCGTCATCGCTTTATGCGAGAAGCCTGCTGGAGGCGAGCCTCGATCCTCTGGTGACGATAGACCCCGGTGGAAAGATAACGGACGTCAATAAGGCAGCCGTTATTGCGACCGGGATCGAGAGGGAAAAGCTGACCGGCAGCGATTTCTCCGATTATTTCACCGAGCCTGAAAAAGCGAAACGGGGCTACAGGCAGGTTTTCGAAAAGGGGGAGGTCAGAGATTACCCTCTCACGCTGCGCCGCAATGACGGAAAACTGATCGACGTTCTCTACAATGCGAGCCTCTACAAGGACGAAAGAGGCGAAGTCGCAGGGGTATTCGCAGCGGCGCGCGACATCACCGAGAGGAAGGCTTCCGAAAATGCGCTCGCCGAAAGAGTGAAAGAGCTCCAGGCCTTGTACACGCTTTCGGCGCTTGCGGAACGAAAAGACCTTTCCCTGAGCGAATTTTTTCAGGAATTGGCCCATATTTTGCCGCAAAGCTGGCAATATCCCGAGATCGCCTGCGCGAGAATTTCAGTCCGCGAAGCCGAATTCAAGAGCCGGAATTTCAGAGTATCCGAATGGATGCAGCAAGCACCCATCTTCGCAGAGGGATCGGTCATCGGGAAAGTCGAGATCGGCTACCTTGAAAAAGAGCCCGAGCTAGACGAAGGCCCGTTTCTCAAGGAAGAGAGGCTGGTTCTCAATGCTATCGCAGAGCGCCTCGGCCGCATCACGGAGCGTCATGATGCGGAAGCCGCGTTGCGCGCATCCGAGCGCTACGCGAGAAACCTTCTGGAAACGAGCCTCGATCCCTTGGTCACCATCAGCACCGAAGGGAAAATAACGGACGTGAACGAGGCGACAATCAACGCCACGGGCTTGGCGCGGAACAAGCTCATAGGGAGCGATTTCTCGGATTATTTCACCGTACCCGAAAAAGCGAAGCGGGGCTACAGGGAGGTTTTCGAAAAGGGAGAGGTCAGAGATTACCCTCTCACCCTTCGCCGCAATGACGGAAAACTGATCGACGTTCTCTACAATGCGAGCCTCTACAAGGACGAAAGAGGCGAAGTCGCAGGGGTGTTCGCTGTTGCACGCGACATCACAGCTCACAAGGCGCTGGAGGAGGCGAGAAGGGTGAGCGAGGCGCGCTTTGCCACGATCTTCAATCAAGCCCCCCTCGGGGTTGCTCTAATCGATTCGCACACCGGCAGAATCTACGACGTGAACCCGAGATTTGCGGAAATCGCGGGAAGAAGCATAGAAGAGATGGTTTCGATAGACTGGATGAGCATCACCCATCCTGACGATGTCCAGAAAGACCTGGACCACATGGCGCTCTTGAATGCCGGGAAGATCCTGGGCTTCAACATGGAAAAGAGATACGTGCGCCCTGACGGCACTTATGTCTGGATCAACATGACTATCGCACCCTTGAGGGAAGCGGATGTGTCCCCTCGCCATCTCTGCATGATAGACGACATCACGCAAAGAAAAGAGGCAGAAGAAGAGCTGAAGATTTACCGGGAGCATCTGGAAGAACTCGTCAAACAGCGTACTGAAGAACTCGAAGCCGCGAATGCCAATCTCAAGAAAACATCAGCCTTCCTCGGGAACCTGATCGAATCGATCCCCGAGCCGATGTTCTACAAGGACCGGCAAGGCGTGTACCGCGGAGGAAACGATGCCTTCTTCGAATACCTCGGGCTTCCACGGGGCTCGGTAGTTGGAAAGACCGTCTATGACATCAATCCGAGGCATCTCGCCGACCTGTACAGAAAGGCGGACGACGAGCTTTTCGGGAAGGGCGGGATCCAGGTGTACGAGAGCCGCGTGAGGTATGCGGATGGGGCAGAACACGACGTGATCTTCCACAAATCCATCTTCCAGAATCCTGACGGAAGCCAGGGCGGTATCATAGGCACGATACTCGACATATCGCAACGGAAGCAGGCGGAGCTCGAGCGGGAGCATCTTCTCGCCGAGATCGAGCAAAGGGCGCGGGCTGCCGATGAGGCGAACAAGGAACTCGAGAGCTTCGCCTATTCCGTCTCGCACGATCTCAGGGTTCCGCTGCGCGCGGTGGACGGCTTCTCAAAGATGATCCTCGCGAGATACGAGGACAAGCTCGACGATGAAGGAAAAAGGCTGCTGAATGTCGTCCGGGACAATTCGAAGAAAATGGCCCAGCTGATAGACGATATCCTTTCCTTCTCCAGAATGGGTCGGCTGGAAATGGATTTTTCGACGGTCGACATGGAAAATCTCGCAAGATCGGTTTATGAGGAGCTGAAGCCGGGGATCGAAGGAAGAAAAATCAAAGTCGAATTCGGTGAAATCCCGCCTGCTAAAGGCGATCCCGCGATGCTGCGCCAGGTCTGGATGAATCTTGTGGCGAATGCGATGAAGTTCACGAGGCCGAAAGGGGATGCGCTGATAGAAATAGGCGGAACGGTGGAAGGAAACGAACATGTCTACTGTGTGAGGGACAATGGCGTGGGGTTCGACATGCAGTATGTGGACAAGCTCTTCGGCGTTTTCCAGAGACTGCACGGGGTCGAGGAATTCGAAGGGACGGGAATAGGGCTCGCGATCGTCAAACGCATCGCAAACCGCCACGGAGGTCGAGCATGGGCGAAGGGGGAGGTAGGAAAAGGGGCGGAATTCTGTTTCTCCCTTCCCGCGAAACAAGGAGGAAAGAATGGATCCATTGGTTGAAGAAGTCGAAATTCTGCTCGTCGAAGACAATCCTACGGACGCGGAACTCGCAATGGACGCGTTGAAGGAGCACAAGCTCGCGAACAAGCTATTCTGGGTGAAGGACGGGGCCGAGGCGCTGGACTTCGTATTCGCCAGAGGGCAATATTCCGGCAGAAAGATCGTGAACGGCCCCAGGGTGATACTCCTCGACCTGAGGCTGCCGAAGGTGGACGGCCTGGAAGTGTTGAGGAAGGTGAAGGGGGACGACAGGACGAAGACGATCCCTGTCGTGGTCCTGACTTCTTCCAAGGAAGATCGGGACATCGTCGAGAGCTACAAGCTCGGGGTCAACAGCTATATCCAGAAGCCCGTCGATTTCGACGAATTCGCGAAAGTCGTCTCCCATCTGGGGCTTTACTGGCTCCTGATCAACCGCTCGCCGATTCACAATTCATAGTGAACGAATGCGATAAGCTGCGCATTCTCCTCCTCGAGGATCAGCCGACCGATGCGAGGCTCATCGTCGACGAACTCAAGGATGCCGGCATGGTCTTCACCTCGCTTCGGGTCGAGACGCGCGATTCGTTCGTGTCGGCCCTCCAGGAGTTTTCGCCGGATGTCGTGCTTGCCGACTACAGGCTTCCGTCTTTCGACGGGAAAGAAGCCCTCGATATAACGAGAAAAACCCACCCCGAAATCCCCGTGATCATGGTGTCAGGCACATTGGGGGATGAAGGGGCTGTTTCCTTCTTGAAGTCCGGCGCCAAGGACTATGTCCTGAAGGACAACCTGGTCCGGTTGCCTTCGGCTGTGCAGCGCGTGCTTTCGGCGGAACATGGCATCCGGGCGAGAAAGGCGGCGGAAAAGGCGTTGCGCGAAAGCGAGCGGGAATTGCGCCTTTTCCGCGATCTCCTCGACAACTCCATGGACAGCATCGAGATAATCGATCCCGTCACCCTGAGATTTCTCGACGCAAACGAGGCTGCATGCAGCAACCTCGGCTACAGCCGGGACGAGCTGCTTTCGCTCTCCATGTCCGATATCGACATTTCCTTCGATGCCGAATCGCGGAAGCGGGTCGAGCAGCAGCTGCTTCAACAGGGCAGCGCGCGCTTCGAAGGGATGCACAGGCGCCAGGACGGCTCGACTTACCCGGTGGAAGTCAATTTGCGCGTGGTGGAACTCGACAGGCGCTATATGCTGGGCATCGCGCGCGACATCACGGAGCGCAAGGAATCTGAAAGGGCCCTTGCTCGTGCGAATCGCGCATTGAGAACCCTTTCTGCCGGGAACGAGGTGCTGGTCAGGGCTAAAAGCGAACCCGAGCTCCTCGAATCAGCTTGCAGGGTGATCATCGAGAAGGGGGGCTATCTCGCCGCGTGGATGCTTCATGGGAAAGAGGAAATGGAGCCTGTCGCTTCTTTCGGGGAAGGTTGCTTCGGGGAAAAAACCGGTATTCTCGAAAAGTTCGCAAAAAGGGCCGCGATCGATGCTGTCGGAAAAAGGATGACGATGGTTATTTCCGACATCTTGGCCGATCCGCGCTTTGCCCCATGGATCGAGGTGGTGAAGGCATGCGGATGCCGCTCGGCGCTGGCGATTCCCGTTTTGCAGAATAGCGCCGTATCCGGCGCGATCGTCATTTCGGCATCCGAAGTCGGCGCATTCGGCCCAGAAGAAATCGCGCTTCTCGAAGAACTCGCCGATGACCTCGCCTACGGCATCGCCACCTTGCGGACGAGGCAGGAGCGGGATCTGGCGCTCGAAGGAGAGAGAATCCAGTCATCGAAGCTCAGCCAGTCGCTCCAGGAAATGATAGCGGCCATCGCCATGACGCTCGAAAAGAGGGATCCCTATACCGCGGGGCATCAGCAGAAGGTGGCGCAGATCGCGTCCTTGATCGCTGCGGAACTGGGACTTTCGAAAGAAAAAGTGAACGGCATCCATCTGGGCGCGCTGATACACGACATAGGAAAGATTTATGTCCCGGCGGAAATACTGAACAGGCCGGGAAAGCTGACGGAACACGAATTCGCCCTCATCAGGACTCATCCCGACGTGGGATATGACATCGTCAAGGACATCCATTTTCCGTGGCCCGTCGCGGAAATGGTGAGGCAGCACCACGAGCGTCTCGACGGATCGGGCTATCCCCTCGGTCTGAAAGACGGGGAGATCATTCTGGAAGCGCGCATACTGTCCGTCGCGGACGTACTGGAGGCGATGGCTTCACACCGCCCTTACCGTGCATCACTGGGAATGGATGCAGCCATCGAAGAGATCGAAAAGGGACGCGGCAGGCTGTTCGACAGCGGGGTGGTGGATGCATGCCTTCGCGTCATAAGCAGAAGGGAAATCGCCTTCCCGCTGAAGCCCCTCTAGCAGCCCGCTGGAACCGGCCCCTGACGGAGCGGGCTGTACGGGCAGGAGAGCCGAGCCGCGTGGTATTGCCGGTCACTGCCAGCGCCTTGCGCCTGGCATCCATAGTTAGTCCTGAGCCAACGCAGATGCGAAAATAGCGTTAACATGCCTTTGCTTGGCGAAAGTCGGCGCCCGCGGCGAAGGAATGGGTCCATTCCGAATGAATCAGGCGGCCTTGCCGGAACGCATGTTGGCGTCTACCATTGAATTGCCCGGGGAGCTCGGGGTGGCGGATCGTCATGACGGATCGCGTCCATGGGGTTTCGTGAAATTCTCCGGGCAACTCACGGATGGTTCTGCGGAGCAAAACCCGCCTCCTTGCAGAGGTATTGCCATGTTTTTTCGTCGAAAACAGCCTTCTTCCAGGTTTCTTTGTAGGCCTTCAACACCGTCTTCAATGCGGATTCGTCGAACTGTGCGCCACGGAAGCGGGTGTTCCTGAGGTTGGCCTGCACGAAACACGCGCCTCTCAGGTTTGCGCCGTCGAAGTGGGCATCCTGCAGGAAAGCCCTGTTGAACCGGGCGCCGGCAAGGTCGGCATTTTCCAGGCGCGCCGAAACAAGGTTTGCTTCGTGGAGATTGGCATTCGCAAGACAAGCATCCCTCAGCCTCGCTTCCTGTAGATTACAGCCTGAAAGTCTCGCATTTTCGAGATGCACGCCGATTCCCTTCGCGCGGTAAAGGTTCGATTTTCCGAGATTCGAATGGCTCAAGTCGGAGAATGCGACGTCTACATCGGAGAGATCCAGTTCATTCAGCCTGATGCGCCTGAAATAGGCGCCGGCCCAGTCGAGTCCCGCCGCGTCGAGCTTCCAGGACCTCAGATTGACTTCCATCGCCTTTTCGAATCCGTGGACCAGGATCTTCTTGACCGGGTTCGGGAGTTCGTCGACCTTGAGGGCTGCGAGTATCACCCTGAAGACCTGTTCGTGAAGATGGGGATATTCGGGTTTCAGAAAAATCAGAATGGATGTCGCCGCGGTCATCATCGCGGGAAGGCCTGAATCGGACGCAAGCTTTTCGACCGTGCCCGCGAATCGTTCGTCCGCTCTGCGCTGGTTCTCGTCCCTTCTTTCTTCCCTGTTCTTCTGGTATTCGCTCAAGGTCTTGATGGCCGTCCCACCCAGGGTCCCCAGCGCAAGGACGATGGTGATGAGCGATCCGTAACGGCCGCTCCAGCTCGAAAGCGCGTCATTCTTGAGTTCCAGTTCCCTGATTTCCTGTCTGAGCTTCAGATTCTGGAGGTTCGATTCAGCCGGAAGCGCTTCTGCCTGGCAGGTCATGCAGAATGCTGCAGTGAAAAGAGCCAAGCCCCAAGCCTTCCCCATTTTTTTCTCCCCGAACCCATAATCAAACATAGCTCCGGCCGGAGCAGAGTCAAGGGCGGGTCGAATTTCAGTAGCCGAGCGCGCGGGCGCCCTGGTAGAAGACGAAGCTGACGAGCCAGGCAAGGCCGAGCGACCAGGCGAGCGAAAGCAGCATGAAGCCGTTGCTTTTCGATTCGCTTCTCAATGTGGCGATGGTGGAGAGACAGGGGGTGTAGATCAGGGTGAAGAGCATGAAGCTGTAGGCCTGAACCCAGTCGAGCTGGTGCGCCATGAGATTCATCAATCCGGCCCCCTGCATGCCGTAGATCACGGCAAGCGAACCGATCACGATTTCCTTCGCGACGAAGCCGAAGATGAGGGCAATGGCGAGCTTCTGGTTGATGCCGATCGGGTCGAGCAGAGGCGAAAATGCGTTCCCTATCATGCCGGCAAGCGTCTGCGGGCTCGCAGGCGGCACATCGGTCGGGATATGGGTGAGGAGCCAGACCAGGACCACGCCTGCGACGATGAATTTCGTCGCGCGGTTGAGGAAGTGATGCACTTCGTGCCAGCCTCTCAGGAGCATCTGCCTGAAGGTGGGGAAGCGGTAGGGGGGAACCTCGAGAATGAAAGGTTCGGTGTTCTGATACCGCTTCTTGAAGAGCACTGCGGTGAGCAGCGCCGTTGCAAAGCTGAAAAGATACATGCTGAAGAGCACGAGCGGCGCGTCCTTGGCCGGAAATATCGCTGCCGTGATGAAGATGAAGACCTGCAACCGTGCGGAGCAGAGCGAAAAGGGAATCACCAGCATGGTGAGGAGCCTGAGGCTCCTGGTTCTCATCACCCTCGTTCCCATCAATGCCGGGACGTTGCAGCCGAAACCCATCAGCAGCATGACGAATCCCCGCCCGTCCAGCCCCAGTCGCGACATCAAGGCATCCATCAGGAAAGCAGCCCTCGAGAGATAGCCGGTGTCCTCGATGATCGCCATGAAGAGGAAGAAAAGGATGATGATGGGAACGAATGTCGCGACGGTTCCCACGCCGTTGTATATGCCGTCGAGAAGAAGCCCCTTGACCAGGAATGGGGAATGGGAAAAGAGCGGATCGAGCGCCGCATGGCGGAAGGTGTCGAGCATCCAGGTCACGCCATCCTGAAGCGGCTTGCCGAAGATGAAGATCGCCTGGAAAGTGAGGTACATGACGAGGAAGAAGAGCGGCAGCCCCGCCCATGGGTGGAGGAGCACGCTGTCCAGACGGGAGGTCAGGTTGTCGGAGAGCTGGGCCGGGATATCGACCGTCTTCTTCAGGATCTCTTCCATTTCCGATTCTATCCTGTGGTCGACGGCGAGCATTTCGCGCAGTGACTCCAGCCTGACGGGGCGGCTTTGTTGCAATACTTGTACGAGCAGCTTGTAGGCTTCCTTGTAGCCTGTTCCGTATTTCGCGCTGAGCAGCAGGACGGGCAATTCCAGCATCTCGGAAAGCTTTTCAGGATCGACAGTGATGCCGAATTTCTTCGCCTCGTCTGCCATGTTGAGCAGAATGATGGCCGGGAGGCCGAGCTGCTTGATCTGCATCACCAGACTCAGCTGGCGTTCTATCTGGGAAGTATTGAGTATGACGAGCAGCTGGTCGACAGGATTGTTCTCGAGAAAATGGCGAACGACCTGTTCGTCGTCGGAGAATCCGTGCAGGTCGTAGATGCCGGGCAGATCGACGATTTCGACCATGTCCTTTCCCAACAGGACCTTCGCGCCGAGCAGGTCGACAGTGACGCCCGGCCAGTTCCCGGTCCTGGAAGAGGCACCGGTGATCCTGTTGAAGAAGGTGGACTTGCCCGTATTGGGCATGCCGAGCAGGGCGATGCGTTTCATCCTGCCTTCACGTCTATCTTGTTCGCATCATCCCGTCTCAGCATGAGATCCGTCGTGCCGATGCGCAAATGGAGCGGGCCTGAGAAACGGCCGAGCCTCAGAATCTGCACGCGCTTGCCGATGCGAAAACCCATCGCCGCAAGCCTGTGGTAGAGCTCGTCCTCCGCATGCAATGCCGTGATCACGCCCGATTGACCGGGAGAAAGGGCAGACAGTTTGACGGTAGTCATGAAAAAAATCTGAATGAGAATGGTTCTTATTGTCTCAAAATTCCATCGGCTTGAAAAGGGTTTTTGCTCCGGTCAATCAGCTTTTTCTAATGAACCCCCCATTTTCAACCTGTCAAACTTGACAGAGACAATATCAGACAAAAAAGCTATGAAATGTACTAGTATTAACCGTTGGGGGCGGTTTGATATCAAAAAGCGAATACGAAGGGAAAAATCATGATAGCCGACAAGGAAGACTTACCTTTCGAAGAAGCAAGTCCTGTCGAGGAGGAGCGCCATTTTGCTGCAGATGACCCGGTATTCGACGCAATACAGATCTATTTCAACGAGATAAGGAGGAAGCCGCTGCTCAGGGCGGACGAGGAATTGCGGCTTACCCGGCTCGTGAAGCAGGGGGATTTCGAAGCCAGGCAGAAGATGATAGAGCACAACCTCAGGCTGGTCGTCAAAATCGCGAGGCATTATGTCAACAGGGGGGTCGCGCTCCTCGACCTGATCGAGGAAGGCAATCTCGGTCTGATGCATGCGCTTGAAAAATTCGATCCGGAATTGGGCTACCGTTTCTCGACTTATGCGACCTGGTGGATCAGACAGAACATCGAGCGTGCGATCATGAACCAGTCGAGAACCATCCGCCTTCCCGTCCATGTGGTGAAGGACATCAATGTCGTATTGCGCATCACGCACGAGATCGAGGCGCATGGCGGCGATGTCTGTGTCGAGACGATAGCCAGGAAGACTGGCATGACAGAGGAAGAGGTCAGACGGGTGATCCAGCAGAACGAGAAAATGCTTTCGCTCGATGCGCCGCTCGACATCGACCCCATGCTTTCGATAGGCGAGGCCATTCCGGACGAACAGCACCTCCAGCCCGATCTCTTGATGGAGAACGTCGAAATGGAAAGGCTGGTCAACGAGTGGCTGGGAAAGCTCAACGAGAAACACAGGATCGTCATCGAACGCCGTTACGGGTTCAACGGCAGCGACATTTCAACCCTGGATCAGATCGCCCAGAGCATGGACTTGACGAGGGAGCGCATCCGCCAGATACAGAGCGAGGCATTGCGCGAACTCAGGGGCCTGCTGCTCAGGATGGAAGTGACGAAGGAGATGCTGATCCCTGGAAATTTCCCTGCAGAAATATGAATGCATCGAACTGAATCTTCATTTTTTCTCGAAAAGGCGGAGATATCGGCCATAGCCTTCCTTTTCCATTTCTTCGAAAGGAATGAATCTGAGGGCGGCTGAATTGATGCAGTAGCGTTTTCCGGTCGGAGCGGGACCATCGTCGAAAACATGACCGAGATGGGCGTCATGGCTCCTGACCTCCGTCCTCGTCATGAAATGGGAATGGTCGGCTTTTTCCAGGATGTTCTCCGGGTCAAGGGGCTTCGTGAAGCTCGGCCAGCCTGTTCCTGAATCGAACTTGTCGAGCGAACTGAAGAGCGGTGCACCGGAGACCACATCGACATAGATGCCGGCCTCCTTGTTGTTCCAGTAGGCATTGCGAAACGGCGGCTCTGTTCCGTTTTCCTGGGTGACGTAATATTGCTCGGGATCGAGCCTCTTCTTGATTTCTTCCTTCATGACGAACCTCCAACAGGTTTCCCGGAAAATGCCGCATTCGGCCTGAAGTCGAAGGCAGGGCCTGCCGTAAACAACAGGGGATAGCCGTAACTACGATAGTCGAATAGGGAGGGGATGGCAATGGCGTTTTGCCGGTTCCGGCCGAAATTTGCCGCTTTCGGTCCTAAAATGGGCATAACAGGGCAGGTATGCTATTTGCTGACAATGACCGGATGGAAACCACACTCGATCCCCAGGACTGGGAAGAATTCAGGAAACAGGCCCACAGGATGCTGGACGACATGATCGGCTATGTGGAACATGTGCGAGACAGGCCGGTATGGCAGCCCATACCCGAAGAAACGAGGGCGAATTTCAGGGAATCGCTTGCCCAGAGACCCATGTCCCTCTCGCGCGTTCACGAAATCTTCATGCACGATGTGCTTCCCTACACAGTCGGCAATGTTCACCCCGGATTCATGGGCTGGGTGCATGGCGGCGGAACCCCGGTCGGGATGGTCGCCGAGATGCTCGCTGCAGGATTGAATGCGAATCTGGGCGGGCGTGACCAGATGCCGATCGAGGTGGAAAAGCAGGTGACGGCCTGGGTCAGGGAGATTTTCGGCTTCCCGGAAACGGCGAGCGGCCTGTTCCTGACCGGCACTTCCATGGCGAATTATGTCGCACTGCTGGTCGCAAGACGCGCTTTTCTGGGGACGGACGTCAGAAAAAAGGGGATCAGGGATCATCGCCTTTGCGCCTATGCTTCGAGAAGCGCGCACGGCAGCATCGCCCAGGCTTTCGATCTCGCTGGCATGGGGACAGATACCCTGAAATTCGTTCCAGTGAACGAAAAATTCGAAATGGATGTCGAAGTTCTGGCTGAAATGATAAGAAAGGACAGGGAATCCGGTCTTTCCCCCTTTTTTGTCGCAGCAACGGCGGGGACCGTCGATACCGGCGCGATAGACAATCTGGAGAAAATCGCCGAAATCGCCGAGGCGGAGGGATTGTGGTTCCATGTCGACGGCGCCTTGGGCGCCCTCGCCATGCTCGCGCCAGAGATTGCGCCCAGGCTGAATGGAATCGAGCTTGCCGATTCGATCGCTTTCGATTTCCACAAATGGGGGCAGGTGCCTTACGATGCGGGATTCATTCTCGTCAGGGAGGGCGAACTGCATCGAAGCACTTTCGCCGCTCACGAGCCTTACCTGATGCGGGAAGGAAAGGCGCTTGCAGCAGGTTCCCCCTGGCCTTGCGATTTCGGACCGGATCTTTCACGCGGATTCAGGGCATTGAAGACCTGGTTCACGATCAAGGTTTATGGCGCGGAAAGGCTCGGGCAGGCCATTTCCGGAACATGCGAACTCGCGCGCTATCTCGAGTCGAGGATACTCGAAGAACCCGAGCTCGAGCTCCTCGCGCCCGTTTCGCTCAATATCGTCTGCTTCGGCTATCGGGAAGGGGACAATGCCGAAATAGCGGCAGGCATTCAGGAGTCGGGGATTGCAGCGCCTTCCACGACCATGGTCAAGGACAAGCTTGCCATCAGGGCGGCGATCGTCAATCATCGCACTGCAAGGGAGGATATCGATGCCCTGGTCGATGCTGTCGTCGCTTTCGGAAATTCGCTATCAAGGGGGGAGAATGGGGAATGAAATTCAAAAGGAAGGCCTGATGGGACTTGCCAGGCTGATGAAAATGGCTTTCGATGGAATCGATCTCGCGCCGATCGGGGAGGCGCTGATCAGGCGTGCCGAAGCGGAGGCCAAGGACGCAGAGGCGCTGATGGATCTTTCAGTCGTGCTTCAGTTGAGGCAGAATCGGCATCTTGCGCTGGACGTGCAAAGACAGGCGCTGGCGACGAAGATCCTCTACCATCTTCCTGCAACCGGAAAGCCAGCCGTCAGGCTGCTGGCGATCATGGCGCCTGGCGATCTGATGACCAATACGCCGCTTGAATTCCTGGTCGAAGGCAGCGACATCTCGCTTCACATGCTCTATGTGGGGGAGGGGCTGCCGCCAGCGCCGAAGCTGCCCGAACACGATCTTGTTTTCATTGCGGTCGGCGAATCGACGAAAAGCGATCCCCTGCTCGAGGAACTCTCGCAGGTTTCATGGTCGAAGCCGGTTCTGAATCGCCCTGCGGACATCCTCAAGGCTTCCAGGGAAGCGGCCCCGGTTCATCTCGCAAAAGTGCCCGGGCTCTTCATCCCCGAAGCCAGGCGCGTTTCAAGGCAGGCGCTTCTTTCCCTGCGAAATTTCCCCTTCATCGCGAGGCCTATCGATTCCCATGCCGGGCAGGGGTTGGAAAGAATGGAAAACCCGGAACAGACTGCAGCCTATCTCGACAGGATGAGTGACTCGGAATTTTACGTTTCCCCCTTCATCGATTACAGAAGCAGCGATGGTCTCTACAGAAAATACCGCGTTGCGCTCATCGATGGGCGGCCTTACGCAGCCCATATGGCGATTTCGGCAAACTGGATGATCCATTATGCCAATGTCGGCATGATCGACAGCCCAGAGAAGAGGCAGGAGGAGGAGCGCTTCATGAACAATTTCGACGCGGATTTCGCAAGCCGCCATCGCGAAGCCTTCAAGGGCATATACGAAGGGCTGGGGCTCGATTATGTGGTGCTCGATTGCGCGGAAACGAAGGAAGGGAAACTGCTCGTTTTCGAGGCGGATACGGGGGCTGTCGTGCATGCCATGGATCAGGCCGACATTTTTCCCTACAAGTCGCCTCAGATGCGAAAGGTGTTCGCAGCCTTCCGCCAAATGCTCCTGGGGGCGATGCGTGCGGGCACTTAGGCGCCTGGATGCGCAAAGCCTTCCGGAGACGGCCGCTCTCCTTGCCGAAGGCGGAGACGCAAGGATCGCCATTCAATCCGGCAGGAACGAATACGGCTGCATTCCCTATCCCGATCCTTTTCTTTCCCAGTTCGGATCATCGACTGCTTCAACCATATCCGCCAGCGCCTTCGAGGCGGCGGACACGCTCAGGAGGCGACTGCACAGCGCTGTGAGCGAATTTCAAAGGATAAGGAATGAATTCCTTTCCCTTTGCGGGATTTCGGATATCGACGGGCTGGGCATGCATTTCTGCCCTTCCGGAACGGATGCGCACCGTCTTGCCAATCGCCTCGTCGATCCGGAACATACCCTGATGGTTTCAGGCTCGGAGACGGGAAGGGGGGTGGCGCACGCGCTCTCCGGAAAAGCGGTTCATGAGCTGAAACTCAGGGACGAACATGGCATGCCCAGATGCGGGAGGGATATCGACGAGGAAGCGGCCATGCGGGTGGAATCCCTGGTGAAAAGGCGTGGAAAGGTGCTCGTCGTGCTCGCCGATGTTTCCAAGACGGGAATGATCGCCCCCAGCCTTTCTTTTGCCCATGAGATGAAGGAAAGGTATCCGGATTCGGTGGAAATTCTGGTCGACGCCTGCCAGTTCAGACTGGCACGCGAGAATCTGAGGGCCTATCTCGAAAAGGGATTCATGGTGGCCGTCACGGGATCGAAATTCCTCACCGGACCCACATTCTCTGGGGCATTGCTCGTTCCCTGCAGTCCTGTCCGTCCCGCTGATCTTGACGAGAACATCGGCCTGCTGCTGAGATGGGAGGCCGCACTTGCGGAACTCAGGCTTTTTCTGGCGGCGCCGGAAGCCGGCGTGGAAAATTTCCTCGCTCGCTTTTCGGATTCGATCAGGACAAGGCTGGAAAAGGATCCGGCATTCGAGCCGATTCCCGTCCCCGAATTGAAAAGGATGCACCGGGGCTGGGACAGCGTGCAGACGATTTTTCCGTTCCTGCTCAAGCGAAAAGGGCGTTTTCTCGAATTCGCCGAGGCGAAAAGAATCCATGCCCTGCTTGTCGAGGATCTTTCCCATGTTTCGAAGGAAGGGGCGTTCCGCTGCAGTTTCGGTCAGCCGGTGTCATGCGGCGCGCTCAGGATCTGTTCGAGCGCGAGAATCGCAGTCGAAGGCATCGAAAACGAAAGTGAAGTGATCGCCAGGGCGCATCGGGCATTGGACAAGGCAGCCTGGCTTGTCGATCTCGACTGAAACCTACTCCGTTCTCAAGGCCTCGACTGGATCGAGGCGCGACGCGTTTCTTGCAGGCATCACCCCTGCAACGAGTCCTATCCCCGTTGCAACGAGTTCTGCCAGAACGGCGTAGAACCAGGGGGTGTGAACTGGAAGGGAAGGAAAGAGCAAAGCGAGCCCTTCGAGCATCAGGAAACCCGCTGCAAGGCCCAGCATTCCGCCCGTCATGGAAAGCAGGACGGCTTCCGCGAGGAAGAGCGCAAGGATCTGGGAACGCTTCGCCCCCACTGCGCGTAGCAGGCCGATTTCAGCCGTTCTTTCAGTGACCGAGATCGTCATGATGGTGAGGATCCCCACTCCCCCCACGACGAGCGAAATTCCCCCGATCGCCCCGACCGCGAAAGTCAGCACGTCGAGCACCGAACCCAGAACGTCGAGCATCTTTTCCTGGGGAGTGATGGTGAAATCCTCCCGGCCATGCCTTGCAAGCAGAACCTTCCTGATTTCCTCGGCCACTTTTTCGACAGGAATTTCAGGATCGTAGATCACGTCGATTTCCATCAGCGAATCCCTGTTGAAGAGCGACAGCGCACGGGAGGCGGGGATGAATGCCGTGTCGTCCATGTCGAAGCCGAGAATCTGACCTTTCGACGCCATCACGCCTATCACCGTGTACCTGTCTCCGCCGACCCTTATTCTCGTTCCCAGGGGATTGGCGTTGCCGTAGAGCTCTTCCTTTGCCTTCGATCCGAGGACGACGAAAGCCCTGGCATGTTCGTATTCGTCTGGCGGAAGGAATCTTCCGGAAGCGACTTTCATGTGGAAGGCTTCGGGAAACTGGGGCCCCGCCCCGTTCACGAGGACCCGCCTGCTCTTGCCGTTCGCCTTGATTTCGGCGTTGCCCGAGAAGCCCGGATTGATCGCCTCGACATAGGGTATTTTCTGCAGCGCTTTTGCGTCATCGAGCGTCAAGGGTCTGTTGGAGCCGAATATCCCGACCGGCGGTCCCCCTCTCGTTTCCGTCTTTCCCGGGCTCACGCCTATGATGTTGGTGCCGAACTGGGTGAATTCGGAAATGACGAACCGGTGCAATCCTTCCCCGATCGAGGTGAGCGTGATGACTGCTGCAATCCCCACCGCGATGCCGGTGACGGTGAGCAAGGTCCTGAAGCGGTGCGCCTTCAGCGATCTCATCGAAAAGAGCAGGAAGTCGGAAGCGATCATCTTCTCGAGAGCGCTTCAACCGGGTCGAGGCGGGATGCGCGCTCGGCCGGAAGAACGCTGAAAAGAATGCCGGTGCCGAGCGCCGTTCCGATCGCGGCGCCTATCGCCCACCACGGTGCGGAAGCGGGAAGGGCCGGATAGATCCCGGAAATGATCTTCACGCCGGCTTCGCCGAGCACCCAGCCGACTGTCGCGCCCAGCAGCGAAAGGCTTGCCGCCTCCATGAAGAAGAGGTTCCTGACCGTCATCCCGGTTGCGCCGATCGCCTTGAGCAGCCCGATTTCCCTGGTCCTTTGGGATACCGCGATGAGCATGACGTTCATGATGAGGATGCCGGAGACGGCAAGGCTGATTCCTGCTATGCCTGCAACCGAAAGCGTGATCGTCTTCAGGATCTTGTCGAAAGTGGCGAGAACGGCATCCTGGGTGATCACGGTCGCATCCCTTTCCCCTTCGTGGCGCGCCTGCAGGATGTCCAGCACTTCCTTCTGGGCGGGAACGAGTTCTTCCCGGCTCCTCGCTTCGACCAGAATGCGGAAGAGCGAAGGAATGTTGAAAAGCATCTGGGCGGATGCAACCGGAATGACGGCGATTTCGTCCGTGTCGAGATCCAGCGATTGACCCTGGGACGCCAGGATGCCGACCACCCTGAAGCGCCTGTCCGCTATCCTGACCCATTGACCGATTGCCCTTGACGAGCCGAAGAGTTCGTCCTTCACCTTGGCCCCCAGCACGCATACCGGCACTGCATTCCTGGGGTCGACATCAGGCAGGAATTTTCCCTGCATCAGCGTCATGTGCCTGACTGCCATCATGTCGCTTGTCGATCCTATCACCGGCACTTCCCTGTTCCTGTGCCCGAAGGAGACCAGTCCTGAGCCTATCGTGATCGGCGCGACGCGCTTCACGTAGCGGCTCCTGAGCAGGGCGAGCGCATCTTCGATCGTGAGGTCCCGCGGCGTTTCACCCATCAAGAGTCCCGGGATGTTGCCCTTGGTTTCCGTCCTTCCGGGAAAAACGATCAACAGATTCGTGCCGAGGGAAGAAAACTGTTCGACGACATAGCGCCTCGCGCCTTCACCCAATGCGGTCAGGATGACGACGGAGGCAACCCCTATTGACATGGCGACGATCATGTAGAGCGTGCGGACTTTCGTGCTCGCCAGGCTCTTCAGCGAAAAGACGAACATGTCGGCGAGCTTCAATCCAGCCTGCCGTCGAGCATGCGGATGCACCGGGCGGCCCTTCTGCCTATCTCCGGATCATGGGTGACGAGAACAAGCGTCATGCCCTCGCCATTGAGCTTTTCGAGCAACGAAACGACTTCCATGCCGCTTGCCCTGTCGAGATTCCCGGTCGGCTCATCCGCGAGCAGCAGGGCGGGCTTCATGACGGCAGCCCTTGCAATCGCGACGCGCTGGCGCTGTCCTCCGGAGAGCTGGTCGGGCTTGTGATTCGCTCTTGCTTCGAGACCGAGATCGTGCAGAAGCTTTCCCGATCTTTCCTTTCTCTCTTCCCTTGGCATGCCGGCGAGAAGCATCGGGAGTGCGATGTTCTCGATCGCAGTGAGGCGAGGGACGAGATGGAAGAACTGGAAGACGAAGCCTATCTTTTCCCTGCGGAAGAGCGCCTGGGCGGCATCCGTCAGATGCGTGACATCGATCCCGTCGAAGGTATAGGCGCCGGAGGAAGGCCGATCGAGCAGCCCGACGAGGTTCAGCAGGGTCGATTTTCCCGATCCGGAAGGACCCATTACGGAAACATATTCCCCTTTGCCGATTTCGAGCGAGATATCGTCGAGGGCGGGGACGATCTGGTCGCCGACCGTGAAATTGCGGCAGACATGTTCCAGTCTGATCATTTTTCCGGAACAGCCGCAGCGCCGGCCTTGACGCCGCTCTTCTCGATCGAGACGACAACATTTTCGCCTCTTTCCAGCCCCCCCAGAATTTCCGTGTATTCCCAGTTCGAGAGCCCTGTTTTCACCTGCCGCTCGGCCAGCCTTCCTTCCTTCAGCACGAGCACCCTGTTTTTCTCGAGAAGCGCTCTCGTCGGGATCCGCAATGCATTTTCGTGGCTTGCAAGAATCACTTCGGCATCCGCGCTGTAGCCGACGAGAAGGGTTTTTTCGTCAAGCTTGTCGATGAAGTCGACATCGACGTCCACGGTCCTCGCCTGCTTCTCGATGTCGAGCACGTAGGGCGCTATCCTGGAAACGCGCCCTGCGAAATGCTTTCCCGGAAAGGCATCGAGACTGATCCTTGCCGGCATGCCGAGCCGGATCGACGGGGCGTCGACTTCATCGATAGGCGCAGTCACGTAAAGGCAGCTGTCGTCGATGAGGTCTATGGCCGGCGGCGTGGGTATGCCCGGAGGGGAAGGCGTCGTGAATTCCCCCAGTTCGCCGCTGACCTTGGCGATGATGCCGTCGAAAGGGGCGACGATCCTGCTTTTTTCTATCTCCGCATCGGCCAGATCGATTTTCGCCCTGGCCGCCTTGACGTCGGCCTTTGCCGCATCGCAGGATGCTTTTTTCGATTGCGCCTCGGCCCCTGCGTTTTCGAGCCCTTCACGAGAGATGAATCCCTTTTTCGCCAGCTTCATTTTCCGCGCGAGATCGCTTTCCGCCGCTTCGGCAAGGGGGCAGACCTGCTTGATGTGGTCAAGCGACGAGGCAAGCTGTTCCACGGACATTTTCTTCTGGGCGAGAAGATCCTTGTTCCAGAGCTCGATCAGCACCTGTCCTTTTTTCACCCTTTCGCTTTCCCTCACCTTCAGCCTGTAGATGAGCCCGCCGGCAGTCGGGGCGAGCTTCGCCCTTCTGCAGGCCTTGACAGTGCCTGCGCGGGTATTCGATACGGTTGATTCGACCAGTCCCCGCTCCGCTTTTGCAAGCGCAACGGCGACAGGCCTGGGCTCGGAGAGCTTCCAGAAAATGAGGCCTGATGCGGCGAGAAGAATCAGGACGATGACGGCCGTGCGGGCTTTCATTGGCATGATCTAGGGTTGCTTCAGTCAAATTTAGCTTTTTTGAATGGATATGACAATTCCCTTGACACCGATATAAGGATTTATTAGAATATAAACGTTATCTAATTTTCATTGGTAACGAACCCTCCTTTGGGCTCGCCTGCTTGACCTGCAGCGAGCCCTTATTTTTTCGGGAACCATGACGATCCACTGCAGTCATATGCGTGCGGAGCGAAAATGGATACCGATACCAATTCTGGAATAGCCAATCACATATTGCCGACTTCGGCGACGATGACGGGGGTCTGCGTCACCGTCATCAGCATCGTCAGGCTTACCGAAGCCACGCGCCATATCAGCACCATCATAGACAATGTTTTCGCCGTGACGGGGCTGGTATTCCTGATCAGCTGCTTTCTTTCCTATACTTCGATGCGAAGCCGGCGCCTGGTCGGAACGCTGGAGAAATATGCGGACATCTGCTTCATGGTGGGGCTTCTGATGATGGTCGTGGGCGGCTTCATGCTTGCGCTCGAATTCGAGCACTTTTAGTTCGAAAAGGGGGCGCCACGCATGGCGCTTTCGATATCCTTTCGAGAGAGCGGGCCCAGGTGCTGTCCGACCAGTTGGCCTCCGGGAGAATATAGGAAGCTCGTGGGAAGGGTGTCGATGTCGCCGAATTCGTCTGCGATATCGTCGTTCCCCAGCACGACAGCATAGGAAAGATGGTTTTTTCTTGCGAAACCCAGCACTTCGCCCCGGCTGCGGTAGCTCATGGCGATGCCGATCACGACGAGCTTCCCTTCTTCGTCGAGCTTTTCAAGGGCAGGAATTTCCTCCAGGCAGGGCGGACACCAGGTTGCCCAGAAATTGACCAGTACCCACTTCCCCTTGTACTGCGAGAGGGAGAGCGGTTTTCCTGTCGTATCCTTGAGCGTCCAGTCAGAAGCCTGCGAGAATCCGGAGAAAGCGACGAGGAGGATGAGCCAAAGAATCCGCTTCATGGAGCCATGATAACATAAGGCATGATTCTGCTATAGTGAATCATGTGTTCGGGCAAATGCCATGGAAAATACACTACCCATTCTTCCCCGTCTCGGCGAGAAGATTCGGCTTTGCAGGGGGGAGGCATGCTACGATTCCAGCCTGGTCGGCTGCATCAAGGGGGTGAGCCTGCTGGCCGCTTCTCCCGTGAAGGAAGGGCTGAGGATAGACTTTCTCGAAGGCGAGCCGCTGGAAGTCCGGATGTTTTCCGGAAAGGATATTCTGAGCTTTCCTACCCGGGTGATGCATGTCTCCATCCTCCCTGTCCATTATCTTCACCTGGCCTATCCATCTGAAACGCGCGTTCAGCCCTTGAGACATTTCCCATGGGTCAGGGTCAGGCTTCCTGCAACGGTGCACGCGGGAGGAAAAATGGAGCCGGTATTGATGGTCGATCTCAGCGAGGAAGGCGGGAAGCTCGATACCCCTCTCGATATCGGACGAGAAGGGGAAAGAATAGGCTTGAGTTTCGATATCGAAGCAGACGAACTCAGAAAGGAGCTGAATCTCGAGGCGCGGATCGAGCATGTCAGGAAAGGCAGGGAAATGCTCGAATACGGCGTCTCGTTTCTGGGCGCTTCACGGGAGGACAGGCTCTGGCTGAAATGCCTGGTCTGCAGGAGGATAGCCGAAGGGCACCTGATCTAACATTCCGAATATAATCGAGTGTAAAATAGACAGCATTGTTTGCACAGGAAACAGCATGTACGAAATCAACCGCAGTCTTGCCATCATCAAACCCAAACAGCATTTTCTGGATTGGCTCGTCAATTCTCTTGATCCTGTTTCCGGCGGGATGACGCTGGACGAGTTGAGGAAGGATGCCACAGCGCTTTTGATCCCGGAATTCGACGACGAGGAAAGCGCGCTTCATTTCGTCTATTCGAACTTCGAGGAGCTCTTCGAACGCGAGCTCGAGGACTGGGTGGGCGACGAAAGCCTCTGGCCTTCGGACAGGTCTTTGAAACTCTTCAAGGAATGGTTCGATGTCGAGATTCACTCCATGGTGACCGACATGGTGGAGGACGATTTCGCCAACATGCATGCTTCGAGCCTGAGCCTGCATTAGCCATAAGCTCATCCATCCAGAATGCTTCTGGCGCAAGCCAGGCCGCTCCTGACTGCCGACTCGATCGTGGCAGGATACGGCCCTTCCGTGTAATCGCCTGCGAGATAGAAGTTTTCAACCGGCGTTGCGTTTTGCGGCCTCTGCAGATTCACCGTGCACGAGAAAGTCGCGCGTTTTTCCACGATGACCTTCTGCCAGATCGGCGGAGGGAGATGCGGGATCAGGCTCGCTGCCGCATCATGGATTTCGGATGCGATCTTGTCCATGGAAATTCCTGGATGCGTTGCGCTGATGACGCCGGAAATCAGCCCTTTCTGGCCATCGATCTGTCCCCTGTCGAACAGCCATTGGCAAAGCCTTTTCGAGAAGCCCAGCATTTTTCCGGGAAGCCTGATTTCTTCCGGATATTGGGAATAGACGGTGCAGATCGGCTGGTAATCGAAACCGGGAACGGGGATTTCGGGCATTTCTTTCAGCAGCCTGGAAAGATGCTGAGGGGCGACTGCGCAGATTGCGTGGGAAAACGAAAGGGTTTCCGTATCCGTGAAGAGCTCGAAGTCTGCTCCCTTTTTCCTGATCGCCCTGACCGGTCTTTCTGTCAGGATTTTTCCGCCTTTTTTTTCGATGAATCTTGCCGCGCCTTTGGGAAAAAGGGTGGAGAGGTCGACCTTCGGTATCAGGATGTCGGATCCATTGCCATTCAGCCCGTCCTTGAGCACTTCGAGAAACACGCTGGCTGAGGCCTCATCGGGCGGCGTATTGAGCGCGGAGAGGCAGAGGGGATGCCAGAGCAATGCCGAAATCCTGTCATTCTGCCCTTCATTGGCGAGCAGTTTGGATACGGGCAGATCCTTTTCCAGCCTGATCTTCCTGGCGAGGAACCGGACTGCATTCACCCTTTCCATGAAGGAAATTCCCTTTGCGGAAAGGAGCCCGAAAAGGAGGTCGAAAGGCGGAAATAAGGGGAAGGGCTTCAGCAGAAATCCGTCTATCGAAAGCGAAAGCGGCATCCTCAGAAACGGATCCTGAATTTCGCAGGCTTTTTCCACCAGGGAAAGCGTATCGTGATAGCAGCCGAGCAGGATATGCTGGCCGTTGTCTATCCTCTTTCCCTTCCAGTCCAGTCCTCTCGCGCGCCCTCCCAGGTTTTTCGAGGATTCGAAAAGGGTGACCGGCAAGCCTGCTTCGGAAAGCGCAAAGGCTGCCGCCATTCCGGCATAGCCCCCCCCGACTACCGCTACCCTTTTCTCCATGTCTTCCAGGCTATCCAGATCTTGCGCAGCGGCGTGAGGGAGGTTTTTCCGGTCAGGATGCTTCCCGGATCCTTTTCTATTTCGTCGAGCAGCGCCGAATAGATGGCCGCCATGACGAGCCCGGCCTTCTGATTTTTCCGATCCTCGGGAGGAAGGGAATGGAGCGCATTCCTGTAATACCGCCTCGCTCGTTCGATCTGGAAAAGCATGAGTTTCTCGAAGTTTCCGCTCGTTTTCGCGTTCAGGATGTCAGAAGGGTCGACATCGTATTCGGCAAGTTCGGCAAGCGGGATGTAGATCCTGTTTCTTCTCGCATCTTCGCCCACGTCCCGGATGATGTTGGTGAGCTGCAATGCCAGCCCCAGGTCGTTGGCGTAGGTCAGCGTCTTCCTGTTCTCGAATCCGAATAGCTCGGCCGAGAGCAGGCCCACGACGCTCGCCACCCTGTAGCAATAGAGCTGGAGCGAACTGAAGTCCGGATAACGGACCTGATCGAGATCCATTTCCATTCCGTCCAGGATTTCGCTGAAGAGTTCGATCGGCAGCCCTTTCGCGAATGGCGCAAGCGCCCTGGTCACGGGATGATCGGGATGGCCTTCGTACAGCCTGGAAACCTCGGATCGCCACCAGGCAAGCTTGGTCCTGGCTATATTGACATCGTGGCATTCGTCCACGATGTCGTCTATTTCCCTGCAGAAGGCATAGAGCGCAGTGATCGCCCTGCGCTTCTCGGGAGGGAGAAAAAGGAAGCTGTAATAGAAGCTGGAACCGCTTTTCGCGGCCTTTTCCTGGCAATACTGGTCTGGCGTCAAGACTGATCCGATCGGTTGTTGGACAAATTTGGCGGATTTGTCATCGCGTCATTATATAATACCGGTTTTCAATAAGAAGGACGGTTTCATGAATCTTGACAGGGTCAACTCGGGGCGTGACCTGCCGCGCGATTTCAACGTGATCATCGAAATCCCGATGAATGGCGATCCCATCAAATACGAAGTCGACAAGGAAACCGGCGCGATGTTCGTGGACAGGTTCATGTCGACTGCGATGCATTATCCGTGCAATTACGGCTATATTCCGCATACCCTCTCCGATGACGGCGATCCGGTCGATGTGCTGGTGCTGAGCCCGGTGCCGCTGATGACAGGCGTGGTCGTGAGGTGCAGGGCGATAGGCATGCTGAAGATGACTGATGAAGCAGGCCAGGACGGGAAAGTGCTTGCCGTGCCCGTGGACAAGCTTTGCACCCTTTACCGCAATGTGAAATCCCATTCGGATGTTCCGGAGCTGACTCTTTCCCAGATCAGTCACTTCTTCGAGCATTACAAGGATCTGGAAAAGGGGAAGTGGGTCAAGGTCGACGCCTGGGTGGGCGTTCAGGATGCGGAGGCCGAAATCATGGATGGCGCCCGGCGCTATGAGCAGGCCGAAAAGAAGCCGATGTTCTGACATGACGCTCAGCCCGATCACCCAAATCATAGAAGACCTGAAGGCGGGGAAGATGGTCATCCTCGTCGACGAGGAGGACAGGGAGAACGAGGGAGACCTCGTCATGGCGGCCGATTTCGTCACCGCTGAGGCGATCAATTTCATGGCGCGATACGGCCGCGGATTGATCTGCCTCACCCTCACCGAAGAGCGGTGCAGGGAGCTCAATCTTCCGCTGATGGTCTCCGCCAACAAGGCGCGGATGGGAACCAATTTCACGGTATCGATCGAAGCGGCGAGCGGCGTGACGACAGGCATTTCAGCGGCCGACAGGGCAAGGACGATCCAGGCGGCGGTGGCCCGGGATGCAAGGCCGGAAGACATCGTCCAGCCCGGGCATATCTTCCCCTTGATGGCGCAGAAAGGCGGGGTGCTGGTGAGAGCCGGGCATACCGAAGCGGGATGCGATCTGACGACGCTGGCGGGACTCACTCCGGCGGCCGTGATCTGCGAGATACTGAAGGAAGACGGGGAGATGGCGAGACTTCCCGATCTTCTCGTCTTCGCGGAGGAACACGGCCTGAGGATAGGGGCGATAGCGGATCTCATCCATTACAGGAATCAGACGGAATCCCTGGTGAGCAGGGAAGCGGAGCGCACGGTCAGGACGCCTTATGGAGAATTCAGGCTTCATGTGTATCTGGACAGGAACTCGAACCAGTCTCACCTTGCGCTCGTGAAGGGAGCAATCGACCGGGAGAGAGATACCTATGTCAGAGTCCACGAGCCCATATCGGTGATGGATCTGCTCGACATCGAGAGCAGTTCGCATTCATGGAGGCTCAACGACGCGCTTCAAGCGATATCGAAGCAGGAATCGGGCGTGATCGTGCTGCTGGGGCGCAAGGAATGCGAGGGCGATCTGCTCGAGCGCGCAATGCGGACGGGCCCGAGGGTGGAAGCCAAGGTCGATCTCAGGAATTACGGCATAGGCGCACAGATCCTGAAGGACCTTGGCGTGCGGAAAATGAGGCTTCTGGCCGCGCCGAGGAAGATGCCGAGCATGACCGGTTTCGACCTCGAGGTCACCGGCTTCGTCGAATCGATCGATGAAATGGGAAGGGATTGAGAATGGCCAAATTCGACAACATCGAGGAAATTGAAAGGAATATCGAGGGCAGGGATCTGGCGATAGGCATCGTCATGAGCCGCTTCAACATCGACGTTTGCGAAGGATTGCTCTCCGGCTGCGTCGCTTCGCTCCTTCATCACGGCGTGGATGCTTCCAGGATGATACTCGTCACGGTGCCCGGTGCGCTGGAGATCCCCGTCGCGCTCAGAAAGCTTGCGAAAAGCGGGAAATACGATGCGCTGGTGGCATTGGGTGCGGTGATCAGGGGGGAAACCTATCATTTCGAGGTGGTTTCCAACGAATCGGCAGGAGGGGTGATGGCTGTCCAGCTCGAAACGGGCATCCCGATTGCGAACGGCATACTGACAACCGAAGACGACGATCAGGCCGCCTCCAGGATGAACGAGAAGGGAAGGGAAGCCGGGCTTGCAGCGATAGAGATGGCCAACCTGCTTCGCCGTCTGTCATGAAGGGAAAACGAAGGAAATCGAGGGAAGCCGCCCTTCAGGGGCTTTACCAGTGGAAACTTTCAGGGGCGGAAGCGGACGCAATCGAATCCCATTTGAGATTCGAAGGGGATTTTTCCAAGCTCGACGAAGCCTATTTCTCCAATCTGCTGAAAGGCGCAATTTCAGAGTCCCAGAGACTCGTGGAAGAACTGCAGCCCCATCTCGATCGCCCCTTTTCAGAACTCAGCCCCGTCGAGGCTTCGATTCTGCTTCTTGCCTCGTTCGAACTCGTCCATCAGCCTGAAATACCCTACAGGGTGGTGATCAACGAGGCGGTCGAACTCGCCAAGCGCTACGGCGGGACAGACGGGCACAAGTACGTGAATGGCGTGCTGGACAAGCTCGCATCCCGCCTGAGACCGTTCGAATCTTGACCGAATTCGAAATCATCGCCCATTATTTCACGAGGCCTTCCGATGCGCTTCTCGGGGTGGGCGACGATTGTGCGCTTTTTTCATCGAAAAAAACGATCGCAGTCTCGACCGACATGCTGGTCGAAAAGACCCATTTCTTTCCCGGAGACGATCCCTTTCTGCTTGGAAGGAAATCGCTCTCCGTCAACCTCTCGGACATGGCGGCGATGGGCGCCAGACCGCGCTATGCATTGCTCGCCATTTCCCTGCCCGTCGCAGACGAAGCCTGGCTTCAAGCCTTCTCGAAAGGATTCATGGCACAGGCGGAAAGATACGGCGTGGCGCTGATAGGCGGCGACACCACCAGGGGACCGCTTGCCGTCTGCGTTCACATCATCGGCGAACTGGATGCCGAATTGGCATTGCGACGGGATGGGGCGAAGCCGGGCGACGAAATATGGGTTTCGGGCCATCTCGGGGATGCCGCGCTTGCCCTTGCGCATCTGAATGATGAAATCAGGCTGACTGATGAAGAAGCGGAATTTTGCCTCGGGGCGCTTCATGATCCCGTTCCCAGGGTCGAGCTGGGTCTTGCGCTTTCGGGAATTTCGAGATGCGCGATCGACATTTCAGACGGATTCTGCGCCGATCTCTCGCATATCCTGGAGAAATCGATTGTCGCAGCCGTCGTGGAATATGCAGCCCTTCCCTGCTCCGAAACGATGGAGAAATACCGCAGCACCCGGGCGAGCGCGATCCTTTCCGGGGGGGATGACTACGAACTCTGCTTCACTGCCTCTCCCGAAAAATCGAATGACGTGCGATCGATAGGAGAAAGGCTGGGCATCAGGCTTTCGAAAGTCGGGAAAATCAGGGAGGGGAGCGGGCTTGTCGTTCTCGACGAAGCGGGACGGGAAATGAAAATCGGGAACAAAGGTTATGCGCACTTCAGCTGACTGGCGCTTCGTTCTTTCGCATCCGGCCCATTTCATTTCGTTCGGATTCGGCTCGGGGCTTTCCCCGATCGCGCCCGGAACGATGGGGACCCTGGTCGCCTTTCCGCTCTATGCCTACCTGAAATCCTGGTTCGGGCATTCTGACTGGCTTTTTCTCTTCTTCATCTTCCAGCTTTTCATCTTCGGCATATGGCTTTGCGGCAAGACGGGAAGAGACATCGGCGTGGAAGACCATTCAGGCATCGTTTTCGACGAGATAGCGGCCTTCCTTCTGGTGCTTTACTTCACGCCTGAAGGTTTCTTCTGGCAGGCGCTCGCCTTTTTCCTTTTCCGCTTCTTCGATATTCTGAAACCCCCGCCGATAGCCTATTATGAAAGAATGTTGCGCGGCGGACTGGGCGTCATGTTCGACGACCTTCTCGCGGCATTCTATGCGCTGATCTGCCTCGCCCTTTTCAAATCTTTCCTCGGCTGATGGAACTGGAAGAGCTTGCCTCTAACACAGGATTGCTATTGAAGCAGAAGGGTTTCTTTCTTGCGACTGCCGAGTCCTGCACGGGTGGCTGGGCGGGGCAGGTGCTGACCGCCGTTCCCGGAAGCTCTGAATGGTACGAGCGCGGCTTCGTCACCTATTCCAATGTCTCCAAGCGCGAGATGCTCGGGGTCAATCCCGACACCCTTTCCGGTTGCGGCGCGGTCAGCATCGAGACCGCGAAGGAGATGGCATTGGGCGCAATCAGGCATTCCAGGGCCGATGTTTCCCTTGCCATAACCGGTATTGCCGGTCCCGGAGGGGGAAGCGAAGACAAGCCTGTCGGAACGGTCTGTCTTGCCTGGGCCGACAAGGGTGGCCGCGTGGAGGCGGAAAAAAGGCTTTTCCTCGGGGACAGGGAAGCCGTCAGGAGGCAGTCAGTCGAGGCAGCCCTCCAGGGACTCCTCGAATTCTGC
>JAJZTQ010000012.1 GCA_021848825.1 Pseudomonadota bacterium
GATTCCTCTATCAGCGGGCATACCCAGTAAGCCTGGTTGCCATTCATGCAGGCATTCCTGACCTTGGCGATCACCTCATCCCGCCTGTCGCTCGATATCAGCTTCGTCACGATCGGCGTCCTTCCCGGAGGAAGCTCGTCTATGATCGATACATCGAGGTCTGCATAATAGCTCATGGCGAGCGTACGGGGTATGGGCGTTGCGCTCATCATCAGCTGATGGGGCTCGAGATTCGTCCCTTTCTGGCGCAGCGCAAGCCTCTGGTGGACGCCGAAGCGGTGCTGCTCGTCGACGATGGCGAGCCCGAGATTGCCGAATGAAACCTGTTCCTGGAAAAGCGCGTGAGTGCCTATGGCAAGATCGGCCTCTCCGCTCTGGATCAGCCTCAATGCCGCATCCTTCTCCTTTTTCTTCAGGCTGGATGAAAGCCAGGCAGTCCTGACGCCGAGATGATCCAGCCATTTGCCGAATTTTTCGAAATGCTGTTCGGCCAGGATCTCCGTGGGCGCCATCACCGCAGCCTGGAATCCCGCTTCTATCGCAAGACAGGCAGAAAGCGCTGCGACGATGGTCTTTCCGCTTCCCACATCGCCCTGGAGCAGTCTCTGCATCGGAACGCCTGAGGAAAGATCCTTTTCTATTTCGCCGAATACCTTCCGCTGCGCCCTTGTCAGCGAAAAGGGAAGGGAATCGAGCAGCCCCCTGACGAGCCTTCCTTCCCCCGAAAATGCCGGCGCGCTCCTTTCCTTCCTTTTCCGATAATGGAGCCTCATCGAGAGCTGCTGGGCGAGCAATTCGTCGAACTTGATCCTCTCCCAGGCAGGATGGGTTCGATCGTCGAGCATTGTTCTCGAAGCATCAGGCGGGGGATGGTGCAGGAACCTGACGCTCTCTGAAAAGCCGGGAAGACCGAGTTTCGCTATCAGGGAGTCGGGCAGGGTGTCGGCAAGATCGAGCGAATCGAGCGCTTCTTCTATGAGCTGCTTCAGCTTCTTCTGGGAAAGCCCCGAAGTCGTCGGATAGACGGGCGTCAGGGACTCGGAGAGCGGAGTCATGGCCTGGGAAACCCTGGGATGGATCATCTCCGGGCCGAAAAATCCGGCCCTCGCTTCTCCGAAAAAGCGCATCCTTTTTCCGGCGGCAAGCGCCTTGACCTGGCTGGGATAGAAATTCATGAAGCGCACGTCCATCGTCCCGCTTCCGTCCCTGACCCTGCATGAGAGGATGCGCCTGCCCTGGTATTTCACGCCCGACTCGATTATCTCGCCCTCTATCAATGCAGGCACGCCTATCGGGACGTCCGCTATCGGGTAGAGCCGCGTTTCGTCCTCGTAGCGCATCGGCAGATGGAGCACCCTGTCCCATAGGGAAAAGATGCCGATCCTGGCGAGCTTTTCCTTCACTCAGTCCTTGTCCGTGTCGCCCAGCCCCAGAACGAGCACGCCGTCCATTTCGACCAACGCCCCCCTGGGGAGGCTCGCAACCCCGACCGCAGCCCTTGCCGGATAGGGTTCGGAAAAATATTCGCCCATGATCTCGTTGAGCCTCGCGAAATTGGAAAGATCGGTCAGATAGACGTTCAGCTTGACGAGATTTTTCAGGCTTCCTCCCGAAGCGCTTGCCACTGCAGAGAGATTCCTGAAAACCCTGTGGATCTGCGCATCGATCCCTTCCTCGAGCTGCATGGTCAACGGGTCAAGACCGATCTGTCCAGAAAGATAGACCGTGTCGTTCGTTCTGATTGCCTGGGAATAGGTCCCAATCGCCTTCGGCGCGTCAACCGTGCTGATCACTTCCTTCGTCATTTTTTCTCCTTTGTCATCATTTCGCATCAAGAGCCGACTTCAGCATGGCAAGCCTTGCATTTCCCACTTCCCTGGTGACCGCATTTCCGGAATGCCCGATGTCTTCCCCAAGTTCTGCAATGAAACGGCTCGGCTCGCATTTCTGCCATTCCCTGGCCCTTTTCCTTTTCTGGCAATGGCTGATGGAAAGGCTTTCCATCGCCCTCGTCACGCCGACATACATCAGCCTTCTTTCTTCCTCTATGCCGGCATCCTCCATCGATTCCTGGTGAGGCAATATCCCTTCCTCCACCCCGACCAGGAATACATGCCTGAATTCAAGTCCCTTTGCTGCATGAAGCGTGGAGAGCTGGACTGCATCGTATTCGCTTTCATTCTTGTCGAGGAGGCTCATCAGGGCCACGGTCTGCGAAATCTCCGAGAGATTCTTTCCGTCTTCCTCTGATTTCTTCCCCATCCAGGAAACGAAATCCGTCACGTTTTCCCATTTGGCTTTCGCCTGCCTCTCCTCGTCCATGTCGTAGAGATGCGCCTCGTAGTCTATCGCCTTCAGCAGATCGTTCAGCACTTCGCCTGCCTTTTCCCGCTCTGCCCTGTATCTCAGATTATTGATGAAATTGCAGAATCCGGACAATGGTTCGAGCTGCCTTTCCGATACTTCCCCCGAGAAACCTGCCTCGAATGCCGCTTCGAACATGCTGATCTGCCTTCCTCCCGCATAGCGCCCCAGCGCTTCCAGGGTCTGGTTGCCGATGCCCCGCCTGGGCGTCGTCACCGCGCGCACGAAGGCGGGATCGTCGTCGGGATTCGCGATCAGCCTCAGGTAGGAAAGGATATCCTTTATTTCGCTCCTTTCGAAGAAAGAAAGCCCTCCGCTGACCTTGTAGGGTACTCTTTCGTTGCGAAGCTGCTGTTCGAAAAGCCTGGCCTGATGGTTTCCCCTGTAGAGGATGGCGTAATCGGAATATTTCCCCCTGTTCTCGAACTTGTGCGCAAGAAGAGACATCACCACCGCCTCCGCCTCATGCTCCTCGTCCCTCGCCGAAAGAACCCTGATCCGCTCCCCATGCCCGAGATCGGACCAAAGCTTCTTCTCGAAAAGCTTGGGATTGTTGGCGATGAGGCTGTTCGCAGCCTTCAGTATCCTGACAGTCGAGCGGTAATTCTGTTCCAGCTTGATCACTTCGAGATTCGGATAATCCTTCCTGAGTTCAGCTATGTTCTCCTTCGACGCGCCTCTCCAGGCATAGATCGCCTGGTCGTCGTCCCCGACTGCAGTGAATGCCCCTCTTGAACCGGCAAGCTGACGGATGAGCCGGTACTGGCAGAGATTGGTGTCCTGGTATTCGTCTATCAGCAGGTAGCGAAGCCTGTTCTGCCATTTTTCCAGCACTTCCCTGTTCTTTCCGAAAAGCGCCACGGGAAGCCTGATGAGATCGTCGAAATCGACCGACTGATAGGCCTGCAGCGTCGCCTGATAGTCTTCGTAGATTTTCGCCGCAAGATGCTCTTCGTCGCTGGATGGCGAAACCGAATCCGGCGTGAGAAAGCTGTTTTTCCATCCTGAAATGATGCCCGAAATCCGCCTGACGAACTTCTTGTCGGTGGTCTTGCAAAGGCTCGCGATGATGCCCTGGCTGTCCGAAGAATCGAGTATCGAGAAATTCGACTTCAGCCCGAAATGGGAAGCTTCGCTTCTCACGATGGCGAGCCCGAGCGAATGGAATGTCGAAATGACGAGCCCCTTCGAATCGCCTTTCAGGAGCTTCCCCACCCTTTCCTTCATCTCCCGCGCCGCCTTGTTGGTGAAGGTGATGGCTGCAATTCCTGAAGGGGAATAGCCGCACTCTTCGACGAGATAGGCGATCTTGTGGGTGATCACGCGCGTCTTCCCGCTTCCCGCGCCGGCCAGCACGAGTAGGGGGCCGTCTATATGCCTGACGGCGGAGGACTGCATGGGATTGAGGTTGGAAACCATCGGCTGACGGGAAAAACAGGATTCTAACATCAAATCGCGACGTGTATAATTTCCGTCAAATTCAGGACGCGACATGATTCAGCAGCAGGAACATCATTATGCCTGGTGGAGAATGCGCTTCACTTCCGAAGCGATGGGATTTTCATGCCTGGGAAGGACGGTGGAAATCTCGATGCAGGGCGTCAGCTTCCATTCCGATTTCGACATTCCGCTCCTTTCCGCGTCCCGCGTCACCATATTCATTCCCCCGGGCGACGGCTATCCGCAGCCGTACCAGTTCGATGCGGACACGAGAGCGGTCTCTTCCGTCCTGCAGGGAGAATCGGGCTTTCTGATCGGCCTCGAATTCACCGACATCCATGCGGACGGCGCCACCGTCCTCAAGATCAAGCTTACCTCCTGCCCCATGGTTCCAGGCTCGGAAATGACCGTCAGCGAAGCGCTGAAGGGGGCAAAGGCAATCGTTGCCGAGAAAAAATAGCAGGGACTGAGCGTTGCACGGTCATTCCTTGAAAGGCGTGAGCCCCTATCCGGTATAATGTTCGGGAACATTTCCTGACGGAGACAAGATGTCCGAAGAGTTTCACGTGCACGGCCCGGAGAGCCATCACATCGAGCATGAAGCGCATGGCGGCTCCCCGCTCGCCCAGCAGGTCGCCATATTCACGGCGATACTCGCCTCCATAGGCGCCATCGTCGGCTACCAGGGCAGCGACACGCAGGAAGAAGCCATGCTCTTCAAGAACGAGGCGGTCCTGAAGAAAACGCAGGCTTCCGACCAGTGGAATTATTACCAGGCTGTCAGCAACAAGGGGCACCTGATGGAACTCGCATCGGACCTCGCAGCGGCCGGAAAATCCGATTATTACAAGAAACAGGTCGAGAAATACCAGGCCAAGAAAAAGGAAATCAAGGAGAAGGCCGACGAACTGGAGAAGGAATCTTCAGCTGCCAACGATAAAAGCGAACAGCTGATGCATCCGAGGCGGCGGCTTGCGCAGGCCATGACCCTGATACAGATCGCCATTTCGCTCGCCTCGATCACGGCGCTGACGAAGAAGAAATGGCTCTTTTTGCTGGCGCTCGTTTCTGCAGCCGGCGGCACCCTGCTCTGGCTCACGGCGCTCTTCTGATGAAAGCCATCCTGTACGACTGGGGAGGCGCCAACATATGGCTTTTTCATGCCATAAACGGGTTTCATTCAGCCTTCCTCGACAGGTTCATGATGATAGGGACCCTGCTCGCGGGGCATGAAAATTTCCCGGTCTATCTCGGGTTTTCCTGCCTTTTCGCGATCGGAAGCCTTTCGGGCACGGGGCGCGATGCCGAAATGACGAGAAAAGCGGCGGTGAGCTGGCTGATGGCGATTTCGGTATTGTGCATCGCGCAGATGCTGGACGGACAGATGATCAGCCTGCTGAAACCATGGCTGGATTTCCCGAGACCCCTGCTCGCCCTTCCGCCTTCTTCGGTCCATGTTTACGGAAACCCTGAATACCATTACAGCCTTCCGTCCGGCCATGCCTCCTTCGCCATGCTCGCGGTCGCAAGCCTCTGGCCGATGATGACGCGGAGTTTCAGGCTCCTTGGCATGATTTTCGTGGTCTGGGTGGGGCTTTCCAGAATCATGCTCGGCGCGCATTTCCCTGCCGACGTCCTTGCGGGCTATCTCTCAGCCTTCCTGATCGTTCATTTCGTGAGAAAAGTGCTCGAATCAACGCTCTCCCAGCAGAAATGAAGCAGAGGATTTTCCCGGAATTCGACGAATCCCTTCCGGTCGTCAGGATCCGGCATGAAATAGGCAAGGCGATCATCGAAAACCAGGTCGTCGTGGTCTGCGGCGAAACGGGGTCGGGAAAAACGACGCAGATTCCGAAGATCTGCCTCGAAATCGGAAGGGGGATGGAAAGGCTGATAGGCCATACCCAGCCCAGACGCGTCGCCGCCAGAAGCATCGCCGGCAGGATCGCCAAGGAGCTCAAGTCCGAACTGGGAACGCATGTCGGATACAAGGTGAGATTCACCGACAGGACAGGCGCTGACGCGCAGATCAAGCTGATGACGGACGGCATCCTGCTCGCGGAAACGAGGTCAGACCCGCTTCTTTCGGCCTACGATACCCTGATCATAGACGAGGCCCATGAAAGAAGCCTCAACATCGACTTCCTGCTCGGCTACCTGAAGATGCTTCTCGCGAAGCGCCCCGATCTCAAGCTGATCGTGACTTCGGCAACGATAGATGCCGAAAGGTTTTCCAGGCATTTCGGGAATGCGCCGGTGATCAATGTCGAGGGAAGATCCTATCCTGTCGAAATCCGCTACAGACCGACCGAGGAAGAAGAAGACCCGGACATCGAATCAGCAATCCTCAAGGCAGTCGACGAAGTCGAAAGACAGCGGGGCGACATCCTGGTCTTCCTCCCTGGCGAGCGGGAAATCAGGCAGGCAGCCGAAGCGCTGAGAAAGCATGCCCACATGGACATCCTCCCCCTTTATTCCAGGCTTTCCGTATCGGAACAGGAAAGGGTATTTTCGACTGGCGGGAAAAGGCGAATCGTTCTCGCGACCAATGTCGCCGAGACTTCGCTCACCGTGCCGAACATCGGAATCGTGATCGATACGGGGCTTGCCAGGATAAACCGCTACAGCTACCGGAACAAGGTGGAGCAGCTCCATGTGGAGAAGATATCGAAGGCTTCCGCAAACCAGCGCTCGGGCAGGAGCGGGAGGGTGATGCAGGGGATCGCGATCAGGCTCTATGCGCAGGCGGATTTCGAGTCCAGAGCCGAATACACCGATCCGGAGATCCTGAGATCCTCTCTTGCCTCGGTCATTTTGAAGATGAAAAGCATGGGGCTGGGAGAAATAGAATCCTTTCCGTTCATCGACCCGCCTTCGCCCAGGATGATTTCGGACGGATACCAGCTTCTCAATGAGCTCGGGGCGATAGACGAAAGGCGCGAAATCACCAGGACCGGCTTGAAGCTTGCGACGCTTCCGTGCGATCCGAGAATAGGGCGGATGATCCTGGCTGCGAACGATGCGTTGAGCGAAGTGCTGATCATCGCGTCCGCTCTCTCGATCCAGGATCCCAGGGAAAGCCCTTCGGACAAGCGCGAGGCGTCTGAAAATGCGCATCGGCCTTTCCAGGACGAGCGATCCGACTTCATGGGGTATCTGAAGCTATGGGCGTTCTTCCATGAAATTTCGACCGCCCTTTCGAGCAAGAAGCTCCTCCAGGAATGCAGAAAGCATTTCCTTTCTCTTCCCAGGCTCAGGGAATGGCGCGATCTTCACGGGCAGCTCCATGCGCAGATATCCGAAATGGGCATGAAGATGAACGAATTGCCCGCAGGCTACGAGTCCATACACAGGGCGCTTCTCACCGGACTTCTGGGCAATATCGGCTTCAAGTCCGACGAGCGCTACATGGGCGCAAGGGGAATCAAGTTCCAGATCTTCCCCGGATCGAAGATCAAGAGAAGGCCAAAATGGCTGATGGCAGCCGAAATCACCGAAACATCCAGGCTCTATGCGAGGACGGTCGCAGAGATCGACCCGTCATGGGTAGAAAATGCAGGCGCCCATCTCCTCAGGCGGCATTATTTCGATCCTCACTGGGAAAGAAAATCCGCACAGGTTGCGGCTTACGAACAGGTGACGCTCTACGGGCTGGTGATCGTTCCGAAAAGAAGGGTGCATTACGGTCCGATGGATCCAGTGACTTCGCGTCAGATCTTCATCAGGAGCGCGCTCGTCGAAGGACAATTCGACACCCGCGCCCCGTTCTTCCTGCACAACATGAATCTTCTCGACGAAATAGAAGGGCTGGAGCACAAGTCGAGAAGGAACGATGTCCTGACGGACGAAGAGACGCTTTTCGAATTCTATTCTGAAAAAATCCCGGAAGGGATCCACAACGGCGCCGCCTTCGAGAAATGGAGAAGGGAAGCCGAAAGATCGGATCCCAGACTGCTCTTCCTCGAAAAGGAAGCGCTGATGCGGCACGAAGCCGTCACCATAGACCGGTTCCCTGACGATATTCAGATTGAAGATTCGAAGCTTGCGCTCACTTACAGGTTCGAGCCGGGTCATGTGATGGATGGCGTCACGGTCGAAATCCCTTTGCATCTTCTCAACAGGATGGCCGCATCGAGCTTCGACAGGCTGGTCCCCGGCCTGCTGAGGGAGAAGATCACCTTCCTGATTAAGGGGCTTCCCAAATCGCTCAGGACCAAGCTGATCCCGGTTTCCGAAAGCGTCAACAGCTGCATGGATACGGAAGGGCCGCTGCTGCAGGCGATGGGCAAGGCGCTCGGCATCGAAACCGATGCCTGGCCCGATCTTCCCCCTCACCTCATGATGAATTACAGGATAGTCGATGAAGCCAGAAATGAAATCGGCATGGGAAGAGACCTCGACAGGCTGAAGGAAGAATTCGGCAGCATCGCCGAAAGGGATTTCGGAAAGGCGATTCATTCCGTCTTCGACAAGAAGGGACTGACGAGCTGGGACTTCGGAGAACTCCCAGAAGAAGTCCTGCTTGAAAGGAGGGGACAGAAAGTGAAGGCTTACCCTGCACTGACGGACGAAGGAAAAAGGGTCTCGCTCGTCATGCTGGATACGCCAGAAAAGGCATTCGAAAATACCATGAAAGGGCTTTCTAGGCTTTTCAGGCTCGAGCTTTCCCAGTCATTCAGGCAGCTCGAAAAATCCATTCCGAAGGATCTCTTCATGCGCTATGCATCGCTTGGCGATTCGGCCGAACTGAAGGAACAGATCCTCGGGCTCTTGCCGGAAATCGAATTCTGCCGATCGAAGGAAGCATTCATGGCTCAGGTTTCCCGAGCAAGACCGCTTCTTCAGGAAAAGCTTTCCGGGCTGTTGAAGCTGACAAGCGAAATCCTGGACCTTTACCACAAGGTCAAATCGAGGCTGGACAGCCTGCCATCCAGCCCGGCATCGGCCGACATGAAGGAGCAGCTCTCCAACCTGATCTACCCCGGGTTCATCGAAACTGCAGGACAACACCGCCTGAAGCATTATCCGAGATATCTCAGGGCGATGCTCGCAAGGCTCGACAAGCTGCCCAATCCGAGGGATGCGGCCCTTCTTGCCGAAATCTCCGGAAGATGGCAGAGATACCTGAAGGTTCGGGAGAAAAAGCCGGGGCTCGATGAATACAGGTGGATGATGGAGGAACTCAGGGTCTCCCTCTTCGCCCAGGAACTCAGGACGCCCATGCCTGTTTCCGGAAAGCGCCTGGACAAGCTCTGGGAAGCGCTCCAATGATCCTTGAAATGCCCTACCCCGATAGCGTCCCCGATCTTTTCGAGAAGATTTCAGACCTGCCATGGCCTGTCTTCATCGACAGCGCAGGTCTTGGCCGTTACGACATCCTTTCGGCTTCCCCTTTCGCCACCTTCGTCACGAACGGAAGCCTCACCGAAATCACGGACTGGCAAGGCACCCGACTTTCGGAAGAAGATCCTTTCGACCTGATCAGGAAAAGGCTTCTTCCCTTTTCCCCTTCCGAACTTCCTTTCTCGGGCGGCGCGATAGGCTATTTCGGCTACGATCTTGGCGCAGCGATTCATGGCGTTGTTTCGAAAAAGAGCAAAACCGGAATACCCGATCTTTGCGTCGGCCTTTACGACTGGGCACTGGTGGTCGATCATGAAAAAAGATCCGCCCATCTCGCATCGCAGTTCAGGCATCCCGAAACCGAAGTCCTGTGGAAAAAGATCCTGGGAAGACTCGATTCGGATTCGGGCATGCTGCGCGGCTCGTTCAGGGTTGAAGGGAAAATGGAAACCCTCCCCGGCATCGAAGACTATGGAATCGCTTTCGAAAGAATAAAGAAATACATTGCCTCCGGCGACTGCTACCAGGTGAACCTCGCGCAGCAGTTCGAAGCGCGATACAGGGGCGACCCGTGGCATCTCTATCTGGAATTGAGGAAAATATCCCCCGCCCCCTTTTCCGTCTATTTCCCGAATCCCCACTGCACCCTGCTTTCCTCATCCCCCGAGCGCTTCCTGAAAGTCGAGGACAGGATAGTCAGAACCAGCCCCATAAAGGGAACGAGGCCCCGCTCTCAAGATCCGATCGAGGATAAGCGGCTCGCAGAGGAACTCAGGACAAGCGAAAAGGAAAGGGCGGAAAACCTGATGATCGTGGACCTCATGAGAAACGATCTCGGCAAGCTATGCAAGACCGGCACAGTGAAAGTGGAGAAGCTTTTCGATATCGAGCATTATTCAACCGTTCACCACATGGTGAGCACGGTGACGGGGATACTTCAGGATAGGCACGATGCGATTTCGCTCTTGCGCTCCGCCCTTCCCGGGGGATCGATCACAGGCGCTCCCAAGCTTCGCGCCATGCAGATCATCGAAGAAGTCGAGCCTTTCAGGCGGGGACCTTATTGCGGATCGTTCGCCCATATCGGCTTCGACGGCAACATGGACAGCAGCATCGCGATCAGGACAATGGTCGCCTCCGAAGAAAAAATAAGGTTCTGGGCCGGGGGCGGAATCGTTTCAGACTCGAGTCAGGATGCCGAATATCTGGAAATCAGGGACAAGGCAAGGGCGATGCTCCGCCTCATGGAATCACCCTTGCCGACGTGCTAAACTAGGGAACCACCGGTTTATTCCGGCGACCGTGTGGGAATGAATCAGTGGTTCCCGAAAATATTCCGCCATCAGGACATAGAACATGAGCGTAAAGGAAATGGGCCAGCACAGTCTGGAACATGCAGTCGTCAGCAACGATATCGTCGTCGTGCAATTCTATGCCTCCTGGTGCACGGTCTGCCAGTCTTTCGAGCCGGTATTCGAAAGTGCTTCCGCAAGCTATCCTGACCTCGTTTTCGGCAGAATCGATGCCGACAGGGAAAGGGATCTTGCCGGAGAATTCGAGATCAAGGCTGTGCCCACGCTCGTGATATTCAGGGAAAGGATCATGGTGTTCAAGGAAGCGGGGGCGCCTCCCCCTCCCATTCTCGAGGAGGTCATCAGGCAGGCGAGAACGCTGGACATGGACCAGGTGAGAAACGATCTGAGGGTTGAATGATCACGCCTAGAAGAAGCGAAGAAAGAGGTCATGGAAGTCACGGCTGGCTCGAAAGCCGTCATACCTTTTCTTTCGCGAGCTATGCGGATCCGCTTCACATGGGCTACGGCGACCTGCGCGTCATCAACGACGACAGGGTTTCCCCGTCGCAGGGATTCGGCATGCATTCCCACAGCAACATGGAAATACTGAGCTATGTCATCGAAGGCGAGCTCGCCCACAGGGACAGCATGGGAAATGCCTCCACCATAGGGTGCGGCGACGTCCAGAGGATGAGCGCCGGGACCGGCGTGATGCACAGCGAATACAACCCATCGGACAAGCATCCTGTTCATTTTCTCCAGATCTGGATACTGCCCAATGCCAGGGGATTGCAGCCCGGATACGAGCAGAAGCATTTTCCGGAAGAACGGAAGCAAAACCGCCTCTGCCTCGTCGCCTCCCTCGATGGCAGGGAAGGTTCCCTCACCATCAACCAGGATGCGGACGTCTACGCAACCATTCCGCTAGAAGGCGTCTCCCTCCCGCTGCGCAGGGGGCGGATCGTCTATCTCCATGTCGTGAAGGGAAATCTCCGCCTCGACGGGATGGACCTCGAAGCGGGAGACGGCGCAAAAATCAGCAACGAAAATTCCCTGGAACTGAAGGGCTCGGGAGAAGCCCTGATTTTCGATCTGAAAGGCTGAAATGGGCCGACTCTTTTCCCCGATAGCGCTGGGCCCGCTCGAAATCGGGAACCGCATCGTCATGGCCCCCATGTCCAGAACCCGCGCAGACGAAAATGGCGTGATGGGTTCCCTCAATGCGCAATATTATGCCCAGAGGTCAGGCGCGGGGCTCATCGTCTCGGAAGCTTCCTGGATTTCTCCGTCTGGACGCGGGCTCGCCAACTCGCCCGGGCTCACTGACGAGAATCATGTCGCGGGATGGAAGTGGGTCACCGATTCCGTTCATGAAAAGGGCGGGAAAATATTCGCGCAGCTCTGGCATTGCGGGCGCGCGTCATCCCCTCATCTTGCGGCTGGAGAAGCCCCCGTCGCGCCTTCAGCCATCGCTGCCTATGGCAGGATATTGACGCCTGAAGGATTCAGGAATTTTCCTGTTCCCAGAGCGCTGGATACCGATGAAATCCGGGGGATCGTGGCGGAATTCGCACATGCTTCGAAAAACGCCAAGGACGCGGGATTCGACGGCGTCGAGATCCATGCAGGAGGAGGTTTCCTGATCGACCAGTTCCTACAGACAGGAAGCAATGTCAGGCGGGACAAGTACGGAGGCCTGAGTGCCAACAGGTGCAGGTTTCTTTTCGAGGTTGTGGAGTCCGTTGCGAAAGTGTGGGGAGAAGACAGGATCGGGGTGAAGCTCACCCCTTCCAACCGCGATTTCGGCATGATCGATGCCGATCCGCAGATCCTCTTCACGACCGCGGTCAAGGGCCTGGATGAGCTCGGCATTGCCTATGTCCACATGGTCGAGCCGCTCGAGAGCGACCTGAAGGAAGGCGATGTGCTGAAGGACAATGCACAGCGATTCAGACCGTATTTCCGGGGCAGGATGATGGCGGGGGGAAGATTCGATGCTGCGAAGGCGGAAATGATCCTTGAAAAGGAAGGGGCTGATCTCGTCTCGTTCGGCAGGCTTTTCATCTCGAACCCCGATCTTCCCGAAAGAATGAGGCTCGACAAGCCGCTCGCAAAGCCTGATCCGGAAACCTTCCACGGGGAAGGCGAAAAAGGCTATACCGATTACCCCGCACTCGAACCTCATCCCTATCTGCGTCTGGTGGAGGAAGAATGAAGAAGCCGGCGAAGACCACGCATCAAATCCATGAAGTCATTGCAGGAAGATGGAGCCCCAGAGCGCTCGATCCCTCGCGGCCCGTTTCCCGTGAACATCTTCACTCCCTCATCGAGGCCGCGAGATGGGCGCCTTCCTGCTTCGGCGACGAGCCCTGGAGGTACATCGTGTTCGACAGGTTTTCCGACGAAACTTCATGGCAGAAGGCATTCGAATGCCTCGTTCCGGGAAACCAGTCATGGTGCAGGAACGCACCCATGCTGATGATCTCCATTGCCGACACCCTTTTCGAATACAACGACAGCCCCAATCGTTTCGGCCGGTACGATACGGGCGCAGCCTCGGAAAACCTCGTCCTCCAGGCTGAAGCCCTCGGCCTCGCCGCCCACCAGATGGGCGGATACGATCCTGACAAGGCGAGAAAAGCCTTTTCCATTCCGGAACGCTATGTCTGCATGTCGATGATCGCAGTAGGGCACCCCGCCTCCCCCGAAATCCTCGACGAAGACCTCAGGGAAAAGGAGCTTGCCGAAAGAACGAGGAAACCTGCCTCATCGCGGTTTTTCGAGGGAACCTGGGGAAACCCCGTCAAGCCCTAGGCTTCAAAAACGCGATATGGAAAGACCCGACGTTTCAGCCCTTTGAATTATCAAAAAAGTGATAATTCAAGACCAGGCACCTGATCCCGGCACCTGATCCCTTGCCCGAAGCCGGGCAATGGCCTCCTCCCCTGAAACGGGCAAGATCGAACCGGACTCCAGTTCGGCTTCCCTTCGATCTGCCTCTCGTTCCCAAGCCTCCTCGATTTCAGGGTCTGAATCAAGGCTGGCGATCAGTCGCTCCAGCAGGTGCGACCGTTCGACAGGGGCCAACTGCAAAACTTCGGCTTCCAGCAATTCCAGGTTCGTGCTCACGCTGACCTCCAATGCGGTAGATGCTCGCACTTCACAGTTTATCACAGCGAATATCGATCATAGAGGTGCGACCGCTGCGTGGAGACTCTTCAGGATGGCGGCTCGCATTCCAAGCGCGAGATTGTTCGTCCGTGCAAAAAGGGTAGCGTCCCCTTTTCGTCAGACCACGTTTTATTTCTCGCCTGGCGCATCTCTCGCTGGCCACGAGCAAGAGTGGTCTTTGAGGATTCATGACATAACGCGGGATTGCCATCGGACCCTTGGTCATCGCTAGAGAAAGATTTTGCACAATCAAGAACGTCCCGGCCGCCTGTGAGACTCATTCTCCCACGATAGATTCCCTAACGTGCTGGCATCCAATACCTGTCTGGCAATGATTGGCTTCAAGTTCGAGCCCCATTTTATCTCCTTGTTTCACGCTCTTGCCAGTGCAGGAGTCCTCTGGAATCGTCGAAAGCAAAACAGCCTCTCCCTCCTGAAGCTTGAACGAACCGTCACTATTGAGTACGACGGAGACTCTTTCCCCATCTGATCGAGTAATGGACCGAGCCGCACGTTGATATCCCGATTCCATCGTGACTCGCACGCCACCATCGGTAGCTACGACCTTATCTACCCAACAAATATGTGCGGCAAACGTCGAAGAACATGTCACACCCAAGATCGCGCCCATAATGGAATTTTTGCCTAACATCACATCCTCGTCTAGTCAGAAAATGGAATTGTTACTTCGGCATGTTTCATAATTATTTCGTGGGAAAGGGGAAAAGGGGACGCTACCCATTTTTTGATATTCTGCGAGTCGGTCGTGCCCGATCTCGGTATTCTGTTTAGGGTACTCGGGGCCAAGTCTTTCCGCACCGATCCCATCATCGTCGCAACCGCGTTCAGATCATCCGCTTGAATTTATCCAAATACAACAACCTGCCAAAAGATGCGATGGATCCCTGGCGCGCCCGGCTGGAGCAAACGCTATAAATTCTTTTCATTTTCCTTGTTGTGCCAGATTCTCAATATGTATATCACTTCATCGGCAACAAGATAGCGTACCGTATGGCTGCCTACGTAAAGATCGCGAATCCGATCCGGATCGGGCGCTTTCAAAACGGGAAGACCGATTCTCGGAAATTGCTTCAGCCTGTCTATCCCCTCCTGCAAATCTATCGCTATTCGGCGGGCCGCGAACGGATTCTTCGCCTCGACGAATTCGACCACTCTATTGAGATCGTCTACTGCCTCAGGCGAATACCTAACCTTCATGCGGGAGGGGTTTACGGGCTGCCGTGCCCCAGCTGTTCAGCCACGCATTCACATCTTCTTCGTCAATGGACTTGCCCGCCTCTATGGAAGCCAGCGCGTCGAGAGTATCCTGCCACCTCGAATCCTCCAGGGATTGCCTCGCAATGAACTCCCTGATGGCCTGATTGACCAGGTAATTCTTGCTCCTGTCCAGCTTCTTTGAAAGAGACTCCAGCGGTTTGTCCAGATCGTCCGGAATCCTGATGCTCGTGATGCCCATGCACACAACCTCACAAGTAGTGACTTGTGTTACATATTAGTACAACTTGAGTGGAATCGCCATCTCAATTTGTCGCCGCTTGCGCAATGCTGAAGAGAAGCTCGTCGAGTTTCCTGGCCAGCTTGTCTTCTCCCTTGATGTCATGTCTTGCAACGACGTAGGCGAGCGTGTTGTAGCTCACAAAGACTTTTCCGGAGGCGTCTTCCCACACCAGCGCCTTGAGGGGAAAATCGATCGCGGAGAGCGGTTTTTTCACCATGAAGGGCGTTCCTCCCTTTGGATTGCCGAAAATGGTCACCTCCTCCGGCCTAAGCTCGAGGCCAGCTTTTCGCGCGCCTTCGGCATGATCGATTTTCGCGAAGATGGTCATGCCCCTTTCCTTGACGGCCGCGTCTAACCTCGCCTGGGTTTCCAGAAACCCATGGCGGCTCTCGAAGGTTTTCATTCCTTCTTCCGCAAGCACTGAAGATGAGGATATCAGCATGAATAGCGCGATCAAGGCATGTTTCATCGCTCTTCCTTATGAAATCGAGGGCGGGCGCTTCCTAATGGCGTTGCGTCACGGCTGTCTGTCATGGACTGCCACGCCCTCGGGTATGGCAACCCAATGCTGTTTCCGCATACGGGGCAGAATTTCGCTCCGTTTATGTTTCCGCCGTCCGCTGTTCTCCTCCACTCCCTCATTTCACCCTGGAACTCGACGGCATCTGCATCCACAACAGCTGTGATGCTGAAGGCGCTGGTAGAGAGCTTTGACATTCCCTGCAGTGACACGCAATGACCATCAAGGGCTCCGACAGCAATCGATATTTCACTCCCCCTCATTGACATGACCCTTCTATCGGATATTTCATTTCTCTCCTCGCTCGGCGTATCGTTAAAAGTGTCCGGACAAAAGGGAAGCGGCCCCTTTTGTCAGAAAAGTGATAATTCAAGACCAGGCACGCGATCCGCTGCGGCGAGAGACGCCGGACATCTCCCCGAGTGCAGCATTCGGTTCAACTTGCATGCCCCTCCCCGGCTCATCAGGTTCATGCGTCATGGATATTCTCCAGCTTGTCATGACGCCAAACTTCGCAGCGTCCTGACCAACGGCGATTCAACGGGCTGAAATCTTCTGAAAGGCGAGGGCCACTACCTTTCCCTTTCCCAGCGTCCTCCCCTGTGGTGCCAGCGATTTCCATCCGGAACCCAGCGGTGAGGCACCCAGCGGTATCCGGGACGGGGCGGCACCCAATGCCCCCTCGCCCATACGTAACGGTTACCGACCCAGTTCCAGTAGCCGCCTATCCAGATGTAGCCCGCGGCCGGGGCAACACCGATGAACTCCTCCCTAGGCGGGGGCGGAGGCATCGTCGCGTAATAGGGCGACGGGGCGACGACGCATCCCGAAAGAAGCAGAAAAAGCAGTACCCATCCTCTGGTCTTCATGCACGCCTCCTCTGTTGCATGATTTGACTATAGCATCCGCGCGATCCCTGCGCGCCGTGCATTTCGCGCTCGTGGTCCGGAAAAGCAGGGTTCAGAGAATCCCGAGGTCTTCCGGAAAATCGATATCCGCAAAGATGCCATGATCTTCCATCTCGATTCTCTCCACGAGGGATTCTTCTGCGAGCAGGATTTCCCTTGCCCCGCCGTCCCCCTCGAGAGAGAGCAATGCTTCGAGGTAGCGGAAGGAAAAGCCTGCGGGATGGCCTCGCCTTCCGTTCATGCAAGGCGCAGCAAGCGGGGCTCCGGAAAGAAGCGCTTCCTTCACCCGGAAAATCGCACACTCCGGCAGAACAGGCATGTCGGCAAGTCCGATCACCCATCCCTTTGCATCGAAATTCTTTCTCACGCCGCAAGCCAGACTGAAGGCCATTCCCTCCTTCGAATCGGGGCACACCACCCAGTCAGGCTTTTTCCTCAGGGAAGCTTCGACTGCTTCGCAGAACGCATCCGCTCCGGGTTTCACCACGACAGTGACTCTGGAGAAGACCTGGAACCAGGGCATGAGGCTTTTTGCGGCAAGCGGCATCGTGATGGCTCCAGCCTTCACGGGATGAAGGAGCTTGTTCGAGCCGAAGCGGCGCGATTCGCCCGCAGCGAGGATGACGGCGGCGATTGCTTCAGGCAAGGTTTTGGAGGGGCATTTTGCGCAGACGTTTTCCTGTCAACGAAAAGACTGCATTCGCCACCGCCGGCCCGATCGGGGGCGTCCCCGGCTCGCCGATTCCTGTCGGAGGATGGCCGCTGTTCAGAATATGGACCTCTATTTCCGGCATCTCGGACAACCTGAGCGGCCTGTAATCATTGAAATTGGACTGGTTGACCCTGCCATTTTCGAGCGTGATCTCGCCGTGGAGCGCAGCGGAAAGCCCGAAGACTATTGCGCTTTCAAGCTGGGATCTTACCCCTTCCGGATTCACGACCAGACCGCAATCGACCGCAGCCACGACCCGGTGCACCCTTATCTTGCCGTCGAGAACCGAGACTTCCGCAACTTCCGCTACATAGCTTTCGAAAGACTTGTGCACCGCGATGCCGAGACTTCTGCCGGGAATCGTCTTTCCCCATCCCGCCTTTTCGGCAGCAAGCTGGAGGACGCCCCGGTAGCGAGAATCCCCGGGCAGTATTTCCAGTCTGTATGCCACGGGATCCCTTCCCGCGAGGGCCGCGAGCTCGTCGACCATGGTCTCGACGACGAATGCGGTATGCGAATGGCCGACAGAGCGCCACCACTGGACCGGGACGACTTCGACGGGACTGTGCAGGTCGACTTCCAGATTGGGGATCAGATAGGGCATCGTCGCGGCACCCTCCACCGAGGTCATATCCACCCCGTTCTTGATCATCTTCGATTCGAACATGGTCCCTGCAATGATCGATTGGCCTACGATGACATGCCTCCAGGAAACGGGCTTGCCGTCCTCGGAAATCGCCGCCACGATATGATCCGACCACATCGGCCGGTAATAGCCCCCCTTCATGTCGTCCTCGCGCGTCCATACCACCTTCACCGGTCCGCCGACAGCCTTGGCGACATGGGCAGCTTCAGCAACGAAATCGGAATGCGGATTCGCGCGCCGCCCGAACCCGCCTCCCAGGAACATGGTATGGACTTCCACCTGGTCCGGTTCGAGACCCAGGATCTTCGCTGCCGTGTTCCTGTCCATCGTCTGGAGCTGGGTTCCGGTCCAGATGGCGCAGCGCCCTGGCTTCAGGTCCACCACGACGTTCAGGGGCTCCATGGCCGCATGGGCGAGATAGGGCACCTCGTATTCGGCGCTCACCGATTTGTAAGCCTTCTGCAGGGCTTTCTCGGCGTCCCCGTCCTTTCTCGCAACCATTCCTTTCGTCCTTGCGAGCGCTGCATAGTCGCTGCGCATTTTCTCCGTGGAAAGCCTCCCTCCCTCTCCTTCTTCCCATTCGATTTTCAGCAGATCTCTCGCTGTCTTTGCCGGCCAGAAACCGGATGCGGCGACTGCGACTCCGGTCGGGATCTGGTAGATTCCCTCCACCCCGGGCACGGCCTTGGCATCGGATGCGTCGAAGCGCTTGATCCGCCCGCCGAAGACGGGGCTCCTTGCCACCAATACGGTCGGAATGCCCGGCAAATAGACATCCAGGCCGAACTGCGCGGTGCCATTCACCTTTTCTGGCGTATCGAGGCGCTTCACCGGTTTTCCGATCAGCTTGAAATCCTTCCGGTCCTTGAGCCTGACATCATGAGGCAGGGGAAGCGAGGATGCTTCTTCCGCGAGTTCCCCGTAGCTCATTTTTCTTCCACTTCCCGCGTGGATCACGAAGCCTTCTTCGGCCTTGCATTCGCTCTCCGGAACGCCCCATTTTTCGGCTGCCGCCCTTGTCAGCATGATCCTGGCGGCTGCCCCGACGCGCCTCAATTGCTCCCATGAGGACGGAATGCTCGAGCTTCCTCCGGTCAACTGCATGCCGAGAACCGTGTGGTTGTATACCGGCGCCACTGGCGCGGACTCGACGCTTACGCGATTCCAGTCCGCCTCCAGTTCCTCGCAGATCAGCATGGGAAGGGAGGTGTACACGCCCTGCCCCATCTCCGACTTGTTGACGACGATGGTGATCGAGTCGTCCTTCGCAATCCGTATGAAGGCATTCGGAGGATACACCTTGTCGCTCCGCACTGCGGCGAAGCCCTTTTCAGGGAGGTGGAAGGCTATCACCAGCCCCCCGATCAATGCCGAAGAATGCTTGATGAATTCGCGTCTGGATGGATTTTCGAGCTTCATTCTGCACTCCCCGCCATCTTTATCGCAGCGCGTATTCGGTTATACGTGCCGCAGCGGCACAGATTTCCTTCCATCGCTTCCGAAATCTGCGCATCCGTCGGATGAGGATGCTTCTTCAGGAGCGAGGCAGCCGACATAATCTGGCCGGACTGGCAGTAGCCGCACTGCGGCACATCCATTTCGATCCATGCAGCCTGGACCTTTTTCCCGGCATCGATCTCGCCTATCCCCTCTATGGTGATCACGTCTCGTCCCGCTGCCGCCGATAGGGGCGTCACGCAGGAACGCACCGCCTCGCCGTCGAGGTGCACGGTGCAGGCGCCGCACAGGGCGATGCCGCAGCCGTACTTCGTCCCGGTCAGCCTCAGGTGATCCCTCAACACCCAAAGGAGCGGCGTGTCCGGGGATGCGGAAACATCGGCCTTCATTCCGTTGATCCTGAAAGAAATCATGAGCAAATCTCCTTTTCTTCCGGCTTTGTCTGGCATCCCGCCTTGCCATTGCGGACCGAAATCAAATGGGCGAGGATGGATATTGCAATCTCCGGCGGGGTCCGGCTTCCTATGGGCAATCCCACTGGCCCGTGGAGCATTCCGATTTGCGACGGCGTGAGATCGAACAATGCGAGCCTCTCTCTCCGGCGCTCGCTGCTCGCCCTCGAGCCGAGTGCGCCGACATAGAAGGCGTCCGACTTGAGCGCTTCCAGGAGCGCCATGTCGTCGAGCTTGGGATCGTGGGTGAGTGCGACGATGGCGGTCGAGGAATCCGCCTTCAGCGCAAGCACTGCTTCGTCAGGCATCTCTGCCGACAACAGAGTGCCCGGCACTTCCCATGTTTTCCGCATCTCCTCCCTCGGCTCGCAGATCGTCACCTCGTAATCGAGGGCTGAAGCCATGCGCGCGAGATACGATGAAATCTGGCCCGCGCCGATGACGAGAAGCCTTCGTGTCGGCCCGTGCACCGTGGTGAGGATGCGGCCATCGAAATTCGTTTCCTCCCCCAAGCCCGGCTCTCCGACGAAGACTCTCGATGAATCGAGATGGAGGGTGCGCTTTGCCAGCCTGCGCCCCTGAATTCTGCAGAGGATTTCCCCGACCCAGCAGGCTTCCCGGACCGGTTCCACGACGAGCCTCATGGATCCTCCGCATGGCAGCCCGAATCGCCTCGCTTCCTCCGCCGTGACGCCATAGGAGAGAATTTCGCAGGATGCTGAAGGAAGAACGCCTGATCTCGCTCGGGAAGCGATATCCTCCTCGATGCAGCCGCCCGAGACTGAGCCCACGAAGAGGCCATCTCCTCTCACGGCGAGCATCGCTCCCCTGGGGCGTGGGCTCGATCCGAAAGTCTCGACGACCGTCGCAAGCCACAGGGAAAGCTTGTCCTCCTGCCAGTCGGCCAGGGTCTTCAATACCGAAAGATCTGCGCTGTCCATTTTCCGCAAAATTCCTCCACCCAATGAATATAGCAGAGAGATCAGGATGAATGTTCTCGGCGAAGATGCTTACCGGCGCTCCCATGATTCGACGTCGCCTTCGATCACAGTGAAGAGGGGATGAGTCTCGATGGTTTCCAGGCCTTGCCATTTCAGGCACAGATCGGGGCTGCGAACCTCGAGCTTGGAAAGAAGATGCGCCCATTCGTACTCCAGCTGCCCTTCCGTGACAAAAAGGGGCTGGATTTGCATGAATGGGGCTATTTTCTTCTCGTCGAAAGCATAGCCGCGAATGCCCGCCTCTTCGAAAATTCCATTCAGGTAACTCGAAATGGCATCAAGCGGGGATGGGGCGCTCGCGAATCGAATGAGCTGGGGATGATTCCGGTAGCCCCTGGTCTCGCCCCGCAGAACTGCCTGAGCAAGAAGGCTCTCCCTCCAGAGCGCGAGGAGGCCCCGGGAATCGAGATATTTCGGGTGCAGGGACCAGAGTCGCATGCTTGTCGCCCGATCTGCGGGAAATCAGGCTTCCAATTCCTTCTGCTTGGAATGGTCCGCAGCGATCATCATGTACATCGACGGCACGACGAAGAGCGTGAAAAGCGTGCCTATCGCAATGCCTGTCAGGATCACGAGCCCCATGTTGAAGCGCCCTGCCGCTCCCGCTCCCGAAGCGGTGACGAGAGGCAGCACGCCGAGAACCATTGCGGCAGTCGTCATCAGTATCGGCCTCAGCCTGATCGACGCCCCCTGGATCACGGCATCGAGCTTGCTCATGCCTTCTTTCTGCATTTCATTCGCGAACTGCACGATCAGGATGCCGTGCTTGCTGATGAGGCCTATCAGGGTGACGAGACCGACCTCCGTGTAGATGTTGAGGCTCGACCCGCCCACGCCGAGCGAAATGAAGATCATCGCGCCGCATATCGACATCGGCACGCTGACCAGCACGATCAGCGGGTCCCTGAAGCTTTCGAACTGCGCGGAGAGCGCGAGGAAAATGATGATCAGCGCGAAAAGAAAGGTCACGACGAGCGCAGAGGATTCCTGCATGAATTGCCTGGACTGCCCTGCATAGTCGATGCTGTAGCCTTGAGGAAGCACCTGGTTCGCGATTTTCTGCAACACGGCCAGCGCATCGCCCTGCGTGACGCCTGGCATGGGCACCGCCGAGATCGTCGCGGCATTGAGCTGCTGGAAATGGTTGACCGATTCAGGCACGACGCTGGTCTTGAGGCTCACCACGGTCGAGAGCGGAAATACCGTTCCCGAGCTGCTCTTGATGTAATAGTGGTTGAGCTGATCGGCATTCAGCCTGTGCCGCTGCATCACCTCGGGAATGACCTTGTAGGATCGCCCCCCCAGGCTGAAATAATTGATGTAGGCCTCGCCCAGCATGGCGTTGAGCGAACTGCCTATGTCCTTCATGGTGAGCCCGAGGAGCGCAGCCTTGTCCCGGTCTATGACGATGTTGGTCTGCGGCTTGTCGATCTTCAGATCGTTGTCCATGAAAATGAACATGCCGCTCGCCTGCGCCTTCGCCATGAATTCCTTGGCGACATTGTCGAGCCTGCCGTAGGAATCGGTGGTCCCGATCACGAACTGCACAGGCAATCCGCGCCCGCCTCCCGGAAGCGGGGGGCGCTGGAATACCGCGGCCCTCACCCCTGCGATCATGTTGAGCTTCTTCTGAACTTCGGGAAGGAGGTCCATGGTGCTGCGCTTGCGCTCGTCCCACGGCTTGAACACCATGCCTGCTATGCCGGTATTGAGCCCGGTCAGACCGTCGAGCTGGAAGACATGATCGGTTTCAGGATAGGACGCGAAAACCTCGTAGACCTGCCTGGAATTGAGCTGAGTCTGGGCGAGCGTCGCATCGGGTGCGGCCGTCAGCATCGATATCAGGACGCCCTGGTCTTCCTGGGGAGCGAGCTCCGACTTCGATGTCGCATAGAGGAAATAGATGCCGGCGAGGATGATGACAGAGAAAACGCCGACGACCGGAAGGCTCGAAAGCACGCCCCTCAGGCGCTTCTGGTAGCCTGACTTCAGCGAGCTGAAAACCCTGTCTATGAATTTGACGAGCCTGCTGTCCGCATCGTGCCCTTTCAGTATCCTCGAACACATCATCGGGGAAAGCGTCAGCGCGATGATCGCCGAGACGATCACGGAACCTGCAAGGGTGAATGCGAATTCCGTGAAAAGCGCGCCGGTCAGCCCGCCCATGAAGCCGATCGGAACGTAGACCGCAACCAGAACGACGGTCATCGCGAAAATCGGCCCGACCAGCTCCTTCCCGCTCATCAATGCCGCCTTGAGTGGCGAAAGCCCCTCCTCCATGTGCCGATTCACGTTCTCCACCACGATGATCGCGTCGTCCACCACGAGTCCGATGGCGAGCACGAAGGCGAGCAGGGTGAGCAGGTTGATGGTGTAGCCCAGCATCAGCATGATGAAGAATGTGCCGATCAGGGAGAGCGGCATGGCGATCACCGGGATCAGCACCGAACGGGCTGAACCCAGGAACATGAAGATGACGATCGTCACGATGAGCAGGGCTTCTATGAGAGTTCCCACCACTTCATGGATCGAGCTGTTGACGAACTTCGTTGCATCGTAGACGATCCGGCCGTTGAGGCCCTCCGGAAGGGCAGCCTGGATGGGCGGAAATGCCTTCCTGATCCCCTCGATCACGTCGAGCAGATTGGCCGAAGGGGCGACCTTGATGCCGATGTAGACGGCGGTGTCGCCATCGAATCCCACCGCAGTGTTGTAGTCTTCGGATCCCAACGTGACCTTGGCGACATCGCCGAGCTTGATGTTCGTCCCGTTCACCGTCTTGACGATGAGATTCCTGAATTCCTCGACTGTATGGAGCCCGGTATCTGCAGTCAGGTTGACCGTCACCATCTGCCCCTGCGTTCTGCCCACTGCAGAGATGAAGTCGTTGTTGGCGAGCGCAGTACTGACATCGGCGGGCGTCACGTTGTATGCGGCAAGCTTCTTGGGATCGAGCCAGGCCCGCATCGCGAACTGTCTTTTCCCCAGGATTTCGGCAGTCTGAACCCCGTCCACCGCCTGCAGCTTGGGCTGGACGACCCGGATCAGGTAATCGGTGATCTTGTTTGTGGAAAGCTCTTTCGATGAAAAACCGATATACATCGAGTCGATGGTGTCGCCGATCGCGACAGAAATGATGGGCTGCTGCGATCCCGGTGGAAGCTGGTTCAATACCGCATTGACCTGGGTATTGATTTCGGTGAGGGCCTTGTTGTAATCGTAATTGAGCCTCAATGTCGCCTGTATCGTGCTCGAACCCAGCGTCGAATTGGATGTCAGGTAATCGATGCCGTTCGCCTGGGCGATGGAATTCTCCAGAGGCGTGGTGATGAATCCTGCGACGAGCTCCGGATCCGCACCAGGATAGAGCGTCGTCACCGTCACTACGGCATCCTGCGTGACAGGGAACTGGCGGACGGAGAGCAGCCCGAAGGAGCGCAGGCCCAGCACGAGGATCAGCAGGCTGACAACGGTGGCAAGCACCGGCCTCTTGATGAATATGTCGGTGAAATTCATTTCTGCCCTTATTCGTCTACAGGCTTGGGTGAGGCATCGTCGCTCGGCAGGATCTTGTTGTTGACGATCACATGAGCCCCGCTTCTCAGCTTGATCTGTCCGCTGGTGACGACCACATCCCCTTCCTTCACGCCGGAAAGAACAGCAACCTGGTCGCCCCTCGTCAATCCCGTTTTCACGAAGCGCTGCTTGGCGATGAGCGCCGGCTTGCCGTCAGGCCCTTTTCCGTTTTCGATGACATAAACCGTGGCGCCGTAGGGATTGTAGGCGATAGCTGTCTGCGGAAGCGTCAGGAATTGCTGCAGCCCGACTGCATCCACCCCTAGCGAGACGAACATGCCGGGAAGCAGCTTCTTCTGGTGATTCTGTATGGTCGCCTCGACAGAGACATTCCTCGTCGAAGGATCGATTTTCGGATCGATTGCATTGATCTTTCCGCCGAACTTCACATCCCTGTATGCATCCGTCTCGGCATAGATATTCTGCCCTGATGAAAGAATCGAAGCCTGCTGTTCGGGAATGGGGAAATCGGCATAGACAGGATCGAGCTGCTGCAGGGTTGCAACCTTGTCTCCCGGATTCAGATATTGACCCGGCTGTATCATGGTGATGCCGATTCGCCCGGAGAAAGGCGCCCTGATCGTTTTTTCTCCGACCAGCGCCCTTTGCTGGTCGACCAGCGCAATCTTGTTCTTCAGATCGGAAGCGTCAGAATCGAGCTGCGCCTGGCTGACAGCCTGCGCGGCAAATTGAGCCCTGTCCCGGTTCAACACGATCCTGGCGAGATCGACCTGTGCTTCAAGGGAATGAAGCTTCGCGATGTCTGGGGCGGCATCGAGCTCAACGAGCAATTGCCCTTCCCTGACATCCTGTCCTGACTTGAAGAAAACCGATGTCACCTGCCCCGCGATCTCTGTCGTCACGTCCACCCCTCTTGCCGCCCTCAGGGTGCCGACCGATTTCAGCTCCGGCTGCCATGGCATCACTTTCGCCTCCGTGGTCGTCACCGTGACGGGGGGAGCCATGTTGGCGCTCATGTATTTCTTGATCATGTTCGCCTTGAATACCTGGAAGCCGAAAATGCCGCCGAAAAGGAGGCCAACGCCTGCCAGCATGATGATCATTCGCTTAGTCATCGGATACTTCTCCGTTCTTGTGTTTGTGCCACCATCCCCCGCCCAGGGACTGGAAAAGGGCAGCTGTGTCGGCCATGCGTGACGCTTTTGCCTGGATCACGCCTATCCTGCTCTGCTGGTACTGGCGCTGAGACGCCAGCAGCGAAAGGTAGCTTGCCGCCCCCAGACTGTATTGCCTCCTGACGAGATCCAGCGCATCCTTGGAACTGACTTCGGCATCCTGATTGGCTTTCAATGCCGCAGCATCCGCGTCCAGCGCCCTGAGAGAATCCGCCACATTCTTGAAAGCCTGCAGCACTGTCGATCGGTACTGGGCGTATGCCTGCTTGTAGGCTGCAACAGCCGCCTTCTTCTGCGCCTTGAGCTGCCCGCCATGGAAAATCGGCTGCGTCAGGTTGCCTGCCAGGCTCCAGATATTGGTATTGTTGGAGAACATGCTTCCGGTGGAAGTGGACATGCTGCCGACATTGGCAGAAAGCGTGATCTGGGGATAGAGGTTCGCTGTTGCAACCCCCACCTGGGCGCTCGCTTCGTGAAGAAGCGCCATGGACGCCCTGATGTCGGGACGCTGTTCCGCGAGTTTCGATGGCAGGCTGACCGGAACATCCTCTGGCAGATGCAGATCGGCAAGCGTGATTTCAGGCAAATTGGCATTTTGCGGGGTCATGCCGACATAGACTGCGAGCTGGTGTCTGACCTGGGAAAGCGATTTTTCAAGAGGGGGCAAAGTCGCCTCCGTCTGGGCAAGCTGGCCTTTCTGCAACAGCAGGTCGGACTGCGACACGCCGCCGAGCTTGAGCTGATTCCGGATGATGCGAAGCTGCTTCTTTTCGGCAGCGATGATTCCTTTTGTCGCTGCGATCTGTTCCCTGAGTGAAGCTTCGGTCACTGCAGCCGTCACGACGTTGGCCGTAAGGGAAAGAATCGCCCCCTGATACTGGTAGGCCTGGTATTCGACCTGGGCGCGCTGGGATTCGATCTGCCTTCTCAGTCCGCCGAATAGATCGAGTCCGTAGCTGATCTTGACCGAGGCGTTGTAGAGATTGAATATGTTCGGCGGTCCTGATCCGCCGAAAATGGCAGGGGAGAAGCGCTGGCGCTCAGCCGAGCCAGCGAGATCGACAGTCGGGAATTCCAGCCCGAGCGCGGCTGCAAGATCCTGCTGGGCCTGTATCAGCGTCTCGCGCGCCGCATCGAGGGTAGGGCTTCCATCCAGGGAACGCTTGACGAGCATGTCGAGTTTCTTCGAATGGAAAAGCTTCCACCAGTCCGCAGGGATTGCCGCCTTTTCGGAAAATTGCTGTGAAACCCCGCCTGCCGCTGCAGTCTGCGGAGGCATCGGATTTTCCGTATAGCGTGTCGCTTTCGGGCTTTCCGGGCGATGAAAATCCGGCCCGACAGTGCATCCGGCCATCATCCCGGCGATCAGGATGGCAATCGTCGACTTCAAGCTTCACCTCTTTTCTTCTTCATTTCACATCAGAAGCGCAGAAAGCACGTTTTCGAAAGCGGCAAGATCCTGTCCTTTCAACGAAGTCGAAATCGCTTCCAGCAGTTCCTCGACATGTTTCGAACCTTCCGTATGGCGCTTCATTCCGAGCTCCGTCACTTGAGCCCTGACTGTCCGTCTGTCTGCAGGATCGACCACTCTGACGACTAGGCCGTCCGATTCCAGCCTGTCCACGAGCTGCGTGATGTTGGAGCGAACGCAGGTCAGCTGCTCCGCGAGCTCTCCCAGGCCGAGCGCCCTTCCTGCCTGGACGAGCTTGCAAAGCGCCGCGAACTTGGCGGCTGTCAATCCTTCGGGCAGAAGTGCTTCATCATAGCGCCTCTCCAGTTCATGCGCCGCATGGACAAGCGCATAGACTATCCTGTCCGCCTCCCGTTCCTGACAGGGAAAGATTTTGTTCATATATGAATAATGCAGGAGGCAATAACCCCTGTCAAGAAATCAGCGAATGATTATTGTTACAAATTGTTAACGCTGTACGACGCAGTCGACGTAATAGTGCATGACGCCGTCGACTTCCTCTTCGACAAGGCCATGGATATCGGTTTCGAAGCCGGGGAATCTGCGGTTGAAATCCCTCGCAAACTGAAGATACTGGACGATGGTCCTGTTGAAGCGTTCGCCGGGAATCAGCAGCGGGATGCCCGGCGGGTAAGGCGTCAGAAGGATGCTCGTGATCCTGCCTTCCAGATCGTCTATGCCGACGCGCTCGATGTCCCTGTGCGCCATCCTGGCATAGGCGTCAGCCGGCTTCATCGCAGGCACCATGTCCGAGAGATACATCTCGGTGGTGAGCCTCGCGATATCGTTGGCCTTGTAGACGCCATGGATCTGTTCACAGAGGTCCCTGAGACCGACCCCCTCGTTTTCAGGATATTTCGAAACGAATTCGGGCAATACCCGCCAAAGCGGCTTGTTTCTGTCGTAGTCGTCCTTGAACTGCTGGAGCGCGGTCACCAGCGTGTTCCACCTTCCCTTGGTGATGCCTATGGTGAACATCACGAAGAAGGAATAGAGGCCGGTCTTTTCGACGATCACGCCATGCTCGGCCAGGTATTTCGTGACAATCGAAGCGGGAATGCCGGTGTCTGCAAAATCCCCGTCGACATCCAGGCCCGGCGTGATGATGGTCGCCTTGATGGGATCGAGCATGTTGAAGCCTTTCGCGAGGCGGCCGAAACCATGCCACCTTTCGTCCCCCTCCAGCATCCAGTCCTCTCGCCTGCCTACGCCCTCCTCGCAAAGCTCGTCCGGCCCCCATACCTTGAACCACCACGAGTCTCCGTATTCCTCGTCGACCTTGCGCATCGCCCGCCTGAAGTCGAGCGCTTCCAGTATGGATTCTTCGACGAGCGCCGTTCCGCCCGGCGCATCCATCATCGCGGCCGCGATGTCGCATGAAGCGATGATTGCATACTGGGGGCTCGTCGAAGTATGCATGAGATAGGCCTCGTTGAAGCGATGCCGATCGAATTTCGCAGTCTCCGGCTCCTGAACGAGGATCTGGGAAGCCTGGCTGAGCCCTGCAAGAAGCTTGTGGGTCGACTGAGTCGAGAACACCATGGTGTCCCTCGAACGCGGCCTGTCCCGCCCTATCGCATGCATGTTCCTGTAGAAATCGTGAAAGGCGGCATGGGGCAGCCATGCCTCGTCGAAATGCAGCGTATCGATGGTGTCGCCCAGCACTTCCTTGATCATCTCGACGTTGTATACCACGCCGTCGTAAGTGCTCTGAGTGATGGTCAGGATCCTGGGTTTCGCATTGGCATGCTTGGCAAAGGGATTGGCCTCTATCTTTTTCCTAATGTTTTCCGGCCTGAATTCCTCCAGGGGAATGGGCCCGATGATGCCGTAATGATTTCGGGTGGGCATCAGGAAAACGGGAATGGCGCCGGTCATCGTGATCGAATGCAGTATCGACTTGTGGCAGTTCCTGTCGACGACCACGATGTCACCCGGCGCGACAGTCGCATGCCAGACCATCTTGTTGGAAGTCGAGGTGCCGTTTGTGACGAAGAAGAGATGATCCGCATTGAAAATCCGGGCCGCATTCCGCTCCGAAGCGGCGACAGGCCCGGTGTGGTCGAGAAGCTGCCCCAGTTCCTCCACGGCGTTGCAGACGTCCGCCCTGAGCATGTTCTCCCCGAAAAACTGGTGGAACATCTGTCCTACCGGGCTCTTGAGAAAGGCCACGCCTCCGGAATGACCGGGGCAATGCCAGGAATAAGAACCGTCGTTGGCATAATGGACGAGCGCCCTGAAAAAGGGGGTGGAAAGCGAATCGAGATAATGCTTGGCTTCCCTGATGATGTTCCTGGCGACGAATTCAGGGGTATCCTCGAACATGTGGATGAAGCCGTGAAGTTCCTTCAGCACGTCGTTCGGGATATGGCGCGATGTCCGGGTTTCGCCGTAGAGGAAGATCGGGATGTCCTCGTTCCTGTGGCGGATGTGCCCGACAAAGGCCCTCAACTGGGCGAGCGCGCTCTCTATTTCCTCCGGCGTGCCCCCGCCGAATTCCTCGTCGTCTATGGAAAGGATGAAAGCCGAGGCCCTGCTCTGCTGCTGGGCGAACGAAGCGAGATCCCCATAGCTCGTGACGCCGAGGACTTCCATTCCCTCTTCCTCTATCGCCTTGACGAGCGCGCGTATGCCGAGACCGCTCGTGTTCTCGGAACGGAAATCCTCGTCGATGATGATGATGGGAAAACGGAACTTCATGCTGGATCCTCCATGATGGTGCGGATTGTCGCACAAATGTGGCCGGCGCGGGTGTTTTCAAGTGCTATAAAGGAAGATCAATGAAAGAAAAACCCAAACCCAGAATCGTCGTCAAGGTTATACGGGAAAGGACTGTTTCGAGATCAGGCGTCTGGAAAATCGCCTACGCCGACTTCGTCACGGCCATGATGGCCTTTTTTCTCCTGATGTGGCTGCTCTCTTCGACCTCTGCGAGCGATCTCAGGCAGATCGCGGAATATTTCAAGACGCCGCTGATGGTTGCGCTCTCGGGCGGGGAAACCGAGAATACCAGCCCGACCCGCATCAATGGGGGGGATACGGACCTCGCCAGGCAAAGCGGCATGCAGCACAGGGTTCCTGATCTCGATGCTGCAAAAAGGGAACTGGCTTTGGGGGAAGCCAGAAAACTCGGGCTGTTGAAGGAAAGGCTGGAAAGGGCCATCTCGTCCGATCCATCGATCAAGAAATTCAGAAAGCAGCTTCTGATCGACATCACTGAAAATGGCCTGAGGATCCAGATCGTCGATGACAAGAACAGGCCGATGTTCGATGTCGGGAGCACGTTGCTTCAGCCCTATGCAGTCGAAATCCTTCATGCTATAGGCAGGCTTCTTGGCGACGTCCCCAACAGGATCAGCCTTTCGGGACATACCGATGCCACCCCCTACCAGGGCAGCGAAAGGAATTACAACAACTGGGATCTTTCCATAGACAGGGCCAACGCTTCACGGCGGGAACTGATTGCAGGCGGAATGGATCCTGAAAAGGTGATGCGGGTCATCGGGCTCGCCTCTGCCGTTCCGCTCGACAGAAAAGACCCTTTCGACCCCATCAACAGGCGGATCAGCATCATCGTCATGAAGAAGGATGCCGAGAACGCTGTCGTGCAGAACTGAAGGGCGTTAACACGCCCTAAATCAGCCCAGGGTATTGACGACGTTTCCTGAAAGACTGGAAGCCTGGAGATTCTGCGAAAGCGTCTGAAGAAAGCCTGCCAGGGTGGCCTGATTGCCGGAAGCGCCATTCGCATTCAGCAGATTCTGGAAGCTTTGCTGCAATGCGGAACTGGAGTTGGAATTCGTGCCGGGTGAGGAAAGCGACTGGATCAGGTTCTGAAGTCCGGCCTGGATGCCGCCCCCATGATGATGACCATGATGATGCGCGGCTCCCTGCCCGTGCTGCGACTGCAATGCAGCAAGAAGGCTCTGCATGAATGCCGAGAGCGCCTGCTGCGAATTTTGCGAGGATGCGCCGTTTACGCCCATCTGGGCCAGGGATTGATTGATCGCGTTGGCCAATCCGCCTGCCCTGGAACCATCCCCGTCTCCGTCCCCCGCTGCAGAATTCCGCTGGACTTTGCCCGACTGGGGCAGAGGCTGGATCATGCTGATTCCGCCCTGGATGCTGTTGATCGACATGAGATTTTCCTTTTTTCGAATATGCCAGCCTGGTTCAGCAAGATGCGGGCCATCTTCAAACAAGGTCCTGTTCTTGTGCTATATTTTCAAAAAAACAGGATCGGACTTCGGCATTTTCCGGCAGCAATTGCCGATCATTCGGCAATTGCTGCCGGGGAGACGACATGATCAGAACAAAGAGAGCTTACGACAAACCCCTTTCTGACGACGGATTTCGCATCCTGGTGGACAGGCTCTGGCCGAGAGGCTTGTCCAAGGAGGCGGCGAAAATAGACATCTGGATGAAGGAGATCGCGCCTAGCACCGAGCTCAGAAAATGGTTCGGACATGACCCGGAACGATGGGAGGAATTCGTCCAGCGCTATTTTCTCGAGCTCGATGCCTCGCAGGAGGCTGTCTCGAAGCTCATCAAGCATATCAAATCCGAAAACGAAGTCACCTTCGTCCATGCCGCTTCCGACATGCTGCACAACAATGCCGTCGCCCTCAGGCAGTATCTCGAATTGAGGAACCACTGATTTAGTCCTCCGCGGAGCGCGTTGCGGATCCCAACGAGATGATCGCAAGGCGCGGGACGAAGGTCGTAGCTGAGTTACGACGCCGAGGAGCGCAACACGGCGAGCGCCCGTTTGGGCCGCAACCCTTCAGGGACGGGGCTTTGCCGGCAGTCTGCTTTGTTGCTTTGCTTGCGAAGGGCATCGACCATTCGCTGCGCAAAGCGTCTCGCATACCCTCCCGCAAAACCGCCGTCGCGCCCACGGGGGAATAAATCAGTGGTTCCCTAGGATTTCTTCAGCGGACAGGTGCTCAGGCCCAGGATGCTGTATAGCGGGCACCAGCCCATCAGCGCCGTTGTGATCGGAACGATACCGACCAGCCCGATGAACCTGATGTTTCCTTCCAGGATGAAGAAAAGGGAAAGCAATCCTATACCCACCACGATCCTGACGACTTTGTCCGCACTTCCAACATTCGTCTTCATCATGCCTCCTTCATTAGATTGCTCTAATGTAATTCAAGTATAGAACAGGAAAGGCTCTTTTCAAGATTTCACATTGTGCAGGTCGTCGACCCTGGAAAGTTGCGGAAAGATTTTCATCCAGATCAGCGCGACCACGATCGTTCCTATTCCGCCCAGGAAAACGGCCGGCACGGTGCCGAACCAGGATGCAGTCAGTCCCGATTCGAATTCCCCGAGCTGGTTCGATGTGCCGATGAATACGGAATTGACTGCGCTGACACGCCCCCTCATTTCGTCAGGCGTCTGCAGCTGAACAAGAGACGAGCGGATCACCACGCTGATCATGTCGGATGCCCCGAGAAAGACCAGGGCGAGAAGCGACAGCAGATAGTTTCTCGACATCGAGAACACGATCGTGGCAATGCCGAATGCGATGACCCCTGCGAACATGGTCTTGCCCGCGTTTCTCTGGAGCGGATGCCTTGCCAGATAAAGCGAAGTGGCGAGCGCGCCGACCGCAGGCGCCGAATTCAGGAGTCCGAGACCCCAGGGCCCGGTGTGGAGGATGTCCCTGGCATAGATAGGCAAAAGCGCAGTCGCTCCGCCCAGCAAGACGGCGAAGAGATCGAGTGAAATCGCGCCGAAAATGGCAGGCCTGCTTTTTATGTAGCGAAGCCCTGCGAAAAGCGAATCGATGCCTGGAGGCTCGGGCCTTTCCGGCGATTTCTTCATTTTTATCCGGCTTGCGAGGAATGCGGCGGTCACGAAGCAGAGCAAGGCCAATGCATAGACGGCTGCGGGACTGGCAAGGTAGACGAATCCTCCCAGCGCGGGACCCGAGACGATGGCGACCTGCATCGCGGAAGCGGAAGCGGCAAGGGCTTTCGGATAAAGCGCAGCTGGAACGACATTAGGCAAAAGCGCCTGGGTTGCCGGCATCTTGAAGGCCCTGACTGCGCCGGACAGGAAGACGACGGCCAGAATGGCATTCCTGCCGAGCCAGCCGTAGAGACTTCCCGAAACGAGCACGAGCGAAAGAAACGATTCCGACAAGAGGCAAGCCACGACGATGAAGCGCCTGTCATGCCTGTCGATGACATGGCCGGAAACGAACATCAGCAGGATGGAAGGAAGAAACTGGGCGAGGCCGACAAGCCCCAGATCAAGCGGATTCCTGGTCAGCCCGTAGATCTGCCAGCCTATTGCCACAGCCTGCATCTGGCTTGCCAGGGTGCCGAAAACCCGTGCAAACCAGAAGCGCAGGAAGGCGCCGTCGCTTGAGAGCGGTGTGTCTTGCATGGGATAGGGGAATTACCAGGTCCCCATCATCCATGGGCCCGGAGGATACCAGAAGGGATCGTAGGGAGGATAATAGGGATAGATTTCCCTTTTCGGCCAGAGATAGACTGCGCTTGCGGATACCCTCGGGAACCGGTACTGGTATTCCCCTATCTTGCCCAGCTGGGGGATCTCCAGCGTCCCGACAACGGTGATTTCGCGGCCTTCCGCATACACTGCAGGATCATAGAAACCTGCCGTACAGGCTATGAAACGGCCGTCCGATTGATCGACATCCTCGGGGCGGGCCGATGAATCGAGGGGATGGCTCACCACCTCGAAGCAGGTCTCCTGCCTGCCAGGCACGACCTTGGTTATCGACCCTCCCCACCTGACCCTTCTCCCGACGAGATCCTGATTCTGCGCCATATGGGGCGTGACTTGCGCGAAATTCGTCCCGGAAAGGCGGTCCGGCACGGATGCGCAGGAAGCGAGCATCAACAAGAGAACAGGCCATTTCGAGACAGAAATTCGCTTCATCTCGCCCTCGCGGTCACGGCGAGGCAATCCACCGCGCTTCCGAACTCGAAGCGCATGATCCCCGATTCGACTTCCAGCACTTCGAATCCGGCCTCGCCGAGCGCGTTTTCGATGTAGTCTCGTCCATGACTGTAACGTCCGTGCGGATTGAGCATGCAGTTCGCTCCCTTGCTCTCCTCGATCGTGAAAATCAGCATCCCGCCTTCCTTCAGCACCTTGCGCATGCCCTCGAGCACTTCGCCGAGATCCCCGAAATAGGTCAGCGTATCGCTGGACAAGATGAGATCGAATTTGCCTGGATGAATTTCAAGATAGGCGGTAAGTTCCATCCTGACAAGCTCATCGTACACCTGTTTTTCCCTGGCCGCTTCCAGCATGCCAGAAGAAATGTCCACGCCTGTCAGGTGCGAAAGATAGGGCCTGACGAGCGGGCCGCAAAGCCCGGTTCCGCATCCCGCATCCAGCCCTGAAAGCTTTCCTTCGGGCTGGAAATGGCGGGAAAGCGCTTTCAGAACTAGCTCATGCCCCTGATAGGAAAGCTGTTCCATTTTGACATCGAATTTTTCGGAAAATTCGTCGAATGTCTTTTCGACATAGGAATCGGATGCGCGCTTGGGCACCTCACACCCCGAGCATGAAGCGTAAAGATGGCGGGGAATGGGATTTTCCGGCTCCTCCTCCATCCATAGACGGTAGATCCGGGCGGCATCGTCGATCTGCCCGAGGGTGTAATAGGCGATGCCCAGCATGGATTTCGGCTTTTGATCCGTGGGCTCGAGGACATAAGCCTTGCAGAAATACTGGGCTGCTTCAACTTTCCTGTCCAATGATTCGAGCAGGTTCCCCATGTTGAGGAGCGCATCACTGAAACCAGGATCGACAGTCAACGCCTGCCTGAAAGCAGACTCCGCATCGTCGTATTGCCCCAGTTTCGCAAAAGTGGAGCCCAGATTGTTCGGGAAATTGGCGTCCCGTGGATCGAGTTCGGCTGCTTTCAGAAAGGCTTCGGCAGCCTGACGGAAGCGCCCCAGCCCGACCAGCATGTTGCCCAGATCGTTGTGCCAGTCTGCCCTTCCGGGAAGCAGTCTAAGCGATTCGCCGACAAGTTCCAGTCCTGCTTCGCTTTCTCCCTTCTGGTGAAGGAGAATGCCGAGATAATGCAGTGCATCGGGCTGACCCGGACTTTCTTCGAGAAGGGCGCGATAGAGCGCTTCCGCTTCGGGCAGGCCGCCTTCCATGTGATGCTTCAGCGCAATTTCAAGCATATTCCCTCCGGCCAAAACCCGATTTTGCCGGAAAGAAGAAAATCGATCAAACGCAGCCTGTAGGCTTGGGCAACCCGCCGTATTTCGTGATCGGCTTCATCGGCCCAGTCATCCAGAGATCGAAAATGGCTTTCTGATCTTCGTTCACATATTTGGCGAATTTCCTGATGGGCGGAACGGTGCCGAAGTCCTCAAAATATTCCCTGGCCTTCAGGATATGCGCCCATTTCTCATCGTTGAGTTCATATTGGTCCGCCTCGGCCATGGCGCGCCCTATCTCCGGCGTCCATGCGTTCATGTCGGTGAGGTATCCGTCACCGTCTCTTTCCGGAATATCCATGTTGCCTCCAGTACAATAGTCGAGTAAAAGAATACACTATTGAACATTAGCTCGGGCTAATAGTCAAGAGAGTCTTCTGTGCCTGAGCGCGGGGAGCGATTTCCTCACTTCATCGATGCGTGAAATATCCATCTCGGCGGTAACGACCCCCGCCCCCTTGCCCATTCGGCAGAGGATCGTTCCCCATGGATCGACGATCATGCTGTTTCCGTAGGTCCTTCTGCCGGTCGGATGCAGCCCTCCCTGGGCCGAGGCAATGACATAGCACTGGTTCTCGACCGCCCTCGATCTCAGCAGGATCTCCCAGTGAGCAGCGCCTGTCGTCTCCGTGAAGGCCGCAGGCAGGGCGATGAGATCGACTTCCCCCATCTTCCTGAAGAGTTCCGGAAACCTCAGATCGTAGCAGATCGCCACCCCCAGTTTGCCGAATGGCGAGTCGCAGACCCCGACATTTTCGCCCGCCTCTATGGTATGGCTTTCTTCGTATTTTTCCCTGCCATTGTCGAAACTGAAAAGATGGATCTTGTCGTACCTCAGACGCTGAAGACCGCGCTCATCGTAAACGAAACAGACGTTGCGGGATTTTTCCGGATGAGTCGCGTGCAAAGGAATGGAACCGCCGACGAGCCAGATGGCATGACGCCTCGCCATGTCCGACATGAAATCCTGGATCATCCCCTTTCCTTCGGATTCCCTCGATTTCAGTCTTTCGGCGTCCTTCGCCCCTATCATCGGAAAGTATTCCGGAAGCACGGCAAGCTTGGCCCCCGCATGGGAAGCGTCCCGGATGAGCCTTTCCGCCTCCTTCAGATTCTCATCGACGCCCGGACCTGAAACCATCTGGATGGCGGCGATCTTCATCAGAACCCTTCGAAGAGCTTGTTGAGCGCCGCCTCGAAACCAGGATAGGCATCGAGAAATTTCTGCCGCAATCTGCCGGCTTCTTCCGCATCGATCAGACCATTCTGCTCAAGCGTAGCGATGGCTTCGGCCACCATCGAGAACTTCACTGCCGTGAGATAAAGCTTCTCCGGCTTTTTCGCGTCCTGCAGTGCATTCCAGTAATTCGCAGCATCTTCGGCTTTCATGGCTTCACCTCACGGAACGGTATAAACCATTTTATGCCTGATCCGGGAAATCAGAAAGCGCGAAGATCCTCACCGTCCACATCGAGCGAATGCCGCCAGAACTGATCCTCCCTGTCGAAAAGCCGGTAGGTGCCCCTCGGCCCCCAGGAGCCTGCAGGGTAGGTATTGATGAAATCCCTTTCCATAGACCACACCTTCAGGATGGGGTCGACGACACGCCATGCCCATTCGACTTCGTCGTAGCGGAGAAAAAGGGAATGATCGCCGTTCATCACATCGAGAAGCAGCCCCTCGTAGGCGTCGTAATCCTCGTCTTCCCCCTTGCGGTAAGTGGCATCCAGACCGATGGTCCGGGTATGCAGATCGAGCCCAGGGACCTTCACCTGCACTTCCATTCTGAGGCAATCTTTCGGCTGGATCCCGAGCAATATCCAGTTCGGCTTGGGCGGCTCTTTCCTGGTCTGTTTCAAGAGATCCTGGGGAGGCGCCTTGAACCGGATGCATATCGCGGAGCTGTTTTCGACCATGCGCTTTCCTGTCCTGAGATAGAAGGGCACGCCTGCCCAGCGCCAGTTGTCTATGAAGAGCTTCAGCGCCGCATAGGTCTCGGTCGTGCTGCCTGGTGCAACCCCTGCCTCCTCCAGGTAGCCTGGAACCGATTTGCCGTCGACCATGCCGTTCTCGTATTGCCCCCGGAAGGCATGGGCATGCACGGCATTCTGGGGAATCGGCCTGATCGCCTTCAGCACCTTGACCTTCTCGTCCCTGAGATGTTCCGCGGACATGGATACAGGCGGCTCCATGGCGACAAGGGTCAGCAGCTGGAGAAGATGGCTCTGGATCATGTCCCTCAATGCCCCCGCCCCTTCGTAATAATCCGCCCTTCCTTCTATGCCGAGGGTTTCGGAATGGGTGATCTGGACATGGTCGATATGATGCCGGTTCCACAGCGGTTCGAGCAGCAGGTTGGCAAAACGGAACACCATGACGTTCTGAACCGTTCCCTTGCCGAGATAATGGTCTATCCGGTAGATCTGCGGCTCGTTCAGATACCGGTACAGGCCCTTCTGCAATATCTGCGCGCTCAGGAGATCGTAGCCGAATGGCTTTTCTATCACGACCCTCCTCCACCCCGCCTTCTCCTCGATGAGCCCCGCATAGGCCAGCTTTTCTATGAGGTTGGGGAATTCCGAAGGCCTCACCGCCATGTAGAAGACGATATTGGGAGGAAACTGGGGCTCTTCGAGCGTTTTCCTGAGTTTCTGATAGGCTTCTGGATCATCCAGGCTGCTCCGGTGGTAATAGAGCCTTTCCCTGAACCGCTCGAAGGCCTTTTCGTCCACGCCGCTCGGATATTTCGCAAGCAGCATCCTCGAGACTTCTTCAAGCCATTCATCCCTGCTCCATGGATCAAGGGAGGACGCCAGAATCACCATCTGTTCCGGAAGGCGTCCCGACCGCTCGAGCTGGTAAAGCGCAGGAATGAGCTTCTTCCTCGAAAGATTGCCGCCCGCCCCGAATATCACCAATGTGCAGGGTTCAATGACTTTCATGCTTTTCCTTCACCGTATGTCCCCCGAAAGCGTTTCTCATCATGGCGAGCAGCCTGTAGCCATAGCCCATTTCGTCCTGGCTCGCAAACCTCATCTGCAGGGCGAGGCTCAGAACAGGCGCTGCGACTCCCTGTTCGATGGCTTCCATGACGGTCCACCTGCCTTCCCCTGAATCAGCGACATAAGGGACGACGTTCTCCAGGTTCTGGTCGGCTTTCAATGCGTCCGCCGTCAAATCGAGCAGCCAGCTCCTCACCACCGAACCGTGACGCCAGATTTCAGCTATCTGGGCAAGATCGAGCGAAAATTCCTTCTTCCCCTCCATCAGCGCAAACCCTTCTGAAATCGCCTGCATCATGCCGTATTCGATGCCGTTGTGAACCATCTTGACGAAATGCCCCGAGCCAATGGGACCGACATGAGCCCATCCCGATTCGCTGGAAGGCGCGAGGACCTTCAGCAATGGCTCGACTGCGGACGCGACTCGCGGTTCCGCCCCGACCATCAGGCAGTAGCCGTTTTCAAGGCCCCATATCCCGCCAGAAGTCCCCGCATCCATGAACCCGATTCCCTTGGAAGCGAGCATTTTCCCGCGCCTCACGCTGTCGTGATAATTGGAGTTGCCGCCGTCTATGACGATATCCCCTTCGGCAAGGATAGCCGACAGTTCGCTTATCTGGGATTCCGTGACATCACCGCTGGGGAGCATGATCCAGATGATTCTCGGTGAAGGAAGCTGCGATGCGAGGTCTGCCACGGAAGAGCAGGGGAGCAGCTTTTCCTCGCGAGCGAGCCGCTCCATCGCCTCTTTCGATCTGTCGTAGCCGACGACTTCGATTCCTCCCCGGAGCAGGCGTGCCGCCATGTTCCCGCCCATCCTGCCAAGCCCAATCATCCCCATGCGCATTTTTCACCTCCCGATTCGTTTAGGAAAATACTTTATGCTATAGTCGCTGCGTCGTAAACTTCAGACAGGAAAGCACCATGGTGGTTCCCGGGCAGATACGACGGTGGCATGCCTATCCATCCCTGCAGATCCTGCAGCAGGAAGCCTGCTCGATGATCCTCGAGATTGCTGAAAAGGCGATTGAAAAAACGGGGATTTTCAGGATCGTGCTGGCAGGCGGCAGCACGCCGAAGGGCCTTTACGAAAGGCTTGGAAAAGAAAAGTCCGAATGGGCTTCCTGGAAAATCTATTTCGGCGACGAGCGCTGCCTGCCGCCTGATCATCCTGAGCGCAACAGCCTCATGGCATTCGATTCATGGCTGTCGCTCGTGGACATTCCCGAAGAAAACATACATGTCATCGAGGCTGAATTGGGACCGGAGGAAGGCGCCTCGCGCTACCGTCAAATGCTGAAGGGTACTGGCGAATTCGACTTCGTCCTGCTCGGGCTCGGTGAAGACGGGCATACCGCAAGCCTCTTCCCCGGAAAAAAATGGCAAGAAGGGGACGTCATCGCGGTTCATGACGCACCCAAACCCCCTCCCGAGCGCATATCCCTGAGTCCCTCGCGCCTCAGCCTTGCGAAGAAGGTATGCTTCCTCGTTTCAGGCGGATCGAAAAAGCAGGCTGTATCGGACTGGCGAAGCGGCAAACCCATCCCTGCTTCTTTCATTGCGCCCGAATCCGGGGTCGACATCTTCATCGAATCTTCTCTCATCGGATAAGGCATGGAATCAGAATCCCCTTACAAAGGCAAGACAGGCCTGAAAAGACTCTGGAATGCCTTTCATTATTCGCTTGCCGGTTTCTCGGCTGCCTTCAGGAACGAGGATGCCTTCAGGCAGGAAGTCCTTCTCGCTGTCGTATTGATCCCGACTGCGCTTTTTCTCCATGTAGACGGGCTGAAAAAGGCCGCCCTGATCGGCAGCGTACTGCTCGTTCTGATCGTCGAGCTGCTCAATTCCGGAATAGAGGCGACCGTCGACAGGATATCGCTTGAGAATCACCATCTCGCCAAACGCGCCAAGGACATCGGCAGTTCCGCCGTATTCCTGAGCCTCGTCAACGTGATTCTGACCTGGCTGCTGATCCTTTTCGACTAGGGCGAAACACCTGGTGTCACAAAACGGTCAAGAAACCTTCATCAATTTTTCTTGATGTTGCTTCAAAGTGTGCTTTCATGGAAAGTGCACCGACCCAACTCAAGCCCAGGCCGCTTCAGATTTCTGTCGTGACGGAGACTTATCCACCTGAAATCAATGGAGTAGCACTGACTGTCGAGCGCATGGTCGAAGGACTGAAAAGGAGGCAGCACAAGTTGCAGCTGATCCGTCCGAAACAGGGAGAATTCGATCGCCCCGGCAAAATGGATGAAAATTTCGAGATCATCCTTCAGGGCGGCATCCCCATTCCGCACTACGACGGGCTGAAGATGGGACTGCCCGCGAGGAAGGCGCTTTTGCGCCTCTGGCTCGAGAAGCGCCCCGATATCGTGCACATCTCGACGGAAGGGCCGCTCGGCTGGTCAGCCCTTTCTGCAGCGAAAAAGCTCGGCATCCCGGTTTCGAGCGAATTCCATACCAATTTCCACAATTACAGCAGGCACTACGGCATAGGCTGGCTGAGAAAGCCCATCATCGGATACCTGAAGAAATTCCACAACAAGGCCGACTGCACCATCGTATCGACTTCCGAAATGGAGAAGACGCTGGAAAACCTGGGCATCAAGAAGCTCGTCATCGTGCCCAGAGGCGTCGATTCGGGACGATTCGATCCGGCGAAGCGGAGTGCGGAATTGAGAAGGCAGTGGGGAGTCGGCCTTGCCCAGCCTGTATGCATGTATGTCGGCCGGCTTGCTCCGGAAAAGAACCTGGACCTCCTGGTCCAGACGCTGGAAAGCATGCGGGCCATCCAGCCGGGACTGAAATGCGTGCTGGTCGGAGACGGTCCGGAAAGGAAATCGCTGGAAGAGCGCCATCCCGAAATCGTGTTCGCAGGCATGCGTACCGGCGAGGACCTGGCGATCCATTATGCTTCCGCCGACATCTTCATCTTCCCAAGCCTCACCGAGACTTTCGGAAACGTGGTCGTCGAGGCGATGGCGAGCGGACTAGCGGTCATTGCATTCGATTATGCCGCTGCTTCCCAGCATGTCAGGCACGGTGACAACGGGCTGCTCGCTCATGTCGGGAACAGGTCCGAATTCGTCAGGCTGGCAGTCGACCTGGTGAACGACATGCCGATGATTTCGGATCTCGGCGCACGCGCGCGACAGTCTGTTCTTTCGCTCGACCTGGAAAACGTGAACAAGAGTATAGAAAGCGTATTCATGAATGCCGTGGAGGGGATGGATCATGCTGCCAATTAAGCACATCAATCATCTCGATTTGTCCCTTTGCCTGAGATTCAATCATGCCAGCCAGCATGCCTGGGTGCGCAGGCTCTTCAGGACGGTCAGCAGGATGGGAGACGGCATTTTCTGGTACACCCTGATGATCCTGCTGCTGCTGTTCTACCGCTATGAAGCGCTTCTTCCGGTCGTCCACATGCTGCTCGCGGGCGGCACCTGCACCCTGTTCTACAAATGGCTGAAGAAAAAGACATCCAGGCCAAGACCCTACCAGGTGAACCCGGATATCGAATGCATCACCGCACCTTTGGACAGGTTCAGCTTCCCTTCAGGTCATACTCTCCACGCCGTTGCTTTCAGCATGGTCGCTGTCGCCTATTACCCCTTTCTTTCCTGGATCGTTTTTCCTTTCACCCTGCTCGTCGCTGCCTCCAGGATGATACTCGGACTGCATTACCCTTCCGACGTCATCGCCGGCGCCGCAATCGGCGCATCCATCGCCTGGATTTCATTCCAGTTCTGAATCTCCTGCACGGCAGACTATACTGGGAGCACTGACTTGAATCTCAGCGTTCGACATGAGCGAAGTTTGCCCGAAATGCGGAGGGAAGCTGTACAGGATCAGGCGCAAAATGTGGATGCGTCTTTTTCCATCAAGCAGGAAATTCCGCTGCAGAAGCTGTTCGCGCGCTTTCGTCAGGCTTTTCCGAAAACTGAAGGAATCGAAGGAATGAGGGCTATCGATGCCTGATGGCATCGATGGGTTTGAGTCTTGCCGCTTTCCTGGCCGGATAGAATCCGAAGAAAACCCCGACCCCTGCCGCCACCATGAAGGCCATCAGCATCGATACCCCTGTCACCACCACGGTCAGCTGGGCGAACCGGTTGACTGCATATGCCCCGCCCACGCCGAAAAACACGCCTATGGTGCAGCCCGCGATCGAGATGATCACCGCTTCGAGCAGAAACTGCATCAGGATGTCCCGCCGCCTCGCTCCGATCGCCATCCTGATGCCGATCTCCCGTGTCCGCTCCGTCACCGAGACCAGCATGATGTTCATGATGCCTATTCCGCCCACGAGCAGCGATATCGAGGCAATCGCCCCTAGCATCATCGACATCGTCCGTGCAGTCCCGGCTGCGGTATTGGCAGCCGCAGTCAGATTCCTGATCGAGAAGTCGTCATCCCGTCCGGCCTGGATGTGATGCCGCTGCCTCAGAAGAGCAGTCATCTGCTTTTCGGCGGAGGGCATCGCGTGAGCCGAATTTGCCTGGACCAGGATGAAGCGCACCGAGCCCTGGAACGGGGCGCCAAAAAGCTTCCTCTGCGCAGTCGTCACCGGGATCAGGATGGTATCGTCCTGGTCCATGCCGTCCAGGCTCTGCCCCTTTTCCTCGAGCACCCCGACCACGAGATAGGGACTCTGATTGATCCTGATGGTCTTGTTGACTGGATCGTCATTGCCGAAAAGATTCTCCACCGCGGTCTGCCCAAGAATCGCTACCCTCGCCCCTGATCTGACATCCTGGTCGGTGAAGGCATAGCCCTCCGAGAGCGCCCAATCGTGGACGGCGAGATAGGATGGCGTGACGCCGTGGATCGAAGTCCCCCAGTTGTTCGTTCCATTGACTGCCTGGGCAAACCCGGTGAGCGTGGGGGCGACGGCGGAAATGCCGGGCAAATCGGATATCGCCTGCGCATCGCCGAGCGTGAGCGTCATGACGGAGCCCGAACCCATCCTCAGTCCGCCGCTCGTCGACGAACCTGAAAGAATGATGAGGAGATTGCTGCCTATGGAGGCGATGGCCTGCTCGACAGAATACTGCGCCCCCTGGCCTATGGCGAGCATCAATACCACCGCTCCCACGCCGATCACCATGCCGAGCATGGCGAGGAAGGTGCGCAGCCTGTTCGCCCCCATCGCCTGCCAGGCTTCGACAAGCATCATGGATGGCCGGCCCAAGTCTGGTTCGAGTCGGTGTGTTTTTTCAAGGCTGGCATTCCAGGTGGCGCTGGGATAGCCGATTTAAGCAATAAATGGAGGCTTGCGCAAGCTGTTCATGACTCGTGCGCGACCGAAAGAAGCGCAGATTCCGGATTGAAGAGATTGTTCGGAAGCGGGATCTGATAACTCAGTTCATGCCTTGCCAGCGAACCGATGCGCGTTCTGGTTTCCCGCTCCGCATCCTGACAATAGAGCTCGGCCTGCCATGCCGGCTCCTCTCCTTCCAGAATCCTGTTCATCTGGTGCAGCCTCGAACTCGTCTCGACGAGGTAATAATTGAATCGCTTGACGAGCCTCTGATCGATGCCTCTCGCTCCCTGGTAGCAAAGCCCGGGGATCCTGTAAACCCTCAATGCCCTGACGCCGTAGGCGAGATATTTGAGGGATTTTTCGGCGCAGCGGACTTCCGTCCCGAATGATGCTGCAGCATAGATTGCCAATGCTTCCCTGTGCTTCACCAGCAGGTTGTCCGGATAATGGAAAAGCTCCGGCAAAACATGGGCATCCATCGCCCATTCGCTCACGGCATGCGTGACGAGACGATATTTTCCCCACATTGCCTCATGGGCGGGCACGAAATGATTGTGCGCGATGATGTCGACGAAAAGATGACTGCAGAATCCCGCGGCCATTGCGCATTCCTCCTGGGTTTCGGCAGTCTCGAGGAGGCGCTTCGCGCTTTCCCAGCGATGCGTGACCTCGAAGGCATCGGTCCCGGCCCTTTTTCCGAACATCGAAAGATCGGGAAGACACGCACCTGCGAGCAGCAATTCAGGAAACCTTCTGATCGCATTCCTGAAGCGCCTGTCGGCGACTGGAATGCCCCACAGCAGCAATTGGGCGAAATAGGTATGGGTGAAAAGCCCCCAGGCGCAGGCATCCTGGCTGTAGAGGAATAGCGGCAGGAACCAGCTGATGTGAAAAAGATATCTTCTGTACATGGCAGCATCCGCGTTTTTTCAACTATGCGCCATGAATTCATTGTTTTCGTGACAAAAAGATTATTTTATTGTGACAGTATCAGTTTCTTTTCAGTGTATTGGTTCATCTTCTTGAACCCCTCCAGGAAGTACATGAAGTCCATGCCGTAGATTTTCGAGAGATCCCTCGCATTCTCCCTCAATTCGAGCCATGATGGATTGCCGATGAAATCCCTGAAGCCGAAAACGATGATGTTACCGTGCTTTTCTGCCGGAAGACAAAGCGTGCGGCCGTCGAATACCTTCTCAATTCTCGACAGATAGGTGGAAAAATTCTTGTCGCTCCCCCACAGATTGACGACCAGCATGCCGTTTCTCTTGAGCGCTTCCCTGGCATAGGCATAATAGCGCGCCCCTGTCAGGGCATCGGGCTGGAAATGGCCGTCATAGGCGTCGATCATGATGATGTCGGCAAAGGACGATTTCCCCGGAACATAGGCCGCGCCGTCTTCTATGATCACTTCCAGCCTTTCGTCGTTTTCCGGAAGACCGAACATGCTCCTCGCGACCGACACGATTTTCGGATTGATTTCCACGACCACCGTTCTGGTATTCGACATATGCCTGTGAACGAACTTGGCAAGCGATCCTCCTCCCAGCCCTATCATCAACATTTCCTCGGGCTCCGGACAAAAGAGCAGGAAGGCCATCATCGCCCGGGTATAGGCGAGTTCCAGGGAGTCCGGCCTTGAGAGCCTCATCGCGCTCTGTATCGCGGAAGTGCCGAGATGTAGCGTCCTGACCCCGAATGATTCGCTGACCTCTATTTCCTCTTCGCCGACTGACCTGAACAGTTTTCTGCCGAATCTCATTCAATTCTCCATTGCAACCAGCATTTTCCTCGCCCATGGCAGAAAGAGATAGGCAGGAAGCATCATGAAGAGGGTCAGCAGGAAATAGGGCGCATAGCCCAGATACTGCGCGCCGAAGCCGCCCGCCCACCCTGCAAATGAGCGGGAGAGCGCGAAAACCGATGAAAGAAGCGCATATTCCGCAGCGCTCCTTCTCTTGTCCACGATCGCCATCAGGAAGGCGAGGAAGGCCGCCGTGCCGAGCCCGCTGGTGAAGGACTCGATGCCGCTCGCGAAATACATCAGCAGCCTGTGCGAAAACACGATGGCGCCCGTGCCGTGGGGAATCACCCATGCAGCGATCACATAGCCGAGATTGGAGAATCCCTGGCACAGGCCGAGCATCCACAATGCCCTGAATATCCCTATCCTGTCCGTCACCCAACCGCCGAGAAGCCCGCCGGCGATGGAAAGACCCAAACCTATGTTGACCGAAACAAGCCCTATTTCAGAACCGGAAAAACCGGAATCGACCCAGAAAGGCTTGATCATGAATCCCATGGCGGAATCAGGAAGCTTGAAAAACAGGATGAATGCGAGCACGGGAAAGATATGGCGTCTTTTCAGAAGGCCCAGCAATGCGCCGAACATCGGTCCTTCCTGAACCCCCGTCTCGCTCTTCGAGAAAAAGAGCGAAAGAAGGAAAAGAACGAGCGAAATCATCATGCTGACAGGCCAGAAGAAAGCCCCCGAGAAATGGAGCGCATGATCGGCGAGCCATATCGAGCCCAGGAAGAAAAGCAATATGGTGCCGAGAAGCTTGGGCCTTGCTGCGATGGATCGGATCTCGATCATGAGCGAGATCCCGGGTTTGCCCATCCTTGCCCTCTCCCTTGGCGCGAAGAGCGAAACCAGCATGCCGGAGATCAACACCGCTGCCGCGAGGATGAATGCCCCCTTCCAGGAGACATAATCGCTCAGGATGAGAATGAATCCCGCGGCGAGCATCCCGACCCTGTAGAAACCTATCCTCAAGCCGTTGCCGATCCCCGTTTCCCCTTTTTCCAGGAACTCGATGGTATAGGCATCGATTGCGATGTCGTTGGTTGCGGAAAAAAGGGTGAGGGCGCCGATCGCAGCCCATACCCACGGGCCGAAACCGCTTTCTGCAGCGAAAACGATCATCACGACCCCCATCATCAGGTCCATCGCCGCCATCCAGCGCCTGTGATGCCTGAAATGGTCCACTGCCGGAGCCCATATGAATTTCAGCGTCCAGGAAAGACCGAGCAGGCTGATCAGGCCGATGCTTTTGAGTTCTACACCCTGCTGCCTGAAATAGACGGGAAAAATGTCGTAGAAGATGCCGAGCGGAAAACCGGAAGAGAAATAGAGAAAAGAGACCCAGAAATACTTTGAACGAGGCAAATCAGGCGCCCTTCGCGAAGCGGAAAACCGCCAGGGTGCCGAAAAGGTTGGGCAGGAAGGAAACCTCGTTCCCGTTGTTCATAACGATGCGCTCGATGATGTTGACGTTGTGCCTTGAACAGAAATCCTCGAAATCCCTGGTCGTGCAAAGCCTGATGTTCGGCGACTCGAACCACTGGTACGGAAGATTTCTCGAAACGGGCATGTGCCCTTTCAGGATCTGCAGCCTGTTCTGCCAGTAGCCGAAATTCGGAAAGGTGACGATGCCTTCCCTCCCCACCCTCAGCATCTCGCGGATGATGCTCTCGGTGTTCTTCATGGCCTGCAATGTCTGGGAAAGAATCACGTAATCGAAGGAACCGGACTCGAAACCCGAGAGGCCGGATTCCAGGTCGCTCTGGATCACGTTGACCGAGTTCCTGATGCAGGCGAGGATGTTGGCGTCGTCGATCTCCACGCCGTATCCTCTCACGGACCTGTTCCTCGAAAGATAGGCCAGAAGAGAGCCGTCCCCGCAGCCCAGATCGAGCACTTTCGAGCCGATCGCAATCCTCTCGCCTATGGTCTCGTAATCGTGCCTTATGGTTTTTCTCATTTGAGCACGTTCTCCATGTAGGCGCGCACCACGGCATGGTAGTGTGCATCGACCATCAGGAAGGAATCATGACCGTAGCTCGATGTGATTTCCGTGTAGCTGACATCGAGTTCGTTGTCCAGAAGCGCCTTGACGATTTCACGCGATCTTGCCGGGGAAAAGCGCCAGTCGGAAGTGAATGAAATCACAAGAAAATCGCTTTTCGCCGAGCTGAATGCGCGCGCAAGATCCCCTTCGTGGGCGTGGGCCGGATCGAAATAGTCGAGCGCCTTGGTCATCAGAAGATAGGTATTGGCATCGAACTGGGAGGCGAACTTGTCTCCCTGATAGCGAAGATAGGATTCGATTTCGAACTCGACATCGTAGCCGAAATTGTAGCTTCCCTTCTTCAACCCCCTGCCGAATTTCCTGGCCATGGAATCGTCCGAAAGATAGGTGATATGGCCCAGCATCCTGGCAAGCCTCAACCCTCTTTTCGGGATGACGTCATGAGCATAAAAATTCCCGCCATGGAAGTCGGGATCGGTCAGAATGGCCTGCCTCGCGACATCGTTGAATGCGATATTCTGCACGGTGAGATTGGGCGCGCTGGCGATGGCGAGAACATGATCGACTCTCTGCGGATGGCTTATCGCCCATTGCAGCGCCTGCATCCCGCCGAGGCTTCCCCCCACCACCGCTGCAAATTTTTCTATGCCGAGCTGGTCTGCGAGCCTTGCCTGGGATTCCACCCAATCATCCACCGTGACGACAGGGAAATTCGATCCGTAATGCTTCCCGGTCCTGGGGTCGATGCTCGCAGGCCCCGTCGAACCATGGCACCCGCCCAGGTTGTTAACCCCTACGACGAAGAAGCGGTCGGTGTCGATCGGCTTTCCCGGACCGATCATGTTGTTCCACCATCCCGCCGATTTCGGATTCTCCGAATGATATCCCGCGACATGATGGCTCCCGGAAAGCGCATGGCAGATCAGCACGGCATTCGATTTCTTTTCGTTCAGTTCGCCGTAGGTTTCAAAGACGAGCTCGTAGTTTTCGAGCACCGCACCGCTTCTCAGGGTGAGCGGGGAGTCGAATCTCGCGCATTGAGGGGAGACAATGCCTATGGACCGAGGATCTTGCATTTCAGGCATTCAGTCTGTCCAGGAGCGTCCTGATCTTTTCCGGTTCATCCGCTTTCAGCATTTTCTGGGTGATGGCGGTGATATCTGCGATGCTAGATTTTAGCACCTGCTGCTTCACGGTCAGAAGATTGGACGGATGCATCGAGAATTCCCGCAGGCCGAATCCGAGCAGCATGCGGGTGAGTTCGGCATCCCCCGCCATTTCTCCGCAGACTGCGACAGGAACCCCTGCCTGATTGGCGCTCCTGATCACATGCGAAATGAGATGCAGCACGGCAGGGTGCAAAGGGTCGAACAGATGCGCCACGCTGTCGTCAGCCCTGTCGATCGCAAGGGTATACTGGATCAGATCGTTGGTGCCGATGGAAAGAAAATCGAGCTTCTGCATGAACAAGGGCAGGGCAAGCGCTGCGGCCGGTATCTCTATCATCCCGCCAACCTCCACCCCTTTGTCGTAAGGGATGTTTGCCACATCGAGCTCTTCTTTGACCTGAGCAATCAGCGCGAGCGTGAGGTTGAGCTCAGCTGCGCTCGAAAGCATCGGGATCAGTATTCTCACCTTGCCGTAATGAGAAGCGCGCAAGATGGCCCTGAGCTGAGTCCTGAACATCTGCGGCTCGGCAAGGCATAACCTGATTGCCCTCAATCCCAGCGCGGGGTTGGCGCTCACTCTCGTGGTTCCGTTGAGGTGCTTGTCGGATCCCAGGTCGAGCGTGCGTATCGTCACGGGAAGCCCCTTCATTTCCCTGACCACCTCGCTGTAGAGCTCGAACTGCTCCTCCTCGTCAGGAAGCGTCATCCTGTTCAGGAAAAGGAATTCGCTCCGGAAAAGACCTATGCCCGATGCCCCGCTTTCCCTGACCTGCTTCACGTCCTGAGGCAGTTCGATATTGGCATGCAGATGGATCTGGGTGCCGTCGAGCGTGGTCGATCTCGTCGACCTGATGCGCTTCAGCTTCTGTTTCTCGAGCTCCCATTGTTCCTGCAGCAGCCTGTATTCGGCAAGAACAGCCTTGCCCGGATCGACGATGACCGCGCCTCTCGCGCCGTCCACGATCAGCAGATCGTTTTCCCTGATCAGCTTCCTTGCGTTGTGAAGGGCGACGATGGAGGGAATGTTGAGGCTTCTCGCAACGATCGTCGTGTGAGAAGTCGTACCGCCCAGATCGGTGATGAAGGCCGAACACTGCAGCTCCTTGAGCAGCACGACGTCGGCCGGACTCAGATCATGGGCAACGAGAATGCTGCCCTGCTCCCTGCCCTGGGATGGAAGCTGCTTCCGTCCGAGCAACACCTTGAGCACCCGCTCTACAACCTGGACGACATCGGCCTTTCTCTCCCTGAGATAACTGTCCTCTATCTTGTCGAACTGGGCGAGCAGATTCTTCATCTGCTGCTGCAATGCCCATTCGGCATTGCAATGCTGCGACTCGATGATCTGCCTGGGCACTTCCGAGAGCGTTGAATCGTTGAGCAGCATCAGGTGAAGATTGAGAAAGGCCGCAAATTCCGCCGGAGAATCAGCCGGAATGGAATCCCGCAGCGCTTCCAGTTCCTCCCGCGTCGACTGGACAGCGTCCTGGAAGCGCGCGATCTCGGCCGGAATCGATTTCTGCGGCAGCGTGTAATGCGAAATCTCGAGATGCGCATGAGAGATCAGATGGGCTCGCCCGATTGCGATCCCGCCCGAGACGCCCAGCCCCTGAAGGACGAAACTCACTCGCCCTCCCCGAAATAATCGACCACGAGGTTGACGAGCGCAGAGATCGCCTCCTCTTCGTCCGCGCCATTCGTTTCGATGACGATCCTACTCCCTTTCGTCGCGGCCAGCATCATCACGCCCATGATGCTCTTGGCGTTGACCCGTTTGCTGTTGCGCTCCAGCCAGACTTCGCTTTCGAATTTTCCGGCGAGCTGGGAAAGTTTGGCTGAAGCCCTGGCGTGAAGGCCGAGCTTGTTGATGATCTCAACTTCCTGTTGCTGCATTCTGGAAATCCTGCATGAAAGGGACGATACCTTCTGTTCCGCCGCTCACCGCCTTCTTCAGCAGTGTTTCGAGCGGTTCGTTCCGGTAGGTGAGGACGCGGACGAGCATGGGCAGGTTGACGCCCGCTATGCCTTCGACTTTACCCGGGATGACGAGCTTCGTGGCGATATTGCAGGGCGTAGCACCATAAATGTCGGAAAGCACCAGCACCCCGTCTCCCTGGTCGAGCTGCTTCACTATCCTGATCGCCTGGGGAAGCACGGTCTGCGGATCGTCGTGGATGCCGATGCCGATCTGCATCAGATGGGCGGGCCTCTGCCCGAGGACATGACTTGCGCAATGGATCAGGCTCTCTCCCAACGTGCCGTGAGCCACGATCAGAATTCCAACCATATGCCTCCCAAAAATTCGATTTTATCCCAACGCGAGCCTGCTTGATACGGCCTCATTCGACCACCTCGACCCCCGCTTCCTGCTTTTCGAAGCGTATTCGCCTGTAGAGCGCCTTTGTGACGTGAATTTTGCCAGTTTCGTCTATCAGAAGCGCATCATCGACGCCCATTTGCTTCGCCGCATGCCGCCAGCCTGCGAGGCCCGATATGAATATCGGCTTCGAGGCCGCGTCGGAAAGCGCACCCGCATCCTGTCCCTGGCGAATCAATACGGTCACGGCCTCAACCCCTTGGACGGGATAACCTGTTCTCGGATCGATGATATGACAATAGCGCTTTCCGTCAAGGACAAAATAGCGCTGATAGTCGCCGGAAGTGCCGATCGCCTCGCCATCATGCAAATCGAGCTCTGCTATTGCACCCGGCCCTCTCGGGTTCCTGATCCCGATATGCCAGGGTCTGTTTCCGTGAGTGCCCAATGCCATGATGTTCCCGCCTATGTTGACGAGCGCGTTCTTTATCCCCTTTTCCTTCAGTATCGTCTTCGCCACATCGAGCGCATAGCCTTTGGCGAACCCACCGAGATCCAGCCTCACCGCCCTGTTGTCGCTCGATGCGACTTCGTTTTCTATCGAAATGTCATGCATTTCCGGATCTTCGGCGACGAGCTTCCTGATCGTTTCAGGATCCGGCCTGACCGGCTTGAATTCGTCGTTCTGGAAACCCCATAATCTTATCAAATTCCCTATCGCGGGATTGAAAAGTCCTTTGGAGCGATCCGAAAGCCTCGTCGCATCCTTTATGATTTTCGAGACCCCGGGATCGATCTTCCTTTTTTTTCCCGCCGCGAAGGCATCGTTCAGCGCCGTGATGTCGCTCGGCTTCCAGGCATGAAGCGCGACATGCATCTCTCCGAATTTCCGCATCACCGAATCGATCGCGTCTTCCGCTTTTTCCCTGCTCCTCCCGTAAACGCTCACTTCCACCAAAGTACCGAAGACATATCGCTGCTGCGTGAATTCCTTTTCCATGCAGCCCGACAGCAGAAAGAAAAGCAGAAGGATGCTCAGGCGCATTCCGCTTCCAGCAGATCGATCATCATTTTCGGGACATCGCACCCTGTCTGATCCAGTATTTCCTGCATGCAGGTCGGGCTCGTGACATTGATCTCGGTGAGATAGTTTCCGATGACGTCCAGCCCTGCAAGGTAAATGCCCTCTTCCTTCAGAACAGGGCCTATCGATCCGGCAATTTCAAGGTCGCGCTCCGAAAGGGGCTGCGCAACGCCCTTCCCGCCTGAAGCGAGGTTTCCCCTGGTCTCCCCTCTCTTCGGAATCCTGGCAAGGCAATATGGCGCGGGAATGCCGCCCAAGACCAGGATGCGCTTGTCTCCCTTTTCTATTTCCGGAACGAAGCGCTGCGCCATGACCGTCCTTTTGCCGTAAAGCGTCACGGTTTCTATGATGACACCGATGTTGGGATCGTTCTCCCTTATCCTGAATACGCCTGATCCTCCCATTCCGTCCAGAGGCTTCATGACGATGTCCTGATGACAGTCGAGGAATTCCCTGAAATCCGATTCCTTTCTTGAAACAAGGGTGGGCGGGGTGAATTGCGGGAATCTCGAGATGGAAAGCTTTTCGTTCCAGTTCCTGAGGGAAGCAGGCCTGTTGTATATCTTCGCGCCTTCCCTTTCCGCCATCTCGAGCAGCTGGGTAGCGTAATAGTATTCCATGTCGAAAGGCGGGTCCTTCCTCATCAGCACTGCATCGAACTCATCCAGATGCCCATGGCGCATCTCGCCCTTCTCGTACCAGGGGAAAATCTTCCCTGTCAGGAAAATCTCGGTGGAAATCACCCTCACCCTGCCTTCCTTGAGCGCGATATCCTCCTGCTGGATGACGTGGATGCGGTGTTTCCTTCCCGACGCTTCGCGCATCATGGCGAAGCTCGAATCCTTCTTGATGCTGATGCCTTCGAGCGGGTCGAGGATGAATGCGATATTCACTGCGTTTCCTCGAGCTCGATCGAAGCTGCAAGCAGGGCAAGGCGCGCCACCACGCCATAGGCATAGAAGCGGTTCATGATGGTGTCAGGATTCGCCTTGTAATCGGGAAGCGAGCAGGCCTGTTCGAATGCGAGCGGCACGAAATGCATGCCCGGCGCATTGAGATTCTCGTCCTTTCCCCTGCCGGTGTGCACCCGATAGAAGCCGCCCACGACGAAATGATCGATCATGTAGATGACGGGCTCCGCCACCGCTTGGTTGATGCTTTCGAAAGTATGCACGCCTTCCTGGATCAGCACATGGGAAACAGGCATGCCTTCCTTGACCACGGCCATCTTGTTTCGCTGCTTCCTGTTCAGCCCTTTCACTTCTTCAGGGCTTTTGACGCTCATCACGCCCATGCCGTAGGTGCCAGCATCCGCCTTGACGATGACGAACGGCTCTTCGGTGATGCCGTATTCCGCATATTTCTTCCTGGTCTTCTCCAGGATCGCTTCGACATGGGAGGAAAGGCACTCCTCCCCCACCCTTTCATGGAAATCGACCTTGACGCAGGTTTCGAAATAAGGATTGATCAGCCATGGATCGATCTTGATCAGTTTCGAGAATTCTTCTGCTACCTTGTTGTAAGCCGAGAAATGGTTCGATTTTCTTCTCGTCGACCAGCCTGCATGAAGGGGAGGCAAAACTGCCTGCTCGATATTCTTCAGAATGTCGGGAATGCCCGCCGAAAGATCGTTGTTCAGCAGCACGATGCATGGATCGAATCCTTCCACGCCGAGGCGATTTCCCGATCTGACCACGGGTTCCAGCAGCAGGCTCCCTCCTTCGGGTAGCGCAAATTCAGTGGGCTTGTCGATCTCAGGGATCAGCGTGCCTATTCTCACGTTCATCCCCGCCTGCCTCAGAATATAGGCGATGGAAGCCACGTTCTGGAGGTAAAAGAGGTTCCTGGTATGATTCTCGGGGATGAGCAGCGCGCCCCGCGCATCCGGGCAGATCTTCTCTATCGCCGACATCATCGCCTGAACGCAGAGCGGCATGAATTCCGGATTCAGATTGTTGAATCCGCCTGGAAAGAGGTTGGTGTCGACAGGGGCGAGCTTGAAACCGCTGTTTCTGAGATCGACCGAGGCATAGAAGGGAGTCGAATGCTCAAGCCAGGCATTTCTCAACCAGTGCTCGATGTCGGGCATCGCATGAATAATCCGCTTCTCGAGTTCGAGCAGGGCGCCGCTCAATGCTGTCGTCAGATGGGGAACCATTTCTTCTTCCGTTTCCAGAGCTGTTAAAATAGGCGTTTTGCCGGTTTTGACGCCATGCTCACCACATCCAATATTACCATGCAGTTCGGGGCAAAACCCCTGTTCGAGAACGTTTCGGTCAAATTCGGGGAAGAAAACCGATACGGACTGATCGGAGCGAACGGCTGCGGGAAGTCCACTTTCCTGAAGATACTCGGGGCCGATCTCGAACCGAGTTCGGGAAACATTTCGCTCGATGCAGGAGAACGCCTCGGCAAGCTCAGGCAGGACCAGTTCGGATTCGAACCATACCGCGTGATCGATACCGTGATCATGGGTCACGAGGAATTGTGGCACATCATGCAGGAACGCGAAAGGATTTATGGCCTTCCTGAAATGACGGAGGAGGATGGCATCGAGGTCGCAGAACTCGAAGGCAGATTCGCCGAACTGGATGGCTACACCGCAGAATCGAGGGCGGGAGACCTGCTGCTCGGCGTTGGCATCCCGATAGAACAGCATTACGGGCTGATGAAGGAAATCGCGCCAGGATTCAAGCTCAGGGTGCTGCTCGCCCAGGTTCTTTTTTCGGATCCCGACATCATGCTGCTGGACGAGCCCACCAACAACCTCGACATCAACAGCATTAGATGGCTGGAAGGGGTGCTGAACGAACGCGGCAACACCATGATCATCATCTCCCACGACCGCCATTTCCTGAACAGCGTGTGCACCCACATGGCCGATCTCGACTATGGCGAAATCAGGATCTATCCCGGCAATTACGACGATTACATGATCGCCTCGACACAGGCAAGGGAGAGGCTCGTCGCGGAAAACGCGAAGAAAAAGGCGCAGATCGCAGAGCTCCAGTCTTTCGTCAGCCGCTTTTCTGCAAATGCCTCGAAGGCGAGGCAGGCCACTTCCCGCGCCCGCCAGATAGAAAAGATCAGGCTCGAGGAGATCAAGCCCTCCAGCCGCGTCTCCCCCTATATCCGCTTCGAATTCGAGAAGCCTTTGAAGCGGCTCGCCCTCGAGGTCACCCACCTCTGCAAGGGATTCGAAGGGAGGGAGGTGCTGAAAAACGTCAATCTGATGGTCGACGCGGAAGATCGAATCGCCATCATCGGCCCGAACGGAATCGGGAAGACGACGCTGCTGCGCTCCCTGGTCGGGGATCTGCCTGCGGACAAAGGCGAAATAAAATGGGCCGAGAAAGCCGAAGTGGGTTATTTCGCTCAGGATCATACAGCCGATTTCGAGGAAGACATGAGCGTCTTCGACTGGATGAGGCAATGGGGAAAACCGGGGGACGACGACCAGATGATCAGGGGAACGCTGGGAAAGCTGCTCTTTTCGGGGGACGATGCGAAAAAAAGCGTGAAAGTGCTCTCCGGAGGGGAAAAGGGAAGGATGCTGTTCGGCAAGCTTGTCCTTTCCCGCACCAACGTGCTGGTGATGGACGAACCGACAAACCATCTCGACATGGAATCCATAGAATCCCTGAATCTGGCGCTCGAACTCTACAAGGGGACGCTGATTTTCGTCAGCCACGACAGGGAATTCGTTTCTTCTCTGGCGAACAGGATCATCGAGCTCAAGCCGGAAGGAATCGTCGATTACAGAGGAAACTACGAGGATTACCTGATCACTTCAGGGATTCAGAATTGACGAGCGCATGCCGCACCTTCCTTCCGACGAGATAATAGGCGACAAGCGCGACGAACGGGATGGATAGCGCTTCGATCTCGAAGGTGTTCACGGTCAGGTGGTATCTGGCATCGATTGCATCGACGACATAGCCTATCAGGTTGACCGAATAATAGGTGAATACCGCAATGGTGAGCCTGCCTATGGTCTGCTGAAGTCTGAGCTGGAGGTGGAAGCGCCTGTTGAGGGCGGCAAGCAGATCCTGGTTCTGCCCTTCCCGCTTCACGTCTATTCTTGTCCTCAGCAGCGCGCTTGCCTGGCTGATGCGGTTTGAGAGCAGGTCCAGCCACTTGCCCGCGGATTCACAGGTATTTCTGGCCGGCTCGAGCCTTCTGTTGAGGAACCCTCCCAGGGTCGGAATGCCCTCAAGCGGCTTTTCGCGCAATTCCGCCAGCCTGTTCGCGACCATGCCGAAATAGGCGCGGGTTGCAGCGAAGCGGTAATAGGTTGAAGAAATCATGCCTTCGAGCATCACCGCAAATGCCGAGAGGTCTTCCAGAAGCGCCTCATCGCTCTTGTCGCTTCCCTGGGATATGGCGCTGGAAATGCCGGTCAGCTGCGCATCCATGGCGGGGATCCTGGAAATCATGCTCCTCGCCTCGGGCAGGGCCATGAGCGCCAGCATCCTGTATGTTTCGACGTCGAGAATGCGCAGCAGTAGTCTGCCGTTCTGGGTGGGAAGAGGGCTGTTCGAAATGATCAGGAAGCGGGAAAAACCGTCCTCCCTGATGCGGAAATCGGTGAATGCGAGGCTCGAGCTGCTCCCCGCCCGGGAACCCGAAAGCTTGTCCGTTTCGAAATAGCCTGCGATTTCGGAAGGAGAAGGAAGCATCCCGTCGCCCTGCATGATGTCGACGTGAGCCGCGACCAGGGTTTTTCCCGGGATTTTGGATAGCCATTCTGATGGGACATGATTCGTCACGCAATCCGAGAAGATTTTCCCGAGCTGCCCCTGTCGGACGAAAGTATAGCGCGTGAATTCCTGATGCCGCTCGACCTTCAGGCGGAATGCACCGAGATCGACATGAAGGTTCTTCGATTCACTCTGCGCAAGCTTGACGCCATAGACATCGCACAGCTTCTCGAGATGCTTCCATTCAGCAGCCCTTTCGGATTCGTTGACAAGCAGCGCGATGCAGGACACCCGCTCGGGCGGCATCAGCTTTTCATACTGATGGGTATGGACTTCCTCGTTGAGCTCTTTGCGAAGATGATGGTCTTTTGGATGATGATTCATGCGGCGATATTGGCACAGGATTTTTCAAAAGACAATGTTGCGCCGCGTTCCTCGGAAATCTATGATTATGGACATGCTTTCAAGAAACTGACGCCATGAAAAAAACACTTCTGCTGCCGATCTTCGCCGTAATGGTTTTCGGAGGGGGGATTTTCGCCTGGAAGGAATCGCAGCAAGGAAAGCCTTCCGAAGACAGTCTGACCCTTTACGGCAATGTCGAAATCAGACAGGTGGAAGTCGCCTTCAAGGTTTCCGAACGCATCCGCAAGATGTTCGCGAAGGAAGGGGATGAAGTGAAGAAAGGCGCACTCCTGGCCACGCTCGATGCGGAAAAATTCCAAGCGAGCGTGGCATTGAAACAGGCTGAGCTCGCGGCGCAGCAGCAGCTCGTTGCAAAGCTCGAGGCCGGCAGCAGAAAGGAAGACGTAGACAAGGCCAGGGCGGATTTGGATGCAGCAAACACAGACGAAGAAAATGCCTGGAGAACCTACCTCAGGCTCAAGCGCCTGTCGGAGAGGCATTTCATATCCGAGCAGCGATCGGATGACGCGAAAACAGCAGCGGATGCCGCGAAGGCAAGGGCGAGAGCAGCCGAGGAAGTGCTGAAGCTCGAGATTGCAGGCCCCAGAACAGAGGACATAGCGGCGGCGAAATCGGTTCTCGATGCCGACCGCGCAGCCCTTTCTCTTGCCGGCATGGATCTCGAAGATGCCAGTCTTTTCTCTCCTGCCGACGGCATCATCCAGGACAGGATACTGGAACCGGGCGACATGGCTTCATCGAAGACCCCTGTCTATACGCTCGCGCTCACGGATCCCGTCTGGGTGAGGGCTTACGTTTCCGAATCGGATCTTGGCAGGCTGAAACCGGGGATGGCTGCCACAGTTTCGACGGACAGCTATCCGGGAAAACATTACAGGGGATGGGTGGGCTATATCTCGCCAAGTTCCGAATTCACCCCCAAATCCGTCGAGACTTCCGAGCTCAGGACCAGCCTCTCCTACCAGGTCAGGATCTTCGTCTGCAATCCCGAAAACGAACTGAAGCTCGGCATGCCCGCCACGGTGATCATCCCTCTCAAGAACCCGGTCAGGGCCGAGCCCTGCGGGAAAGAATGAATCACGCCATCCTGACTTCGAACCTGGAGAAGACCTTCGTCGCCGGCGAACGCAGGATAGAAGCGCTGAAGGACATCTCCTTCGAAATGAAACCGGGCATCATCATGGGGCTCATCGGTCCCGATGCGGCCGGAAAATCGACCCTGATGCGGCTTGCTGCCGGACTGCTGGTTCCCGATTCAGGAACGATCAGCATCCTCGGCATGGACGCGACTCGGGAATCCGTGAAGGTGCAGAGCACGATCGGCTACATGCCCCAGCGTTTCGGGCTCTACGAAGACCTCACCGTCCAGGAAAACCTCGACCTCTATTCGGACCTGCAAGGCGTTCCCATCGAAGACCGGCGGGCCCGGCACGATGAACTGCTGGGCATGGCAGGCCTTTCCTCCTTCAGAAAGAGGCTTTCCGGAAATCTCTCAGGCGGGATGAAGCAGAAGCTGGGACTTGCCTGCTCGCTCGTCAGCCAGCCCAAGCTGCTTCTTCTTGACGAGCCCACTGTAGGCGTGGACCCAGTCTCCAGGAGGGAACTCTGGGCTATCGTCCACCGCCTGGTGCTGGACAAGGGAACGAGCGTCCTGCTCAGCACGGCGTATCTCGACGAGGCGGAAAACTGCAGCGAGGTGATCCTGCTCCATGAAGGAAAGCTGCTCGCAAAGGGTACGCCCGAGTCCCTCAGAGCCCCGATGAATGGCCGCGTCTTTTCAGTGAAATCGGCTTCTGTTTCGAAGCGCAGCCTCCAGGCAGCCCTTTCGAAGGAACCGGATGTGATCGACGCGCTCATCCATGGGGATCACGTACGCGTCGTGATGGAAGAAAACGGCGTGCTGCCCAGAAATAGCGACATGACCATATCCCCCTTGTCGCCCCGATTCGAAGACAGTTTCGTCACCATGCTGAAAGACCGCAGGAAAACGGTACAAGACATTGATGGGGACATCAGGGAAATCCCCCGAAGTGCCAGCCCTGTCATCGAACTCGACAATCTGGAGCGGCGGTTCGGCAATTTCTATGCAGTCAGGAATGTCAGCTTTACCGTCTCGAGCGGAGAGGTTTTCGCATTGCTAGGCGCAAACGGGGCAGGCAAATCGACGACGTTCAGAATGCTCTGCGGCCTGCTCCCTCCTTCAGCTGGAAAGCTGCGCGTAGCGGGCCTCGATTTGAGGCATGCCGCGTCTAAAGCGCGCGAAAAAATAGGCTACATGTCGCAGAAATTCTCCCTCTACGCGAACCTCAGCGTCAAGGAAAACCTTCGCTTCTTCAGCAGGGCATACGGTCTTTCCGGAAAAATGGAGGCCGAAAGGCTGGCATGGGCGATTGAGGAATTTTCCCTGGTCTCGGTCATGAATGCAGTCAGTGGCGATCTTTCGCTCGGTTACAAGCAGCGGCTCGCGCTTGCCTGCGCGTTGATGCACGAGCCTCAAATCCTTTTCCTGGACGAACCGACTTCGGGCGTCGATCCGCTTGCGAGGCGGGATTTCTGGCGGAGAATCAACCTCCTTTCCGCAAGAGGGGTGACCGTGATGGTGACCACTCATTTCCTGGAGGAGGCGGAATATTGCGACCGGCTCGCCATCATGGCCTCCGGCGAGATACTGAAGATAGGCACACCTTCGGAAATCAAGGCGGCGGCCAAGAATCTCGCCGAACCCACCATGGAAGACGCTTTCGTGGAATTGATCAGGGAGCGGCAAGCCCCATGAAAATGCGCCTCAACGGATTGATAAAAAAGGAATTCATACAGATCATCAGGGATCCCAGCAGCATTGCCATCGCATTCCTGATGCCGCTCGTGTTGCTCTTCATTTTCGGCTACGGCGTATCCCTCGATTCGGAGCATATTCCGCTCGGACTGGTGATCGAATCGCCAAGCGCCGATGCCTCCAATTTCGCCTCCTCCTTCCACGCCTCCCGCTATTTCGAAACCCATCATTTTTCAACAACGAGGGCTGCGAAGCAGGCCATGATGGAAGGCCAAATCAGCGCGATCATCGTGCTGAAGCAGGATTTCTCCGAGGAGCTGAGGCGTTCCGGCGCTCCGGTTCAATTGCTGCTCAATGGCGTGGACGAGAACACGGCGAGGATCATTTCAGGTTATGTCGACGGCGCCTTTCAGAAATGGCTGGAGCGCGATGCCGACGCCCGCGGCATGGCGCTCGAAACGCCGGTCAGGATAGAACAGCGGATCTGGTACAACAGCGAACTGAGGAGCAGGAATTTCCTCGTTCCGGGATTGATCGCGGTGATCATGACCCTGATCGGTGCGCTTCTGACTGCGCTCGTCATGGCGCGCGAATGGGAGAGGGGAACCATGGAAGCGCTGCTTGTCACACCGCTTTCGATGAATGAAGTGATCCTTGGCAAACTGATTCCCTATTTCCTGCTCGGGATGGGGGGATTGGCGCTATCGGTTGCCATGGCGCTCTGGCTATTCCATGTCCCTCTCAGGGGCTCGCTCTGGCTCCTTTTCGCGACTTCGGCACTCTTTCTCATCGCAGCGCTTGGCATGGGGCTGCTGATTTCCTCAGTGGCGAAGAACCAGTTCGTGGCGGGGCAGATCGCCATCATCGGCACTTTTCTCCCGGCCTTCATCCTTTCAGGATTCATCTTCGACATCAACAGCATGCCAGGAATAGTCAGGCTCATCACCCATCTCATTGCGGCGCGTTATTACGTCTCCATCCTGCAGACGCTTTTCCTTGCAGGAAACGAATGGAGCGTGATCCTGCCCAATGCCGGCGCGCTGATCCTGCTCGCAGCGATCTTCCTCGGACTCACCTGGAGAAAGACGAAAAAGCGTCTCGAATAGCATGTGGAAAAGGATCTATGCCCTGATGATCAAGGAATTCCTTGCCCTGATGAAGGACAAGGCGGGCAGACTCGTGCTGGTCGGCCCGCCCGTGATCCAGATACTGGTATTCGGCTATGCCGCGACCTTCGATCTGAAGCATGTCCCCTATGCGGTGTACTCTGAGGACAGGGGATACCTCTCCAGAGATCTGCTCGCCGCCTTTCAAGGCTCTTCCAGCTTCACCCTGAAGGCGGTATTGCACGACGAGCGCCGGGTCGCGGAACTCGTCCAGAGCAAAAAGGTGCTGATGGTGATCAGGATAGGCCAGAACTTCAGCGCCGATCTCGCCAGGGGAGGCACCACAGCCTTCCAGATCATCGTCGACGGAAGAAATTCCAATACTGCCATGCTCGTCGTCAATTATGCAGGCACTATCGTCAAGGCATTCAACGAGAACCTGGCGCAAAGCCATGGCAGGGCGATGCCGGTCCGTATAGACACGCGAGCCTGGTTCAATCCGAACCTCGAGAGTCGCTGGTTTTTCATTCCGGGCATCGTGGGATTGCTGACGCTCCTTATCACCATGCTCGTCACCTCGCTTTCCGTGGCAAGAGAGAGGGAACAGGGTACCTTCGATCAATTGCTGGTGACACCGATGAGCCCGCTTGAAATTCTGATAGGGAAGGCCCTTCCCGGGTTCCTGATCGGCATTTTCGAGGCAACGGTCGTCGTTCTGGCAGCCGTATTCTGGTTCAAGATCCCTTTTCTGGGCAGCGTCCTGACGCTCTATCTCTGCATCCTCATCTTCCTCCTCCCCGCAGTCGGAATGGGCCTGATGATCTCGTCCATCGCGGTGACCCAGCAGCAGGGATTGCTCGGCGCTTTCTTTTTCATGGTGCCGGCGATCATCCTTTCAGGCTTCGCCACGCCGATCAGGAACATGCCTGAAATCGTCCAGGACCTTACCCTCATCAATCCGATGCGCTATTTTCTGGTGATGCTGCGCGGCGTTTTCCTGGAGGGAACGCCTCTTCATCTGCTGCTTCCCGAGCTCTGGCCGCTCGTCGCGATAGGTTTGGTCTCGCTCGCGATTGCGGGATGGCTTTTCAGGAACAGGATGTACTAGGGCGTGTTAACACGCCCTAACCTACGAGCGTGAGAGAGCGGTATGAAACCAGGCAGCCGAACAGGAAGAGGCCTATCGCCCAGAGCAGCCTGTTCTTGTGCACGAAATAGTGATAGTAGAGGATGAGGAAGGTGATCGTCATGAAGGCCGGCGCCAGTCTAGCCACATGGATCATGTAGGGATCGTTCATTTTCTCCTCCTCGGTCGTTTTCGATCATTCTACTCCACAAAAGAAAAGGGGGCTTGAAGCCCCCTCGATCCGGTTTGAATGTCTCCTTATTCGACGCGTTCGCCGTGAAGGCTGACGTCGAGACCTTCGCGTTCCTGTTCTTCGCTGACTCTGAGGCCGACGACCATGTCGATGACCTTGAGGATGACGAAACTCACGACCGCGTCATAGACGATCGTGACCAGCACGCCCTTGGCCTGGATCATCAACTGCGCGCCGTTTCCTTCGAGAACGCCTGCCGTTCCGCCGATTGCCTTGACTGCAAACACGCCGGTGAGTATCGCACCGACAATGCCGCCGATGGCATGGACGCCAAAGGCATCGAGCGAATCGTCATAGCCGATCAGGTTCTTCATGTAGACTGCCGTCCAGAAGCAGATCACGCCGGCTGCGATGCCGATCACGAGCGCTCCCATCGGACCCACGAAGCCGGATGCAGGCGTGATCGCAACCAAGCCTGCAACTGCGCCCGAGCAGATACCCAGCACCGAGGGCTTGCCCTTGGCCAGCCATTCGGCAAACATCCAGGAAAGCGCAGCCATTGCGGTAGCGATCTGGGTCACGGCCATTGCCATGCCTGCACGGTCATTTGCAGCGCCGGCAGAACCTGCATTGAAGCCGAACCAGCCCACCCACAGCAGCGATGCGCCGATCAGGGTCAGCACCAGGTTATGCGGGGGCATCGGCTCCTTGCCATAACCCACGCGCTTGCCCATCACCAGGGCTGCAACCAGGCCTGCCACACCGGCATTGATGTGAACCACCGTGCCGCCTGCGAAGTCCAGCACGCCGTCGCCGCCGAGCCATCCTCCCGGACCCCAGACCATGTGGGCGATAGGCGCATAGACAAGAATAAGCCAGAATCCCATGAACCAGAGCATCGCCGAGAATTTCATGCGGTCTGCGAAAGCACCCGTGATGAGCGCCGGCGTGATGATGGCGAAAGTCATCTGGAAGGTCATGTAGGTGGACTCGGGAATCGTTCCGGCCAGGGCATTGACTGCATCAAGCCCCATGCCTGAAAGGAAGAGCCGGCTCATCCCTCCGAAATAGCCATTCCCGTTCGTGAACGCCAGGCTGTAGCCGATGATCATCCAGAGCACCGTCACAAGACAGGTGATGGCGAAACTCTGCATCACCGTCGCCAGCACGTTTTTCTTGCGCACCATGCCGCCATAGAAGAGCGCAAGCCCGGGAATGGTCATCAACAGCACGAGCGCAGTCGAAGTCAGCATCCAGGCATTGTCTCCCGAATTGACGAAAGCGCCGGGATTGGGCGCTGCAGGCGCCGCAGCCGCGGGTGCAGCCGGCGCCGCCGCGGCAGGCGCCGCCGCGGGGGCTGAAGCATCGTCGGCGAAAACAGGCGATGCAAAACAAAGCGCTCCGAAAAGCGAGAGCAGTAACCAAAACTTTCTCATCATGTTCTCCTTAAAGTGCGTCCGGACCGGTTTCGCCGGTGCGGATGCGGATGACCTGGGAGAGCTCGGAAACAAAAATCTTGCCATCCCCTATTTTTCCCGTCCTGGCAGCCTTTTCGATGGCTTCTATGACCTGATCGAGCATTTCGCTCTTGATCGCGGCCTCGATTTTGACCTTGGGCAGGAAATCGACGACATATTCGGCCCCCCTGTAGAGCTCGGTATGCCCTTTCTGACGCCCGAAACCCTTGACTTCGGTGACCGTGATGCCCTGAACGCCGATGGCGGAAAGGGCCTCGCGCACTTCGTCAAGCTTGAAGGGCTTGATGATTGCAGTGACGATTTTCATGTGAACTCCTCGTGATTGGGGTTAAAACTGGTACACCGCGTCCAGAGCATAGGTTGTCTGCGTGCTCTTTCCGGTTCCGTTCGTCTGCAGGAATGAATTCACGTTCGACTTGTCCCACCTGGCCTCGGCCCTGAGCTCGAAACTCTTGACCGGCGCAAAGCCTAGCGTGAGAGTATTCGATTTCAGCCTCTGTCCTGCCGGGGTGCCGATTGGGCCACCCACGACGTTGATCCCGTCATAAAGCAGACCGGAACGATAGCCATCCTTGTCGTTGAAATTCTCGTTGCGGTAGGAGATACGCCATCTGTCGCTGAAATGGTAGTTCGCATAAAGCGCGAGCGAATCCCATTTCGCCTTGCCGATGGTCCCTGCAGCCCCCGGTACGGCCACGCCATCCTGACTTGCATTGGCATAATCGAAAACGAAATTAAGCTTATCCGTGGCATTGATTGTACCGACTATGTCGAGATAGTTTCCTGTGCCTATATTCGCGACATTGTTCGCATTCAACATGCCCTTGCCGATGTAATAGGTGGTTGCCAGCGAGAACATGCTGCTCGGCATGATGTCGATCCCGAACTCCCCGGTCTTACCGCTTGAAGCCGAGCTGACCTGATCGAAACCATTGTTGATGCCTGCGATCAGCGTTACCTTGTCGCTCGCGACATAGGTGGCTCGCACGCCGGTATGCGTATAGGGCCCCCATCCGAACATCCAGGCATGCGTGTAGTTGCTGTTGGAAGGGCTGGTGATGAGTTCGGCGCCAGCCAGGGTTGCGAACTTTCCGGCGATGACAGTCAAGGGGCCGGTCGCATAGCTGCCATAGGCTTGAGTCAGGTCAAATACATGATTGTTATTGCCGCCGCCCAATCCATAAGATGCGGCCTCGATTGCGTCCTGTCCGGTCGTCAGGTTGACGAGCCCGCCGAAGCCCTCCTTGGGCTGTTTGGCGACGATCACTGCAAACTGCTGGAAATTGAACTGGCTGTAGTCTTTGGTCGGGCTCGTCGCACCGTTTGGCGTATCGAAGATATGGGAATTCACGGGACCGGTAACGAATTGGCCCGTGCTGTTCATGTTATTGTAGGCAACATCCAGGTAGCCGGTCAGCGATATTCCGGATGCATCCATTATCTGGGAAAACGTCGGGATCGAAGCATTATTGTCCGCCATGGCGCTTGCCGGGATTGAGACAAGGCCGGCAAGGACGAGCGATTGGGTCAATTTGTTCACAATGATAACTCCCTTTTTTGTGGATGAAAGAATGCTACAAACCACAAAAAGCATTTACCGTGCCAGCGATTATATTGTTTACAAATCATATAGTTAATTTACTTTCCTGGAATCTATCCATGGATCTCGATGCCATATTGGTGCGCCGTGCACCATAATAGAGCGCGGCGATGCACGCGAATTTTGCTAAACTTCAGGAATGATGAATCGAAAAGGGAAAATCATGATCAACTCGAAAATTCTGGATGAAATAGGCGCAAAGGTGAGCGAGGTGATGGCCTCCAGCCCGGCCAAGGATGTGGAAAAGAACATCAGGGCCATCCTTGCCAGCGTGTTTTCCAAGATGGATCTCGTGACAAGAGAGGAATTCGACGTGCAGAAGGAGGTGCTGCTCAGAACCAGGGAAAAGCTCGGGCATCTCGAGGAGCGGGTGGCTGAACTCGAAAAGGCGGCGATGAAGCCGGAAGAATGATGAATGGGCCTCGCCTTGCTGTACAGCCGGGCGCTTTACGGCCTCAATGCACCGCTCGTGACCGTGGAAGTGCATATAGGGGGAGGACTGCCGAGCTTCACCATCGTCGGACTTCCTGAAACGGAAGTCAAGGAAAGCCGGGACAGGGTCAGATCGGCGCTCATCAATTCCCGTTTTTCCTTTCCCTCCAAACGCATCACTGTGAATCTGGCCCCTGCCGATCTGCCGAAGGAAAGCGGCAGATTCGATCTGCCGATTGCGATCGGCATACTCGCTTCCTCAGGCCAATTGCCCAGGGAAAGGCTTCCATTTCACGAATTCGCTGGAGAACTCGCCCTTTCAGGTGAACTGAGGCCGATCAGGGGCGTGCTGGCGATGACCCTTTTCGCCAGCCGCGACGGGCGCGCCTTCGTCCTGCCGCTCGAAAATGCCGATGAGGCGGCCATCGTCAAGTCTGCTTCCATCCATCCGGCGAGAACACTTTCCGAAGTCTGTGCGCACTTGACCCGAATCGCGCCCATCCCGAGATACATGGGCGCGCTGGAAAAAAAGGAAATCCAATATCCTGATTTCAGCGAGGTGAGGGGCCAGATCCATGCGAAGCGTGCGCTCGAAATCGCTGCAGCCGGAAGTCACAGCGTGCTGATGATCGGCCCGCCCGGAACCGGAAAATCGATGCTGGCAGCCAGATTTCCCGGCCTATTGCCTGAAATGACGGAAAAAGAGGCGCTCGAGGCGGCTGCCATTCATTCCCTCGTCGGCGGATTCGATGCCGGGGAATGGGGCAGGCGCCCCTTCCGTTCACCGCATCATACTTCCTCGGCCGTGGCCATGGTGGGGGGAGG
>JAJZTQ010000013.1 GCA_021848825.1 Pseudomonadota bacterium
TGAGAACCTACATGATCAAATGTCCAGATTCCGGGCGGAAAGGGCGTTGGTTTCGATGAAGTTGCGGCGCGGCTCGACTTCGTCGCCCATCAGGGTGGTGAAGATCTCGTCCGCAGAGATGGAGTCTTCTATCCTGGCCTTCATCAGGCGGCGCACCTTCGGGTCCATGGTCGTTTCCCACAGCTGCTCCGGGTTCATCTCTCCCAGGCCCTTGTAGCGCTGGATCGACACGCTCTTCCTCGTCTCCTCCAGAAGCCAGTCCATGGCTTCCCTGAATTCGGAAACCGGTTTTTCCTGGTTTCCCTTCTTCACCACTGCGCCCCGGCTCATCAATGTCCTCAGGATCTCGCCTGTCTTCCTGATCTGGGCGTAATCGTTGCTCTCCATGAAATGGCTGTCGAGCCTGGTGATGTTGGCGTTTCCATGCCTGATCGTCCTGATCGAGAGGCGATGGCTTTCCTCGATGGAATCGTATTCAGGGGTGATGGTGATGTTCTTGCCGTGATTGACCAGCGCCATCAGCGCATCGGCGCTTTCTCGCGCTGAGGTTTCGCTCGAAAGGTCGAGTTGCGGACCCTTCAGCAATACATGCAGCACTTCGGGTTCGATGATATGGGCAAGGCGGTTGACGATCGCTTCCGTCAGCAGGTATTCCTTGGCGATCTCCTCGAGCGCTTCGCTGGTGATCGGAGTCGGGGATTCGTTCGGGGTCAGCTGCGCGTCCTCGAGGGCCTTCTGGACGAGGAACTGCTGGAGCTCGAGGTCGTCCTTCAGGTAGCGCTCCTGCTTGCCGAGCTTGATCTTGTAGAGCGGAGGCTGGGCGATGTAGACATGCCCCCTTTCGATGAGCTCGGGCATCTGCCTGTAGAAGAAGGTCAGGAGCAGCGTCCTGATGTGCGCGCCGTCGACATCGGCATCGGTCATGATGATGATGCGGTGATACCTCAGCTTGTCGGCATTGTATTCGTCCTTGCCTATGCCGGTGCCGAGCGCCGTGATCAGGGTGACGATTTCCTGGGAAGAGATGATCTTTTCGAACCTGGATTTCTCCACGTTCAGGATCTTTCCCTTCAATGGCAATATCGCCTGGAATTTCCGATCGCGCCCCTGCTTCGCGGAGCCTCCTGCGGAATCTCCCTCGACGAGATAGATTTCGGAAAGAGCGGGGTCCTTTTCCTGGCAGTCAGCGAGCTTCCCTGGCAGGCCCAGTCCGTCCAGCGCACCTTTTCTTCTGGTGAGCTCCCGCGCTTTCCTCGCTGCTTCCCTCGCCCTCGCGGCATCGATGATCTTTGCGATGATGAGCTTTGCATCTGCAGGATTTTCAAGGAGAAATTCCGAAAGGTAGTTGGATACGGCTTCTTCCACCAGCGGCCTGACTTCCGAAGAAACGAGCTTGTCCTTGGTCTGGGAGGAGAATTTCGGATCTGGGAGCTTGACCGAAAGGACGGCGGTCAGGCCTTCCCTCATGTCGTCGCCGGTCGTCTCCGTCTTTGCCTTCTTTGCAGCGTCTGAGGATTCGATGTAATGGTTGAGGGTTCTCGTCATCGCGGCGCGCAGCGCGGTGAGGTGGGTTCCGCCGTCCCTCTGAGGAATGTTGTTCGTGAAGCACAAGACCGACTCCTGGTAGGAATCGTTCCACTGCATCGCGACTTCCACGGTCATGCCGTCCTTTTCTGCCGTGGCATGGAATATCTTGGGATGGAGGACGTTCTTGTTCCTGTTGATGTATTCCACGAAGCCCTTGATTCCGCCCGAGAATGCGAAATCCTCTTCTTTTCCGGTCCTGATGTCGGACATCTTGATGCTGACGCCGTTGTTCAGGAAGGAGAGCTCCCTCAGCCGCTTTGCCAGGATGTCGTAATGGTATTCAATGTTGCCGAAGACTTCCTTGCTGGGGAGGAAGTGGATCTCGGTGCCGTGCCTGTCGCTCTTTCCCGTCATTTTCAGCGCCTCGACCGGCTCGCCGTCCCTGAACTCCATCTGGTAGACATGCCCGTCCCGTCTGATGGTGAGCTTCAGCCATTCCGAGAGCGCATTGACTACGGAAACCCCGACGCCATGCAGTCCGCCCGATATCTTGTAGGAGTTGCCGTCAAACTTTCCCCCGGCATGGAGGACGGTCATGATGACTTCGGCTGCCGAGCGTCCTTCCTCCTCGTGGATGTCGACGGGGATTCCCCTGCCATTGTCGGTGACGGTGATCGAATTGTCCGGGTGGACGATGACGTGGATGTCGTCGCAATAGCCGGCAAGCGCCTCGTCTATGGCATTGTCCGTCACCTCGAAGACCATGTGGTGCAGGCCGCTTCCGTCTCCGGTATCGCCTATGTACATGCCGGGGCGCTTCCTGACAGCCTCGAGCCCCTTCAGTACCTTGATGTTGGTCGAATCGTATGTAGTCATGGTTTCACGTGAAACAGGTTAGATTCTCATCGGCATGACGACATACTTGAAGTCGTCCTTGCCTGGAATGGAGATCAGCACGCTGCTGTTGGAATCGCCGAAATCGCAATTGATGGCTTCCGCGTCGATGTTGGTCAGCACGTCGAGCAGGTAGCTGATGTTGAAGCCTATGTCGAGGGGGCTGCCGCCATACTCGACCTCGAATTCTTCCTGCGCCTCTTCCTGCTCGGTGTTGGTGCAGATGATGCGCAGGTTGCCTTCCGTCAGCACCAGGCGCACCCCCCTGATTTTCTCGTTCGAAAGGATGGCGGCGCGCTGCAGGGCCTGGAGAAGCGGGATCCTGCCGATGCTCATCCGCTGCTGGTAATTCGCGGGGATGACTTTCGTGTAGTCCGGGAATTTGCCGTCGACCAGCTTGGATATCAGCGATATGCCGGAGAACTCGAACCGGATCTGGTTCTGCAATATTTCGAGTGAAAGCGGTTCTTCGGAATCGGTCAGGAGCTTGGCGAGCTCCAGGACCGTTTTCCTCGGCAGGATCACTTCCCTGTTTTCGTATGACCGGTCCAGTTCGCTGGCTGCGAAAGCCAGCCTGTGTCCGTCGGTTGCGACGACCTTGAGCTGGTTTCCGTTTATCACGAGCAGCAGGCCGTTGAGATAGTAGCGTATGTCCTGCTGCGCCATGGAATACTGGACGAGGGAGAGCAGCCCCTTGAGCATTTTCTGGCTGATGACCAGCTTGCCGTTCACCGCTTCTCCCTCGGCAAGCCTCGGGAAATCTTCCGATGGCAGCGTCTGGAGGTTGAAGCGGCTGGGCCCGGCCTTCACCTGGAGCCTGCTGTCCTGCGAATCGAGGGAGACTTCGGTGTTGTCTGGAAGCGACCTCAGGATGTCGTGGAGCTTTTTCGCGCCCACGGTGACGGAGAGCTTCTCCCCGCCGCTTTCGCATGGAGTTGAGGCCGTGACCTGGATTTCGAGGTCTGTCGCTGCGAAAGAAATGGCGTTCCCGCTCTTCTCGATCAGCACGTTCGCAAGTATCGGCAAGGTGTGGCGCCTCTCCACCACGCCCGTGACGGACTGGAGCGGCTTAAGCAGCAATTCCCTGTTGGCTTTGATGAGTAGCATTTTTTGACCTATGTTGTTGTATTCAATTTCTCAAAATCTGCAGGAGCGTGTTGAATTCCCTTGCGATCTCCGGGTTGGTCGATTTCAGCTCGACGATCTTCCTGCATGCATGGAGAACCGTGGTGTGATCCCTTCCGCCGAAGGCGTCGCCTATGTCCGGGAGGCTCAGCTGGGTCAGCTCCTTCGTCAGCGCCATCGCCATCTGGCGAGGTCTTGCCAGCACCCGCGTGCGCTTTTTCGAGTACATTTCCGCAACCTTGATTTTATAATAATCGGCCACGGTCTTCTGTATATTTTCTATCGAAACCTGCCTGTTCTGCACCGCAAGCAGGTCCTTCAGGGCTTCCTTTGCAAGCTCGAGCGTGACGGCATGTCCGGAAAAGCGGCAATAGGCGAATACCCGCTTCAATGCGCCTTCCAGCTCCCTGATGTTGGAGCGGATATGCTTGGCGATGAAGAATGCAACGCTTTCGTCCAGCGCCATGTTTTCGATCTCTGCCTTCTTCAGCAGGATCGCGACGCGCATTTCGAGTTCGGGCGGCTCGACGGCCACGGTGAGCCCCCAGCCGAAGCGGGAGATCAGCCTGTCCTCCACCCCTGCTATTTCCTTGGGATAGGTGTCGCAGGTGATGATGACCTGCTTGTGCGCGTCGACCAGGGCGTTGAATGCATAGAAGAACTCCTCCTGGGTCCTGGCCTTGCCGCTGAAGAACTGGATGTCGTCGATGAGGAGAAGGTCGAGGGAATGGTAATACTGCTTGAAGTCGTCGAATGCCTTGTGCCTGTAGGCCTTCACGACGTCCGACACATACTGTTCCGCATGGGTGTACCGAATCTTCGCATCCGGATGCCGGTCGTGCACCAGATTGCCTATCGCCTGGATGAGATGGGTTTTCCCCAGTCCCACGCCGCCGTAAATGAACAGCGGATTGTAGGCGATGCCGGGATTCTCCGCGATCTGGATCGCTGCAGCCCTCGCCAGCTGGTTCGCCTTTCCAGGCACGAAGTTGTCGAAAGTGAATGATTTGTTGAGCCTGCTCTGCTCCCGGGGCGAGTACTTGCTTTGCTGCTGTGCCTGAGGAACAGCGGCCTTCTGGTTCGGATTCGGGGTCTCTGCGGAAACCAGGTCGAACTTGAACGGTTCGCCGAAGAATTCTTCCGCCATCTGTTCAATCTTGGAAAGGAACCTGTCCTTGATCCATAACGTCACAAAAGGGCTGGGCGTGACGAGCGCGTAGGACTCCCCGGTCAATTCCAGCCTGAGGGGCTTGATCCAGGTGTTGAACTGCTGCGCTGTCAATTCGCCTTTGAAGCGCTCGAGACAAGCCTGCCAGAATTTTTCCATTTGCATTTTTTCTATTTGTAAACAAATAGATGTGATTTGAATCTCGATTTGGGAATACCGGTATTCTAGCCCCTTTTGGCGGACTTATCCACAGCCTGGATCGAAAATTTCGAAAAAAATAGAGTTGACAGGTGCGATCATAAAAGGGTGTAATTAATAGTTTTTCGATGGAGGTGCATTATGAAGCGTACATATCAACCTTCGGTTACCCGGCGCAAGCGTACGCATGGTTTCCTGGTCAGGATGAAAACGCGCGGCGGACGCGGTGTGATCAGGGCTCGCCGCGCGAAAGGGCGTGCCAGGCTCGGCGTTTAAGGCGGGTGCCGTTCAAGCTTCCGAGATCGTATCGCTTGTTGAAGGCGGACGAATTTTCGTCCGTTTTTAGTTTCAGGCGGGGCGCCTCGGGGGAGTTTTTTCAGCTGCAGGTGAGGCCGAACGGGCTTCAGCATGTCAGGCTTGGAATGGTCATGGGGAAGAAGGCCGCGAGGCTCGCTGTAGACAGGAATTATGCGAAGAGGATGGTCAGGGAATATTTCAGGACCAACCAGGCGCGTTTCGAAGGGCTGGATGTCGTCGTGAGGCTGAGGAAGGCGCTGGGGAAGACATGCCCAGCCGTCGTCCGGCAGGAATTGCGTGAATTGGCGGAGAGGGTGGCGAATGTCGCGTCTCTTGATCGGGCTGATTAGGGCTTATCAGTATTGTCTGAGCCCCTTTCTCGGCCGTTCCTGCCGCTTCGCGCCGAGCTGTTCCGAATATGCCTGCCAGGCGCTGGGTAAGTACGGTTTTTTCAAGGGATTATGGTTGGGGGCGAGGCGGATTTCCAGGTGCCATCCATGGCATCCCGGAGGATATGATCCCTTGCCCTGACGTAACGGTAGATATTCATGGACAATAAACGGCTGATTGTTTTCCTCATTTTTTCCCTATCCGTGCTGCTGCTCTGGCAGAAATGGGAGACTGAGCACACGCCTCCCCAGCCGCAGCAGGTCAAGCCTTCGGCGTCCGTTCCTTCACCTGATCAGAAGCTGACGGAGAAGCCTGCTTCATCGGTCGATACCGGTTCGGAACTGCTGAAAGGCAGTACCATCCATGTCAAAACGGACGTGATGGATGTCGGCATCAGCACAGTGGGCGGCGACCTGCGCAGCCTCGATCTCTTCAAGTACCACGATTCGAAGGATCCCGAAAAGCCCTATTCATTCTTCCACAGCGGAGGCGGGAGAACCTATGTCGCGCAGTCCGGGCTGATCGGGGAAGGGCTGCCCACACACAGAACCGTTTTCACCTCGTCTTCTTCCGAATACGAACTGAAGCCCGGGCAGGACATGCTTCAGGTCAGGCTGGAAGGGCCTGAAAATGCGGGATTCAGGGTCGAGAAGATTTATACCTTCCGCAAGGGCAGCTATGTCGTCGACGTCTCCTACGACATCAGGAACCTCGGGACATCGGCCATCCAGCCCTACGCTTATTTCCAGCTGCTGAGGGACGGAGAGGCGCCGGAAGGGGATACGCGTTTCGCGAAGACCTATACGGGGGTCGGCGTCTACACGGAAAAATCGAAATTCGTCAAAGAGAATTTCGGCGAAATCGCCAAGGGCAAGACGGACTACCCTAAAAACGACGATAACGGCTGGATCGCCATGATCCAGCATTACTTCGTCTCCGCATGGATTCCCGAGGAACATGCCAAGCGCGAGTACTACACGAAGCAGATCGGAACCGACCTGTATTCCGCCGGCATCGTGATGCCCGTCGGCAGCATAGCCCCCGGGAAGGAAGGAAAGATAAGCGTTCCTCTCTATGTCGGTCCGCAGGAGCAGAACCTGCTTGCAGGCCTCGCCCCAGGGCTCGACCTGGTGGTCGATTACGGATGGCTCACGGTCATCGCGAAACCGCTTTTCTGGGTGCTTTCGATGTTTTACAAGTGGGTTCAGAACTGGGGCGTGGCCATCGTCTTGCTGACGGTGTGCATCAAGCTGATCTTCTTTCCGCTTTCCGCCGCAAGCTACAAGTCGATGGCGAAGATGCGGGCGCTCAATCCCAAGCTTCAGGTGCTCAAGGAACAGTACGGTGAAGACAAGCAGCGCATGAACCAGGCGATGATGGAGCTCTACAAGACTGAGAAGGTCAATCCGCTCGGGGGATGCCTGCCCATCCTCGTCCAGATTCCCGTCTTCATCGCGCTCTATACCGTGCTTCTGACCACGGTCGAGCTCAGGAACGCCCCTTTCATGCTCTGGATCAAGGATCTTTCCATCCCGGATCCCTATTATGTGTTGCCGCTGATCATGGGCGTCACGATGCTGCTCCAGACGAAAATGAATCCTGCCCCCCCTGACCCCATCCAGGCCAAGGTGATGCAGATCATGCCTGTCGCGATGAGCATATTCTTTTTCTTCTTCCCCGCGGGGCTCGTGCTCTACTGGCTGGTGAACAATATCCTCTCGATCTCCCAGCAATGGTACATCACCAGGACGATAGGCAAGGAGACCGCTGCGCTGAATGCGAAGCGATGAAAGCATAGCGGCTATAGCCACGGCGCCCGGAAGGGGCGGCGTCGGAGTGGTCAGGGTTTCAGGGAGCCTTGTCCCGGCGATGATGGAAAAGATTCTGGGAAAAAGGATAGCGCCGCGAAACGCGAGCCTCTGCGATTTTCTGGACGCCACGGGCGGCGCGATCGACAGGGGTATCGCGCTCTATTTCAAGAACCCCCATTCCTATACAGGCGAGGATGTGCTGGAGCTCCAGGGCCACGGCGGACAGGTCGTGCTCGGCATGATCCTGGCCAGATGCATCGAACTCGGCGCGAGAATAGCGGAACCCGGGGAATTCACGAGAAGGGCCTTCCTCAATGACAGGATAGACCTCGCCCAGGCCGAGAGCGTTGCCGACCTGATAGACGCATCGACTGCAAGCGCGGCAAGATGTGCGATGCGCTCGCTGCAGGGAGAGTTCTCGGAAAAGGTTCGTGATCTGGTGAGCGCCCTGATCAATCTCAGAATGCTGGTCGAGGCGACGCTCGATTTCCCTGAAGAGGAAATCGATTTCCTTGCGGAAGGCGATGCAGTCGGAAAGCTCGGAAGCATCAGAGACAAGGTGAATGCCGTCCTTCGCTCGGCGCAGACCGGAAGCCTTATCCGGTCGGGAATCCATGTCGTTTTCGCAGGGCAGCCCAATGTGGGCAAATCGAGCCTGCTGAACAGGCTCTCAGGCGAAGAGCACGCCATCGTCACGGACATACCGGGAACGACGCGGGATGTCATCAGGCAGTCGATAGAGATAGAGGGCATCCCCTTTCATATCATAGACACGGCGGGGCTCAGGGAATCCGAGGATCCTGTCGAGAAGATAGGCATTGCAAGGACGAGAGAAGTGATCGAGAGATCCGACATGATCCTCTATCTCGCAGACTGCTCGAGAGGACTCGACGAGGAGGACGGGAAGATTCTGGCGAGCCTGCCCGGACTTCCTCGTTTGATCGTCTACAACAAGGCCGATCTTTCTGGGAAGCCTGCCGGCATCGAAATGGATGGCTCGGTCCGGCTATCGGCGAAAAGCGGTGAGGGGATCGATTCCCTGAAAAGCAGGATGCTCGAACTCTTTTCCCTTCACGAGCCGGCCGAGACGCAGTTCGTCGCGAGGCAGCGGCATGTTTCTGCGCTCAGGGATGCCGACGCCTTCCTTGAAAAAGCCGGAAAGGCGACCCAGGCGGAGGTGTTCGCGGAAGAGCTGCGTCTCGCGCAGGATTCGCTTTCGAGGATAACCGGGGAATTCACCCCTGACGATCTCCTTGGTGAAATCTTTTCGAATTTCTGCATAGGCAAGTGATGTTTCACGTGAAACAGCATCAAAAGTGGAGTATCATGGCCTCCTCGATTCCACCATTCCCAGGGCAATGCATCCAGTAAAGTTTGACGTCATCGTCGTCGGCGGCGGTCATGCCGGAACAGAAGCTGCGCTCGCTTCGGCGAGAATGGGCAGAAAGACCCTGCTGCTCACGCACAACATCGAAACCCTGGGCCAGATGTCCTGCAATCCAGCAATAGGGGGGATCGGCAAGGGCCATCTGGTGAAGGAAATAGATGCCCTGGGCGGCGCGATGGCGATCGCGGCAGACGAGTCCGGGATACAGTTCAGGGTGCTCAATTCCAGCAAGGGCTATGCAGTCAGGGCGACGAGAGCGCAGGCTGACAGGATGCTCTATCGACAGGCGATCAGGAGGCGTCTGGAGTCCCAGGAAAACCTGTGGCTCTTCCAGCAGGCGGTCGACGACCTGATTCTCGAAGGGGAGAAGGTTGCGGGGGTGGTGACCCAGCTGGGAATAAAATTTTCATCGGAGACGGTCGTCCTGACTGCGGGCACATTCCTTTCCGGAATGGTTCATGTCGGGCTGAAGCACTACCAGGCGGGAAGGGCCGGCGATCCGCCATCGCTCAGCCTCGCATCGAGGCTCCGGGAGATCGATCTTCCCGTGGGTCGGCTGAAAACCGGCACGCCGCCGAGGATACACGGCGCAAGCATAGACTTCTCTGTTTTGGCGATGCAGCCTGGAGACGAGCCGGTGCCGGTGTTTTCATTCATGGGAAATGCGCAGATGCATCCGAGGCAGGTCCCCTGCTGGATTACCCATACGAACGAAAGAACTCACGAGATCATCAGGGCGGGGCTGGACCGCTCGCCGATGTTCACCGGCGTGATAGAAGGGGTCGGTCCGCGCTATTGCCCCTCCATAGAAGACAAGGTGACGAGGTTCGCGGACAAGAAAAGCCACCAGATCTTCCTCGAGCCGGAAGGGCTCGATACCAACGAATTCTATCCGAACGGGATTTCCACCAGCCTTCCCTACGATGTGCAATTGGCGCTCATCCATTCGATGAAAGGGCTCGAAAATGCCCATTTGACGCGCCCGGGCTACGCCATAGAATACGACTACTTCGATCCGCAATATCTTAAAAAGTCTCTAGAAACCAAGAAGATACAGAATCTCTTCTTCGCCGGACAGATAAACGGAACGACCGGTTACGAGGAGGCGGCAGCCCAGGGGATTCTTGCCGGAATCAATGCCGCGCTGCGTTCGGCCGGACGGGAAGCCTGGAGCCCCGGGCGCGAAGAGGCTTATATCGGCGTGATGGTGGACGACCTCGTGACGAGGGGTGTGACCGAACCGTACAGGATGTTCACCAGCCGCGCCGAATACCGGCTGCTTCTGAGGGAGGACAATGCCGACGCGAGGCTCACCGAAGAGGGAAGGAGGCTCGGCGTGGTCGGGGAAGAGAGATGGGCGAGATACTGCGAAAAAAGGGAGGCGATCGAAAGGGAAACCGAGCGCCTGAAATCGACCTGGGTGAATCCGAAAATGATTTCCGCAGCCGACTCGGAGCGGATACTGGGCAAGGCAATCGAGCGCGAATACAGCCTTTTCGAGCTATTGAGGCGGCCCGATGTGGAATATCGCGCCCTCCTCGAGCTGGATCCGGCCGGCATGGCGGCCGATTCTGAAATCGCGAAACAGATCGAAATTCAGGCGAAATACCATGGCTATATCGAGCGGCAGGAAGCCGAGATCGAAAGCAGAAGACAGTACGAATCGCTTCCCCTGCCGGCGGATTTCGATTATCGCAAGATCAGGGGGCTTTCTGCGGAAACGCAGCAGATACTCAACAGGCACAAGCCTGAAACGATAGGGGACGCTTCCCGCCTTTCCGGCATCACGCCTGCCGCCGTATCGCTTCTTCTGGTGCACCAGAAGCGGGGTTTCGACAAGGAAAAGCTTACGGCATGAGACTGAAGGAAGGTGTGGAATCCCTCGGCCTCGATCTCCCGCCGCGCTCTATCGAAAAGCTGGAAAATTATGCGGCCCTGATCGAAAAATGGAACAGGGTTTATAATTTGACTGCGATAAGGGAAAGGGAAAAGATCGTCACCCATCATCTCCTTGACAGCCTCTCGGTTCTGCCCTGTCTCGCTGGACGCGATTTCGCCGACGTGGGAAGCGGCGCAGGATTGCCGGGAATCGTGATGGCCATCGCAAGACCGGAATGGGAGGCAGTCCTGATAGAAAGCAACAGCAAGAAGGCCGCCTTTCTGAAACAGGTCTCCATAGAGCTCGGGCTTTCCAACGTTTCCGTATTCGAAGGAAGGGTGGAAGACCTGAAAGAAAGGCAATTCGATATCGTCATTTCGCGCGCCTTCGCGGAAACAGGGGAATTCGCCAGGCTTTCCATGCATCTGTGCAGGGGCTGCCTCGCGGCGATGAAGGGAAGGCGTTTCGAGGACGAACTCTCGAATCTTCCTCCGGGCGTGAAGGTCGAAAGCGTCTTCCCCCTGGATGTGCCTGGCCTCGAAGGGAAAAGGCATCTTGTCATCATGAATCTGGAGTAGCTTATGGGCGCGAGAATACTGGCGATCACCAACCAGAAGGGCGGCGTTGGGAAAACCACTACAACGGTCAACCTCGGCGCGAGCCTTGCCGCTGCAAAAAAAAGGGTCCTGCTTGTCGATCTCGACCCGCAGGGAAATGCCACCATGGGCAGCGGCATCGAAAAAGGCGCGCTTTCGAAGACGGTCTATCATCTGCTGATCCTCGAGAAAAAACTCGACGAGGTGAGGATGATGTCGCCGGCAGGCGGATACGACGTGATTCCCGCGAACAGGGAGCTAGCGGGCGCCGAGGTGGAACTCGTAGGCGAATCGGGGAGGGAAACCAGGCTCAAGGAAGCCCTTCATTCGGTATCCGGAGAATACGACTACATCCTGATAGACTGCCCCCCGGCGCTGAATCTGCTGACAGTGAACGGCCTGTGCGCGGCGCACGCCGTGATGATCCCCATGCAGTGCGAATATTACGCACTGGAAGGACTTTCCGACCTTATCAAGACCATCAAGCGGGTCAGGGCCAACCTGAATCCCGATCTCCAGATAGAGGGCTTGCTGCGGACCATGTTCGATCCCAGGAATACCCTCGCCCAGCAGGTCTCGGATCAGCTCCAGCAGCATTTCGGAGACAAGGTGTACAGAACGGTCATACCGCGCAACGTCAGGCTTGCCGAGGCGCCGAGCTTCGGCTTGCCCGCGATGGTGCACGACAGGAATTCCAAGGGCGCCTCGGCCTATCTTACGCTCGCCGGGGAAATCCTGAACAGGCATATGCAACAGGTGAACAGATGACGAAATTGAAGGGATTGGGAAGGGGGCTTGAAGCGCTCCTGGGCGCAGAAGAAGGATCGCAGGGGGAAATGAGAAAACTTACCCTTTCTGACCTGCAGCCGGGAAAATACCAGCCCAGAAGCAGAATGGACCAGGAATCCCTGGCGCATCTCGCGGAATCGATCAAGTCCCAGGGGGTCATGCAGCCCATACTGGTCCGCCCGATAGAGGAGGGCAAATACGAGATCATCGCAGGCGAACGGCGCTGGCGCGCATCGAAGCTTGCAGGGCTCGAGGAAGTGCCGGTTCTCGTCAGGGAAGTGCCGGATGAAGCTGCGCTCTCGATGGCCCTCATCGAGAACATCCAGAGGGAGGATCTGAATCCCCTGGAACAGGCGATAGGCATCCAAAGGCTGGTCGACGAGTTCGGCATGACCCACCAGGAAGCGGCAGATGCGGTAGGGTATTCCAGGAGCGCAACCAGCAACCTGCTTCGCCTGCTCAATCTCACCCAGCCGGTCCAGGATTTGCTGATGCAGGGAAAGATAGACATGGGCCACGCAAGGGCACTGCTCAGCCTCGGCAACGCAGAACAGATCGAGATCGGCAACCTGATCGCGAAGAAACAGCTTTCCGTCAGGGAAGCCGAAAGAATCGTTCAGTCCCGCCTCAACGGCGAGCGCCAGGAAAAAACGCAGGATAGGGATGTGCTGAGGCTGCAGGAAGAGATAGCGAACATCCTGGGCACCGGGGTGACGATTTCCCACGGAAAGAAGGGCAAGGGAAGACTCACGATAGAATATTCGAGCCTGGAGCATCTCGACTCCATCCTCGGAAGACTGCATTGACAGCCGATCAAAACGTTGATAACATCCCCCCGATTGTCTGATGGCGCGATGAACAAGAACGCATTTCCGGTAGCGGGAATACAAGCGATCGTCGCGATAATATGCGCCACTGCAGCCTACTTCATAGATAATCCACTTGCAGCCAAATCGGCTTTGTTCGGCTCATTTGCTTCCCTGGCCAACGGTTTGATGCTGGCCTGGCACGGTCTTGAGAGATCGGCCAAGCTGGAGCCGGGCGAGCATTTGAAGGCGATGTATCGTTTGGCCTTGGAGCGCTATGTGATAGTGGTCCTGCTCCTGGCTGCAGGGATGTGGTTGCTGGTCCCGCTTCATGTATTGGCGGGCTTTGTGGCGGGGCAGGCCGGCCTGGTATTGGCGCGGCTGCTTTGGAATGGATTTGAGAAAAAAAATGGCTAACGGAACAGTTACATCATCTGAATACATCACGCACCATCTCGAGCATCTGACCTGGGGGCGTCTGCCTGACGGCGCATGGGGCATCGCACAGAATGCCGAACAGGCGAAAGAGATGGGTTTCTGGGCGCTCAATCTCGACACATTCTTCGTTTCCCTTTTCCTCGGCGCGATATTTCTTTTCATTTTCGGCAGGGCCGCAAAAGCCGCGAATTCAGGCGTGCCTTCCGGGTTGGTGAATTTCGCCGAATGGATGGTCGAATTCGTCGAAGACAGCGTCAAGGGTTCGTTCTCGGGCAAGAATACGCTCGTCGCACCGCTGGCGCTGACGATTTTCTTCTGGATCTACCTGATGAACTGGATGGATCTGATCCCCGTCGATTATGTTCCCTCCCTTGCCAAGGCGCTCGGCGTGCCTTTCTTCAAGGTCGTGCCGACAACGGATCCCAATGCGACTTTCGGCATGTCGATAGGCGTGTTCATTCTCGTCGTCTATTACAGCATCAAGATAAAGGGCCTGGGCGGATTCATCGGTGAACTGACGCTTCAGCCTTTCGGAAAGTTCGGTCTTCCGGCCAATCTTTTCCTCGAAGGCGTGAACCTCATTTCCAAGCCTGTTTCGCTTGCCCTTCGTCTTTTCGGCAACATGTACGCCGGCGAGATGATCTTCATCCTGATCGCGATCCTGCCCTTCTGGGTGCAGTGGACGCTCTCCCTGCCCTGGGCGATTTTCCATATCCTGATCGTGACCTTGCAGGCATTCATCTTCATGACCCTGACCATCGTCTATCTGGACATGGCTCATCAGGAACATCACTGATTTTTTACCAACCTTACTTTTAAATTAGGAGAAAAACAAATGGAAACGGCACAAGCACTTCTCTATGTAGCCGGAGCGATCATGATGGGCCTCGGCGCCCTTGGGGCCGCGATTGGCATCGGCGTGCTGGGCGGGCGCTTTCTGGAAGGCGCCGCTCGCCAGCCTGAACTGATCCCTATGCTCCGCACCCAGTTCTTCATCGTCATGGGTCTGGTTGACGCGGTTCCGATGATTGCTGTCGGTATTTCCATGTACATCCTGTTTGCTGTGGCAGGCAAGTAAGCGGGACCTAACCGAAGGAGAACTTGCATGAACATCAATGCAACCCTTCTCGGCCAGACGATCATGTTCGCCATGTTCGTCTGGTTCTGCATGAGATTCGTCTGGCCCCCCATCACCAATGCCATGGGCGAACGGGCAAAGAAGATTTCCGACGGCCTTGCCGCGGGCGAGCGTGGGAAAACGGAACTCGAGCTTGCTACGAAGCGCTCGCTCGAAATCCTCCACGAAGCGAAGCAGAAGGCAGCCGAGGTGATCTCGCAGGCAGAGCACCGCGCATCGCAGATCGTGGAGGAGGCCAAGAACAGCGCAAAAGAGGAAGGCGAGCGCCTCCTCTCGGGTGCAAAGGCCGAAATCGAACAGGAAGTGTTCCGTGCGCGCGAATCGCTCAGGGATCAGGTTGCCTCGCTCGCCGTTGCCGGCGCGGAGAAGATCCTGAGGCAGGAAATCGATGCCGGAAAGCATGCCGAGCTTCTCAAGACCATTCGTTCTGAGCTTTAAGGGATCGTCATGGCGGAGATCGTTACGATAGCAAGACCTTACGCGGAGGCGGTTTTCCGTCTGGCCAAGGAAAAGGGCGCCCTGTCCGAATGGTCGGAAAGACTCGGATATCTGGCCGCCGTCATCCAGGACAACCAGATGCAGGCCTGCATCCATGATCCCAGCATTCCGCCGAAGCAGATCGAATCGCTCCTGTTCTCGGTTTGCGGCGACAGGCTGGGCGAAATGGGAAAGAATTTCGTTCAGGCCCTCGTCCACAACGGACGCCTGCCTGTGCTGCCGCAGATAAGCGAGCTCTTCGAGGAGATGAAGGCGGCAGAAGGCGGCTTGCTCGAAGCCAGGGTGACCTCCGCCTACCCGCTTTCGAAGGCGCAGCTTGCGGATCTGGTGGATGGGCTGGAAGGAAAGTTCAAGAAGAAAATCGAAGCCACTGCGGATGTGGACCCTGAATTGATAGGCGGGGTCAGGATCGTTATCGGGGATGACGTGATCGATGCATCGGTGCGCGGCAAGTTACAGGCGATGTCGTTCGCCCTTACAAGATAGGAGTTATCATGCAGTTGAATGCGTCTGAAATCAGTGAACTGATAAAAAGCAAGATACAGGGCCTTGCGACGACGACGGAAGTCCGCACGCAGGGCACGGTGGTTTCCCTCACAGACGGCATCGTCAGGGTCCATGGTCTCAAGGACGCCATGCAGGGCGAAATGCTGGAATTTCCGGGCAACACCTTTGGCCTTGCGCTCAACCTCGAGCGCGATTCCGTGGGCGCGGTTATCCTGGGCGAATACGGCCACATTTCCGAAGGCGACATCGTCAAGTGCACCGGAAGGATCCTCGAGGTGCCTGTCGGCCCCGAACTCGTCGGACGCGTCGTCAATGCGCTCGGACAGCCGATAGACGGCAAGGGCCCGATCAATGCGAAAGGCAGTTCGCCCATCGAAAAGATCGCCCCCGGCGTCATCGCCAGGCAGTCCGTCGATCAGCCCATGGGAACGGGCCTGAAGTCGATCGATTCGATGGTGCCGATCGGACGCGGACAGCGTGAATTGATCATCGGCGACCGTCAGACCGGAAAAACCGCAGTGGCGGTCGACGCCATCATCAACCAGAAAGGCAACGGCGTCATCTGCATCTATGTCGCGATTGGACAGAAGGCTTCGTCCATTGCGAACGTGGTCAGGAAGCTCGAAGAGCACGGTGCGATGGACCACACCATCGTGGTCGCGGCAACCGCTTCCGAATCGGCCGCTATGCAGTATATCGCGCCCTATTCCGGCTGCACGATGGGCGAATACTTCAGGGACAGGGGAGAAGACGCGCTGATCGTTTACGACGACCTGACCAAGCAGGCATGGGCATACCGCCAGATCTCGCTTCTGCTTCGCCGTCCTCCCGGCCGCGAAGCCTATCCTGGCGACGTCTTCTATCTCCACTCGAGGCTGCTCGAGCGCGCTGCAAGGGTCAATGCCGAGTACGTGGAGCGGCTGACCGGCGGGGAAGTGAAGGGAAAGACAGGGTCTCTTACGGCTCTCCCTATCATCGAAACCCAGGCAGGCGACGTTTCCGCATTCGTTCCGACCAACGTGATTTCGATCACGGACGGACAGATCTTCCTTGAAACCGATCTTTTCAATGCAGGCATTCGTCCCGCCATCAACGCAGGTCTTTCCGTTTCCCGCGTCGGCGGCGCCGCACAAACCAAGGTCATCAAGAAGCTCGGCGGCGGTATCCGTCTCGCGCTTGCCCAATACAGGGAACTAGCCGCATTCGCGCAGTTCGCATCGGACCTCGATGAAGTGACGAGAAAGCAGCTCGAGCGCGGCAAGCTCGTGACCGAGCTGATGAAGCAGACCCAGTACAGCCCGATGAAGATATCGGAAATGGCGGTCACGCTTTTCGCCGTCAACAAGGGTTATCTCGACGAAGTCGAAGTCAAGAAGGCGCTCGCTTTCGAGTCGGCCCTCCAGGCCTACATGAAGGCAAGCCACGCAGACCTGATGGAAAAAATCGAGTCCGACAAGGACATGAAGGCGGAAACCGAAAGCGCGCTTAGCGACGCGATCGCCAAGTTCAAGGAAAGCTCGGTTTACTAAGGAGTCATCATGGCTGGCGGGAAAGAGATAAGGACGAAGATAAAGAGCGTCCAGAACACCCAGAAGATCACCCGGGCGATGGAAATGGTCGCTGCAGCGAAAATGCGCAAGGCGCAGGACAGGATGCGCACGTCCCGCCCTTACGGCGAAAAGATGAGGGTAGTCGCAGCTCACATGAGCCGCGCCCATCCCGAGTATACGCATCCGTTCATGTCAGCGCGCGAAGGAGCAAAGCGCATCGGGATCATCGTGGTCAGCTCTGACAAGGGGCTTTGCGGCGGTCTCAACACCAATGTCCAGAGGCTCGCGCTCGGCAAGATCAAAGGCTGGGAAAAGGAAGGAACGGCGGTCGATGCCGCTGCGATAGGGAACAAAGGACTGGGCTTCCTGCAGAGGCTCGGCGCCAACGTGGTATCGAGCGTCACCGGACTCGGCGACACGCCTCATCTCGACGCGCTCATCGGGCCTGTCAAGGTAATGCTGGACGCCTATTCGGAAGGCAAGCTCGACGCCCTCTACCTGTTCTACACGAAGTTCATCAACACGATGAAGCAGGAGCCCGTCATGGAACAGCTCCTTCCGCTCACGAGCGAAAAGCTGGCAGGGAATGACGGCATCTGGGATTACATCTACGAACCGGATGCGAAGAACGTGATCGATCTCGTGCTGAGGCGCTACATCGAGGCGCTGATTTACCAGGCAGTGGCCGAGAACATGGCCTCCGAGCAGAGCGCCCGGATGGTTGCCATGAAGGCGGCATCGGACAATGCCGGCAACGTGATAGGCGAACTCAAGCTGATTTACAACAAGACCCGCCAGGCGGCGATCACGAAGGAACTTGCGGAAATCGTCGCAGGGGCCGCTGCTGTCGGATAAAGCATTTTATTAGATTAGGGAATAACAATGAGCCAGGGAAAAATCGTACAAATTATCGGTGCGGTGGTGGACGTTGAGTTTTCAAGGGACGAAATGCCCCGTGTCTACGACGCATTGAAGATCGACGAAGTCGGTGTCACCATGGAGGTTCAGCAACAGCTCGGAGACGGCGTGGTTCGCTGCATCGCGCTGGGCACGACGGATGGCCTGAGGCGCGGCATGGATGTTACCGGGACAGGCGCCCCGATCTCAGTTCCTGTCGGACAGAAAACGCTGGGCAGGATCATGGACGTTCTGGGCAATCCGATCGATGAAGCAGGGGAAATCGATGCCGAGGCGCGCTGGTCTATCCACCGCAAGGCGCCGGCCTTCGACGAGCTTTCGGCTTCGACCGAACTGCTCGAGACAGGCATCAAGGTGATCGACCTGATCTGCCCGTTCGCGAAAGGCGGCAAGGTCGGCCTTTTCGGCGGCGCAGGCGTGGGCAAGACGGTCAACATGATGGAACTGATCAGGAACATCGCTGCAGAGCATTCCGGCTATTCCGTATTTGCAGGGGTGGGCGAGCGGACCCGCGAAGGGAACGACTTCTACCATGAGATGAAGGATTCAAACGTCATCGACAAGGTTTCCCTCGTTTACGGGCAGATGAACGAGCCTCCGGGCAACCGTCTTCGCGTTGCGTTGACCGGCCTTACCATGGCCGAATATTTCCGCGACGAAGGACGAGACATCCTGTTCTTCGTGGACAACATCTATCGCTACACCCTGGCAGGTACCGAAGTTTCCGCGCTGCTGGGCCGCATGCCTTCGGCGGTGGGTTACCAGCCGACGCTTGCAGAAGAAATGGGCCGCCTCCAGGAGCGCATCACGTCGACCAAGACGGGTTCGATCACGTCTATCCAGGCCGTCTATGTGCCGGCGGACGACCTGACGGATCCTTCTCCTGCGACCACCTTCTCCCACCTCGACGCAACCGTCGTGCTTTCCCGTCAGGTTGCAGAGCTCGGAATCTATCCTGCAGTGGATCCGCTGGATTCCACCTCCCGCCAGCTGGATCCGCTGGTCGTGGGCGAGGAGCACTACACCGTAGCGCGTTCCGTCCAGAACACGCTGCAGCGCTACAAGGAACTCAGGGACATCATCGCGATTCTCGGGATGGATGAGCTTTCCCCTGAAGACAAGCTCACCGTGGCAAGGGCGAGGAAGATCCAGCGTTTCCTGAGCCAGCCATTCTTCGTCGCCGAAGTCTTCACCGGAAGCCCGGGAAAATATGTTTCCCTGAAGGATACGCTGGCAGGCTTCAAGGGCATCGTCAACGGTGACTACGACGATCTTCCCGAGCAGGCATTCTACATGGTTGGAACGATCGACGAAGCGGTCGAGAAGGCCAAGACTTTACAGTGAGGGAAGACATGGCAATGACCATGCAGGTAGATATCGTGAGCGCCGAGAAGACTTACTTCTCCGGCCTCGCGGAATTCATCGCGGCGCCTTCCATACTGGGAGAGGTGGGGGTCTACCCCAGGCATGCCCCGATGCTGACAAGGCTGAAACCCGGTTCTGTCAGGGTGAAAAAGGCGATGAGCGACGAAGAGGAGCTCGTCTATGTATCCGGCGGCATCCTGGAGGTTCAGCCCGACGTCGTCACCGTCCTCGCCGATTCGGCGATCAGGGGAGCGGATCTCGACGAAGCGAAGGCGCTGGAAGCCAAGCGCCGCGCGGAAGAAGCGATGAAGGACAAGGCTGCTGCCTACGAATTCGCGAGAGCCGAGGCGGAACTTGCGGAAGCGGTCGCGCAGCTCGCTGCGATACAGAAGCTGAGAAAAAGACGCTGAGTTGGATACGGAAAAAAGGCAGCCTAGGCTGCCTTTTGTTTTCTTCACCGCTAGGAAGCTGTCATAATAACACCATGCCTGAATTGAACGTGGTCATCCTTGCAGCAGGAAAAGGGACAAGAATGCATTCTTCCCTGCCGAAGGTGCTGCACACCCTTGCAGGCAAGCCGCTGCTCGGCCATGTCATCGACACCGCCTCGCAAATGGGTGAAGCGCGCCTATGCATCGTCTACGGCCATGGGGGAGAATCCGTTCCCCTGGCCTTCGATTCCGGAGATCTGAGCTTCTTTCTCCAGGAGCCGCAGCTGGGAACGGGGCATGCTGTGCAGATCGTCTCTCCCCATCTTAATGACAAGGGTTCCACGCTGATCCTCTACGGCGATGTGCCGCTCATCAAGCCTTCGACCCTGAAGAGAATGACGGAAACGACGGATTGCCTCGCGCTTCTCACTGTCGAACTGGAGAATCCCCGCGGATACGGGAGGATCGTGAGGGATATCCAGGGAAAGATAGAAAGGATAGTCGAGGAAAAGGACGCGACCGAGCAAGAGAAAAGCATAAAAGAGGTGAATACCGGCATCATGCTGGCCCCGACAGCCAGGCTGAAATCCTGGCTGAAGAACCTCGGAAACGATAATGCGCAGAAGGAATATTACCTCACGGATATCGTGCAGATGGCCGTGAGCGAAGGACTGCCGGTGAAATCCGTTCATCCGGGGGCGATCTGGGAAGTGATGGGGATCAACGACAGGATGCAGCTCGCGGAAATGGAGCGGATATTCCAGAAGGAGCAGGCGCTCGAACTGATGAGGAAAGGCGCAAGCCTTGCGGACCCGGCGAGGATAGACATCAGGGGCGATCTTTCAGTTGGACGCGACGTCCATGTCGACGTCAACTGCGTCTTCGAAGGAAGCGTGAAAATCGGCGACAATGTCAGGATAGGTCCGAACTGCGTGCTGAAGGACGTCGAAATAGAGGAAGGAACCGAAATAGCGCCATTCAGTCATCTGGAAGGCGCCGAGATCGGACGAAACTGCAGGATCGGTCCCTATGCCAGAATAAGGCCGGGAACGAGGATATCCGATGGCGCGCATGTGGGCAATTTCGTGGAGATCAAGAACAGCTCGATCGGCAAGAACAGCAAGGCAAACCACCTGAGCTATGTCGGCGACGCGGATGTCGGCAGGAACGTCAACATCGGTGCAGGAACGATCACCTGCAATTACGATGGCGCGAACAAGCACAAGACGGTGATCGAGGACGAGGCCTTCATCGGCTCGGATACCCAGCTGATCGCGCCAGTCACCGTGGGAAGGGGCGCCACGATAGGCGCGGGATCGACCATCACGAAAGACACGCCTGAAGGGGGGCTGACGCTTTCCAGAACCAGGCAGGTTCATATCGATTACTGGAAACGACCCGAAAAAAAGGGGTAAGACATGTGCGGGATCATCGGCGCTGTTGCGCAAAGAAATGTGGTGCCAATACTGATAGAAGGACTCAAGCGCCTGGAATACAGGGGCTATGATTCTGCCGGGCTCGCCGTCGTCAACCAAGGGCTCTCGAGGCACAGGAGCGTCGGCAGGGTCGCCGAACTTGCCATCCTTTCAAAAAACGTGAAGGGAAACCTCGGCATCGCCCATACCCGTTGGGCGACGCATGGCGCGCCGACCGAAAGGAACGCCCATCCCCATGCAAGCAGGGATGAAATCGCGGTCGTCCACAACGGCATCATAGAAAATCACGTCGAGCTGAGAAAAAAGCTGGAGGATCTCGGTTACCAATTCGAGTCAGAGACCGACACGGAAGTGATCGCACATCTCGTCCACCATCATCGCCGGAGCACGGGCGACCTGCTTGCGGCTACCCTTGCCGCGATCAAGGAGCTCAAAGGCGCCTATGCAATCGCCGTAGTGAGCAGCAACTCACAAGACAGGATGGTTTGCGCGAGAGAGGGCAGCCCGCTTCTGCTCGGCCTCGGTATAGAAGAGAATTTCGTGGCATCGGATGCCTCTGCGCTGCTCCCTGTGACGAGAAAAATGGTCTATCTGGAAGACGGGGACGTCGTCGACGTCGGCCTGCTCGAATACCAGATCTACGACAGGGAAGGACGTCCTGCGGAGCGGAAGGTTTATCTCAGCGAGCTGAGCCAGGAAACCTCGGAGCTCGGAAAATACCGACACTTCATGCAGAAGGAGATCTTCGAGCAGCCGAAGGCGATAGCCGACACCATCGATTCCGCGATAAACGAGTGCGGAATCTCCCCCAGACTCTTCGGTCAGGATGCGGAAGAAATCCTGAAGGATGCCGACAGCGTTACCATCATCGCCTGCGGGACCAGCTACCATGCCGGCCTTGTCGCGAGGTACTGGATCGAAAGCCTGGCGGGGATCGCCTGCAATGTGGAGGTGGCGAGCGAATATCGCTACAGGGAAAGCATATCGAACCCGAAATCGCTCTTCGTCACGATCTCCCAGTCGGGCGAAACAGCGGATACGCTCGCTGCACTCAATTACGCAAAGTCGAAGGGGCAGACGAAGACCCTGAGCATCTGCAACGTGGATGAAAGCGCGCTGGTCAGGCAGTCGAGGCTGCGTTTCCTGACAAGAGCCGGCCCTGAAATAGGGGTGGCATCGACGAAAGCCTTCACGACCCAACTCGCCGCGCTTTTCCTGCTCACTCTGGTGCTCGCCAAAATCAGGGGAAAACTCGATTCTGCAATGGAAGCGGCGCATCTGGAATCGCTGAGGAGGCTACCCCATGCAATCAACCATGCGCTCGAAATAGAGCCGAAGATTGTCAGATGGGCGGAAAAATTCTCTGAAAAGCATCATGCCCTTTTCCTCGCACGCGGGGTGCATTATCCCATTGCGCTGGAAGGCGCGCTGAAGCTGAAGGAAATATCCTACATTCACGCAGAGGCCTATCCTGCCGGGGAACTCAAGCACGGGCCGCTTGCGCTCGTGGACAGCAACATGCCGGTCGTCTGCGTCGCGCCCAGCGACGGGCTTCTGGAGAAGCTGAAATCGAATCTGCAGGAAGTCAGGGCGAGGGGAGGGGAGCTGTATGTGGTCGCGGACGAGGATTCCCATTTCCATGACGAAGAATCGATCCACGTCGTCAGGATGGCCGAGCACGCGGATCATCTGAGCCCCATCCTGCATGCGATCCCGCTTCAGCTTCTCGCCTATCATGCCGCCCTTCAGAAGGGAACGGATGTCGACAAGCCCAGGAATCTTGCGAAGTCGGTGACAGTGGAATAGCTGTCACAAAACCGCAACCAATCTGCTGATATAGTTGGCGGATGAATATCTTGATGATTTCAGACGTCTATTTTCCGCGCGTCAACGGCGTTTCGACATCGATCGAGACATTCAGGACCGAGCTTTCCAAGAGAGGCGCAGAGGTCACGTTGATCGCCCCCTCGTACGGCGAGAAGGAAAACCAGCAAGGCATCGTCCGTATCCCTTCCAGGAAGGTGATGTTCGATCCTGAAGACAGGTTGATGGCTTACGGATCGATCAGGCGCCTCGCAAAGGCGCTGGGCGAAAAGCAATTCGACCTCGTCCACATCCAGACCCCATTCGTCGCCCATTATGCCGCAGTCAGCCTCGCGAAGAGGCTGAAACTGCCGATGGTCGTGACTTACCATACATTTTTCGAGGAATATCTCTACCACTACATTCCCTTTCTCCCGGCAGCGTGGCTGAAGGGCTTTGCCAGGCGATTTTCAAGAAAGCAGTGCAATGACGTCGATGCCGTCGTGGTGCCATCGTCAGCCATGGCTCAAACGCTCGAAGCCTACGGCGTCGAAAAACCCATGCACATCATACCGACGGGCATACCCGAGAGGATGTTCGAAAACGGCAGAAGACAGGAATTCAGGAAGAAGCACGGCATCGCAGAAGATGCGCCGGTGATGCTGTTCGTAGGCAGGGTCGCCTTCGAAAAGAACATAGGATTCCTGCTGGAAGCAACCGATATCGCGCGGAAAACCATCCCCGGGATAATGCTCATCGTCGCAGGCGAAGGGCCGGCATTGAAGACGATAGAGAAGCAGATCAAATCGATGAGGCTCGAAAGCAATGCGATGCTGATAGGCTACATGGACAGGGAAACCCAGCTGAGGGACTGCTACAGCGCGGCAGATGCCTTCGTCTTCGCTTCCCGAACCGAGACCCAGGGCCTGGTGTTGCTGGAAGCGATGGCGGCGGGCCTTCCTGTGATTTCCACTGCCCACATGGGCACGCGCGACATCCTGAAACAGGGCTCGGGCTCCGTCGTGCCAGAAGACCATCCGGAAAGCTTCTCGGAGGAGATGGTGAGGGTCATGTCGGATGAAAAATTGCGGGCCAGACTTGGGATTGAGGCCAAAATCTATGCGAAAGCATGGAGCTCAGGGGCGATGGCAGAAAAGATGCTGGATCTGTACAAAGAATTGGCGTCCGGTAGTTCAACCTAGGCAACTATTCCGGTAAGATAGCATGGTCAGGACAAGATCGGTCAGGCATGGCGACCATAGCAGTCTTCAATCAAAAAGGCGGTGTCGGCAAGACGACAACCAGCCTGAACATAGCCGCAGCGCTTGCAATGCTAGAAAGGAATCCGCTCGCGATCGACCTCGATCCGCAGGCGCATCTGACGCATTCTCTCGGCGTGGACCAGGCCACCTCGATAGGCATTTCCTCCTTTTTCAAGGATGAACGCTCGCTGCTCGATCTGATCCAGTACAGGCCTTCAGGACTCAGGGTGATCCCTTCCCATACCGATCTATCCAAGATCGATGCCCTTTCGGGAAAGACCAGGAACGTAGCCACGAAGCTGCGCGAAGGCCTGTCCGAACATTTGGCCAGGGAAAATGCCCCCATCATCATCGATTGCTGTCCGATGCTGGGGATTCTGTCACTCAATGCCATCATTTCCGCAGACAAGGTGCTGATCCCTGTTTCAGCCGATTTCCTCTCGATGCAGGGGGTCCAGCGGGTTGTGGCCCTGCTCGACGTGCTCCATGCGCGGTTCGGCAGGGAATTCGATTTTGCCATACTCCTGACCAGATTCGACTCGAGGCGCAAGCTTTCCTACACCACTTACGACAAGCTGAAGGAAAGATACGGGGAAAAGGTCTGCGACACCCGCATCATGGAGAACGTCAGCCTTGCCGAGAGCCCGGCATTCGGAAGGGATGTTTTCGCTCATTCGCCCGGAAGCCAGGGCGCGAGGGATTATTTCTCCCTGACTCACGAATTGCTGGAAAAAGGATTTTTCGACTAGATTCTTCTCGGCTTGTGAGGCGCCTTGGAAAACAGCCAGGCGTGAAACCGCTTGGGAAGGATGCTCAGGATTTTCCCGACGATCATCATCTGCCAGGGGAAAGTGTAGAAAATTCTTCCTCTGGAAATGGCTTTTTCTATTCTTTTCGCGGCTGCATCGGCCTTCAGCAGAAAAGGCATTGGATAGGGATTCGATGCTGTCATGGGGGTTTCGATATAGCCAGGACAGATCGTAACCGCTTCTACGCCGCTGCCGTGAAGCTCGCATCTCAAACCTTCTAGATAGTTGATTACTGCGGCCTTTGAGGAAGAGTAAGCGCTCGCACCTGGAAGGCCCCTGAAACCCGCAACGCTGGCAATTCCCACGAGTTTTCCCTTCCTTTCAGCTTTCATGCAGCCGAGAAACGGCTGAAAGGTCCTCGCCATGCCGATCACATTCGTCTCGAAAATGACCCGGAAGGTTTCGATGTCTTCTGCATGTTCCGTCAGGTTGCCGAACCCGATGCCGGCATTGGCCACGACGATGTCAGGACAACCGCAAAGGGAAATGAATCTGGCCGCAGCATTCTGCATGGATTCGAGGTCGCCCACGTCGGCAGGAAGAACGATCGCGCTGTCGGGCCACTTTTCTGTGAAGAAAGAGAGTTTTTCTGTTCTTCTCGAAATCAGCCCGACAACGGCGCCGCTTTCGAGATAACGCCTGGCAAGCTGGTACCCTATTCCGCTGGACGTCCCGGTGATGACGACTTTGAGCTTTCCATTCATTTGGCAGTCATCTCGAATAGCGAGTCGAGCAGTTCTCCATTTGCCAGATTGCCCAGCACCAGGTATCTGCCGCCCACGATCAGCGAGGGAACCCCGGTGATGCCGGCGCTAATGGCAAGCTGTTTCGACTCCTTGATCTTCACTTCGACCTGGCTGGAGCGATAGAGTTTCTTGAACTTATTCAGATCCACCCCGTGTTCGGCAAGCCATCCGAAAAGGATGTCTTCTTCGTCGAGATCTAGCCCCTGATCCTGAATTGCAGCATAAATCCTGCTTCTGAGCCGTTCTTCTTCCCCGAGAATCTGCAGCGCATAGTATGCCCTGGCAAGCGGCAGCCACGCCGTCCTGAATGCAGGAACGCGAATGAGGGTAATGTCGGGCCTCGATGCAAGCCAGTCATTCAGGAAAGGCTCGAGCTGGAGGCATTGCGGACAGCCGTAGTAGAAGAACTCGACGAGCTTCCTGTCTTGATGCGCGAGGGGAGGATCGACGTACAGATAATCCTTTCCCTTCTCGGGTCCGGCAAGGGCAAGGGATGAAACGAGCAGCAGCAGAGCCGCAAGGCATGTCTTCAATGCCTCGAGGCCCTCGCCATTGCAATCAGCTTGTCGAGCTCGGTTATCGTGCCGGGGAGGGACTGGGTGAGTTCGGGGGACGTCAGGTATTTCCCGTCGACGACGAGCGAGGGCGTTCCCATGATCCCGTAGCTTCTCGTCATCTGCTTCGATTTGTTGATGTCAATCTGGGTTGAGAAGGAGGCATAGGCCTGGGCAAGCTTGGAACGGTCAATTCCCCGCTTTGCAGCCCATTCGAGTAGCGTGGCTTCGTTCCCGAGGTCGATGTTCTGCGCCTGGACGGCATCGTAAACGGCGCTGTGTATCTTCGGTTCAAGCCCCATGACGTCGAGCGCGTAATAGGTCCGCGCAAGCTTTTCCCACTGGTCGTTGAAAATGGTGGGGACATAGCGGAACTCGACGTCCTTGGGCAATTTCTTCAGCCAAGGATCGAGGTACTTCTGCAAATGATAGCAATGGGGGCAGCCGTAATAGAAGAACTCGAGAACCTCGATCTTCTTGCCGCTGGTCGTGGGCTGCGGCGGATCGACGAGGGAATAACCCTGCCCGGCAAGGGCGGCCGAGGAGGCAAAAAGACATACCAGAAAAAAGAAGCTCCTTAAGAATTTCATGTATCCTCCTATTGGCTCGTCTCTTTGACCCTGACGATGCTCGCCGCGATCCCATTCTGCTTGAGTTCGTCCCGGATCTTGTTCATGTCTTCCTGGTTCTGGTAAGGGCCTATTCTCACCCTGTACTTGGATTCCGCTCCGCCGCCCTGGATGCCCGATTCCAGACCGATCATGGCGAGCTTGGCCTTCATGTTGTCGGCGTCTTCCTTGTTCTGGAAAGCGCCGGCCTGAAGGTAATAGCTTTCGACAGCAGGTGCTGAAGGGCTCGCCGCCGCCTCGGCAGGAGCCGGCTTGTTGGCAGCAGCGGGCTCCTGTCCGGGAAGAATCTTGTAGAAGTCGAATTTCGGTTTCGTGGCATCATTCGAGCCGACATCGGGAGGGGGAATGTTTCCGGGCTGCGTTTCGGCCTGCTGTCCGTGAACGACGAAGGGGCTGGGGAGCTTGTTGATGTACCAGGCCACGCCGAGCGAAATCCCTATCCCGAGGATCAGCCCGATCAATATGCCGGCGAACATCGAGCCGCCACGGGGGGGCTTCGAGCCCGATTTCGACTTGTAATCTCTGCTCATAAAAGAACCTTCTTCACATTTTTTCCGGTGCGCTCACCCCGAGCAGCCCGAGTCCGTTGCGGATGACTTGCTGCACGCAGGCAATGAGACAGAGCCTTGCAAGCTTCACTGCCTCGTCCTCGACCAGGAAATGAGAAGCATTGTAGTAGCTGTGGAACCCGGATGCCAGGTCTTTGAGGTAGAAGGCAATCAGATGCGGTGAAAGTTCCTTTGCCGCACTTTCTATCAGGGCTGGATAATCGATGAGCTGCTGCATCAATTCGAGCTCATGAACGGCATCGAGGCTCGATGCGTCTGCTTCCGCAAGGATTCCCTGATCCCCGCCCCATTGCTCGAGGACGCTCGCAATTCGCGCATGCGCATACTGAACGTAATAAACGGGATTCTCGTTGCTTTGCGATTTTGCAAGATCGAGATCAAAGTCCAGATGCTGATCGCATTTCCTCAATACATAGAAAAACCTTGCTGCATCGTTCCCTACTTCTTTCCTCAACTCTCTCAGCGTAACGAAGTCGCCGCTCCTCGTCGACATCGAAGCCTTCTTCCCTTCGCGGTAAAGTACGGCGAACTGAACGAGCGCAATCTCCAGTTTTTCAGCAGGCGCTCCCGCCGCAGTGAGCGCTCCCTTCACCCTGGCGATATAGCCATGATGGTCGGCTCCCCAGATGTCGATGACGCGGTCGAAGCTGCGTTCGAACTTGTTCAGGTGATAGGCGATGTCCGAGGCGAAATAGGTGTAGAGGCCGTTTTCCCGCTGCACGACCCTGTCCTTTTCATCTCCGAATTCGGTAGATCTGAACCATTTGGCCCCGTCCTGAATGTAGATGTGGCCAGCTTCCTCGAGCGTCCTTACCGCCTTCTCGACCATGCCGCTGTCGAAAAGCGATTGCTCGGAGAACCAGGTATCGAAAACCACGCCGAATTCGAGCAGATCGTTCCTGCAGTCCCCCAGTTGTTCGTTGAGGACGAAGTCGTGGATGTAATGGTAATCCGGACCGAGCAGCCTTTTCGCATTCGCGATCAGGCTGTCGAGATAGGCATCTTCGTTGGACATTTCGACAGGGATCCCGAAAAGCACGGCGCCCTGGGGGTGCTTGTAGCGATCCCCATGCGCTTCGTGTATCAGCTTCGCCATGTCACGAACATAGCTTCCCTGGTAGGCGTTCGGCGGGAAAAGAATGTCCACCCCGACAAGTTCGAGATAGCGTAGCCAGGTGGAGAGCGTCAGGATATCCATCTGCCGCCCTGCATCGTTCACGTAATATTCCCTCGAGACTTTGAACCCTGCGGCCTCCAGAAGATTGGAAAGGCTTGCGCCGAATGCAGCGCCCCTTCCGTGGCCGACATGCAGGGGGCCGGTCGGGTTGGCCGAAACGAATTCGACCTGGACTTTGCTGCCTTTGCCAAGATCCGATTTCCCGAAGGCTTCCCTCGCCTCCAGGATATGCCTCAGAAACAGCTGCTTGGAGGATTTCCTGATGAAAACGTTTATGAAACCCGCCCCGGCAATTTCCAGCTTTTCGACATGTTCGGAAGCCGGGAAGGCTGCCAGTATTTCCGATGCGACCTGCCTCGGATTTTTCTTCAGCGATTTCGCAAGCTGCATTGCGATATTGCAGGCGTAGTCGCCGTGAGCGGCAAGCTTGGGGCGCTCGAGATGGATTTCAGGCGCAGAAGGAGAAATCTTTTCTGCAGCCTCGGAAAAAAGCTTGGCGAGATGGAATTTGAAGTCAGGGATCATGATTGTGCTCGGTTATGCAATTATATCTTTACAACAGGCTAAAACTCTAGCGGATCGACATCGACATGCCACCTGACAGTCCTGTTCGAAGCGTTCAGGAGCGGCAGAAGCGCTTTCAGAAAATGCTGCAGGTTCTGGCGCGATGAAGACTGGAACAGGATCTGCGCCCTTTCCAGATTCCCGAGCCGCTCCATCGAGGCTGTGACAGGATCGAACACGGCGACGCCATCCTGAAGGCCTGTGGCGACCCCGAACACGTGGTCGAGAAAGGCCATTGCAGCCTCGAGGGAGCGAGATTCCGCCCGGATCAATGCCTGATGGACATAGGGCGGAAAGCCCGCTGTCCTCCTTTCTTCCAGCAGCAGTTCAGCCATCGTTCTGTAGTCGTGATGCTTGAGTGCAGAATAAAGAGGATGATCCATGAATTCCGTCTGGATCATGACTTCGCCTTTCTGCCCGGCCCTTCCCGCTCTTCCGGAGACCTGGGTGAGCTGGGAGAAAAGCCTTTCGGACGCCCGGAAATCGCTGCTGTAGAGGGAAGCATCCGGATTCAGGATGCCCACGAGCGTGAGGTTGGGAAAATCATGCCCTTTTGCGAGAATCTGTGTCCCGACAAGAATGTCCACCTCGTTTTGCCTGATCTTCTGCAGCATCTCGTTCCAGGATTGCTTCCTCCTTATGCTGTCCCTGTCGATCCTGAGTATTCTGGCATCCGGAAAGATGATCCCGAGTTCCGATTCAAGGCGCTGCGTGCCGTGCCCCAAAGGCCTGAGATCGACATTGCCGCATTGCCGGCAGGAACTCATGATCTTTTCCTCGAAACCGCAATAATGGCACTTCAGGCGCTTATCCTTCAGATGCAGCACGAGCTTGGAAGAGCACCTTCTGCAGGAAGGAGTCCAGGAGCAGGCGCTGCAGATCAGCGCAGGGGAATAGCCTCTCCTGTTCAGGAAGATCAGGCTCTGCTCGCCTCTTTCGATTCTCTCCCCGACAGCCTTGATGAGCTTCCCGCTCAGCCCTGTTCTCTTCCTTTCGAGCCTCATGTCTATGAAGCTGATTTCAGGCAGGCTCGCCTCCGGAACGGCCCTGCCGCGGAGCTCCAGCATGCCGTAACGACCTTTCACCGCGCTGAAATAGCTCTCCAGGGAAGGCGTGGCCGAGCCGAGAATGACGGGAACGGCCTCCTGCTTCGCCCTCATCACGGCGACGTCCCTTGCGCTGTAGCGCAGTCCCTCCTGCTGCTTGAATGAGGGGTCGTGCTCCTCGTCGACCACGATCAGTCCTAGGGAAGAAAAAGGGGCGAATACGGCGAGCCGGGTGCCGAGAACGATCCTCGCTTCCCCGCTCTGGGCGCGCATCCAGTTCGCCATTCTTTCCCCGTCGCTCAGACCGCTGTGCAGGCTCGCCATGCCTGTTCCGGGAAATCTCGATCTGAAAACCTGTTCGAGATGAGGGGTGAGATTGATTTCAGGCACGAGGAAGAGCGCCTGCCTTCCTGATCGGAGCACTTCGGCGATGACCTGAAGGTAGACTTCCGTCTTTCCGCTGCCGGTGATGCCGAACAGCAGCCAGGGATGAAATCCTTCCAGGTTTTCGAGAATTCGGGATGCGGCCTTTTCCTGTTCCTCGTTGAGGCAAGGATGATCCGCGATTTCCAGCGCTGCAGGCTTCTTCTCCGCTGCCTCCGCGTAGCCCAGGTCGAAAAGCTTTCTGACGACCGTGGAGGGAAATTCGGCGCGCAGTCCTTCCATGGAAGCGCCCGGGTTCATTTTCAGGAATTCGACCAGCGCGTTGAGTTTCCGGCTTCTCTGGGGAAGAACGGCGGTCTTTCCCGCCTCCGAAAGGGCATAGAATCTCTCGGGTTCAACGGGCTTTGCGCGCTTCAGTCTGGCAGGAAGGGCGTTCAGGATCACCGGCCCGATCGGGTAATGGTAATAGTCGCTGCAGAACCTGAAAAGTTCGATGAGCTTCTGGTGCAGGGGGGGGATATCCCTGAAGATCGTTGAAACCGACTTGAGTCTGGATGGGCAAACCTCCGAATGCAGTCCCTTATCGAGGACGACGCCGACAGCCTCCTTCTTTCCGAAAGGCACGGCCACCCTGGCGCCGATGGGCGTTTCCTTTTCTCCCAGGTAATCGAAGAGCTCGAAGACCGGGACGTCAAGGGCCACCCTGATGATGTCGGGAGAGGTTTCCAATTTCGAGTTACATCGCATCCTTGTCGTCGATTCTAGGAAATACGTGCAACATGCTTATTTAAAAGAATAAAAAGTTACTCACAAAACCTGTTGATAACTTTGTGGATTATGCGCCATGCCGCTACGGCGTTTTTGCCAAAAAGGACGGCAATCCCGTCATTCCCCGCAATGATTCAAAAAATACTCTTTATAATCAGAGTGATGAAATGGTATATCAGAATAGGCTGATTGTCTTCCGGCTTGCGGAAAGCTGTGCATAAGTCGGAATTGATGCTGCGGCAATGGATGTTTGGAAACCCGCCTATTGCGAAGCCACTTCGTGATATTTCCGGCTAGCCGAATGAACCGTCTCGACCATGATCCGTGCGTGCTCAGGATCGGTGTACTGGGAGATGCCGTGGCCGAGATTGAAGACATGCCCGCTTCCATGGCCGAAGCTCTCGAGGACCTTTTCCGTTTCCGCGACGATGTTTTCGGGGGAGGAAAAAAGCACGAAAGGATCCAGATTTCCCTGCAGCGCGATTTTTTCGCCAACCAGGCGTCTTGCCCTGCCTATGTCCATGGTCCAGTCCAGTCCAGCCGCATCGCACCCTATCGATGCGATGCTCTCCAGCCAGAGTCCGCCTCCCTTGGTGAAAACGATGTTCGGCACCCTTCTTCCCTCTCTCGTCTTGTGCAGCGAAGAAACGATCTTTTCCATGTAGGAAAGCGAAAATTCGGCATAGGCGGATTCGGACAATGCCCCTCCCCAGGAATCGAATATCATCACCGCCTGGGCGCCGCTTTCTATCTGCGCGTTGAGATAATCCGTAACGGCCTTGGTATTCACTTCGAGGATATGATGGAGGAGGTCCGGCCTGCGGTAGAGCATGGTCTTCGTGTGCAGGAAATCGCTGCTGCTTCCGCCTTCTATCATGTAGCAGGCGAGCGTGAAAGGGCTTCCCGAAAAGCCGATCAAAGGAACCGAGTTGGCCAGAGCCTTCCTGATCTGCCTGACCGCATCCATGACATAGCCCAGGTGGGCGGATGGGTCCGGCGAAGAAAGGTTCTTGATCTCCCATTCGTCCCTGAGGGGTCTTTCGAATTTCGGCCCTTCTCCTTCGGCGAAATAGAGGCCGAGCCCCATCGCGTCGGGAACAGTCAGGATGTCGGAAAAAAGGATGGCGGCATCGAGCGGGAAGCGGGCAAGCGGCTGAAGCGTCACTTCGGTCGCAAGATCAGGGTTCTTGCAGAGCGAAAGGAAGCTTCCTGCACGGGCTCGGGTCTGGTTGTATTCAGGGAGATAGCGTCCCGCCTGCCTCATCATCCACACCGGCGTATAGGGAACGGGCTCGCGGAGCAGCGCCCGCAAAAAAGTGTCGTTCTTGAGCTGGATCATCTCGGCAGCTCCGATCGCCCCATCAGGAATTCGTCGACCGCGCGTGCGGCCTGCCTGCCTTCACGGATTGCCCATACCACGAGCGATTGCCCCCTTCTCATGTCGCCTGCCGCGAAAACCTTGGAAACGGATGTCTGGTATTTCGTCGTGTCTGCCTTCACGTTGCCCCTCTGGTCGAGTTCCACGCCGAGTTCGGCGAGCATGCCGGCATGCACCGGGTGTAGATAGCCCATCGCAAGGAGAACGAGATCGGCGGGGAGCTCGAATTCTGATCCGGGGATTTCCTGCATCTTCATGCCGCCTTTTTCGTCCCTGACCCATTCCACCTGAACGCCATGGAGCGTCTGTACCTTTTTACCGCCCGAGAACTCATTCGTCACCACGCTCCATTCCCGCTCGCAGCCCTCTTCCTGGGAACTCGATGTGCGGAGCTTGAGCGGCCAGTTTGGCCAGGTGAGCGGCCTGTTTTCCTGCTCCGGCGGCTTCGGCATGACCTCGAGCTGGGTCACCGAAAGCGCGCCGTGCCTGATCGATGTGCCCACGCAGTCGGAGCCTGTATCGCCCCCGCCTATGACAATGACATGCTTGCCTTTTGCGGAGATCTGGTCCCGGATTTCGTCTCCAGCATTCTTCTTGTTCTGCGGAATGAGGAAATCGAGTGCGAAATGAACGCCCGGGAGTTCCCTGCCCGGGATGGGAAGATCTCGGGGCGTTTCGCTTCCTCCGGTCAAGACGACGGCGTCAAATTCGTCGACCAGCTTTTTTGCAGGAAAATCGACCCCGACATGCTGCTTCACCCTGAATTCGACGCCTTCAGCCCTCATCTGCTCGATGCGCCTGTCGATATGATGCTTTTCCATCTTGAAGTCGGGAATGCCGTACCTCAGGAGGCCGCCTATCCTGTCGTTCTTTTCGAAAAGAACGACATCGTGCCCGGCCCTAGCAAGCTGCTGGGAACAGGCAAGGCCCGCAGGGCCCGATCCGACGACGGCGACCTTTCTCCCTGTCTTCGCGAGCGGGATCTGCGGCTTCACCCATCCTTCTTCCCAGGCGCGGTCTATGATGGCGTGCTCGATCGATTTGATCGTCACCGCGTCGTCGTTGATGTTGAGGGTGCAGGCTGCTTCGCATGGAGCGGGGCAGATCCTCCCGGTGAAATCGGGAAAATTGTTCGTCGAATGCAGCACTTCGATCGCCTCCGCCCACCTTCCCCTGTAGACGAGATCGTTCCAGTCCGGAATGATGTTGTTCACCGGGCAGCCCGAATGGCAGAACGGGATGCCGCAATCCATGCATCTCGCACCCTGCATCCTGATCTTTTCCTCGGGAAGCGGCGTCACAAATTCGCGGTAATGATGAATGCGTTCTTCGACCGGGGCGGACTCGTCGTTCACCCGGCCGATCTCCATGAATCCAGTCGGCTTACCCATTGACAGACTCCAGTGTTGCTTTCTTGTTCGCCATTTCAGTCAGTGCGCGCCTGTATTCGGTCGGCATGACCTTCACGAATTTCGGCAGGTAGCGCGCCCAGTTGTCGAGTATTTCCTTTGCACGGGTGCTTCCCGTGTAGGCTTGATGATTCGAGATCAGCTTTTTCAGAAGGGCCTGGTCGCCCTTGCCGAGATGGTTCACCTTGACCTTGCCGTGGGATTCGAGCTCTTCCGTCTCGTCCAGGCTCGCCTCCTCTTCAGGCAGAGGCTCAAGCTCCACCATCGCCATGTTGCAGCGTTCCTCGAAGTTGCCTTGTTCGTCCAGCACATAGGCTATCCCGCCGCTCATTCCAGCTGCGAAATTCCGGCCTGTCTGGCCCAGGACAACCACGATTCCGCCGGTCATGTATTCGCAGCCATGGTCACCCACGCCCTCGACGACGGTCGTGCAGCCAGAATTTCGAACGGCGAACCGCTCCCCGGCCACACCCCTGAAATAGGCTTCCCCGCTTATCGCTCCATAGAGGACCGTATTGCCCACGACGATGTTCTCTTCGGGAACGATCCTGCATTGGGAATCGGGATAGATCACGACCCTTCCGCCCGAGAGCCCTTTTCCGACATAGTCGTTGCCGTCTCCTTCCAGCTCGAAGGTGATTCCCGAGGCGAGGAATGCGCCGAAGCTCTGCCCTGCAGTGCCTTTGAACTTGACATGGATGGTGTCGTCAGGAAGCCCCGAATGGCCATGCCTGAGGGCGACGGCGCCGGAAAGCATCGCCCCGACTGAACGATTCACGTTGCATATCGAGGTTTCTATCCTGACTGCAGTCCTGTTCTCTATTGCCGGCCTCGCCTTTTCGATGAGCTCGTGGTCGAGCGCCTTTTCGATGCCGTGATCCTGCGTTTCCTGATGATAGCGCGCGACATTCTCGGGAACCTCAGGCTGGTGGAGCACCCTGGAGAAGTCCAGTCCCTTTGCCTTCCAGTGGCTGACAGCGCGCCTGACGTCGATCAGGTCCGTCCTGCCTATCAGCTCGTCGAATTTCCTGATGCCCATCTGCGCCATGTATTCCCTGACTTCCTCAGCGACGAAGAAGAAATAATTGACGACATGCTCTGGCTGCCCGGTAAATTTCTTCCTAAGCGTCTCGTCCTGCGTCGCAACCCCTACCGGGCAGGTATTGAGATGGCATTTCCGCATCATGATGCAGCCTTCCACGACGAGCGGAGCGGTGGAGAACCCGAATTCGTCCGCGCCGAGAAGCGCGCCGATCAGCACATCCCTTCCGGTCTTCAGCTGTCCGTCGACCTGGACGGCAACCCTTCCCCTCAGGCGATTCAAGACGAGGGTCTGCTGGGTTTCGGACAGGCCGAGCTCCCAGGGCGTCCCTGCGTGCTTGATCGAACTCAGCGGGCTCGCGCCTGTTCCGCCGTCGTATCCGGAAATCGTGATATGGTCGGCTTTCGCCTTGGCCACGCCAGCTGCAACCGTACCCACCCCGACTTCGGAAACGAGCTTCACGCTGACGCTCGCGCGAGGATTGACGTTCTTGAGGTCGTGGATCAGCTGAGCGAGGTCCTCGATCGAATAGATGTCGTGATGAGGCGGAGGCGAGATGAGCCCCACCCCTGGCACGGAATGCCTCACTTTCGCGATGTATTCGCTGACCTTGTGGCCGGGAAGCTGTCCGCCTTCTCCGGGTTTTGCCCCCTGGGCCATCTTGATCTGCAGCTGGTCAGCATTGACGAGATATTCCGCGCTGACGCCGAACCGGCCTGCAGCGACCTGCTTGATCGCCGAGCGCATCGAATCGCCGTTCGGCAGCGGCTTGAAGCGTATCGGATCTTCACCGCCCTCGCCGGTATTGGATTTCCCGCCTATCCTGTTCATGGCGATGGCGAGCGTGCTGTGGGCTTCCTTCGAAATGGAGCCCAGGGACATCGCGCCTGTGGCGAAGCGCTTGACGATATCCTTTGCAGGCTCCACTTCCTCGATCGGAATCGGATTTCCCTTTCTGATCTCGAAAAGGCCGCGCAAGGTCATCAGCTGTTCGCTCTGGTCATTGATGAGCTTCGCATATTCCTTGTAGGTGCCGAAACTGCCGGATCGGGTTGCATGCTGAAGCTTCGAAATGCTTTCGGGTGTCCAAAGGTGGGCTTCGCCTCTAGTCCTGTAGGCATATTCTCCGCCCACGTCCAGAGCGGATTCGTAAAGAGGCGAATGCCCGAAGGCGAGGCGGTGGATTTCCGCGGCTTCTTCGGCGATTTCCTTGAGCCCTATCCCTTCCACCTTGCTCGACGTGCCGGGGAAATAGCGCTGGATGAATTCGGTATTGAGCCCTATGGCTTCGAAAATCTGTGCGCCGCAATAGGACTGATAGGTCGAGATGCCCATTTTGGACATCACCTTCAGCAGCCCTTTCGATACGGCCTTGACGAAGCGCTTCTTCGCCTCATGAGAAGAAAGGTCTCCCGGAAGGAGTTCGGTCATGTTCTCTATGGTTTCGAACGCGAGCCAGGGATGGACCGCCTCTGCCCCGTATCCCGCAAGAAGCGCGAAGTGATGCACTTCCCTTGCCGAACCCGTATCGACGACCAGCCCCGAATTCGTCCTCAATCCATTCCTGACGAGATGATGGTGAACCGTCGAAGTGGCGAGAAGCGCCGGGATGGGGATGTTATTCCCGCTCACCTTCCTGTCGGAAAGGATCAGGATGGTGACGCCTTCCCTGACCGATTTTTCTGCAGCTGCGCAGAGTTCCGCGAGCGCCGACTCCATGCCCTGGGCGCCTTTCGACGAAGGGTAGCAGATGTCGAGCACCCTCGAGCTGAATTTTCCTTTCGTCAGCCCCGATATGTTCGCGAGCTTGTCGAAGTCCGCCGAAGAAAGAACAGGCTGGCTCACTTCCAGCCTGGGCTGAGGCTCTGTGTCTTCTATGCCGAGAAGATTGGGTTTCGGGCCGATGAAGGAAACGAGCGACATCACCAGTTCTTCCCTGATCGGATCGATAGGGGGATTGGTCACCTGGGCGAAAAGCTGCTTGAAATAATTGTAGAGGGGCTTCAGCTTGTTCGACATCACGGCAAGCGGAGAATCGTTCCCCATCGATCCAGTCGCTTCCTGCCCGGTTGCCGCCATGGGCTGGAGAAGGAACTTGACGTCCTCCTGGGTATAGTCGAATGCCTGCTGCCTGTCGAGAAGAGGGACTTCGAATTTTTCGGACGAATCTCCTGCTTCGGGAAGGTCGGAGAGCAGCAGCCTGGATTGTTCCAGCCATTTTCCGTATGGCTTCCCGCCCGCGAGCGTGTCCTTGATTTCCTTGTCGTCTATGATCCGTCCGGCCTCGAGATCGATGAGGAACATCTTTCCTGGCTGAAGGCGCCATTTCTTGACGATGGTTTGCTGGGGAATGGCAAGCACGCCCATTTCGGAAGCCATGACGACAAGATCGTCGTCGGTGATCAGGTAGCGCGCAGGCCTCAGTCCATTCCTGTCAAGCGTCGCGCCGATCTGCCTTCCGTCCGTGAATGCCACTGCGGCAGGGCCATCCCACGGCTCCATCAGGGCGGCATGGTATTCGTAAAAGGCGCGCCTTTCCTCGTCCATCAGCGGATTTCCGGCCCATGCCTCGGGGATCAGCATCATCATCGCATGGGCAAGGGAATAGCCCCCGGCGACGAGCAGCTCGAGCGCATTGTCGAAACAGGCCGAATCGGACTGCCCTTCCACGATCAGCGGCCATATTTTCTCGAGATCTTCTCCCAGCACAGGGGAAGACATCGCTTCATGGCGGGCCGTCATCCAGTTCACGTTTCCGCGCATCGTGTTGATTTCGCCGTTGTGGGCGATCATCCTGAAGGGATGGGCAAGATCCCATGTCGGGAAGGTATTGGTCGAGAAGCGCTGATGCACGAGCGCGAGCGCGGAGACGGTATGCTCGTCCATGAGGTCCGGATAATATTCCCCGACCTGGTTGGCAAGCAGCATGCCCTTGTAGACGACAGTCCTGGAAGACATCGAGGGAATGTAGAAGGCTTCACTGAGATCGAGCTTCTTCACGGCATGTTCTATGCTCTTCCTGATGACGAAGAGCCTGCGCTCGAAGCTGTCCTGGTCCCTGCATGAGCTCCCTATGAAGACCTGGCGGACGCGAGGCTCGACTTTCTTGACGCCTTCCCCCAGCCCTGAATTCACCGTCGGCACGTCGCGCCAGCCGATGATCGATTGCCCTTCCTCCGCGACATGCTTTGCGATGATCGCTTCGCATGCCGCCCGCATTTCATTGTCTTGCGGCAGAAAGAGCATGCCCACCCCGTATTGTCCGGAAGCAGGGAGCGCAAATCCGCATTGGCTCCTGAAGAAATCGTCCGGGATCTGGATCAGGATGCCTGCGCCATCGCCCGCAAGGGGGTCGGCGCCTGTCGCTCCCCTGTGGGTGAGATTCTTGAGGATCTGAAGTCCCTGGGTGACGATGTCGTGACGCTTCAAACCCTTGATATGGGCGATGAATCCCACCCCGCAGGCATCATGCTCGTAATCCGGGTCGTACATCCCTTCAGGCAACTGGCTCAAGTTCTACCTCTTAAATCTGTTCAGCAATGAAAAATGCAGCAGACGCCGCAACCCCCGTATCCGCAAGGGAAAGTTTTTGATTCTACCTTTTCCGGTAAATCACTTCAACCTTGCGATTCAGAGGGCGATTTCCTCGACTGCGAAAAGGCGGCGATGCTCCCTGATCGCGTAGCGGTCGGTCATTCCTGCGATGTAGTCCGAGGTGACCCGCATGATATTGCCGCTTTCTTCCGCCGTTTCCTGGAATTGCGCGGGGAGCAGGCGGACATCCGATGTGAAGGCATGGAAAAGATCTGAGACGATGCGGCGCGCCTTGGCGCTCATCCTCGTCACCTTGTAATGCTGGTAAAGCCGGGTTCTCAGGAACTGCTTGAGCTCATGCTGCGCCTTCTTCATCTCCGCGCTGAAGGTGATGAGCTGGGGGGATTCCCTCACCGCGTCGATGTCCCCGGGACCCGTTTTTTCTATGTTGGCAAGACTCTGCCTGGTCAGATCGATGACCTGGGAATTGATCATCCTTCTCACCGTTTCATGGATCAGCCGCCTGCCCGAGATTTCAGGGAAGGCGGCCCGGGCCATTTCGACATGCCGCTCGAAAATCGGGACGGAACGCAGTTCCTCGAGCGTGATGAGGCCTGAGCGCAGGCCGTCGTCGACATCGTGGTTGTTGTAGGCGACTTCGTCCGCGAGGTTGGCGAGCTGCGCCTCCAGCCCCGGCTGCCTCCCTTTCAGGAAGCGTTCGCCTATTTCACCGAGAAGCGCCGCGTTTTTCGCGGAGCAGTGCTTCAATATGCCCTCCCTGGTTTCGAAGCTCAGGTTGAGGCCGTCGAAAGCGCCATAGCGCTCTTCCAGCAGGTCCACGACCCTCAGCGATTGAAGGTTGTGCTCGAATCCGCCATGGGAAGCCATGCATTCGTTGAGCGCGTCCTGCCCTGCATGGCCGAAAGGGGTATGTCCGAGATCGTGGGCGAGCGAAATGGCTTCCACGAGGTCTTCGTTGAGCGCGAGGTTTCTGGCGATGGATCGGGCGATCTGGGCGACTTCTATGCTGTGGGTGAGCCTCGTGCGGAAAAGATCCCCTTCATGGTTCACGAAAACCTGGGTCTTGTATTCCAGCCTTCTGAATGCCGAAGAATGAATGATCCTGTCCCGATCCCTCTGGAATTCGGTCCTTCCCTCGGGGCGATCTTCGGCTATCCGCCTGCCCCTGCTTTTTTCGGGGTTCGCGGCATAGGGGGCGAGTTCAGCCATGGCTTTCCAGAGTCCTGGAAAGGGCTTCCTTCGGAACGTCCGACCTGACCCTCGCTTTTCCTATTTTCTCAAGCAACACGAAGCGCATTTTTCCGTCCTCGACCTTCTTGTCGAGCTCCATGAGCTGGATATACCGTTCCGTTCCGATTTCGGGAGACCGGGTCGGAAGCCCCGCCTTTTCGAACAAGGCCAGAATGCGAGCCAGGTCGGGTTCGGTCAGCATGCCCATGAAAAGAGAAAGCCTTGCTGCCAGAACCGTTCCTGCCGCGACCGCTTCTCCGTGCAGCCAGTTGCCGTAACCCATTGCGTTTTCTATGGCATGACCGAAAGTGTGGCCGAGATTGAGGAGCGCCCTTTCTCCCGATTCCCTTTCATCCCTCGCCACCACTTCAGCCTTGTTCTCGCAGGATCTCGAGATCGCGTAGCCGAGCGCTTCGGGGTTCCGCTCAAGCAGTTTTCCGATATTGAGTTCCAGCCATTCGAAGAAGGGAAGGTCGCGTATCAATCCGTACTTGATGACCTCAGCGATGCCTGCCTTGAGCTCTCTTTCGGGAAGCGTGTCTAGGGTATTGATGTCTGCCAGGACGAGCTTCGGCTGGTAGAAAGCCCCTATCATGTTCTTGCCAAGCGGATGGTTGATCGCCGTTTTGCCCCCGACGGAAGAATCGACCTGGGCAAGCAGCGTGGTGGGAACCTGTATGAAAGGGACGCCTCGCTGGTAGGTTGCCGCAGCGAATCCTGCAATATCCCCGATCACGCCGCCGCCCAGTGCGATGATGGCCGTGTTTCGCTCGCAGCGATTCTCGAGCAGCGAATCGTATATCAGGTTCAGTGTTTCCCAGTTCTTGTACTGTTCCCCGTCAGGCAGGATGATGGAGATGGCGGCAACCTTGCTTTTTTCTAGCGCATTTTTCAGCCTCTCCAGATAGAGCGGGCCGACCGTGGTGTTGGTGACGATCGCGACCTTCTTCTGGGAAAGGGTGGGCAGCACCAATTCCGCCTGATCGAGCAGATTCGGCCCGATATGGATGGGGTAGCTGCGTTGATCCAGTTCTACTTTCAGCGTGCGCATGACTTTTCGAGCATGTATAGAATGTGGTGGGCGAGGCTGCTGACGCTTTGTCTGCTTGTATCGATGACGAAATCGGCGACCTCCTTGTAGAGAGGGTCGCGTAAGGTAAAAAGTTCAGAAAGCTTGGCATGGGGATTCTCGGTCTGGAGAAGCGGCCTGTTCTTGTCATGCCGGGTTCTTGCCCAGAGATCGTCTATCGATGCCCTGAGATAGATGACTGTTCCGTTGTGCTTCAGGAGCGCCCTGTTTTCTTCCGAAAGAACCGCCCCTCCCCCCGTTGCCAGCACGATGTTGCTGAGTTGGGTCAGTTCCTTCAGGACGGAGGATTCCCTTGCCCTGAATCCTGATTCCCCTTCGACTTCGAAGATATGGGAGATCGATACGCCCGTCCTTTGCTTGATTTCCTGGTCGGAATCGAAGAACGCCTTCCCTGTCTGTTTCGCCAGCTGCTTCCCTACAGTCGTCTTGCCCGCTCCCATGAGGCCCACCAGGTAGATGTTTTCGGCAGGCTTCATGGGAAATCAAAGCTGGTTGAGACTGCTCTGCAGCACCTTGGGTGAAACGAAGATCAGCAGTTCGGATTTCTGATCGAGCGCCGCGTTGCCCTTGAACAGGTTGCCGAGGAAGGGAATGTCGCCAAGGAAAGGCACCTTGTTGACGGTATTGCTGATGTTCTGGGTATGGATTCCGCCTATGACCACCGTTCCGCCGTTGTCGACCAGCACCTGGGTCTGGATCTTCTTCGTGCTGATGGAGGGAGGCGCGCCGAGCGCCGCTGCAGCAAGAGGGGAATCCTGCGTGACGGTCAGATCCATGATGATGCTGTTGTTGGGCGTGATCTGGGGCTTCACCTTGAGGCTCAGCACCGCCTTCTTGAAGGCGTAGGTCGGGATCGTCGTTCCCCCGGAAACCTGGGTCGTCTGATAGGGGATTTCCTGGCCTGATTCGATCGTGGCCTCCACATTGTTGGCAGTCACGACGCGCGGGCTGGAGATGATCTTGCCTGTCCCGTCAGTTTCGAGCGCATCGATTTCCAGGTTCAGGAATTTCGTTGCCGAAGAATTGAAGAGCAGGAAGGAAAGCGCACCCTGCCCGGCAGACCCTGTGATGTTGGGCTGGGTGAAGGGGATGTTGACATTGGTGTTGTTGGCATAGGTCGGCGTGTTCGTGCCGTTGAAGCCTTGCGCACCCGAACCGGCAGTGTTGCTTCCGCCTAGGGTCATGACCGGGTTTCCGCTGTTCTGGGGCGTTCCGCCGTTTGTGGCAGAATAGCCGAGCTTGACCCCGATGTTCCTGCCGAAATCATTGTTCGCCTGAACGATTCTGGCCTCGATCATGACCTGACGGGTCGGCGTGTCTATCTTCTGGATGAATTTCCTGATTTCCTCCAGTTTGGTCGGCGTGTCCTGGACGAAAAGCGTGTTTGTCACGGGGTCCACGACCACGCTTCCGCGCTTGGAGAGTATCCGCTGCTTTTCGTCGCCGAGTATTTTCTGCACGTCGGCGGCTTTCTGGTAGTTGAGCTGCATGCTCTCCGTCCTGGTTTCCTCGAGTTCGGAGATCTTCTGCTTGCCCTCGAGGTCGCTCTTTTCGCGGGCAGCTATTTCGGCCTTGGGCGCGATCATGATGACGTTGCCCTTCTTCTGCATGCCGAGCCCTTTCTGCTCCAGGATGATATCGAGCGCCTGGTCCCATGGCACATCCTTGAGGCGGAGGGTAAGGTTTCCTGAAACGGTGTCGCTGATGACGATATTGAGCCCGGTGAAGTCCGCTATGGCGAAAAGCAGGGAGCGCACATCGGTATTCCTGAAGTCGAGCGAAAGCTTGTTGCCGCCGTAGCCAGGTTTCGAACCCTGGACGAGCTTGTCGGGATTGTAGGCGACGGGCCTCACCTCGAGGATGAATTTGTCGTCAGCCTGATAGGCGGACTGTTCCCAAAGCCCTTTCGGTTGGATCACCATCCGGACATTGTCGCCCTGGGTGTAGGTGTCGATGGTGTTGACGGGCGTGCCGAAGTCGATGACGTCCAGTCTGCGCTCGAGATTGCTGGGGAGCTTGGTCTTGATGAACTGGATGACGATGGATTTGCCCTGCTGGCTGACATCGATGCCGGTATTGGAGTCGGAGAGATCGACCTCGACCTTCGCCTCGCCGCTCGTTCCGCGGTGGAATCCGATGTTCCTTATGGCATGGGTTTGATCGCCGGGCTGGGGCGCTGCGAAAAGGGTGCTCGCGCTGGTCCCTGTTCCAGCCAAGGTGATCGCATGCAGGGTGACGAGGAGATTGTTTCCTTCTATTTTCGATTCATAGGTGACGGGGCGCACCAGATTCATCACCAGCCTTGTTCTCTCTCCCGCCTGGACGATATTGATGCTTCTCAGGTCTCCCTTTCCGATTTCGACAGTGTTCTTGTCGAGCGCATTTCCAGTATCCTTAAAGTCGAATGCGATTCTCGCGGGATTGTTGATCGCGAACGAAGAAGGGAGCGCAGGCGGTTTCTGCTTCAGGGCGATCTTGACCACCAGCCCGCCCCCTTCGAGGCTTGCCACCCCGACTGAATTGATGCTGTTGGCTGCCGCCGCCGCAACAGAAAGCGACAGGCTGAGCATCAGCCCGAGAATGTGAGTGAATAATCGCTTCATCGTTGACTCCTGTTAATCAACCAGCTGCATGGTGCTGGTTCTCTCTGTCCAGTCCCCTGTGCTGTCCTGGACGAGTTCCTTGATCTTGATCGTCTTTTCGGTGATTTCGACGACCTTGCCGAAATTCTGGCCAAGATAGCTGCCTTTCGTGACGCGGTAAAGCGTATTGTCCGGCGCCTTGATCAGGGCATAGATGGTATCGCCCTGCTTGATCGTGCCCACCATCTGCAGCCCGTCGAGAGGGAACGATTCAAGCGGCTCCTTGCGCCTGTTCATGTCGGGCTGAAGGCCTCCGGCCTTGCCCATTCTCGCCATCTCGAGCTTCTTCGGATTGAAGGGGTCCGTCAGTTCGAAATCGTTGTATGTGAAAGGCTCGTAAGGCTTCACTTCAGGCGTGGGCTCGACCCTTCCCCTGAGATTGGCCCCCGAATTCTTCACGAATGCCTTGAGATCGTTGAATTCTCCCTGACCGCACCCGGCCAGCATCAACAGCAGAAAAAGCGGGATCAGGATCTTCATTTCTTCTTGACCGCCTTGGGCTTGTCGGATGCATCCGGATAACGGTAGGTGCTGACGACGGCATTCATCGTCAAGAGCCCGCTATCCTTCGCCGGAGTGATGCTGATGTCGTTGAGGGTGACGATCCTCGGAAGCTGGGCAAGGTCGCTGGCGAATGCGCCGATGTCATGATAGCTTCCGGTGACCTTGATGGAGATGGGCAGTTCGGCATAATACTCGGTGACATTTTCCTTGGGTGCAGGCCTGAAGAGGTCGAACTGGAGCCCTCGTCCCAACCCCGCCTGGTTGATGTCGACAAGCAGCGCCTCCATTTCCGAGCGGTTGGGAAGCTGCTTCAGGAGCGCTCCGAAAGATTTCTCTATTTCGCTCAGCTGGCGCTTGTAGAAATCCAGATTGACGGCTTCCTTCTTCTTCGCAAGGAAGGTCTGCTTCAGGCGCACTTCCTCGTTCTGCGCATTGTCCAGGTCATTCCACTCGCCTTTCCAGTCGAGGAAGAAGCCGAGGACCAGCATGACAGCGAGGATGCCGCCCAACAGCATCAATTTGGGCGGCCATGGCCAGGATCCGGGATCCTTCAGGTTGAGCTTTTTGAGTTCTTCCAAATTCATGGTTTCGCCGCCTTGTGTGCGACCGTGACGTAGAGGCTGAATTCGCTCAGGCGCTGGTTGTTCCGGGTCACGCTGTGGATCTCGATGAGGTTCGGCGAAGAGAGCCACTGTGAATCATCCAGGCTGCTCATCAGGGTGGATACCCTTGCGTTCGACTGAGCATAACCGTTCAGCAGGATTCTCGTGACATTGCCCTGGCTTTCCTCCCGGAGCGACGAGAGATAAATGCCGTCGGGAACCCGCTTCGCAAACTGGTCGAGCAGATGAACCACCTCCGAGCGATTGTTCTGAAGCTTTTCCACGACCTGCTTTCTCGCCAGCAATGCCCGAGTCTGCTGCTGGAGCTTCTTGATGTCGGCGATCTGCCGATCCAGTATGGCGATCTGCCCTTTCAGATAGTCGTTTCGCTCTTTCTGGTAGCTGATGCGGGATGCGATGGCGACATGGACTGCGAATATAATGACGATGCCCAGGACTGCGGTCATGCCTGCGAGCATGATGATCTGCTTGCGAAGGGCTTCCCTTTTTCTTTCGCGGTGGGGGAGGAGATTGATTCTGATCATCGTGAAAACCCGATCATGTCGGATCGAAGCCTCGTAGCGAGAGGCCGCAGGCGATCATCAGCATGGGCGCTTCAGTCGCGAGCTGTCTGGGATTGATCCTGTTCGAAAGCTCCATGCCTGCGAAAGGATTGGCGATAGAGGTGCTCACCTGCGTTCTGCTCGAAACCGTATCGTCCAGGCCCTGGATCGTCGCGCACCCGCCGGCCAGCACGATATGATCGACTTCGTTGAAAGGGGTGGAGGTGAAAAAGAACTGCAGGGCGCGGGACACTTCCAGCGCGAGATTTTCCCTGAAAGGCCTGAGGATCTCGGTTTCGTAATTGTCGGGAAGCCCGCCTTTTCTTTTTGCCATTTCAGCTTCGTCGAGCGTCAGGTTGTAGAAATGCTGGATATCGTATGTCAGCTGATTTCCGCCGAAAGGCTGGTCCCTCATGTAAACGGACTGGCCGTTTCTGAGCACGTTGATGCTCATCAGGCTCGCACCGATGTCGACCAGGGTGATGGTCCTGTCCCTGCCGCCGTTGGGCAGCTGCCGCTGGATCAATTCGAAGGCGGTTTGCGAGGCGTAGGGCTCGACATCCATCACGATCGCCGTGAGGCCCGAAGCTTCGGCGGTGGCCACCCTGTCTTCGACCTTTTCCTTTCTCGATGCGGCGATCAGCACTTCGACTTCGTCGGGGTTTGCAGGCGCAGGCCCGATCACCTGGAAATCGAGATTGACCTCGTCGAGCGCGAAAGGGATATACTGGTTGGCTTCCGTTTCAACGAGAAAACCCAGGTCTTCCTCGCTCTGTCCGGCCGGAACGACGATCTTCTTCGTGATGACGGCCGCAGCGGGCAGGGCCATCGCCACGTTCTTGTTTCTTGTCCCGAGCTTCTTCCAGGCCCGCCCGACGCATTCGCTCACGACATCGAAATTGTTTATGTTTCCGTCCAGAACGGCTTCCTTGGGAAGCGATTCGATGGCATAGCGTTCTACGCGGTGCGTCTCGCCCGTCTTGGAGAGTTCGACCATTTTCACCGCCGAAGAACTGATGTCGATTCCGATCAGTGGAACCGATCTGATCTTCCAGAAGCTCAGGTCGATATCGAAATTTCCCTTGAACATAGGCTGCTTATGCGCACTTTCGGATAATTCGCATCAGATGCTAGCAGCAACGCCGCGATATGTAAAGAAAATTGTCTTTAGCTTCTTTTGTCAAGCGGCAGACCATATAATACCCAATTGAATACATTCGAGACTGACTCTTCATGTTTCCGCGTTGGCTGCTTTACCTATTTCTGAGCGTGCTGGGCGTGGGTCTGGTTCTGGCCGGCCTGATCGCCTTTGCCGCCGTGATGACCTATCCCAACCTGCCTTCCCTCGAAGTGCTGAAAGACTACAGGCCCAAGATTCCCCTCAGGGTGTACAGCGAGGAGGGGGTGCTGATAGGCGAGTTCGGCGAGGAGCGGCGCGCAGTGGTTTCGATCAATCAAGTGCCGAAGCTGATGAAGGAGGCGATACTCGCGGCAGAGGACGAGCGCTTCTACGAGCATGGCGGGATCGATTACCAGGGCGTGATGAGAGCGGCTTTGGTCAATTTCGTCCATGGCGGATCTCGCCAAGGGGCGAGCACGATCACCATGCAGGTCGCGCGAAATTTCTTCCTCTCCAAGGAGAAGACTTTCTCCCGGAAATTCAACGAGGCGCTGCTTTCCTTCAAGATCGAGCAGAACCTGACGAAGGACGAGATACTTCAGCTTTACATCAACCAGATCTATCTCGGCCAGAAGGCTTACGGTTTCGCTGCCGCGGCCCAGGCCTATTTCGGAAAGCCCATGGACAAATTGAGCGTGGGAGAAATGGCGGTGCTTGCAGGGCTTCCCAAGGCCCCATCCAGCTACAATCCGATCGCCAATCCGAAGCGGGCGAAGCTTCGCCAGCTCTACGTGCTGCACCGGATGCGCGTGCTCGGCTACATCACGGAAGACCAGTATCAGAAGGCTTCGAAGGATCCCATCAAAGTGAGGCACGAGCGGCACGATTACCCGGTGAAGGCTGAATATCTCGCGGAAATGGTGCGCAAGGACATGTACGACAGGTACAGGGACGCCGCCTATACGCAGGGATACAAGGTTTACACGACATTGCGCTGGGCCGATCAGGTTGCAGCCTACGATGCGGTGCGCAAGGGGGTGATGGATTACGACGCCAGGCACAGCTACAGGGGCCCCGAGAAATACGTCGACATTCCGGAGGAAGGGGGCGACAACAAGCTTGACGAGATTCTCGACGATTACGATGCGAGCGGCGAAATCCTGCCCGCCATCGTGCTCAGGGCTTCGCCTGCAGTGGTGAGAGCTTACGTCAAGGGAGTCGGCCGCGTTTCCATCGAATCGGACGGACTGAAGTACGCAAGGAGGCTGCTCCAGGAAAATCCTTCCAGGATAAGGCGAAGCGCCATCATCCGGGTGATCAAGGATGCCAGGGGCAAATGGGCCATCACGGAATTGCCTGTTGTCGAGGCAGCGCTCATCTCGGTCTCTCCCCAGACGGGAGCGGTCAGGGCGCTCGTCGGAGGATTCGATTTCACCCAGAACCAGTTCAATCACGTGACCCAGGCCTGGCGGCAGCCGGGTTCGAGCTTCAAGCCCTTCATCTATTCTGCAGCGCTGGAGAAGGGGTTCACGCCTGCAACGATAGTCGATGACGCGCCGCTGGTTTTCACCGCGGAGCAGACGGGAAGCGTGCCATGGGAGCCGAAGAATTACGAGGGAACCTATTCGGGCCCGATGAGGATCAGGGTTGCGCTCGCTGAATCGAAAAACCTGGTGGCGATCAGGATACTCCAGGCTATCGGAGCCAATTATGCGCAGGATTACATCACCCGCTTCGGATTCGACCCGAAGATGCATCCGCCCTATCTCACGATGGCGCTCGGGGCGGGACTCGTGACGCCCTGGCAGATGGCGGGCGCCTATTCCGTTTTCGCAAACGGCGGATACAAGCTCGATCCCTATTACATCGAGCGCATCGAGGATCAGGAAGGGCATGTCCTTGCCAAGGCTTCCCCTGTCGTCGCTGGTGCAGCCGGGACTTCCCCGGTGATCGATCCGAGGAACGCATTCATCATGACGAGCATGATGCAGGATGTGATCAAGTATGGAACGGGGGCGCACGCCATGCAGTTGGGGCGGGCCGATCTCGCCGGAAAGACGGGAACCACCAACGACCAGGTGGATGCCTGGTTCGCGGGATTCCAGCCGACCCTGACCACGATCGCATGGATAGGCTATGATCAGCCAAAGACATTGGGAAGGGGGGAGACGGGGGCACAGGCAGCGCTTCCCATCTGGATGGGCTATATGGGCAAGGCACTGAACGGTGTGCCGGAAGCGACCTTCACCATGCCGCAAGGCGTGGTCGAGGCCAAGATCGATCCGCAGACGGGGAAAATCATGACGGGAGACGGCGGCATGGACGAGTATTTTTACCAGGAACTCTTGCCCAAGGCTCAGGTCGCCGGCAAGGTTGCAGATCCGCTTTTCTGACGTGGCCAAGGAGCGCTCGAAAAAATACGAGCAGATGAGGGAACGGATCGCCTATCTCGCCGCAAGGCTTATCGCCGAGGACGGCATGGACGACTTTTCCCAGGCGAAAAGGAAGGCCGCCCAGCAGATCGGCGCGCCTGACACCCACTGCCTTCCGAACAATGGCGAAATAGAAAAGGCCCTCAGGACGTTCAGGAATCTCTATCAGCAGGATGAGCATCAGGCGCAGCTCGTTCAGCTCAGGCTTGCAGCGCTCGACCTGATGCGCCTTTTGAATCGCTTCAATCCCTACCTTTCAGGGCCCGTTCTGACCGGAACTGCAGGAAAATATTCCGAAATCGATCTTCAGCTCTATACGGACAGCGTCAAGGACGTCGAATTCTTCCTGATCAACAACAGGATTCCCTATCGATCAGGCGAAATCAGGACGGGATGGGGTTCCGTTCCGGTTTTCAAGCTGGAGCGGGGCGGCATCGAGGCGAATGTCGCTGTCTATGCCGAGAATGATCTTCATGCCGTATGGAATCCGCGGATCGCCCGCGCGAAGCTCTCCCAGGTGGAAGAGCTTCTTTCCGAAGGATAAGTTAGCCCTTCAGCCAGGCTGCGGCGTCGAGTGCGAAATAGGTGAGTATGCCGTCCGCCCCCGCGCGCTTGAAGGAAAGCAATGCTTCCATGACGCAGGCCTTCTCGTTGATCCATCCGTTCATCCCTGCGGCCTTCAGCATGGCGTATTCTCCGCTGACCTGGTAGACGAATGTCGGCGCCTTCAATTCGTCCTTTATCCTTCTCACGATGTCGAGATAGGGCATGCCGGGCTTGACCATGATCATGTCTGCGCCTTCCTGGAGATCGAGTTCGGCTTCCCAAATGGCTTCGTCCGAATTGCCGGGATCCATCTGGTAGCTGTACTTGTTCCCCGCGCCGATGTTGGCGGCGGATCCCACTGCATCCCTGAAAGGACCGTAGAAGCTGGAGGCGTATTTGGCGGAATAGGCGAGGATGCTGGTATGGATGAAACGGCCTTCGTCGAGCGCCGTCCGGATAGCGCCTATCCTGCCGTCCATCATGTCGGAAGGGGCGACGATGTCCGCGCCTGCCCGGGCATGGCAGACCGCCTGCTTGGCGAGAACCTCGACTGTTTCGTCGTTCATGACATAGCCTGATTCGTCGATCAGCCCGTCCTGGCCATGGGTCGTGTAGGGATCGAGCGCCACATCGGTGATGATGCCGAGTTCCGGAAATTCTTTCTTGAGACGGGAAACGGCATGGGGGACAAGCCCCTCGGGATTGTAGGCTTCGGCCGCATCGAGGCTTTTCTGTTCGGCGCCGATGACGGGGAAAAGCGCCATGGCCGGAACGCCGAGTTCCAGACATTTTTCAGCCTGACGATAAAGCCTGTCGACGCTCATTCGCTGCACGCCGGGCATGGATTTCACATCCTCAACCCTGTTCTCCCCATCCAGAACGAATACCGGATAGATGAAGTCGGCTGCCGAGAGGCTGCTTTCCCTCACCATGCGGCGGGAAAACTCGTTTCGCCTCAATCGCCTCATTCTCTTTTGCGGAAACATGACTTCTCCTAGAAATTTTTTTCAAGAATTTTAAAACATAGGGAACTATACTGTAATCCATACGGTCTATTTGCACAGATGATGCTTAATCATCCCCGCTTTCCCCTCTATGAGCGGGCGTCTTAACTCCAAATAAGACGTTTTTTACCCCCCTTTCCGGCTTTCTTCCCCTTTTTCCGGAAAGGGGTTTCTTTTTATGCCAGCCATTTTCCTATGACGAGCTCCGCCTCTTCGATTCCCGTCTTCTTGAGACTGGAAAAAAGCTGGATGGTGCAATTGGGATAATTCTTTTCCAGGAATTGCCGGGCTTCCCTCAGAACCTTCGTCCCCTGCTGCCTGCTCAGCTTGTCGGATTTCGTGAGCAGGATGTGGATGGGTTTCCCTGTCGGGCCGAACCAGTCGAGCATCTTCAGGTCGAGCGGCGTGAAGGGATGGCGGGAATCCATGATGAGCACCAGCCCGTGAAGCTGGTTCCGCTCCTGCAGATACCGGCCAAGCAGCGTTTCCCAGTGCAGCCTGATATCCTCGGGCACTTTTGCGAAGCCGTATCCGGGAAGATCGACCAGGAAGCTTCCTTCACCCAGGCTGAAGTAGTTGATGTGCTGGGTCCGCCCGGGCGTCTTGCTGACGAAGGCGAGCCTGGTTCTGCCTGAGAGCGTGTTGATCGCGCTCGACTTTCCCGCGTTGGACCTTCCCGCGAAGGCGACTTCGGCCCTGGAATCCGGGGGAAGATCGCGGAAATGGTTTACCGTGATATGGAATGCTGCATTTCTGAAAAGCGTCATGCTTTGGAAAAATATTTCCTGGCAGCCGAAAGCGTCTTTTCCATTTCGGCTTCTTCATGCGCGATCGAGACGAATCCGGCTTCGAATGCCGATGGGGCGAAATAGATTCCCTCGTCCAGCATGAAATGGAAGAAGCGGTTGAATGCCTCTTTGTCGCATTGCATGACTTCCGCATAGCTTTCCGGCGGTGTTTCCCTGAAATAAAGGCCGAACATGCCGCCCACCGATTGGGCGGAGAAGGCGATTCCCGCATCCTTCGCAATCGATGCAAGTCCTTCGGTGAGGATCCTCGTCTTTTCGGAAAGCTTTTCGAAGAATCCCGGCGCCTGGAGAAGCTTCAAAGTGGCAAGCCCTGCCGCCATCGCGACGGGATTTCCTGAGAGCGTTCCCGCCTGATAGACGGGTCCGAGCGGGGCGAGAGATTGCATGATTTCCTTCTTTCCGCCGAATGCGCCTACGGGCATGCCGCCCCCTATGACCTTCCCGAGCGTGGTGAGGTCGGGCCTGATGCCGTAAAGACCCTGCGCCGAGGCGAGCCCGACCCTGAATCCTGTCATCACTTCGTCGAAAATCAGAACGGAGCCGTACTTCGTGCAGCAGTTCCTCAGTGTTTCCAGGAAAGCCTGCTTCGGTGCGACGAGATTCATGTTCCCAGCAACGGGCTCGATGATCACGGCGGCTATTTTTTCGCCCAGCTTGTCGAATGTTTCCTCGAGCTTTCCGGCATCGTTGTAATCGAGAACGAGGGTATGCTGGGCAGTTTCAGGAGGAACGCCTGCGGAGCTGGGATTGCCGAAGGTCAGTGCGCCCGAGCCCGCCTTGACGAGGAGGGAATCCGCATGGCCGTGATAGCATCCCTCGAACTTGACGATCGCGCTCCGCCCGGTATAGCCGCGGGCAAGCCTGATCGCGCTCATGGTCGCTTCCGTTCCGGAGCTCACCAGCCTCACCTGGTCCATGGAAGGGAGGAGCTCGCAAAGGAGATCGGCCATTTCGAGCTCCAGCCTTGTCGGCGCGCCGAAGCTCAAGCCGAGCTCAGCCGTTTCGCATACCGCGCGTATCACTTCCGGATGGGCATGCCCGAGTATCATCGGACCCCATGATCCGACATAATCGACATAACATTTTCCATCTTCGTCCCAGACATGGGCCCCTTTCCCTTTCTTGAAGAAGAGGGGGCTTCCGCCTACCGAACCGAATGCTCGAACGGGCGAATTGACTCCGCCTGGGATGTGGATGCGGGATTTTTCGAAAAGATTCTGATTGTTCGTCATTTTTCGTAGAAAAGTTCTGAAAATTGTCTTGCGGATGCGGTTATGTCGGGAGCGTCGAAAAGAGATGAGATGACGGCGAGCGCATCCGCTCCGGATTCTATCAGAAGCTCCCCGTTTTCGGGGGTAATTCCGCCTATCGCTACGACAGGTATCTTGATCGAAAGTTTTGACATTTGCAACAGACCGGGCGAGGCCTTCACCGCATCAGGCTTCGTGCTGGATGGGAAGAAGCTGCCGAAGGCGACATAGTCGGCCCCAAGATATTGCGCCTGAACAGCGAGCTCGATGCTGTCGTAGCAGGAAACGCCGAGGAGCTTCTTTTTCAGCCTTCTTCTCGCCAGGCCGATTTCAAGATCGTCGGAACCGACATGGGCGCCGTCGGCATCGATCTCGATGGCAAGATCGATGTCGTCGTTGATGATCAGGGGGACGCCATGAGCCTTGCAGAGTTTCTTCAGGGAAAGCGCCTGTTCCATCTTCTTCTGATGATCCGCCGACTTGTTCCTGTATTGCAGCACTCTTGCGCCGCCTTTCAGCGCCGACTCGACCTTCCGAGCGAGGCCTTCATCGCAGTCAGGCGTGATGGCGTAAAGCCCGGATATCACGCTTCTTCGCGGGCCCAGAAGAACCTGTCCGGGAGATACTGGCCCATTCCCGGGCGGAAACCCGCTTCCAGCGTGTTCCAGGTGTATTCCTGGGCCTTCTCCACGGCCGTTTCGATGTCGAGACCCAATGCGATCGCTGCCGAAATGGAAGAAGCCAGCGTGCAGCCGGAACCGTGATAGGAATGGGGGAGCCTTTCCCAAGAATCGACCCGCAATATGCCCGAGTCGCCGTAAAGCGTATTGACGACCTTGGGTGAATTTTCATGCGTGCCGGTGATCAGCACATATTCCGAGCCCATTTCTAGAAGTCGCTCCGCGCACCGGGCGAGGGTTCCCTCTTCCTGTTCGTCGAGGGCCAGATATCTCGCCTCGATGCTGTTGGGCGTGACGATCGTGGTCTGGGAAACGAGCAGGCTTCTCATGGCGTCTATCATTTCCTCCGTGGCGAAGCTGTCCCCTCTTCCCGACGAAAGAACCGGGTCGAGTATCAGCGGGATGTCGGGATAATCCGACACGACTTCCGCTATCGCCGCGATGTTTTCCACGCTTCCCATGACCCCGATCTTGAAGGCGTGAACAGCCATGTCTTCGAGCACGCTTCTCGCCTGATCCGCCACCCAGTCCGGATCGATCGCCATCATGTCTTCCACCCCCATCGTGTCCTGGATGGTTATCCCGGTCACGACGGAAAGGGGATGGCAGCCCATGCTGGCGATGGTCATGATGTCTGCCTGCAGGCCCGCCCCTCCGGAGGGATCGGTTGCGGAAAAACAGAGCACGACAGGCGGGGGCTGATTCATGGGAAAATATGCATTAAAATTCGATTTTACCCCAAGAAAAAGGCGACCGCTTGAGAAAATATCTTTGCCTGATCTGCGGCTATATCTACGACGAGGCTTTGGGATGTCCTGAAGACGGGATACCCCCGGGAACCCTCTGGGAAGACGTGCCGATGAACTGGACCTGTCCCGAGTGCGGCGCGCGCAAGGAAGATTTCGAACTCCTGGAGGGATGAAATGAGGCTGCTGCACACCATGCTGAGGGTCGGGAATCTCGATCGATCCCTCGAATTCTATACCCATGTCCTGGGCATGAAGCTCTTGAGGAAAAAGGATTACCCTGAAGGGCGATTCACCCTCGCCTTCGTGGGCTACGGGGACGAGTCCGAACACGCCGTGATCGAACTCACCCACAACTGGGACACTTCCTCTTATGACCCGGGAAGCGGCTTCGGCCACATCGCGGTCGAAGTCGATGACGCCTACAGGGCCTGCGAGGAAGTGAAGAAGCTCGGAGGCCGCGTCGTCAGGGAGGCGGGGCCGATGAAGCACGGCACGACAGTCATCGCTTTCGTGGAAGACCCTGACGGCTACAAGATAGAATTCATACAGCGTTAGCAGCCTGTCAGTATTCGGCTTCGCGAACGATAGGCAGCCCTTCCGATTCCCAGCGCGAAAATCCGCCCGCCACGTTGATCACCTTCCTGAATCCCATCATCTGCAGCACAGCTGCAGCCATGGCCGAGCGGCCGCTCGTGGCGCAGTAGACGGCGATCTGTTTTTCCCTTGCGCCTGAAAGGGGAGGGTAATGCTTGGGATAGCTCGTGTCGGCAGCAGCTTCGATGATTCCGCGTGGAACGAGATGGGCTCCGCCGATATGGCCGTGCTCGAATTCAGCTGCCTCGCGAACGTCTATGAGCAGAAGGTCTTCTCCCGCATCCAGCCTTGCCTTGAGCTCTGCCGGGGTGATCTCGGTGATGCAGGATTTTGCCGCCCTGACGAAATCCATCAGGCCAACAGGCTGTTCGGGTTTGAAAAGGTTGTACATCTCTCCTCCATTATTTTGGAAAGGGAGCATTTTAGCTTCAGGAAGGAAGCGATGGAAGACGGCTATTTCCAGACAGGAAGGGAAACGCCCACTCCCCAGACGGATTGCCTGTAGTTGTAATCGATAAGGCTTTCCCCGTAGCCCGTGAAATACTGGAGATGCAGATCGAAATCGCTGTGCCAGTCGGGCGAAAAATACTTCATTATCCCGTCCAGCGGATAGGAATAGTCGAGCTGAATCGACCTGATGCGCGCAATCGCGGAAATCGAGTAACGGTTCACATAGATCAGCTGAACGTCGCCGTAGCCCAGATAATGGGTGATGTCCGGATTGTCGTCCTGGAGAGGATCCCTTTCCTTGAATATCCTCGTCCAGAGCCTGGGCAGAAGGATCAGCTTGCCATCATGGAAATCGTCATCCTCGACTCCAGCCTGAACGTAAAGCCTGTTCCAGCTTCTCGACCTAGGGTCGCTCTGCCCGTTCGACTGATGATCCACCGCGATATTGACGAGGCGAGGTTCGAGGCCCTGCCCATCGCCGAAAAGCCTTTTCGAAAGAATGAGCTCTGGTTCGTAATTGGTTTCCCTGAAAGGGCGGGAGTGCGATGGATCGTAGAACTGCCAGAATGAAAGCTGGGTATAGCCGAACCATGCCGCCCAGTCCCGGCTGTCAGCGGTCCAAAGTTTCGATTTGAAGCTGAACTGGAATTTCGCTTCGGTGTTGTCCAGAGGGTAGCTGTATGGGACGCTGTTGCTTGGATTCGGGCTAGTCGGCGCATTGTTGGGATTCGAAGAATTTGAGATGGGAAGGAAATAGCTCTGCCTGTAAGTGGAAATGGGATTGCGCTGCTCCGGATCCCATTCGGAAAGAAGGATGGAATCCTGGGCCGCCTTCGCGATCCCGGGTGAAGGGGCCTCATGCGCCTGAGGCTCGGCCCTCGATGCCAGGTTCTTGTAGCAGTCGCGCTGGGCTGCGAGCGGCGCATTGCTTTTTTCCAGGTTCAGGCAGTCCTGGAAATCCAGCGCGTGAACAGGCATGGAAATGAATGCCAGAGCCAGAAGCATCAATATCCTGATCATTTTTTGGCAAGCCAGTCCGATATCTTCGCGAAATCCGATACGGAAAGATTCTCCGCCCTATCATTCTGGTCTATTTTCAGGAAATTGAAATCTTCCGGAGAAAGAAAAGGCTTCAGGGTATTCCTGAGCGTCTTCCTTCGCTGGGAGAATGCGGCAAGGACGATTTTCGAAAAGAGCGCCTCACTCTTCGCGACAGGGGAAGAAAGCGGAACCATCCGGACGATTGCCGAATCGACTTTCGGTTCCGGATAGAAGCATTCGGGCGGCACTTCGAAACACTTCTCCATGGCAAACCTGTTCTGAAGCATCACCGAAAGCCTGCCGTAGTCGGGAGAAGAAGGATCCGCAGTCATTCTGTCGACCACTTCCTTCTGCAGCATGAAATGCATGTCCTTTATATGGGAGGAAAACCCGGAAAGATGGAAGAGCAGGGGGGTGGAAATGTTGTAGGGGAGATTGCCCACTATCCTGAGACCGCTTCCCAATTCTGAGAAATCGAATTTCAGCGCATCGGCCTGGTGAATGACGAGTTTTTCGATGGAAAAGCGCTTCGAAAGCCTCTCGACTATGTCCCTGTCTATCTCGATCACTTCCAGCCTGTCGAGGATTCCGAGGAGAGGGATGGTGAGGGCGCCCAATCCCGGTCCGATCTCGACCATCCTGTCCTTCGCTTCCGGGCGGATCGCATCGATGATCCTCGATATGACTTCCTGATCCTTCAGGAAATTCTGGCCGAAGCGCTTCCTGGGCTTCATCTTCCGACCATTTCCATGGCGGCATGAATAGCCGCCCTGAGGCTTCCCCTGTCTATTCTTCCCGTACCGGCGAGGCTGAGCGCCGTGCCGTGGTCGACCGAAGTCCTGACTATGGGAAGCCCGAGGGTGACATTGACGCCCTGCCCGAAGCTCGCATATTTCAAGACAGGAAGCCCCTGGTCGTGATACATGGCGAGCACGCAATCGACGCCTGAAAGATGGTTGAAGAGCGTGTCGGCAGGCAGCGGGCCGGAAAGGTTCATCCCTTCCGTTCTCAGCGAATCGAGCGCGGGCTCGATGACGTCCATTTCCTCTCGCCCGAGATAACCCGACTCCCCTGCATGGGGGTTGAGCCCTGCCACGACGATATTGGGTGAAGGGATGCCGAATCTTCTTTTCAGGTCGCGATCGATGATTCTGAGGGTGCGTTCTAGCGTTTCCCTGGTGATTGCATCCGGCACTGCTCTCAACGGAAGATGGGTGGTCGCAAGGGCGACTTTCATCCCCCCGCCCATCAGCATCATGACGACATGGTCAGTTTCGGTGAGTTCGGCAAGATATTCGGTGTGACCGCTGAAATGGAAACCCGCATCGTTGATGACCCCCTTGTGAACGGGAGCAGTGACGATTCCGTCGAATTCGCCGTTCATGCAGCCCTCGGCGGCCCGCCTTATGGTCTCGAGAACATAGCCGCCGTTGGATGGATCAAGCTTCCCGGGAACGGCCTTTGACCGAAGGGGAACATGAAGGATGGAAAGCCTGCCTGCATTTGCAGGATCGTAATCCGGGATTCCGAAGGAAAGGCCGAGCATTTCGCATCTTTCCCTGATCATTTCCCTGTCCGCGACGACCACGATATTCGCGGAAAAGCCTTCATGGAAGAGAAAGGCGCAGAGATCTGGACCTATCCCTGCCGGCTCTCCAGCGGTGACCGCCAGGACGATTTCATTGGTTGTCGAGATGGTATTCGACATAGGCCTGGTCCCGCAGCTGCCTCAGCCATTCCTGATAGGCTTCGTCCGACTTTCTCGCTGCGAGCGCCTTGCGCGCTTCGGTTGTCCTCTTTTCCTTGCCTACGTCTTCGCTTCGCCTGCCCAGGACCTGTATCAGGTGCCAGCCGAAAGGCGTATGGACAGGTTCGCTGATCTCCCCGGGCTTCAATGCATCCATGGCCTTCTGGAATTCGGGAACGGTGTCTCCAGGAGAAACCCATCCCAGATCGCCGCCGCTGGACGCGCTCGGGTCGTCGGAATGGAGTTTGGCTTCTTGCGCGAAATCAGCTCCCTTTTCTATCCTGTCCCGGATTTCCTGCAGCTTGCGCTTCGCGTCGTCCTCCGATACATCCTCTCCGGTCTTGATCAGGATATGCCTGACATGCGTTTGCGTCACGACTGAATGGGAACTCGCATCGCGTTTGTCCACGAGCTTGATGATGTGGAATCCGTTGGGGCTCCTGATGATGCCGCTGATCTCCCCGGGATGCATTTTCTGCAGCATCTCGGTGAAGGCCGTGGGCAATTGTCCTGCAGGCTTCCAGCCGATCGAGCCGCCCTGGAGCGCATCGGGTGCGTCCGAGAAGGAAGCGGCAACCTGCCCGAAATCGGCGCCTTCCTTCAGCTTGGTCAGCGCTGTTTCGGCTTTTCTGAGCTGCGCCTGGATCTGCTCGGCATTCGCCTGTTCGGGGAGCCCGATGAAGATGTGGGAAAGATTGTACTCCTCGGCCCTGCCCTGTTGTTCCTGGTTCTTGAGGTAATTGTTGATTTCGCTGTCGGTGACGACAATCTTGCTGTCGACTTCGCGCTGCCTCAGCCTGGACTTGATGATCTCCGTCCTGATCTGTTCCTTGAAATCGTCGAATGAAATGCCGTCCTTCTCGACAGCATCCCTGAATTGCGAGGGGGAGAGGTTGTTGTCTGAAGCGATTCTGTCGATGGCCTTGTTGAGCTGGTCGTCGTCGACCTTGAGGCCGACCTCCTTGGCATACTGGAGCTGGACCTTGTCCATGATCATCTGCTCGAGAACCTGCTTTTTCAGGACGTCGGGGGGGGGGAGCGGGATGCCCCGCTTCTCGATCTGCTTCGAGATCGCCTTGATCTGGTTGTCGAGTTCGACCTGTGTGATCACGCCGTCGTTGACGACTGCGACGATGCGGTTGATCAGTTCCTGGCTTTCGGCCGAATTTGCGGCGAGCAGAAAGGCTAGGAAGAAAAAAAGCCTGAAAAATTTGTTTGTCATCACGCGACCCTGAAGAACAGCTCTCATTCTAACCCATCAGACATTGAATCTGAAATGCATGACGTCGCCGTCCTGCACCACGTAATCCTTCCCTTCGAGGCGCATCTTGCCGGCTTCCTTTGCGCCCTGTTCGCCCTTGAAGGCGACGAAGTCGTCGTAGGCGATCACTTCCGCGCGTATGAAGCCGTGCTCGAAGTCGGTATGGATGACGCCTGCAGCCTTCGGCGCGGTGTCTCCCTTGTGTATGGTCCAGGCCCTGACTTCCTTGACCCCTGCGGTGAAATAGGTCTGGAGCCCGAGGAGCGTGTATCCGGCCCTGATCACCCTGTCCAGCCCGGGCTCGGAGAGCCCCATGTCCTTGAGGAAATCAGCCTTGTCTTCCTCATCGAGATCGGCTATTTCAGCCTCTATCGCGGCGCACACGGCAACCACGGGGGCATGCTCCCCTTCGGCATACCGGTTCACGGCGTCCAGAAGGGGATTGTTCGCGAATCCGCTTTCGCTGACGTTGGCGACATACATGGCTGGTTTTGCGGTCAGAAGGCAGAGCGGTTTCAGGAGATGAATTTCCTCTTCTTCTAGATCCATGCTTCTCACGGGCTGCCCGCCATCGAGATGGGCCTGCACCTTTTCCAGCAGGGAAACGAGCTTCAGCGCTTCCTTGTCCCCGCTTTTCGCAGTCTTGCCATGCCTTGCAAGCGCCTTTTCGACAGTGGAAAGGTCCGCGAGGCCGAGTTCGGTATTGATGGTCTCGATGTCGGAAATTGGATCGACCCTGTTCGCCACGTGGACCACATTGGCGTCCTCGAAGCAGCGAACCACATGGACGATGCCGTCCGTCTCCCTGATGTTGGCGAGGAACTGGTTTCCGAGCCCTTCGCCCTTGGATGCGCCTGCGACGAGACCCGCTATGTCGACGAATTCGACGATCGCGGGCTGGATTTTCTGCGGCCTGACTATTTCGGAAAGCCTGGCAATCCTCGAATCCGGGACCTCCACGATGCCCACATTCGGCTCTATCGTGCAGAAGGGATAGTTTTCGGCGGCGATCCCCGATTTCGTCAGGGCATTGAAGAGGGTGGACTTGCCGACATTGGGCAAACCCACGATTCCGCATTTGAGGCTCATGCTTGAAGATTCTCGAAAAACATGAATTATAACCCTATCCTGAGCCTTGCTCCAAAGCCTTATTGGCGAAGAAGGCATCAGCGCTGAACGCTGTTTTCCGGCAACCTTTCTTCGGATTCGAGGAACGGGGATCATTGCCCTCGCCGCGTCATAGAGATCCCCTCTTGTTCTGGCATGGGTGATAATGTTTTATTAAGGTTGAATATTTACTATCTGGAAGTTTGTCATCCATACTATTGATCATACCCTCTTCATCTAGAGGCAATTGATGGTTCCCGAGTTCAGCGAAGATTTTTATCGCTCGGTTTACGAGCACAGCATGGACGCCGTATTGCTTGCCGGGCCGGAGGGGAAGGTTCTGGGCGCCAACCAGGCGGCCTGTCGATTGTTTCAGCGCACCGAGGAAGAAATAATCCGATTGGGCCGGGCCGGACTTGTCGATGCCGGTTCTCCGACCATCGAAGTATTCGTCGAGGAAAGGGCTCGAACAGGCAGTACGAAGGGACAGCTCGTCTATGTCCGCAGTGACGGCACGCGATTTCCGGGAGAGTTGAGTTCGGTGGTGTTCGCAAACGGTAGCGGGGAGCTCAGGGCGGTCGTCACGATAAGAGATATCAGCGAGCTCAGGAAAGCCGCGCAGTTGCAGGAAGACCTGCTTTCGAAGGTGACTCGCGAAGCCGCCGAGATCGAAGCCATTCTCGAAGCCCAGGATGACGTCATCCTGCTCTACGATCTCGAAATGAACGTGCGGCACGCAAATTCCTCTTTCAGGAAAAATTACGGCTTCGATCCTTCCGGGATCAATGTCGTCGAAATCATCGGCAGGGTTTCCTGCAGGCATCTGGACGGGCGCCCGCTCATCCTGAGCGAGCAGCCCACACCGCGGGCCCTGAGGGGGGAGAAGGTGGTGAATATCCAGTACAGGGTCATCAAGGCGGATGGAAAGGAGGCGATAGTCGAGACCTCTTCGAACCCGCTTTACGTGAATGGCGCAATCTCGGGAACGGTGACGGTCTGGCATGACATCTCCGAACTGAAGCATAAGGAAGATGCATTGCGCAGGTCTTCCGAGGAAATCGAGGATCTCTATAACCATGCGCCCTGCGGATACCATTCTCTCGACAGGAATGGTTTTTTCCTGAGGATAAACGATACGGAATTGTCATGGCTGGGTTATGAAAGAGAAGAAGTCGTGGGGAAGATGAGCTGGAAGGACATCATTACACCCGCCTGCTACGGCATCCTGAAAGACAATTTCCCCTTGTTCCTGAAACAGGGATATATCCGCGATCTCGAATACGAAATGCTCAGGAAGGACGGCACGAAATTCATCGGGCTCCTCAATGCGACTGCGGTTTACGATGAAGACGGAAATTATCTGCACAGCAGAGGGATGGTTCTGGACATAACAGAGAGAAAGCGGCTTGAAACCGAGCTTGAATGGCAGGCCAGAATCGACAGCCTGGCCGGGGTCAATAACAGGCGCCATTTCTACGAACTCGCCAGTCATGAAGTTTCTCGAAGCAAGCGTTTCGGAAGTCCGCTCGCCTTGCTGATGATCGACATCGACCATTTCAAGCATTTCAACGACACCTATGGACACGATGCAGGCGACATGGTCCTGAAGGAGATGGGCGGAATCTGCACCCATGCGATGAGGGAGATCGACATCATCGGGCGCGTCGGCGGAGAGGAGTTTGCAGCTGTCTTGCCCGGGCTTGATCTTCCTCTTGCCGTTGAAGCAGCCGAACGCCTGAGGCTGGTGATCTCCGGTTCGCCCGTGAAGCTGAAAGGCGGGGAAATCGTCCACTTCACGGTCTCCATCGGCGCGGCTTGCCTTCTCGACGAAAATGAATCGCTCGAGGCCTTGTTCAAGCGGGCAGACAATGCCCTTTATATGGCGAAGGGCGCGGGAAGAAATTGCGTGCGCTATCAGGATCCCGAAAGACAGTGGCTGGATGCCTGACGGGTATGCATGGGCTGACCCTAAAGGTTTGCCTCGAAAAATTCGAATATGCGCGGATCGTTCATCTGCGAGACATTGAACCGCATGAGACTGCCGGCGGACTGGGAAATGCTGAACACGTTGCCCGGCGCCAATATGATGCCTGCCTGCAGCGCCTTTCCCGCCATATCTGCCGCATCCGTTTCGCCCGGAAGCGTGCACCAGAGGAACATCCCTCCTTTCGGCTCCAGCCAGGGATCGATCCCGAACGATTGCAGTCTTGCGCTGACCCTTCTCATGTCCTTGCCCAATCGCCGGCGCAGCCCTTCGACATGTTTCCGGTAACTGCCGTCCCTCAGGATCGAAAAGACAAGTTCCGAAGACAGGCGATTGCCGCCAAATGAAGTGGCGATCTTGAGGTCGGTCAGCTCTTCTATCCATTCGCGCCTTGCCGCGACATATCCGCAGCGCAGCGAAGAGGAAAGCGTCTTCGAAAAGCTGCTGATCTGGATTACCCGGTTCAGCCCGTCGAAGGCGGCGAAGCGGGGCGCCGGTTCATATTCGAAGTCGGAAAAAATGTCATCCTCGATGATGGTCAGGTCGTGCTCCTCGGCGAGCTTGAGAATCCTGTGCGTGACGACCGGCGAGAGCGATGCGCCTGTCGGGTTCTGAAGTCCGGAATTGGTGATGTATAGGCGGGGTTTTCGCTCCGCCAGGACGCGGGCAAAATGGTCGACATCGGGACCGGATGGCGTGCAAGGCACGCCGGCGACATCGGCCCGATGGGCTCGCATCAGGGCGAGGAAATTGAAATAGCAGGGATCGTCCACCAGGACCGTGGCGCCGGGCTCGATCAGGAAACGGCACAGCAGATCGATCGCCTGGGTTCCCGAATCTGTCAGCAATATCTGGTCAGGGCTTGCCTGAATCCCCCGCTCGTCGAGGCGCCGGGAGAGCAATTGACGCAAGGGAGGCAGGCCGAGCGGCGTAGCGTAATCGGCCAAAGCGGAATCATCGGCGCGCGCAAGCCTACGCAGCGTGCGGCGAAGGCTGTCCTGGGGCAGCCACGAAGCGGGCAGCCAGCCGCAGCCCGGCATCAGAACCGTATCGGACGACTCGAGAGATTGCCTCGACACCCAGAACGGATCGATCGCGCGATCGATACGGGGGCCGATTTCGCTCAGGGAAAGCGGCGCGACATGCCCCGCCACGAAGAACCCCGAACCGGGCCTGGACCTGATCGCACCTTCTGCGGCAAGCCTGTCATAGGCGTCGACGACGGTCGATTTCGAAACCCGCATGCTTTCCGCCATTCCTCGGATGGAAGGCAGTTTCGAGCCGGGCACCAGAATCCTCGCCGCGATGCGGCTACGTATCGCCTGCATGACCTGCCCGACCAGGGTGCGGCTCGATTCATCCCGAATGTTCACGTACCGGTCTCCTTGCCATTACAGTTCATTAGAATTGTACCTGTCCGTACCTGGCGATTCCATGTCCCAGGCCCGATACTCCTGGAAAAGGAGGTTTGCCATGAAGAATGGAGGCAGCTGGCTGAGCGGGTTTATCGGCATGTTGATTTTCAGCGGGTCCCTGCCTGCAACGAGGATCGCGGTTGCCGGTTTCGATCCGCTGTTCCTGACCGTCGCGCGGGCGAGCATTGCAGGCATCCTCGGCATCCTTCTTCTTCTCGTGTTCCGACAGAAATTCCCGGAAAGGGGGGATTTCATTTCCCTTGCTCTGGTGTCTTGCGGGGTGGTCGTCGGGTATCCATTGCTGAGTGCGCTTGCGCTCGAGCACATCACCGCCGCCCATTCCAGCCTGTTCGCAGCGCTCCTGCCGCTTGCCACCACGATGTTCGGCTTGATGAGGGGAGAATCGCGGCCACGTCTCCCCTTCTGGGCATTTTCCATCGCAGGGAGCGCCATCGTCGGCGTCTTCGCTCTCAGCAGGGGAACAGGCGAATCGAACGCCGGAGACCTGCTGATGCTCGCGGCTGTCGCGGTCTGCGGACTGGGTTATGCCGAGGGAGCGAGGCTCACGCGAAAGCTCGGCGGATGGCAGGTGATTTCGTGGGCGTTGGCGCTTTCGTTGCCTGTGACCTTGCTCCTTGCGCTCGCGAGGATGCCAAATTCCTTCGATGGGGTCAGGCCTTCCGCATGGTGGGGGCTTTTCTATGTTTCGATATTCAGCATGCTGCTCGGATTCGTCTTCTGGTATCAGGGGCTGGCGAAGGGGGGCATTGCGGCAGTCGGGCAGCTGCAGCTCCTGCAGCCATTTTTCGCCCTTCTTCTTGCCTCCTTCCTGCTTCACGAACCCGTCAGCGCTACGATGCTTGCATCTGCAGCCGCGACCGCAATCTGCGTGGCGGGAGCCAGGCGGTACGCTTTTTGAGAAATGACGCGGCCGAATAGGGGGAATAGGCAGTTCGGCCTATCCACCATCGATTTTCTGCAACATTTCTTTAATAGAATGGACACGGTTCATGATAACACCCTCCTTGAGCCCGCTTCGCGCGGGCTTTTTTTTATCGAAGCGCTTGTCAGTCCATAGCCTCCCCGCTGCAAGCGGCGACTTCGCGACGACCGTCCCCCCGACTTTCAGGGTCGTGCCCTTTGCCGACGATCGATTTATTGCAACATTTCGTGCATAGAATTTGCGAACTTCATCATTAGATCCACACTCCAACACTAAAGCCCGCTTCGAGCGGGCTTCCTTTTTCGATATAAGGAGTAGGCCATGGAGATCGAATTAGAATTACCGCCTTTTGAAACGGAGCTGTCTTGTGAAAGAAAAAAAAGAGTCGTTATGACTTCCCAAGAGCCGCCTGAAAGCATGGGGTTCGTGAGACTATGCATAGACGCCGATCCAAGTGCTCAACAGCTCATTTCTGAAAAAATTGGTACGGTTGTATACATCAAATTGATCGATGACTAGGTATCCTGCCGATACTGCATGACAGATCGGCGAAATTGGCGCGGAGTTACGCGAGCGGGTGATGTCTTTGCCGTGCCCTGAGCGGTCATTGCAGCAAATTGAAGTGGGTATCCGAATTTGGCCCTTCAACAGTCAGAAATCTGCTTTCTGTTGCCATTGGAACAATTCAAGATCATCATAATTGCAGTTGTCAGACTTCATGCAGTCTGCACGGTGCGTGTGGAAAATCGAGCCGATCCTGTTATTGTTTTGGGGAGCTGCATCCCTCCCGGAGCCGGTCGCGAACCTGATCCAGATGCTTCCGGTGATGATTCGGCGCATTTGCTTCTGTTTTAGGAAATCATAAATATGGTTTCACATTTCAATTCAGTTCGTTATAAAAGGAAATCGTGATTAGGTGTC
>JAJZTQ010000014.1 GCA_021848825.1 Pseudomonadota bacterium
ATTTCATGGAATTTCACGCCGGGTATGGCCTTAAGCCATTCGACTTCCTTTCCGCCTCCCGAAATCAGGGTGACCTCATTTCCCGCCTTTATCGTCGCCTCGATCTGTCCCCTGAGATGGTTGTAGAGGAAAAAGGGAACCGTCGCGACCCTTGCAAGTTTCATTCTTGAATCCTGCTATGGTGACCAAGTAACGGCTATCAGGCTGGCTTCGACCATACCGTGCGGTTGACATAGTCGACATAGCTCAAGACAATCCGCAATACTTTCCTGGAGACCGCCTCTGCTTCATAATCCTGAACCGGCGATATCGCGCGCTCGCTTTGCGCATGCTGGGAAATGACGACCCTGACTGCATCGAGCACGCGTTCCTTTTTCAGTCCGCTCATGATGAGTGTGCCGACATCCATTCCTTCAGGCCGTTCATGAGCATTGCGTATCGTGATGGCGGGCAGATTCAGCAAGGATGCTTCTTCGGTGATGGTGCCGCTGTCGGAGATCACGCACAGTGCTTCCATCTGCAGTCTGATGTAATCGCAGAAACCGAAAGGCTTGAGGAACCGGATGAGGGGGTCGAGCTTGCCCAATTCCATCTCATCCAGGCGCTTTCTGGTGCGAGGATGGGTCGAGACGATCACCGGATATTTGTAGGTTGCGGCCAGGGCATTGAGCGTATCAACCAGGTTGTTCATGTTTTCCTGGCTGTCGACATTCTCTTCCCGGTGTGCGCTGACGATGAAATATTTTTTCGGCCCGAGTTCGATGCGCTCGAGTACATCGGATCCCCTGATCTTGGGCATATAGTGGTCGAGTACCTCGCGCATGTGCGAGCCGGTTTTGAAGATGGTTTCCTGCCGGATGCCTTCCGCGATGAGATAACGCCTTGCATGCTCGGTCAGCACCAGATTGATGTCGGAGAGATGGTCCAGCACCTTGCGGTTCAGTTCCTCCGGGACACGCTGGTCAAAGCAGCGGTTTCCTGCTTCCATGTGGAAAACGGGGATTTTCCGCCGCTTCGCGGCGATCACCGCGAGACAGGAATTGGTGTCGCCATAGAGCAGAACCGCATCTGGCTTCTCCCTTTCCATCACTTCATCCGACTTTTCGATCACCCTGCCGATCGTTTGTGCGGCGTTTTCTCCGACGGCTTCCAGGAAATGGTCGGGTTTCCTGATGCCGAGATCCTCGAAGAAAACCTGATTGAGTTCGTAATCGTAGTTCTGCCCGGTATGAACCAGAACATGTTCGGTATGTTCGTCGAATTCGGCAATCACCCTGCTCATTTTGATCAGTTCCGGGCGGGTACCCACGATGGTCATGACCTTAAGCACGGAGTTCTTCCCTGATGTAATCCAGCTTCAGCAGCAGTTCCTTGACCTGTTCGACGTTCAATCTGTGCGTGTTGTGGGAGGTATAGTCGTCAAGATGCGATATCTTTTCCTCGCCCTCGCTGAAATACTTGGCGTAGTTGAGATCCCTGTTGTCGGCCGGAATCCGGTAGTATCCGCCCATGTCTCTGGCATGCGCCATTTCCTCGCGGGAAATGAGCGATTCGTACAGTTTTTCTCCGTGCCTTGTCCCTATTATCCTGATCTCGTTGTCTTTCTCGAAAAGCTCCTTGAGCGCCTGGGCGAGGTCCGCGATCGTCGATGCCGGCGCTTTCTGCACGAAAATGTCGCCCTGTTCGCCGTGCTCGTAGGCATAAAGCACCAGGTCCACCGAGTCGTCAAGAGACATCAGGAAGCGGGTCATGTTGGGATCGGTTACCGTCAGTGGCTTGCCTTCCTTCAGCTGCGATACGAAAAGCGGAATGACCGAGCCGCGCGATGCCATCACGTTGCCATAGCGTGTTGCACAGAATACCGTTTCCCCTTTCTGCTGCATGCGAGATTTTGCGACCATCAGCTTCTCGGCCATCGCCTTGGATATGCCCATGGCGTTGATCGGGTAAACGGCCTTGTCCGTACTGAGGACGATCACGCGTTGAACCCCGTTTGCAGTGGCGGCATTGAGCACGTTTTCCGTGCCGATCACATTGGTGCGCACTGCCTCCATGGGATAGAACTCGCAGGATGGCACCTGCTTCAATGCTGCAGCATGGAATACGTAGTCCACGCCCTTCATCGCCTGATGGAGGCCATCGTAGTCGCGGACATCCCCGATATAGAACTTAAGCTTGTCATTGGCGAGCGCAATGCGCATGTCTTCCTGTTTTTTCTCGTCTCGGCTGAAGATGCGTATTTCGCGCACATCCGTGGAAAGGAAGCGCCTGAGCACGGTATTCCCGAAGGAGCCCGTGCCGCCTGTGATCATAAGGACCTTGTCTTTGAACATTTTTCAACGCCTGTATTTGTGCATCAATTGAATCAATTCCGGCCACTCTGGAGCGACATATCTTGTCGCGTCCCGAAATTTCGATGCGTTGAGCGACCTGTCGATCACTAGTCCGTCATCGGGAACGATGTTGATCTCTTTCCCGTATACTTTGGCTACAAGCTCGAGCAGTTCATATTTGGAGATCGGTTTCGCAGCGACATGATATACGCCGTGCAAATCCGGTCGCGGTATCACGACGTCGCGTACGATCTGCGCCAGCGCGACGGTAGGCAAACCGGAGAAGATCGCCCTTGCATAACCCTCGCATTTTTCCTTTTGGGAAAGAAACCAGCCGATGAGGCCATGAGCGCTTTGCAATTCATGGCCGATGATGGAAGTGCGCAAAGTGATCGCATTGGGGTAGTCGACTTCACCCAGGTATTTTGATTTCCCATAGAGATCCTCCGCATCAGAGGGATCCGTTTCAACATAATTTCCCTTTTTGCCGGAGAAAACGCAGTCTGTGCTCACATGCACCAGCCGTGCACCAGCCAGGCTGCACAACCTTGCAAGGCGATGGGGCAGAAGGGAATTGATCGGGAGCGCGAGCAGTGGGTCGTTTGCGTCCGCAAGTTGCTTGATCAGGCCGATGCAGTTTATCACTATGTCGGGACGGACCCTGTCAAACACGTCAACGAGCGAGTCGTGATCTTCGACATCGATGCCTGGAATCAGTTTTTCGGCAATTTCACCGGAATAGAACCTGGATGTGCTGCCCGACCTGATCGTCCCGAACACCTCCCAGCCTCCCTCCTCGCTGAGAACCTGGATCATTGCATTTCCGAGCATGCCGCTCGCGCCGAGAATCAGTACTCTCATTTTCTTGATGCTTTGAAGTGGAATATAAACATTTTGATTCTAACCAAAATATCTGCCGGAAGCAGCGTTCTTATCATATAGGCGAATCGATCCGCAAGATAGCCGACATTTCGTGCGATGCGCGAAACCTTGTTCGCATCATGCTTTCTGGCATATGCCTCAGCCAGTGTCGCAGCGTCGCCCAGCCCCAAGCGGAACATTCGCGACGCTATCTTCCCATAGGCTTCCGAAAGCGGTTTTCCTGTGGCGAGCAGGATTTCCCGAGAATCCAGCTCGCTGACGAAGCCGGAAAACAGATTGTTGCTCTCGGTCCTGGCAATGGAGGACATCACACGGCTGCCCTGGGCTTCGTGACATCTCGATTTTACAAGCACTTCAGGGAGGTGGATAAACGAGTATTTTTTCGCCATGCGGAACCATAAATCCAGGTCCTGCGTTGTCCGCAGACTCTCGTTGAAGCCGCCGGCTTTCTCGAATGCATGCCGGGGTATCAACAGGGTGCATCCATGCAGGCCGCTGTCGGCGGTCAACCAGTAGCGAAAGCTTTCCGGAGATACATTCCGCAGCCTTCGGGCGGTCGCATTTTCCGGATCATCGGTAAAGAGCGAATAATCGCAGTAAATGATGGCATCGTCCTTCCCTGTTCCGGACAATGCATTCACTTCCTTTTCGATTTTGTCTTCGGTGTACAGATCGTCATGACTCAGCCACGAGAAATATTCTCCCGTCATGTTTGCAATGGCGAAATTCAATGCCGATCCGACACCCCCGTTCTCTTTCGAGAAATAGCGGATCCTGTTCCCGAATGAAAGGGCGATTTTCTCGGTTGCGCCTTCATCTTGCGAGCCATCGTTCACCACCAGGATTTCGATATTCGGATAGGTCTGACATAATGCGCTGGTGATTGCTTCCCTCAGGAAATTTGCTCCGTTGTACACAGGAATCACAACGGAAATTTTCGGCATGGCGGCTGTCTTGTTATTCATGATCGAGCTTCTGGTTTTCTTCGATGCACTTCATTCCCATACCGTTTCATACAGGTTGATCGCCTTTTGGCGCAACCTGGTCGCGTCCAGCCTATCCTCGGCAGTACGCCAGTTGATTAGGGCGGCCTGATCGACCAATTTATCGTCGGACAGTGCAGCTCGAATTGCCATCTCGATAATATCAGGATCTTCAGGGGGTACGATCATCCCGCTTACACCATGCTCTATCCATTCTTCGGCACAGGCCGTGCAACTCTGGATGGGGAATGAACCCATCACCATTGCTTCGAGCAACGAAGTGCTGATGGCATCGCTGATGCTCAGCCCAATCGAGATGCGGGCGCGGGCATGAAGCGCCATAATTTCCTTATGGGGCAGTTTCTGCGGTGGAACCCGAACGGGTATGCCTGTTTTTTCCGAAAAAAGCTCGGCAGCGAGGGCGACATCCGGCATTGCCGAATATATTACGATCTCGTAGCCGGACAGCAAATCCGCGCATCGCTCCAATGCGCGCAGCCCTGCTAGCGCGCGCCCCGCCCAATGCTGATAGCCTTTGAGCATGATCAGTCTTCTGTCCGAGGGATCGATCTGATTTCGTTGTTCTTTTAGGATTGCGAGATCGAAGCCGCCGGCGTTTGGAAATACCGGAAGGATTTTCTTTTCAAATCCGAATTCCCGGGCGAGCTTTGCATCCCTTTCGCATTCGCAGGAGTAATAGTCGCAATTGGCAAGCACCTCCCCAATCTTTTGCCTGTGATTATGCAGACGGCCGAAAAGATAGATGTCGCTTCCCCAGTTCGTCACGAGCCATCGCGGGAATTCTCCGCCAAACAGTTTCTTTGTTTCGAGCGCGAGGTAGCCTGCTGTCTGAATCTCCAGCGAATGGATAACGTCAGGCTTCAGTCTGCCGATCACCCTTTTCAACTGTTTTGCCCTGTACATCGGAAAATGCTTGTCGAAAACATGGGTGCGAAACCTGTCCGCCCAAATGGCGAATTGGGATTCGGCAACTTGATTCAAATCCCGCTCCGGGGACAGGCGTTCGCTATGGAAGAAATGGTATACCGTGACATTTGCCATGGAGGGGTGAACGCTTTCTCCACGAATGCTTGGAAACAGATGGATGTCCCAGCCCTGCCCCTCCAATTGCGAAACCCATCTTGCGGTGTGGATGCTGTCGAGAAACCCGATTATCAGTATTTTCTTCGCCATGCTGGACTATATCATCTATCCGGCAGGTCTTCGATTTTCCACAGTCCAAGCGATTTGTCTGTAAATCGGTTGTCGGCTTCGGTGCATTTCTCGTTGATGAGCTTCAAAGGCTCGGGGAAGTTGAAAGGAGGGCGCTGCAAGTTCAGAGGGCGCCACATCTTATTCCCAAGATCCTCATTGGATAAGCGGTCGGTAAAAGTGGTCGTAAGCAGATACTTCGACTTGCTGTCCTTGAAATTGCCTATAACACGCCGTATATCATCATAGGACAAATGCACCAGGCAGTCCCGGCAGAATATCAGATCGACTTGCGGAGGGATGTCTTCGGCAAGATTCATGCAAATAAATGAATTCGTTTCGCTTGCGAACTGCCGGGTGTTCTTCTCGATCAACTCCGGAACGATATCCGCCCCTATGTATTTTTCGACGCCCATATTGGTTTCCCGCATCCAGAACCAGTCTCCGCAAGGCGCGTCCAGGAATGTCCTGATATCGAATTCCTTTACCAGTGCCGGCAACTGGAGGCGAACTTCGGCAGTTTGCACCAGATCAGATCCTGCTCCTGACCGGGAGACGCTGCCTTTGAATGCATTTGTCGAATAAATATCGGAAAATTTCTTCTTGAGATCCTGGCTGCGCTTTGCCAATGACATTTTTTTCAGGCGTTCAAACACGTTTCTGACCTTTTGCTGTATTCGATGGATTATGGTTCGTGGGAACGAAAATGAAATTATCAGGAATGATTTTACCAGTTCGATGGAACTGCAGTGTCTCCCGGCATTGCGGGACAGTTGGACAGCGTCGTCGGCGGCCTGGATAAACCCCCGCCTCCTGAAATTGGCCGAGATGTTTGCGTACGCGACACACAAAGACTGATTCGTGGCCGAGCCAAGTTCCTGTTCCGTCAGGCTCGATGCAAAACCGGCAAGCAGCCTGTTGATCTCGGCATGTGCGGTGTGTTTCAATGCATGGCTGCCTTGGGCTGCATGGACGCGCCCCTTGACCAGCACCTCGGGCAAATGCACGAACCGGAATCTCCCCGCCATCCTGAACCAGAGGTCATAATCCTGCGTTGTGCGGAGCTTTTCGTCGAATAAGCCGCATTCATCGAATGCAGCTTTCGGAATCAGCAAGGTACAGCCGTGCAGCAGGTTCGTGGTGGTGATGAAATACCGGAATTGTTCGGGGGGTACATCTGGCAGTCGAACTTCTTGAAGCAGTCCGCCTTTATCCGTGTAAAGCGCTGCGTGATCGCTGTACAGAATGGTTCTTTCGCGATCCGCCAACACGGAAAGCGCATCGATCTGGCTCTCGATCTTGTTGGGGAAATAGAGATCGTCATGGCTCAGCCAAGAGAAGTAGTCCCCCGTCATTTTGTTGACCGCGAAGTTCAAGGCTGATGCGACACCGCCGTTTTCCTTGGAGAAATAGCGTATCTTTTCACCGTAAGAACGCGCGATTTTCTCGGTGGCCCCGTCGTCCCGCGAACCATCGTTGACGACGATGATCTCGATGTTCGGGTAGGTTTGCGCAAGCGCACTGTCTATCGCCTCGCGCAAATAATCCGCGCCGTTATAGACGGGAATGACGATGCTGATCAATGGCCTGACGAGATGATTCATGATGCTGGATTCTTAATTGCCATTGATGACGGATGCGAAGACGTTTTCGCAATCTTCAATCATTCGACGCGAATTGCCGGATGTTTCATGGACACGTACCTTGCATAACTCGCCTAGCTTTTCTCGATAGACATCGTCTGTAAACAAATTGGACAGCACGGTCTTGAGGGCAGAGAATTCGCCTCTTTCAAGTACTAATTCGGGGATCCCAATCACTTCTTCAGCAGCCGAACATTCTTTTTGGCTGAAGGTTTTCATGTAATCGTGCTTGAAAGATACGACGGGTGTTCCGAGCGCCGCGGCGTCTTTTATCAGCACGCCACCTCCCGAAGGGTAGGTGTCGACAACAACATCTGCCATGCTCAGTACGTCGATGAAATTTTTAACCCATCCAAAGACCTTAACACGGTCCAAGATATCTGGATTCATTTCTTCGCGGAGCGCAAGAGGTAGCTCTCCCAATCCTACGATCACCAAATAAGCATCATCGCGACGTGAAACTATGTCGGTGAGGGCTTTCAGGAAATCTAGATCCTGCAGCTTCGCAGGTCTTCCAGCTGTCATGAGTACAAGTTTTTGCTCAGAAATGCCAAATAGGGATTTGGCTTCCGTACGCGATAATTTCCTTTCGGGCAGATCCAAACGCAAGTTCACGAAACTGCAGTTTACCGGGCAATCTGGAATAAGAATTTTGAACCAGCTAATGCTCCATTGGAAATCCGGTGCGATATATTGCGGGGCGGGCCCTTGGCATAACCCGATGACTATGGGAGCAGGGCGAAGGGAGGCAATGAAGTAGTGTCTGAAATCGGCAAGCGCAGCACTGGTAACAAGAATGTCGGTATTCGCATCGTGGATTGATTTGGCCAATTCGATAAGACTATTCTCGCTGGATGTCAGGGATGGCGCCATTACCACGTTCCATCCGCAGCTTCTTATGGCGCCGATGTTTTTGAGGGCCTCCGGATTTCCCCGGATTTCCGAAGATTGTTCTGGTACGTAAAACGTTACATCAAAGCGCGACGCATCATGATATTTTGCAAATAACAAGCTGATTTCTACGATAACAGAATTGGCATGGGTCAATCCGAACATGAGGTGCGCCAAACGGATCTTTCCATTCTGGCGTGCGAGCGGCTTCTCCGAAAAAAAGGCATGAGGTTTTGCCAACGACGAGATCCGGCTTAGCACGTCAAGATCATAATGATATTCGTCAGTTTTGCGGTGAACGGCATAGGCATATTGCCAGTCGTTGAAATGTCTGAGCGCCTCGGAAATTTTTCCGATCTCTGCTTTCCTGAGGCCCAGGATTTTATGCGCTTCGCGAATAGAATCGATATCGCCGCACGCTGCGTGTATCTTGACGAACATAGGCAGGTACCGTTCGTCTCCGTTTGAGAACAGCCATACGCGCTTCGCAAAAACCTTGGCCTGTTCAAGGTTGCCGATATTGTAAGAAGCTTCCGCCAATTTTAAATTGAACCAGAGCCGGTCTTTCAGGTTTTCACTACCCATAAAAGGCAGGATATCATCGACATTGATTGCATTGTCTCGTTTGATCTTTTCCAACAATGCCTTGAATTTAGGCGTGTGCAATAAACGCCAATCGCCTACATGACGAAAAGCCAAACCCCTGTATGCTGAGAGCAGCCTGAGAATGAACCTGTCGCCTCTCTTAAGCTGTCTGTAAATAATATGCTTCATTAAAATTGAATTACGACTTGTCGAACCTTTTCAGGAGAGCCACAATTTCTTGTGCGTTTTGTGGCGACATATGAGGACCCATGGGTAAACTTAAGATGGTGTTGGAAAGTTTTTCCGCAACCGGAAATGTTCCTTCCGGATATCCCAATTCCTGGTAAGCGGGTTGAAGATGAGGGGGGATTGGATAATGAATCATGGTTCCAACCCCATTTTTCGTCAGGTAATGCTGCAGCTTATCTCTGTCATTGCTTTGGACGACGAATAGGTGCCATGCTGGCTCAGCCCAAGCTGGGACTTCCGGAAGCCCTATATTGGAATCCTTTAAACCATCGAGATAAATGGTTGCAATGGATTTTCTCCGGTCGTTCCATTCGTCGAGTCGTTTGAGTTTTTCGCGCAAGAAGGCTGCCTGAAGTTCATCAAGACGTGAATTAAAACCTTGCGCCTCATTGTGGTATTTGACGCGCGAACCATAATTTCTTAATATGCGAATCCTATCAGCTAATTCTTGGTCATCAGTTGTAACCGCTCCTCCATCGCCGATCGCACCCAGATTTTTTCCGGGATAGAAGCTGAAGCCTGCTGCATCACCTAAAGAACCGACTCGTTTTCCTTTGTATCGGGCACCATGCCCCTGCGCGGCATCTTCAATTACCTTCAGGCCATGATTTCGCCCAATCGCGTTGATTGCATCCATATCAGCGGATTGGCCATAGAGGTGCACCGCTATAATGGCCTTGGTACGTGGGGTAATGGCTGCCTCAATACATGCAGGATCAATATTGAAGGTTTTTTCGTCAGGCTCGACGGGAACCGGAGTGGCACCTGTATAGCTGGCTGCCAGCCAGGTTGCAATATAGGTATTAGAAGGAACGATGACTTCGTCACCGTCGCTAATTTCATAAGCATGTAGAATGAGGTGCAAAGCTTCGAGGCCATTTCCAACCCCAATGCAGTGCTTTGCTCCGCAATAATCGGCGAATTCCATTTCGAATTGCTTAACTTCCTCACCCAGAACATACCAACCCGAATTCAATACGCGTTCGAATGCCGATTGAAGTTGCTCACTCAATTCCATTTGAGAAGCTTTAAGATCAAGGAAGGGGATCATTTTCATACTCTAAACATGAGCTACGTTTGAAAAAAACTCCAAATCTGCATTTAGCAATTCACTTAAATACACTCGTTCTGATTCACTAATTTGAGGCGGAACAATCTTATCGGAACGAACGGATAGGATGTTAAGCTTGTTGACTAAGTTTGGCACCGCCAGTTTTATAGATCTCTTCAATGGATGAGGGATTACGGATCTCAGCGCCCGAAATAGTTTCTTTTGCGACTGAACTCTAATATCGTCGGTTCTGTTTTGTTCGATATGTAATTTCCCCCCAAAACTATTGATTTCCAGGAATGAACAACACAAGCTCGTAACTCCTGTAGGGTTAGCTTTCAAGTCGTCTGATCTAAGAAGCAGGACATTTTCCTCGCCAAACAGTTCTTTCCATTTGGGCACCCATTTCGAGTACAAACTAAACTCTAAGTAAGACATGAAGCACCATCTGTCGGCGACGCTTTCATTTGGATCAAAATCATAACCGCTTTCTTGTATCGCCTGTAAAAATGGTCGGCTTTCCAGTCCTAATGCATAGAGCCAACGATAATGCGAAATCGTTCGCTCGACCGGGTCGCGCAACACGATAATGATTTTTGGCGACTTAAGGGACTGCTTTATTCGATGCATAGCAACTTCAGATGCAAAATAAGTTGTACTAGATTCACCGAATACCTTTGTTGATGGCGTTTCACAGATAAATAGGGAGTTGTGATACTCTAATCCCTTCTCATACTGAGAGTCCATTGAAAAAAACTGAGGCTCTTTTATGTTAGACATGCATATCTCTGGATGTGCATCCAAATACAAATGCAGGCTTGATGTGCCGCTTTTTCCAACGCCTGCGATAATCAAGTTACACTTGTACTCACTCATAAACGTTGAGTTTTGCGGACATAAATTGGTCGTAATTCCTGATATAGTCAGCTTCATCATAAAAATCTGATGCTATCACCAAACAGACTGACCCAGGGTCAAAATTGATCTCTGATGCCCAAATCATGGGTGGGATGTGTAGTCCTTTCCATGGACGGTTGAGATGAACCACCTTGCTCGCGTAGCCATCAGCCAGGGACACATCGAAGCTTCCTGAAAGGCAAATCAAGAACTGATGAAGAGCCTTGTGAGCATGAGCGCCACGATCTTCGCCTGTAGGCACATCGTACAAATAGAATATGCGCTTCATTTCAAATGGTATATGTCTCATGCTCTCAATGAACGTTAAATTACCGCGAGGATCAGTAATCTTTGGCAACTCGATTATCTTGCAATTATCTATTCGACTCATATCAGCCCCAATCTATAAAAATCATGCGCTATTCCGCGCCCACCAAATCCTTCCTTTTGGAAAATCAAACCGCTATTGAGGTGGCGCCCGTCATGCTCAGTCGAAACCCCGAAGCTGAAGTAATCGTGCCCCGAGAAGGTACTTTCAACAAGATGTGCAAGAACGTAATCCAGAGCCCCTGTTTCTCTCCCCGCATCCGAGCTAGCCAGGTATTGTGTATGTGCCACTTGACCGAAATCATAGACGATGCTTCCAGCCAATAGCTGTTGGTTCCGGAAGGCGCCAAATAAACGAATTTCTTCCGGAAAACGGCTTTTGAGAAGCTGCATTTCCTGCAAGGAATGAACTGGCTTCGCGTCAAATTTCGCCAACACTCGTGAAAGCAGATCGTGGTAGGCATCAAAGAAATCTCCCTCGATAACTTCTATGCCCGCTCTAGCAGCCTTGCTAATTGTGGATTTTCTTGAGTCAGAGAGTTTTGGCTTGTTTTTTTGCTGAATGACCGAAGATATGTCACGGCGGACAAGCCGCGCTTCCATCCGAAAGAGAGCGTACAAGTCCTCCTCGGCGGGATAACGATGAAAAATGTGAGGAACAGCTTTGTAGATCATCGTGCTGCATCCCATGTCTTTGAAATGCGCAGCGAGTAATTCAAATATCGCAAGTATGTCTGAGGCATGAAGGTTTGTACCATACAGCAACCCCCCGTATGTCAAGCCGCTGTGGCTTATTATGGTGTTTTCGATGCGGTTGCAGGGAAATACTGAAACAGGCTTGTCATGTTTCACTACCAGTACTGATTGTTCGTCGAAGCGGTCGGCGTGGTAATCCATGTATTTCCGAAGGTGCAAAAAATTTCCGTTCTTCGAGTGCTGTACGATATTATCCCAGACATCTTCTAGATTGGTGGTATATGGGATTAGACGAAAGTCACTCATGTTTCCCTCTGAATGCTTCGACGAAAATCTCGCTTGCCAAGTCAGGCTCCTCCTTGCCAAGAAGGTAGAGTCCTTCCAGAACATCGGTGCCTATGAGAGGCGCAACGCCTTCCATTTGCATGTGTGTGAATGGTTTTACAAAATAGCCACCTGATTCGACCACTTCAAACCCGGATGACACCAAATCTAATTTCAGACTGCGCATGCTATAGACGCGATGCTGAAGAAGTTTTGCATTGCGTTCACTCATCGCTTTGGTATCGGAGATCAGCCCCATCGCCTTTGCCAGGCGACGATGCAAGGATTCCGAATTCGGTACATTCACGTGTAAGAGTGTTGCTCGGCCCATCACACAACGGATCGCGGTCAACAGGTCGATCGCAGATGGAACTTCATGAAGCAAGCTGGAACAGATCACAAGGTCAGGCGTGCGAGGCAGAGTGGCTTTCACCTTTGGCACGGCATGCTCGAAAATATCGCAAATGACATGCAGGTTCGGCAAATTCGATTGTTTTGCATTCTCTGCAAATATTTCAGCTGGATCTACAATGATCCAGCTTTCCACTTCGCCTCCATCCTGCAACCAAGCATCGTATAGAAGCTCCAGTCCGCAGCCGATTTCGATGACGACCATGGGGCGGTATTTTTCTAGCCTTCCAAGCAACAATTTGCGCCGGTAATGCACCATCGTGCTCTCGAATCCATAGTCGGCCAGATATCCCGATTGATATAGGTCAATTCGCTCATCGTTCATATCGAAGCTCCAATTACAGGCCGCAAATCATACGGATTCCCGGAATTTTGCAAGCCGCACGGACCACGCGATGCTCTTTTCCAATTCTGGAAATCAGAGCGCGCAAGCACAAGGCAGTCGCTGCGGCAGTAATCGCCATGCCTGAAATGGTGGCTAACCATAGTGGCAAGAATTGCGCCATAGTAAAAGTCGCTGCTACGACAGGCACTGCAATCATGATCAGCTTTCGGCTTTGATTACTCCACTGAAAGTCAGTCAGATGCTTCGCGACTGACTTAATGACTCCAAGCGAAAAGGTATACAGCAAAAAAAATGCGACTGCGACCCCGTTGATTCCAATCAGCTTGATTCCAAGCCAGATCAGCACAAGATGCAGCATATTGAACGCTGTTTGAGTCAAGAAGAACAGCTTTCCTTTTGCAAGCGCGAGTTGCAAAAAACCCATCGGCCACTGAATCACGCGAATCAGGCAGCCGAGGATGAACCATTGCAGCAGTGCTGCAGCGGGCAGAAACTCCGCGGAATAGAAGAAATGAATGATCCAGGGGGCAAGACTGATGGTTGCTAGAATTCCAGGGGTTGCCAGCAAAATTCCGATTTCGGTCTGTTCATTGACCAACCTGTTCATTTCATCTTTGTCTGGAGCTGTTTTGGTAAGACGCGGATAATAATCGGTTCCCATCGCATTTAGCACAAAATTCACAAACATGCCTGAAAGCGCGAAGGCGGCACTGTATATGCCCACCCCCTTCAGCCCGATATAATGAGTGATGAGTGAGTTTGTGGCAAAACCCACAATACTCACCATCAGAGCCGACCACATAAAGGAAATTCCAAGCGCAATCATGCTTTTTGATTCGCTCATGGATTCTGACCAGGTTACCGTGACTCTTGGCAAGAAGAGTCGTTTTGCAAAGAACCAGGAAAATGCAACCTGGACGATGGCAATCAGCATCAAAGCAGGGACGATGCCGCGCAGACCAAGCCATGCGTATAGACCAATCGTCAAGAACGAACTAGTGCCTGCGCTTAGCACGTTGACCCGTGCCAAATCTCCAATTCGCTGCATCCCCTGAATTACGGCAAGCAAGCCGCCTGAGAGACTGTTTAACAGGATAGTGATGCCAAGAACAGCGATCGCCTCTGCGTAATTTTCACTCCCGAATACCCAGGCGCTGAATAATGAACTGAAGCTCAACATGGCTATGCTGCCAGCTAAGCCAGTAAGCCAGCAAAGCCGGTATAGCGCCAGCGCACTTCGAGCTATAGATTTTCTTTGGCCAGTAGCTTCAGCATTTGCGATATCACGCACGGCACTGGATTGAATCCCCAACCCAGAAACTGTGCTTATCAACGTTTGGATAATGGTAAAGTTGCTCAGCAGTCCTATGCCAGCCGAGCCAATCATTATCGCGGCAGCTTTTGTCCGTACCATACCAAACAGCAAATTGAGTCCGGCAGCACCTCCCATGACAGTCGATGACTTGAGGATTTGTTGGTAGGAAGGCTTGTTCACCGATCAGCTTTTGTAGTAACAGCTGGACAAGCCGCCGCCATTGCGTCCAAATATCACATCATTAAGACTTGTCTGTCTGTAGAGTGCTTTTCCAGATTCGGGCGATTCATGAAGATCACGCAATGAAAATAGTCTGCTGTAGCGCCAGAGGTCGCGCCAGTAGTGGCGTTCGGTCCGCCCGGCTTCTATGATGAGTTCGTTCTGCATGGTTCAACCAATGTGAATTTGGCTCGAATACTGTTCCGGAGGAAAGCGAGATTGGTCACGATGTTCAATCATTGAACGCATTATATCCCATAGCTGGTTCGCCGAACAGGGGATATCTCCCGTCGTCATGCGATGTCAGCCAGCCCAGGAAATTTCCTGCCAGGGGAAGATGCCGCTGACCATGAATTCCGGATTGTGGAGATCCTGCTTGTTGTAGGAAAGCCGTTTTCCCAAGAGATCCGTGACCCGTCCCCCTGCTTCCTCGACGACGCATTGCGCAGCAGCCGTATCCCATTCCATGGTGGGGCCCAGCCTCGGATAGAGGTCGGCGGAGCCTTCCGCCACCAGGCAGAACTTCAGCGAACTCCCCATGGAGACCTCCCTGTGCTCGCCTATCTTTTCGAGGAAGCCGTCCAGCTTCTCTCCCCTGTGCGATTTGCTCGCGACCACCCTGACTTCTCCCTCGTCGAACCTGGAGATGCTTATCTTCGAAGGCTTCCCGTCTATGTCTGCAAAGGCGCCGGCGCCCGCCTCGGCGTAATAGAGCCTTTTGATGGCGGGTGCGTAGACCACCCCGAGGATCGGAAACCCGTTCTCGATGAGCGCAATGTTGACCGTGAATTCCCCCGTTTTCTTGACGAATTCCTTCGTGCCGTCGAGCGGGTCGACAAGCCAGTATCTTCCCCAGCTTCTCCTCTCTTCGAACGGGATGTCTGCCGATTCTTCCGACAATACGGGCCATCCGGTCGATTTGAGCCCTTCCGAAATGATATGGTGCGAGGCGAGGTCGGCTTCCGTGAGCGGGGATGAATCCGATTTCTCCTTGACTTCGAAATTCCTGGCATAAATGGCCATGACTTCGCACCCGGCCTGCCTTGCAATCCGGATCACTTTTTCAATGAGCTCAGACATGGCTGCCTCCGATGAAGCCGAGCACTTTCTCCACGCATTCTTCGGGAGCGATGCTGACGGTGTCCAGCCTGATTTCGGGCGATTCGGGCGGTTCATAAGGACTGTCGAGCCCGGTGAAATTCTTCAGTTCGCCTCGCCTCGCCTTGGCATAGAGTCCCTTGGTATCTCTCTTTTCGCATTCCTCGAATGATGCGTCGACGAAGATCTCGACGAATTCGCCGTTCTGGAAAAGCGATCTGGCGAACGCCCGCTCGGATCTGAAAGGGCTCAAGAAGGAGACGATCACCATCAGCCCGGCATCGACCATGAGTTTCGAAACCTCCGCAACCCGCCTGATGTTTTCGACCCGGTCAGCTTCGGTGAATCCCAGATCGCGATTGAGCCCGTGCCTGACGTTGTCCCCGTCGAGTATGTAGGTGTGCTTGCCCAGGGCGTAGAGCCTTTTTTCGAGGAGATTGGCAATGGTCGATTTGCCCGACCCCGAGAGTCCCGTCAGCCAGAGGCAATGGGGTCTTTGCGTTTTCAGTCCCGCCCGCGCGAACTTGTCGATCGAAAGGCTCTGCCAGTGGATATTGGATGCCCGGCGCAGCGCGAAATCGATTGTCCCTGCACCCACCACTTCGTTGTTCATGCTGTCCGTCAGAGTGAAGGAACCGAGCATCCGGTTTTTCGCATACGGATCGAAAGGCAGGGGCTGGGCTGTCGAAATATTGACGATGCCGATCTCGTTCGCTTCGAGTTTCCTTGCAGCAAGATGTTTTCCGGTTTCGATTTCTATGACATGCTTGATCGCAGTGATGGTCACGCCGGTTTCGAGGGCGTGGATTTTCATCGAATAGGGGCGGCCTGGCACGAGGTGATCGGAAAGGCAGACCACTTTCGCTTCGAACTGGTCGGAAAGTTCGACCGGGTCGAGCGCGGAAGCGATCACATCGCCCTTTTCCAGCTCCACCCCGTCTTCCAGGCGAATCGTCACGGCATCCCGGGTCGAGGCTTCATTGCGCTGACCTTCTTCCGATTCGATGGACATGATCCTGCTGTCTATCCCCTTTACCCTGACCCGATCGCCAGGCTTCACGCTTCCGCTTGCGATTCTCCCCTTGTAGCCTGTCTCGCCTTTCGATTCGATCGGCATGCGGAAGGAAGAACTGTCGACGATTTTGTCGAGCTTTTCATAGATCGATTTCGCTGAGAATTGCGAGGCAGGGATGATCTCGAGGGAAAGAAATCCAAGTTGCTTTTGAAGCTTATCCCGCTCTTTCGAAATTTCGGAAGCCTCTTTGCCGATGACTAGGAAGGCATTTCCGATGCCGAGAAGTGCAGCTATCCTGCACTTTTCGCGCACCTCATGCGCCTCGTCCGTGAAAATCATTGCAGCATCCGCAGCCAAGTCGATTGCGATGCCGTCCGTTATTCGGGGTGGATTTTCCTTGCTGCAGGCGACGATTCGAAGGGTCTTCATCGGCTCTCCTCTTGAGTTTCAGCGCTCGACCTGGATTTTCTCGGCTTCCATGCGCAGATGTTCGATTTCGTTTTTCAATGCTTCGTATTCAGCCATCTTCGCCTTCAAGAAGGCGATGGTGATCCTCGCCTTTTCATCCAGTCCTTTCGGAGTGAGATAATAGGCATAGGCGCTTCTGTTGCTTGAATTCTTGAAGTTGCCTGCCTTGACGAGCCCCCTTGCTATGAGCGCCTTCAGGCAATAATTCGTCCTGCCCAGGCTGATGCCGAGCACTTTCGCGAGCTCTCTCTGGCTGATCTCCGGGTCCGTCTCGAGAAGCTTGAGTATCCTGTATCGGTATTCGTCGCTCAACATGGTCGTTGCGTTCATTTTCTGAACGCATTCTAGCATGCTTTCAGCTATCGAACAGATACGCCCTTGTCTGCAAGGCAAAGATCCAGGCAGATGTGCCAGTCTGGCAGTGCGATTCCGAATGTCGATGCCAGCTTTTCGTTGGAAAGGATCGAGTTTTTGGGCCTGACCGCAGGAAGAGGGTAGTCTTCGGTGGGAATCGGAATGAGTTTCGGTCTTTTCTCGAGTTTGTCGAGAATGGCTTCGGTGAAGCCGTGCCAGGATGTGGCGCCGTTTGAGGTGAGATGGTAGGTGCCGGAAAAACTGGATGAAAAAGCTGAGCCGCGTTGCCCGTAGCATTTCGCGAGCGAAAGCGATGTGGCTTCCGCGATCATCCTGCTCCAGGTGGGGGCGCCTATCTGGTCGTCCACCACCTTCAGCTCATCGCGTTCCTTCGCAAGCCTCAGGATGGTGAGCAGGAAATTGTGTCCCCTGATGCCATAAACCCAGCTCGTCCTGAAAATGAGGTGCTCAGCCCCGGAGTTTCTCACCGCTTCTTCCCCTGCAAGCTTGGTCCGGCCGTAGACGCTTTGCGGGTTCGCAGCGTCTTCTTCCAGATAAGGGCCGCTCTTTTTTCCGTCGAAGACGTAATCCGTCGAATAATGAACGATGGGAGAATCGATCTTTTTCGCTTCTTCGGCGAGCACGCCGGGGGCGATGCCGTTCACTTTCATGGCGAGATCGGGGTCGGATTCAGCCTTGTCGACTGCAGTATAGGCTGCTGCATTGACGATCAGGTTGGGCGCGACTTCCCTGACCTTCTTCCTGATCGCATCGGGTTCCGAGAGATCCATGTCTTCCTGGTCGAAAGGAATCACTTGCCCGAGGGGAGCAAGGGTGCGCATGAGCTCCCAGCCGACCTGGCCGTTCTTGCCGACGAGCATGATCTTCATTCGAAAAGCTCCGCATCCCTGAACTGCTTTCCCTTCCTGTCCTTTTCCGAAAGCACGGGTTCCTCGGAATTGAGCGGCCAGCCTATATCGAGATCGGGGTCGTTCCACATGATCGTGCGTTCGTGTTCAGGCGCCCAGTAATCGGTCGTCTTGTAAAGGAATTCGGCATATTCCGAGAGCACCAGGAAGCCGTGGGCGAATCCTTCCGGAATCCATATCATGCGCCTGTTTTCTTCCGAAAGGATTTCGCCCACCCATTTTCCGAATGTGGGCGAATTTTTCCTGATATCGACGGCGACGTCGAATACTTCCCCTGAAGTCACCCTCACGAGCTTCCCCTGCGGCTGCCTGATCTGGTAATGGAGCCCGCGCAGCACATGTCTCGCTGATCTGGAATGGTTGTCCTGGACGAATGCAACATTTCTTCCCGTCAATTCCTCGAATTTCCTCGCATTGTAGCTTTCGAAGAAGAATCCCCGCTCATCCCCGAAAACTTTCGGTTCGATGATCAGTACTTCCGGTATGGAGGTGGAAACGGCTTTCATCGCAATTCCTCCTCGAGGAGCGAGATCAGATACTGGCCATAGCCGTTCTTTGAAAGCGGAGCTGCAAGCTGCTCCAGTTTATCGGCCGTGATGTAGCCCATCCTGTAGGCAATTTCTTCAGGGCAACAAATCTTGAGCCCCTGCCTCTTTTCGAGTGTCTGGATGAAAAGCGAGGCTTCGAGAAGAGATTCGTGCGTACCTGTATCCAGCCAAGCCAGCCCTCTTCCCATCTGCTGGACTTCGAGCAGGCCCTTTTCGAGGTAGCGCCGGTTGACGTCCGTGATCTCGAGTTCCCCCCTTGCCGAAGGGCTGATCGATTTGGCGATCTCAACGACTTCATTGTCGTAGAAATAGAGTCCGGTCACGGCATATCTCGATTTGGGGAATTTAGGCTTTTCCTCCAGGCTGATCGCGCGTCCGTTCCTGTCGAACTCGACCACGCCATAGCGCTCCGGATCATGAACCGGATAGGCGAATACGGTCGCCCCTCGTTCCTTTTTCGATGCCTTCGTGAGGTCGGCCGCGAACTCGTGCCCGTGGAAAATGTTGTCGCCGAGTATCAATGAACAGGCGTCATTTCCGATGAATCTTTCGCCTATCAGGAATGCCTGTGCTAGCCCGTCAGGGGAAGGCTGGACGGCATAGGAGAGGCTGATTCCCCATTCGTCGCCGGTTCCCAGAAGCTGCTCGAAACGGGGAGTGTCATGAGGAGTGGAGACGATCAGGATTTCCCTTATGCCGGAAAGCATGAGGGTCGAAAGCGGATAGTAGATCATCGGCTTGTCATAGACCGGAAGAAGCTGCTTAGAGATCGCCTGCGTAACGGGATAGAGGCGGGTGCCCGAGCCTCCGGCCAGGATGATGCCTTTCATGCGCTTCCTTTTTCGTAATGTGTTTCTATCCAGTTGCGGTATTCCCCGCTCGTGACATGATTGACCCATGCCTCGTTTTCCAGATACCACTCGACCGTTTTTCTGATGCCCGATTCGAATGTCTCCCGAGGCATCCATCCAAGTTCCTTCGCTATCTTCGAAGCGTCTATTGCATAGCGGAAATCGTGGCCAGGCCTGTCCTTGACGAAGCTGATGAGCGAAGCGTGAGGCGCCCCTTCAGGCAGGAGTTCGTCGAGAATCGTGCAGATGGTATGGACAACTTCCAGGTTGGTCTTCTCGTTTCTTCCCCCGATGTTGTAGTTTTCGCCGATTTTTCCTTTTTCGAGGACGAGCCTCAAAGCCCGCGCATGATCTTCCACGTAGAGCCAGTCCCTGATGTTTTCGCCGTTGCCGTAAACGGGCAAAGGCTTGCGATTCGTGGCGTTCAGGATCATCAGGGGAATCAGCTTTTCGGGGAAATGGTAGGGGCCGTAATTGTTCGAGCAGTTCGTCGTCAGAACAGGCAGACCATAGGTATGGTGCCATGCCCTGACGAGATGGTCGGACGAAGCCTTGCTCGCGGAATAGGGTGAGTTCGGGCTGTAAGGGGTTTCCTCGGTGAAAAGCCCTTCCTTCCCCAGGGTCCCGTAGACTTCGTCGGTAGAGATGTGATGAAAGCGGAACCTGCTTTTCCTTTCTTCCGGAAGCGAACCATAGTAGCTTCTGGACGCTTCGAGAAGGGCATAGGTGCCGACTATATTCGTCTGGATGAATTCGGCGGGGCCCGAGATGGAGCGGTCGACATGCGATTCCGCCGCGAGATGCATCACGCAGTCGGGCTGGCGCGTCTCGAATACCCTGGCGAGTTCGAGGGCGTCGCAGATATCGACATGCTCGAAAAAATATCTCGGGTCTCCTGATATGCTCTTCAAGGATTCCAGGTTTCCCGAATAGGTCAGCTTGTCGACATTGACGACGCTGTGAGGCGTTTCATCGATGAACTGCCGCACGACCGCCGATCCGATGAAGCCGGCTCCCCCCGTGACCAAAATTTTCATGGCTTCAGTCCAATATTGGAAATCTATTGTAATGCACAGCTAGTTTAAGGCCCCGAAATTGTACCGCGCAAGGTTTGCAATAGTATTAAACCATTTCTTTGCGTCCATTTCCCCTCCCCGGCCCGCTGAAAATACTTAATAAACTACATTAAGTTCCAATCATAGTCCTCTATTTCAAATCATCAAAACAGTGAATAACATTATAAGTCTTTGTGCGCAATAAGGAAAGTTTGGGCATTTGCTTGACCGTGTTTATTTTTTTCTCTATAGTGGGGCTATGTGGTGAAAAGTGGGAAAAAGTGGGAATTTTCTTCGGGATTTGAATGTTTCACGGCTCCGCTCAACTCAATCTGGACAGCAAGGGGCGACTTGCCATTCCTGCGAAATACAGGGATGGGTTGATGGCTTCCTGCGATGGTCATCTGGTCGTCACGGCCGACCCTGACCGCTGCCTGCTCGTCTATCCGAGGCAGGAGTGGGATCCCATACAGAAGAAGCTGATGGGCCTTTCCAGCTTCAATCCCAAGACCAGGGCGCTTCAAAGGCTCCTCGTCGGCTATGCGGAAGATGTCGAGATGGATGGCGCGGGGCGCATCCTGCTGCCTTCGACGCTGCGCGATTACGCGGGGCTTGAGAAGAAGGTCATGCTCGCCGGGCAGGGGAACAGGCTGGAACTGTGGGAGGAAGGAAGGTGGCTTGATCTTTCCGTCGGCTCGCTCGAGGAAGGGATGCCATCGGAGCTGGAGGGATTCTCCTTGTGAGCCTGCATCAGACCGTCCTCCTGGAAGAGGCGGTTGATGCGCTGAATGTCAGGGAAGATGGCATCTATGTCGACTGCACGTTCGGGCGGGGAGGGCATTCCAGGCGGATCCTGTCCGGGCTAGGAAAAGGCGGAAGGCTAATCGCGCTGGACCGGGATCCGGATGCGGTGGCTGAGGGAAGGAAGGTCGAAAGCGAAAAGCTGGTCATGGTCCACAGCGCTTTCGGCAATCTCGAGAAAGTGCTGTCGGAAATGGGTATAACCGGGGTCGACGGCATATTGCTCGATCTGGGGGTTTCTTCGCCGCAGCTCGACGAGGCTGAAAGGGGATTCAGCTTCAGGCTCGAAGGGCCTCTCGACATGAGGATGGATCCGGGTCGGGGCCCAAGCGCGGAAGAGTGGTTGCGGACTGCATCGGAAAGAGAACTGACGGAGGTGATAAGGGATTATGGCGAAGAACGGTTTGCTAAACAGGTTGCAGCAGCGATTGTTGAGGCTAGATCGATTGGGCGCATCGCCACTACAAAACAACTTGCCGAGATCGTGGCAAAAGCCGTGCGCAAGAGTGAGCCCGGTCAGAATCCGGCGACCCGCACTTTCCAGGCTATACGGATTTTCATCAATCAGGAGCTCGAGGAGTTGTCGCTCGTCCTGCCGCAGTGCCTGAGTATGTTGAACCCCGGGGGGAGGCTTGCGGTGATCAGCTTCCATTCCCTCGAAGACAGGATAGTGAAGCAGTTCATGAAAAAGGGGGCTGAAAGGGATCTTCTTCCGAAGAGGCTGCCTGTCAGGGATTCGCAACTGGGGCAGCCGGAATTGCGCCTTCTCGGTCGGGTCAGGCCTTCGAGAGCGGAAGTGGAAGCGAACCCGAGAGCGAGAAGCGCGGTGATGAGGGTGGCGGAAAAAACGGGGGCGGGAATGAGGTGAGGAAATGAAGTTCAATCTCGTGCTTTTCTTGATTCTGGTCATTTGCGCGCTCGGCGTGGTTACCTCCCAGCACAAGGCGAGGAAACTGTTTGTCGAGCTTCAGAAGGAAAAGGGCGAGGCAAGGAGGCTGGATGTGGAGTGGGGGCAATTGCAGCTCGAGCAGAGCACCTGGGCCACGCCATCGAGGATAGAGAGAATTGCCAGCTCCGATCTTCACATGAAAGTACCGGGTCCTGACAAGGTTAGGACCGTTTATCTGGAGCATGCGGGAAAATGAGCTACAGGCCCAGGGCGCTGATCGTGCAGCTCCCGACATGGCGCTCCCATCTGCTTCTTGTTTTGATTATGTTGAGTTTTGCGGGAATGCTGGCGAGGGCTATCTATCTTCAGGGGATTCGAAACGACTTTCTCAGGCAGAAAGGCGAATCCAGATACAGCAGGGTGATCGAGCTTTCGGCACACCGCGGAAAAATCGTCGACCGAAATAACCAGCCGCTCGCCATCAGCACCCCTGTCGAATCCGTATGGGCGAGCCCCGCAGACGTCGAAATCGATCAGGAACAGACGAAGACGCTCGCCAGGATACTCGACCTGCCCGGGAAGGAAATCAGGAAGAGGCTGGGAGAGGAAGGGAAGGACTTCGTCTATCTGGAGCGTCAGCTACCGCCGGATGTCGCCGCAAAAGTCGTGGAACTCAAGATTCCCGGCATTTTCCTGCAGCGGGAATATCGCCGCTATTACCCTTCGGGTGATGTCATGGCCCATGTTCTGGGTTTCACCAATTCCGACGACAAGGGGCAGGAAGGAATCGAGCTCGCCTACCAGAATGTGCTTGCCGGGATACCGGGGAGCAGGAAGGTGATCAAGGATCGCCTGGGCAGGATAATCGAGGACGTGGAAAGCATCAGGACGCCAAAACCCGGGCAGGATATCGTCCTCAGCATTGACAGCAAGATCCAGTATCTCGCCTACAGGGAAATCAAGAATGCAGTCGAGGCGAACAAGGCGAAAGCGGGCGAAGTGGTGGTGCTCGACTGCAGGACCGGGGAAGTGCTCGCCATGGCCGGTGTTCCGACATTCAACCCCAACAACAGGGAAGACCTGAAGGCGGGCCTGATCAGGAACAGGGCCGTGACGGACAACTACGAGCCTGGCTCGACGCTCAAGCCTTTCACCATTGCCGCAGGCATCGAAACAGGAAAATATACCCCGGATACGGTGATACAGACTGCGCCGGGCACTTTCACCATAGGGCGCGCGACCATACACGATGCCGAGAAATCGGGTGCGCTCACGGTTTCCCAGGTAATCCAGAAATCGAGCAATGTCGGCGCATCCAAGATCGCCCTTTCCCTGCCACCCAAAACGATGTGGGAGATGCTGCACGATTCGGGTTTCGGCACGCCTCCCGATTCCGGTTTTCCCGGAGAGGCTTCGGGAAGACTGAGGCCGTACGAGAGCTGGCGCCCGATAGAACAGGCGACGATGTCATTCGGAAACGGCATATCGGTGAGCCTCCTTCAGCTCGCAAGAGGCTATACCATCTTTGCCGACCATGGCGTGCTGATGCCGGTCACCTTCCTGAAAAGGGACGCCATCCCGCAGGGCCGAAGAGTGATTTCGGCTAAGACCGCGGACGAATTGAAGAGAATGCTGCAGATGGTGGTCACGCCTGACGGCACAGCGCCCCTTGCGCAGATAATCGGATACAACGTTGCCGGAAAGACCGGCACTGCGCACAAGGTGGAAGGAAATGGCTATTCCGCACACCGTTATGTCGCGTCCTTCGTAGGCTTTGCGCCCGCAACCAATCCCCGTCTCATCGTCGCAGTGGCAGTCGACGAACCTTCAAACGGCAAATACTACGGCGGGGAGGTTGCGGCCCCGGTCTTCAGCAGGGTCATGGGCGGGTCACTGCAGATGCTCGATGTGCCGTCTGACGCACCGCCCAACAATGTCGTGATGCCCGGAAAAACGGTCAAGGAGGCCATGTGAATTCCGCCATCGAAGCTTTGGGCATCACGCGGCTTGTCACGGACAGCAGGAAAATCCTTCCTGGAGACACTTTCGTCGCCTACCCGGGCGAGACCATGGACGGGCGGAATTTCATAGAGGAGGCATTGAAGTTCGGCGCTTCTTCCGTGATATGGGATGCGGAAGATTTTTCATGGAATCCCTCGTGGCAGGTTCCCAATCTTCCGGTCGAGCATCTCAGAATGAAAGCTGGGGAAATCGCAGATCAGGCCTACGGTCATCCTTCCGAGAAACTCTGGGTCATCGGGGTGACAGGCACGAACGGAAAGACTTCGAGCACGCACTGGATAGCCCAGGCATTGACAACGCTCGGCAAGAAAACGGCGATCGTCGGCACTTTGGGCAACGGCTTTCCAGGATCGCTTTCCCCATCCCTCAATACCACGCCTGATGCCGTGACGCTTCACGGCATCATGAAGGAATATCTCGAGGAAGGCGCGCAATGCGTCGCAATGGAGGTCTCTTCTCACGCCCTCGTCCAAGGGCGGGTCAACGGCATTCATTTCGATGTTGCGCTGCTCACCAATCTGACCCGGGATCATCTCGATTATCACGGCGACATGGCTTCCTATGCCGCGGCAAAGGCAAGCCTGTTCGATTTCGATGAACTGAAATATGCGGTTCTCAATATCGACGATGCCCTTGGCATGGAAATCCTGGAGAAGCCCTTGAAGGCGGAAAAAGTCGCCTACGGTTTTTCAGATTCCTGGAAAGGGAAAAAGGTCGGAGGAAAACGCCTGAAAGTGAATCAGGGAATGCTCGAGATCGATGTCGAATCTTCGTGGGGAAGCGGCACCCTGGCTTCTTCAGCCATCGGGCGTTTCAATGCATCGAACCTGCTCGGTGCGCTTTCCGTTCTTCTCGCAAGCGGGTGCGAGTTCCATGCCTCGCTCGACGCCCTTTCCGGAATCGAACCGGTTCCGGGAAGGATGCAGCAGCTTGGCGGGGGAAATTCGCCGCTGGTCGTGATCGATTATGCCCATACGCCGGATGCCCTCGAAAACGTCCTCGATACGCTCCGGGAAATCACGGAAGGCCGGCTGTTCTGCGTTTTCGGATGCGGCGGAGATCGGGATGCGGGCAAAAGGCCGATGATGGGAAGCGTCGCATCCATCCATGCCGACATCGTCTTCGTGACCTCAGATAACCCGAGAAGCGAGGATCCGGCAGCCATCGTCCATCAGATAACCGAGGGAATCGAAGGGGATTATTGCGTGATTCTCGACAGAGGCGAGGCGATCAGGCGGGCGATTGCGGACGCGGGAAAAGGGGATGTCGTGCTTCTTGCAGGAAAGGGGCATGAGGCATACCAGGAAATAAAGGGCAAAAGATTCCCTTTCAGCGACATGAGTTGCGCAATGGAGGGGCTTGTGGCTTGGGGGGCAAGATGCTGAGCCTGGAAGAAATAAGGATCGCTCTCGAAGCTGAAAGAATAGGCGGCGATGTCGAATTCACCTCGGTTTCTACAGACAGCAGGAAGATAGAAAAGGGCAGTCTTTTCGTCGCATTGAAAGGCGAGCATTTCGACGGGGCGGATTTCGTGGAGACGGCAGCCAAAGCGGGCGCCGCAGCCGCCATCGTCGAGAGGAGAATCGATTCTCCCATTCCCCTTCTCCTCGTCGCGGATACGAAGACCGCATTGGGAAGGCTCGCTGCCTTGTGGCGAGAAAGGTTCGAAATCCCTCTCGTCGCAGTGACGGGAAGCAATGGCAAGACGACGGTCAAGGAAATGCTTTCTTCCATACTGCGTGAGCGCGGGGAAGTGCTTGCAACGAAGGGCAATCTCAACAACGACATAGGTCTCCCCCTCACCCTTCTCGGTCTCAGGAAAAATCATGCCTATGCGGTCATCGAAATGGGCATGAATCATCCGGGCGAAATAGCCTATCTCTGCAGCATCGCGAAGCCGTCGATTGCGCTCGTCAACAATGCGGCCAGCGCCCATCTCGAAGGGCTGGGCTCGGTTGCGGCCGTTGCGCGCGCCAAAGGGGAGATCTTCGAGAAGCTGGGAAAGAAAGGGGTCGCAGTCATCAATGCAGATGATGCCTATGCGCCTCTCTGGCGGGATCTCGCCCAAGAGGCCAGGATCGTGGAATTCGGTCTCGAAAAAAATGCTTCATTCACCGCAGATTATTCCCTGAGTGAATTGGGGAGCGAAATCGTCATGCATACCCCTCAGGGAAAGATAGAACTCCGACTCCATGTTCCCGGGCTTCACAACGTCAGAAACGCGCTCGCCGCGACGGCTGCCGCAATTTCGGCAGGAATGGATGGGGAGGCCGTGAGGAATGGGCTGGAGAAATTCAAGGGCGTCGCCGGAAGAATGCAGCGGAAGAAGGGTAAAAATGGCTCCGTCCTGATTGACGACACCTACAATGCCAACCCCGATTCAGTCCGCGCAGCGATTTCATGGCTTGCGAAAGCGAAGGGAAAGACCTTGCTGATTCTTGGCGACATGGGGGAACTCGGGGCGGATTCATCCAGGCTCCATGAGGAAACAGGGAATTTCGCGAAGGAATCGAAGATAGGGATGCTCCTGACATTGGGAAAGGCAAGCCATGCCATCTCGACGGCTTTCGGAGAAAACGCATGGCATTTCGAGGACGCCGATCTGCTCGCATCAAGAGCGGCGAATCTCCTCACCCCGGGCATGACCGTACTCGTCAAAGGCTCCCGCTTCATGAAGATGGAGCGCGTCGTGGAAAAACTCGAGGAGAAATCATGCTGCTGATTCTCGCCCAGTCGCTCTCCCGCGACATTCATGCATTCAACGCTTTCAATTACATTACGCTGAGAACGGTGCTCGCCTCGATGACATCGCTCCTGATCTCCTTCCTCATCGGTCCTGCCATGATCAGGAAGCTCACGGCCTACAAGATAGGGCAAGCTGTCAGAACGGACGGCCCCCAGACCCATCTCGTCAAGGCAGGAACGCCGACCATGGGCGGTTCGCTGATCCTGATCGCCATCGCGATATCCACGCTGCTCTGGGGGGATCTCGCCAACCGGTATGTCTGGCTCGTTCTGATCACGACCCTCGGATACGGCGTGGTCGGCTGGGTGGATGACTACAGGAAGGTCGTGGAGCGCAATCCGAAAGGGCTTTCGGCAAAGGCCAAGATGTTCTGGCAGTCTGCGATCGCGATAAGCGTCGGCTTCTATCTCGCGAAAACGGCGACCCTTCCCGCAGAAACGGAATTCATCGTGCCTTTCTTCAAGCATCTGGTGTTCCATTTAGGCACGGCAGGGTTCGTCCTCATGACCTATTTCGTCATCGTCGGGACGAGCAATGCAGTCAATCTGACTGACGGCCTCGACGGGCTTGCGATCATGCCTACCGTGCTCGTAGCAGGCGCATTCTCGATTTTCGCCTATGTCGCAGGGCATGCCGTCTTCTCGAAATACCTCGGTGTGCCCCATATCCCCGGCGCCGGCGAGCTTTCGGTATTCTGCGGGGCGCTGACCGGCGCGGGCCTCGCCTTCCTCTGGTTCAATGCCTATCCCGCGGAAGTATTCATGGGGGATGTCGGCGCGCTCGCGCTCGGCGGCGCCCTGGGCCTCATCGCGGTCGTCGTCAGGCAGGAAATCGTGCTCCTGATGATGGGCGGCGTTTTCGTGGTCGAGACGCTTTCCGTGATGATACAGGTCGCGTCCTACAAGCTGACGGGCAAGCGTGTTTTCCGAATGGCCCCGCTTCACCACCACTTCGAACTGAAGGGATGGAAGGAAACCCAGGTCGTGGTGAGATTCTGGATCATCACCATGATGCTCGTCCTTTTCGGTCTTTCCACTTTGAAGCTGAGGTGAAAATGGACCTGAAAGGGAAAAAGGTGCTGGTTCTTGGTCTCGGGGATACAGGGGTCTCGGCGGTCAAATGGCTGAAATCGAAAGGGGCTGAAGTCCATGCCGCCGACAGCAGGGAAAATCCGCCGAGACTGGCCGATCTTCAGGGCATTCCGGTCGAGACGGGCCCTTTCAGGATGGCTATCGCCGAAGACAAGGAGCTTCTCTTGATCAGTCCCGGATTGTCTCTTGAAGAGCCCGTGGTGAGAAAGGCGAGGCAGGCGGGAATACCCGTGATGGGGGATATCGAGATCTTTGCCCGCGAAATCGCCGGGAAAAACCTGTCCGTGATCGCGATAACAGGCTCGAACGGGAAGAGCACGGTCACTTCCATGGCAGGCGAGATCTGCAGGAAGGCGGGGCTTTCCACAGTCGTCGCAGGAAACATCGGTCTGCCCGTCCTGGATACGCTCGAAGCCCTTCCTTCGGTATATGTCCTCGAGCTTTCCAGCTTCCAGCTGGAGACAGTCGAAAGCCTGAATGCAAAGGCGGCAACCGTGCTCAATCTGAGCGAAGACCATCTCGACCGTTATCCCTCGATGGCCGAATACGCCAATGCCAAGGCAGCGATTTTCAAGGGGGAAGGGATGCAGATCCTCAACAGGGATGATCCCGGGACCATGGCGATGCGGATAGCGGGCAGGAAGCTTGTCACTTTCGGTATTTCTTCTCCGAAGGATGAAAGCGAATATGGGCTCGCGAGAGAAGGAAATGAAACCTGGCTATCAAGGGGGGTGAGGCGGCTCATGAAAGCGTCAGACCTTCAGGTCGCAGGACGCCACAACGCGCTCAATGCGCTTGCAGCGCTCGCCCTCTGTTCCGCTCTGGACATTCCCGAAGAAATCATGACAGCCGCGCTCAGGGAATTCAGGGGGCTTCCACACCGGGTCGAGAAAATAGGGGAACTGGACGGAGTCTCCTTCTACGACGATTCGAAGGGAACGAATGTCGGCGCAACGGTTGCTGGATTGAAGGGAATGGCGGGAAAGACGGTGATCATTCTCGGCGGGGACGGAAAGGGCCAGGACTTCTCGCCGCTCAAGGATGCCGTGGAAAAGCATGCAAGGGCGGTCGTCCTGATAGGCAGGGATGCGCCGATCATCGAGCGGGCTTTGGGGAAGGAAAGGCCGATTCTCCATGCGGAAAACATGGATGAGGCAGTAGAAAAGGCATTCGAAGCTGCAGAAAAGGGGGATTCGGTTCTGCTATCCCCGGCATGCGCAAGCTTCGACATGTACAGGAATTACGTCCACAGGGCGGAAGTCTTCAGGGACGCATTCGGAAAGATCGGGCCATGCAGGCGCAATTGAGCATGGAAGCGGATTACGACAGGACGCTCTTCTGGATCGTCCTCTCCCTTTTCGGCATAGGGCTGGTGATGGTCTATTCGGCTTCCATCGCCATTGCCGACGCGGGAGCGCATCCCCATCCGGCCTATTTTCTGATCCGTCAGTCGATATTCCTTGCGATAGGGGCTGTTGCAGGGGTTTTCGCCTTCCAGGTTCCGATGAGGAGCTGGCAGAAGATGTCGCTCTATCTTTTCGCTGCAGCGGCGATCCTGCTCGTGCTCGTGCTGATCCCCGGAATAGGCAAGGAAGTGAACGGAAGCCGCCGCTGGCTTTCGCTTTTCGTCATCAATTTGCAGCCTTCCGAATTCATGAAGCTCTGCGTGGTGATCTATGCGGCGGACTACACGGTCAGGAAGGCGGCCTACATGCAGGATCTCACCAAGGGCTTCCTTCCCATGCTGCTGGTCATGCTGGTGACGGGCATGCTGCTCCTTGCGGAACCGGATTTCGGCGCATTCGCCGTCATCACCGCGATCGCGATGTCCGCGCTTTTCCTCGGCGGGATGAAGGGAAGACTCTTCGTTGGGCTCATCTCGATGCTGCTCGTGGGCTTCGTTCTGCTGATATGGACTTCGCCCTACAGGATGCAGCGCGTCGCCGGATTCATGGACCCCTGGTCGGACCCGTTCGGCAAGGGTTACCAGTTGAGCCACGCGCTCATCGCCATAGGAAGAGGGGAATGGCTGGGAGTGGGTTTGGGGGGAAGCGTCGAGAAGCTTTTCTATCTGCCTGAAGCGCATACCGATTTTCTTCTTGCAGTGATCGGGGAGGAGCTGGGTTTTGCCGGAATCGCAGCCGTGATCGGCCTTTTCGCGTGGCTCGTGATCAGGGCTTTTGCGATAGGAAGAAAGGCGGCCTCGATGGAGCGCTACTTCCCGGCGCTGGTCGCGCAGGGGATAGGCATCTGGCTGGGCGTCCAGACGCTGATTAATCTCGGAGTGAACATGGGGGTATTGCCGACGAAGGGGCTGACGCTTCCCCTGCTGAGCTTCGGCGGAAGCGGCATCGTATCCAACTGCATCGCCCTGGCGATCCTTTTCAGGATCGATTTCGAGAACAGGCTGCTGATGAAGGGGAAAGTGTTTTGAGGCGCGTCATGATCATGGCGGGCGGCACAGGCGGGCACATTTTTGGTTCCGACGTAACGCGCCTGACGCGCGCATTAGTCTGCGCCGAAAATGCGCCCGGACGGGAGGCTATGCATGCCTAGGCGAATCATGATCATGGCGGGTGGCACAGGCGGGCACATTTTTCCGGCGCTTGCCGTTGCAGAGGAAATGAAGAAGGCGGGGTTCGAAGTCTTCTGGCTTGGAACGAGAACAGGCATGGAGGCGAAACTCGTTGCCGAGAAGGGATACGAGATCGAATTCATCAGCATTTCGGGCGTGAGGAAAAGCGGGTTGCTGCGCTGGATATCGCTTCCTTTCAGGCTGATCCTGGCTTGTCTGCAGAGCATGGCCGTGATCCTGAAAAGGCGCCCTGACGTTGTCCTTGGCATGGGCGGGTTCGCTTCCTTTCCAGGCGGAATCACGTCCGCAAGCCTAGGACGACCGCTCGTGATCCACGAGCAGAATGCCGTCGCAGGGCTTTCCAACAGGATCCTGTCGAAATTCGCAACCAGAACCCTGGTTGCCTTTCCCGGCGTGCTCGGGAAAAAGGCGATCCATGTCGGCAACCCGGTAAGACGCGAAATCGCGTCGATGCCTTCCCCGAAGGAGCGGTTCGAAAATAGGGAAGGTGCGCTTAAGCTCCTGGTGGTGGGTGGTTCCCGCGGCGCGAAAGCCCTCAACGAGACGATCCCTGCGGCAGTCAGCATGATGATCGACAAGCCCATCGTGCTGCACCAGACAGGGGAAGCTGAAGCCGAAAAGGTGAGGGAAGTCTATCTTTCCTCAGGGGCAAAGGCGGAGGTATTGCCTTTCATCAGGGACATGGCAAAAGCCTATGCGGAATGCGATCTCGTCATCTCGAGGTCGGGCGCGCTGACTGTCGCCGAAATCGCTGCGGCAGGGGTCGCGAGCCTGCTCGTTCCCTATCCCCATGCGGTGGACGATCACCAGACCTGGAATGCCCGCTATCTCGCCGACGAAAACGCAGCCATGCTGATTCAGCAGAAGGATCTCGATGCGTCTTGCCTCGCAGGAGTCCTGAAAGACATGGACAGGGCGCGACTGCTTGCCATGGCAGAGAACGCAAGAAAGCTTGCAAAGACGGATGCGTCGGAAAAGGTGGCTGGAATATGCATGGCGCTTGCGGCATGAAGGAGACAAACCGTGAAGCATAAAATCAACCGCATCCATTTCGTCGGAATAGGCGGCGCGGGCATGAGCGGGATTGCCGAAGTATTGCTGAACCTCGGCTATGTCGTCAGCGGATCGGACATTCAGGCGAATTCCGCGACAAGAAGGCTCGAGACGCTAGGCGCTTCGATCAGGATAGGGCATGAAGGCGAAAACGTGGACGGCGCGGACTGCATCGTGGTATCGACCGCAGTCAAACCGGACAACCCCGAAGTCCTTGCGGCGAAGCAGAAGCGCATCCCCATCGTGCCGAGAGCGATGATGCTTTCCGAATTGATGCGCCTGAAGAAGGGGATTGCAGTTGCAGGAACCCACGGCAAGACCACGACCACGAGCCTCGTATCGAGCGTGCTCGCCGAAGGCGGACTGGACCCCACCTTCGTCATAGGCGGAAGGCTCAACAGCGCGGGTTCGAATGCGAAGCTCGGCAGCGGCGAATTCATCGTGGCGGAAGCCGACGAATCCGATGCTTCCTTCCTCTATCTGCAGCCTGTGATCGCTGTCGTCACCAACATCGACGCGGATCACATGGATACCTACGGGCACGATTTTTCGAAGCTCAAGCAGGCATTCGTCGATTTCCTCGAGCACCTTCCCTTCTACGGCGTCGCCGTGCTCTGCGCAGACGACCCCAATGTCATGGAAGTGAGCGCGAGGATTACCAGGACGGTGGTCACCTACGGCATATCGAATGAAGCCCAGATCAGGGCTTTCGACATCGAGCATTGCTCTGGAAAAATGAAATTCAGGGTGAAAAGGAACGGTCATTCCTTCCCTGTCACGCTCAATCTTCCGGGGCTCCACAATGTCAGGAATGCGCTTGCTGCAGTCGCCGTCGGCGTCGAGCTCAACATTCCGGACGAGGTCATCGCGAATGCCCTTTCCGAATTCAAGGGAGTGGGGAGGCGTTTCCAGAATTACGGCGAAATCCCGATTTCCGGCGGGGGCTGTTACACCCTGATAGATGATTACGGTCACCATCCCGCGGAGATGGCTGCAACCATAGAGGCAGCTCGCGGGGCGTTTCCTGGAAGGCGCCTTGTGCTTGCATTCCAGCCTCACAGATACACCAGGACAAGGGATCTTTTCGAGGATTTCGTGAAGGTGCTTGCCACGGTCGATCTGCTTCTGCTCGCCGAAGTCTATCCGGCAGGCGAATCCCCCATCGTTGCGGCAGACGGAAGAGCGCTTGCCAGGGCGGTCAGGATGCTTGGCAAGGTCGAGCTGATCTTCGTCGAGACCCTGGATGAAATCCCTGAAACGGTGGCAAACCTGGTCCGGGACGGCGACGTGGTGCTCGTCATGGGGGCTGGGTCGATAGGAGCCATTCCGAAGATGCTGGCGGGGACCGAATGAAGGGGCAGCTGATGCATCACGAGCCGATGAGCAGGCATACCAGCTGGCGGGCCGGAGGATGCGCCGAGAAATGCTACAGGCCTGCGGATCTGGATGATTTCTCGGCATTCCTGAAATCCCTTCCTGAAAAAGAACCGGTCGAGGTCATCGGTCTGGGCAGCAACCTGCTCGTCAGGGATGGCGGAATCAGGGGAACGGTGATCCTGATGCACAAGGTGCTGGATCGCCTGGAGATGGATGGAGCAAGGATTCATGCCCAGGCGGGCGTTGCCTGCGCCAAGGTGGCGCGATTTTCGGCGCAGCGGGGATGGCGTGGATCCGAATTTCTGGCTGGGATCCCGGGAACGGTGGGCGGCGCGCTGGCCATGAATGCAGGCTGCTACGGAGGGGAAACCTGGAATATCGTGGAAAAGGTCGAAGCGATCGGACGCGACGGACAGGTCAGGGTGAGATACCCGGAAGAATACGAGATCGGGTATCGGACGGTTTCGGGGCCGAGAGAGGAATGGTTCGTCTCGGCCTGGTTCAGGCTCGAGAGGGGGGAGGGCGGCATGGATGTCATCAAGAGTCTTCTCAAGAAGCGGATCGCGTCGCAGCCGCTGGAATTCCCCAATGCAGGTTCTGTCTTCAGGAATCCCGAAGGGGATCATGCGGCGAGGCTGATCGAATCCTGCGGACTCAAGGGAAAACAGATAGGCGGCGCAATGGTTTCCGACAAGCATGCCAATTTCATCGTCAACACGGGCAATGCGTGCGCGTCCGACATAGAGCGTCTCATCGAACTCGTCAGGGATACGGTCATGAAGGAGAAGGGAATCAGGCTTGAGCGCGAAGTGCGCATCATCGGGGAGGCGGCATGAATTTCGGAAAAGTCGCTGTGCTGATGGGAGGGCGTTCGGCAGAGCGGGAGATCTCGCTGAAAAGCGGCAATGCCGTTCTCGCCGCACTGAAGAGAAAGGGCGTGGATGCGCACGCCTTCGATCCGGCAGTCGAAGAAATTTCCGACTTGAAGCAATACGACAACGCATTCATCGCCCTTCACGGGCGATATGGCGAAGACGGCACGATGCAGGGCGCGCTCGAACTGATGGGCATTCCCTATACCGGAAGCGGCGTACTGGCTTCCAGCCTTTCCATAGACAAATGGCGAACCAAGCTGATCTGGCAGGCATCAGGCATTCCGATTGCGAAATACGAACTGCTTCATGCCGATTCAGACTTCGACGCCGTTGCGAAAAGACTGGGGTTGCCGATTTTCGTCAAGCCTTCGTGCGAAGGATCGAGCATAGGGATCAGCAAGGTCGCGAGAAGCGAAGACCTGAAAGCCGCTTTCGAACTCGCATTCAAGTACGACAGCCTGGTGATCGCCGAATCCTTCGTGGAAGGGATGGAAGTCCAGTTCCCGATACTCGGGGAAACGGTTCTTCCCTCCATCCGGATAGAGACGCCTCACGAATTCTACGATTATGACGCCAAATATTTCGCCGAAGACACACGCTACATCTGCCCGGGACTGTCGGACAAGGAAGAGTCGATTCTGCATGAATTGATCCTGAAATCCTTCAGGGTCCTGGGATGCTCGGGATGGGCGAGGGTCGATCTCATCATCGGAAAAAACGGCCCGGTTTTTCTCGAAATGAATACCGTTCCCGGCATGACGGACCACAGCCTCGTTCCCATGTCCGCAAGGCAATCCGGGATCGATTTCGACGATCTCGTGCTGCGGATCCTGGAGAAAACTCATGTGGGATAGCGCGAGGGACATGAATGCGATGGCAAACCTGATCTTCGCGCTCGTGACCGTGCTCGCTTGTCTTGCCGCAATCCACTGGGTGGTTCGCCTCCCTGCATTCCAGCTCAAGACGGTGAGGATAGAAGGCATGACGGACCATCTTTCAAGAGATCAGGCCGAGTTCATCGTGGGAAGGATGAAGGGGGATTTCTTCACCATCGATCTCGACCGCGTGAGGAATGACTTCGAAAAGCTTCCCTGGGTCAGGAATGTCAGCGTGAAAAGGAGCTGGCCGCTCAGGATAGAAGTGAAGCTGGAAGAGCATGTCGCGATGGCGAGATGGGGCGCCGATCAGCTGGTCGACACCCATGGCGATGTTTTCGATGCATCGACTGACCGGAAGCTTCCGCACTTTTCAGGACCTTTCGGCTCATCCAGCGAAGTGGTGGCGGAATACTCGGCTTTCTCGAAAAGCCTCGTTCCTCTGGATCGGCATATCGAAGCGATCAGCCTCTCCGAGAGGCGTTCCTGGGAACTGAAGCTCGACGACGGCATGGTGATCGAGCTGGGAAGGGAAAAGATGGAACAGCGCCTCGCCGAATTTGCCGAGCTCTACGGCAGCACGGTCGGGCAGATGGGGAAGCATGTCGACTATGTCGACCTGCGCTACGACAACGGTTTCGCAGTTCGCATTCCTGGCGCGGCTGCATAGAAGGGGCATGGGCATGACTAGGGAATCGAAAAATCTGATCGTGGGTCTCGATATCGGCACGTCGAAAATCGTGGCGATCGTGGCCGAAATCACGAACGAGGGAAAGCTCGAGATCGTCGGGATGGGAAGCCATCCGTCGAGAGGCCTGAAGAAGGGCGTGGTGGTCAACATCGAATCGACGGTGAACGCGATACAGCGCGCGCTCGAGGAAGCCGAACTGATGGCCGACTGCAAGATCAGGGAAGTCTATACGGGGATCGCGGGAAGCCACATCAAGAGCTTCAATTCCCACGGCATGGTGGCGATCAAGGACAAGGAAGTCAGCCAGATGGATGTCGAGCGGGTGATCGAAACGGCGAAGGCGGTGAACATCCCCACCGACCAGCAGATCCTTCACATCCTCAATCAGGAATTCATCATAGACGGACAGGAAGACGTCAGGGAACCGCTCGGCATGAGCGGGATGAGGCTGGAAGTGAAGGTTCACATCGTGACGGGTGCAATCTCGGCTGCCCAGAACATCGTGAAATGCGTGAGGCGATGCGGCCTCGTCGAGCGCGACCTGATATTGCAGCCGCTGGCTTCCGCCATGGCGGTTCTATCCGAGGACGAAAAGGACCTGGGGGTCTGCCTCGTCGACATAGGCGGCGGCACTGCCGACATCGCGGTTTTTTCCCAGGGGGCGATCAGGCATACCGCAGTGATACCGATAGCGGGTGACCAGGTCACCAACGACATTGCGATGGCGCTCAGGACGCCTACCAAGGAAGCGGAAGACATCAAGGTGAGATACGGCTGCGCGCTCAGGCAGCTGGCGGACCCATCAGAGATGATCGAGGTGCCGGGCGTCGGCGAAAGAGGGCCGCGCCAGTTGTCGAGGCAGACGCTCGCGGAAGTCATCGAGCCCAGGGTCGAGGAGCTCTATTCGCTGATCCAGGCCGAATTGAGGCGAAGCAGATTCGAGGAACTCTTGTCTTCCGGGATCGTGATCACGGGGGGAAGCAGTGCGATGGCGGGGATGGTCGAACTGGGGGAGGAGGTATTCCACATGCCTGTCCGGCTCGGCATTCCGCAATACGTCGGGGGACTTGCAGAAGTCGTGAGAACGCCCCGGTTTTCAACAGGGGTGGGGTTGTTGCTGATGGGGCTGGAACAGCACAAGCGCCAGAGCCTGATTTCGATGCATTCGGGGTCTCTGGGGCAGATATTCGAAAGAATGAAGGGCTGGTTCCAGAAGAGTTTTTGAGGGTCAATTGACAAGGAGGTCACATGTTTGAAGTAATGGAGAATCAGGATCAGCTGGCGGTCATCAAGGTGATCGGCGTGGGCGGCTGCGGCGGCAATGCGGTCGACCACATGATCGAAAACGGCGTTCAGGGCGTGGAATTCATCAGCGCCAATACCGACGCACAGGCGCTGCAGCGGAACAAGGCGGGAACGGCCCTGCAGCTCGGAGAGGCGATCACCAAGGGGCTCGGCGCAGGGGCGAATCCCGACATAGGCCGCGAATCGGCGATAGAGAACAGGGACAGGATAGCCGAGGCGATAGAGGGCGCCGACATGCTTTTCGTCACGGCGGGGATGGGGGGCGGAACGGGAACCGGTGCCGCGCCTGTCGTTGCCCAGGTTGCAAAGGAGCTCGGCATCCTCACTGTTGCAGTGGTGACGAAGCCATTCGCATTCGAAGGAAAAAGGCTGAGGGTTGCGCAGGCGGGCATAGAGGAACTGACGCAGCATGTCGACTCGTTGATCGTCATTCCGAATGACAAGCTGATGGCTGTCCTTGGCGAGGAAATCAGCATGCTTGATGCCTTCAAGGCGGCGAACAATGTCCTTTACGGCGCTGTCGCCGGCATCGCCGAAGTCATCAACTGCCCGGGGCTTGTCAACGTCGATTTCGCCGACGTCAGGACAGTGATGTCGGAAATGGGCATGGCGATGATGGGTTCGGCCATCGCCTCAGGTGCGGAGCGTGCGAGGATCGCAGCCGAGCAGGCTGTAGCAAGTCCGCTGCTCGAAGACGTCAATCTTTCCGGGGCGCGCGGCGTGCTCGTCAACATCACGGCAAGCCTCTCGCTGAAGATGAAGGAAGTGCACGACGTCATGAACACCATCAAGCAGTTCGTCGCAGACGATGCGACGGTGATCGTCGGCACGGTGATCGACGAGGCGATGAAGGACAGCCTGCGCGTCACCATGGTTGCGACCGGGCTGGGGATGCCTGCAGTGAGGCCTGTTGCAAGACCCATCACCATCGTCAAGACGGGAACCGACAACATGCCCGTCGATTTCAATTCGCTCGATCTTCCTACCGTGATGCGCACCGGAAGGAAGCGCGAAACGGAAGTCGATGCGATGAGGCAATCGGGAATGGAAATGCTCGACATCCCCGCTTTCCTGAGGAAGCAGGCAGACTGAAGGATGCGCTGCGGGGCAGGCTATGATAATATGAAATAAAGATTTAACCGAAAAAGCCATGCTGAGACAGCGCACCCTGAAGAACATCGTCCGCGCCACCGGGATAGGATTGCACACCGGGGAGAAGGTCTACATGACCCTCCGCCCGGCTGCCATCGACACCGGCATCGTTTTCAGGCGCATCGATCTGGACGAGCCGCGTGAGATCGCGGCCGATCCCTTCATGGTGCACGACACCCGTCTTTCGACCTGCCTCGAGGGAAACGGGACACGGGTCGCCACGATCGAGCACCTGATGTCTGCCTTCGCCGGAATGGGCATAGACAATGCCCATGTGGATCTGACCGCATCGGAAGTCCCGATCATGGACGGCAGCGCAGGGCCTTTCGTTTTCCTGATCCAGTCTGCGGGGATAGAGGAGCAGTCGGCGCCGAAGAAATTCATCAGGATCAGGAAATCGATCCAGGTGGGGAACGAGAAGAGCTGGGTCCGCTTCGATCCCTATAACGGGTTCAGGCTCAACTTCACGATATCCTTCGCCCATCCCGCCGTCGAGGGGACGAACCAGAGCGTTTCCATCGATTTCGGATCGACTTCCTATCTCAAGGAACTGAGCCGCGCGAGGACATTCGGCTTCGTGCAGGATGTCGAATACCTGAGGTCCCAGGGGCTGGCGTTGGGCGGAAGCCTGGAGAACGCCATCGTCATGGACGAATTCAGGGTGCTGAACAGCGACGGCTTGCGCTATGACAACGAATTCGTCAGGCACAAGGTTCTGGATGCGATAGGCGATCTCTACCTGCTCGGTCATCCGCTGCTCGGCGCCTTCACCGGTTTCAGATCGGGGCATGCGCTCAACAACCAGCTTCTCCGTGCGCTGCTCGCCGATTCGGAAGCCTGGGAATATGTCGCATTCGACCGTCCCGAGGAAATCCCGGCTTATCTCAGGCATCAGCCCAGGCCTGCCTGATGGTGCTGGTGAGGCTGATCGCCTTTGCCGTCATCGTGGCGATCGGTGTTTCTCTTCTTGCCTATCTGCCGAAAAGAGAAAGGAAATATCTCGATTTCGCTTTCAGGCTGATAAAATACACCCTTCTGCTCTTATCTGTCTTCGGGCTTTTTTATGTTCTGGAAAGACTGATCCTGGTCGCCTAATTTCTCGAGTAGCGATTCTATGGACGATTTCAATGGGGAAGCCTGCAGCGAATCGGCGAGTTCCCTGAACGATTCGATCCCCTTTTTCCCCATGACATGAGGTTTCTTTTTTCCCGGTTCGGCCTTCCTGTTCACCCGCACGGAAATTCTGATCGAGTCGATGGCGAGCCCGCCTGCCTGAAGCTTTTCCAGCAGCCGTGAAGAAATCTGCCTGAGCTTCATCGCGACCGCGCCGTTGTCAGAATAGATCTGCAGTTTTTTTTCCTGCAATCTTCCGGCGCTACAATAGACTGAAAGTTCCCTGGGAAGGGCTTTCTTCAGGATCTTCTCGATTTCAAGGGATTTTTCCGCATCGAGAAGCAGCGTCGAGCCTTGATCGAGGAAGAAGTCTAGTTTGTTCGCCATGTTGTGGTAAAATCGAAAACCCTATTTTAAACCTACCATTGCCTGCCAATCTATGTTTTCCAGCCTGCTTAGGAGTATTTTCGGTAGCCGCAACGACAGGCTGATCAAGCAGTACATGCAGAAAGTGCGGGAAATCAACGCGCTTGAGCCGCAGATCGAAGCGCTGTCGGATGCCGAGCTGAAGGGAAAGACAGAAATCTTCAGGGAGCGTTTCTCGAAGGGGGAAACGCTCGATTCGCTCCTTCCGGAAGCCTTTGCGGTTGTCCGCGAAGCTGGAAAAAGGGTGTTGGGCATGCGCCATTTCGATGTCCAGTTGATAGGCGGAATGGTTCTGCATCATGGCAAGATCGCCGAAATGAGGACAGGCGAAGGAAAAACGCTCGTCGCGACCTTGCCTTCCTACCTCAATGCGCTTTCAGGCCGGGGCGTTCATGTGGTAACGGTCAACGATTATCTCGCCGAGCGGGATGCGGGCTGGATGGGGAGAATACACGAATTCCTCGGCCTTTCGGTGGGCGTGATCCTTTCCCAGATGGAGCACGATGAAAAGCAGGCTGCCTATGCTGCAGACATCACCTATGGCACGAACAACGAATTCGGCTTCGACTACCTCAGGGACAACATGGTTTCCCATCCGGGCGAGAAGGTACAGAAGCCGCTCAATTTTGCCATCGTCGACGAAGTCGATTCGATCCTGATAGACGAGGCGAGGACCCCGCTGATCATTTCAGGGCAGGCCGAGGACAACATCGATCTCTATTACCGGATAAACGACCTTGCCCCGAAGCTGAAGCGTCAGGAAACAGAGGAAGGCCCTGGGGACTATTCGGTCGACGAAAAGGCGCATCAGGTGCTGCTCTCCGAAGAAGGGCACGAACATGCCGAGCGGCTGCTTGCGCAGGCGGGGCTTCTTCCGCCCGGCACGAGCCTTTACGATTCAGCCAACATCACGCTCATCCATCACCTCTATGCCGCATTGCGCGCCCATGCCCTCTATCTCAGGGACCAGCATTATGTCGTCCAGGATGGCGAGGTGGTGATCGTAGACGAATTCACCGGCAGGCTGATGTCCGGCCGTCGCTGGTCCGACGGCCTTCACCAGGCGGTGGAAGCGAAGGAAGGCGTGGCGATCCAGAAGGAGAACCAGACGCTCGCTTCCATCACCTTCCAGAACTATTTCAGGATGTATGGAAAGCTCGCCGGCATGACAGGAACTGCCGATACCGAAGCTTTCGAATTCCAGCAGATCTACGGGCTCGAGACCGTGATCATTCCGACTCACAGGCCGATGCAGAGAAAGGACAAGCTCGATCAGGTCTACAGGACGGCGAAGGAAAAATACCAGGCCGTCATCAACGACATCAGGGATTGCCACGAGCGCGGGCAGCCTGTCCTTGTCGGCACGACCTCCATCGAGAATTCCGAACTGCTTTCTGGATTCCTCAAGAAGGAAAAGCTTCCCCATCAGGTCCTGAATGCGAAGCATCACGAAAGGGAAGCTGAAATCGTCGCTCAGGCGGGACGCGCCAAGATGGTGACGATTGCGACGAACATGGCAGGGCGCGGAACCGATATCGTGCTGGGCGGCAGCATCGAGGCCGACCTCGATGCAGTGAGGGAAGACGAGAAGCTCAGCGATGCGGCGAAGCAGGAAAAGATCGCGAAGATCAGGGAAGAATGGCAGAAGCGGCATGAAGATGTTCTGGAAAAGGGAGGGCTCCACATCATCGGCACGGAGCGGCACGAATCAAGGCGGGTGGACAACCAGCTGAGGGGGCGGGCAGGGCGCCAGGGAGATCCGGGCTCGTCCCGCTTCTATCTCTCGCTGGAAGATCCGCTGCTCAGGATATTCGCATCCGACAGGGTTGCCTCGATCATGCAGAAGCTCAACATGCCGGAAGGTGAGGCGATCGAGCATCCATGGGTGACGAGGGCGATCGAAAATGCGCAGAGGAAGGTCGAGGCAAGAAACTTCGACATCAGGAAGCAGCTTCTCGAATACGACGACGTTTCCAACGATCAGCGCAAGGTCATCTATCAGCAGCGAAACGAGCTGCTCGACGCAACAGACATTTCCGAGACGATCGGGGCGATGAGAAACGATGTGCTTGATTCGCTCGTCAGCCAGTACATCCCGCCCCAGAGCATGGAGGAAGAATGGGATGTCCAGGGGCTCGAGAAGGCATTGTCGGCCGAATATCAGATCGAGCTTCCCGTTGCGAAATGGCTGGACGAGGAAAAGGAACTCCACGAGGATGCATTGAGGCAAAGGATCTCGACTCACGCCCAGCAGCTATACGAGGCCAAGACTGCCCAGGCGGGAGACGAGCTGATGAGGCATTACGAGCGCGCTGTGATGCTCCAGAGCCTGGACAACCACTGGCGCGAGCATCTCGCTGCCCTCGATCACCTGCGCCAGGGCATCCATCTGAGAGGCTATGCCCAGAAGGATCCGAAACAGGAATACAAGCGCGAGGCCTTCGAACTCTTTTCCGATCTGCTAGAAGCGATCAGGATGGATGTGACCCAGAACCTGCTCACCGTTCAGATCAGGAGCCAGGCGGATGTCGAGGCAGTCGAAGTGCCGACGGCGCTGGAGAACGTCAGGTACCAGCATGCCGATTACGACGAGGCCTTGGCTTCTGAAGATGAAAATCATCAGCCGTTCGTCAGGGTAGGCCAGAAGGTTGGAAGGAACGATCCCTGTCCTTGCGGATCCGGAAAGAAATACAAGCAGTGCCACGGCAGGCTGGCGTAAGCATCGTTTTCGTCCGGCACGGCGAAAGCGAGGCGAATGTCGAAGGCAGGATCAGCGACAATCCTGAAAGAGTCGTCAATCTCACCGAGAAGGGAAGGATTCAGGCCTCGCTCGTCGATCCCGGCGAGATCGACATCGCATTTTGTTCCGAATTCCACAGGGCGAGGCAGACCGCTGAAATCATCTTCCGGAGGGGCCCTGTCCTTGTCGATGGCAGGATAAACGAGCGCAAATCCGGCATGGACGGCAGGCCTGTTCATGAATTCAACGAGATGATCCTCCATGATCCGGTCAATTTCAGTCCGGAAGGGGGGGAATCGTTTATCGAGGAAATGACGAGGGTGAGGCGGTTTCTCGACGAGATGGCAAGCCTCAATCAGGGAAAGCGCGTACTCGCCGTGAGCCACGAGAACCCTATCCTTGCAGCGCTTGCATTGGCGGGCATGGATCCGCTTGAGGCTGCGCTGGGTTCGATAAAGAACTGCCAGAAAGTCGAAATTTCCTGGCCTATAGGCGATCGACGAGAAGGCCGCTCGCGAGCCTGAGGCGCTGGCTGAGAAGCCTGGCGAGCTTGAGCAGGATTTTCGTCGCGAGCGCGGGTTTTTCGTTGATGATGCGGAAAAAGTTGGCCTGCGTGAGGATCGTCAGGACGACGGGTTCCGAAACGATTGCGGTGGCAGAACACGGTTCGCCGTCGATGATAGCCATTTCGCCGAGCGTTTTTCCAGGACCGACGACCGCGATGGTTTTCCTCTTCCCGTCGATATCTTCCTTGACGATGTCGACCTTTCCCTCGATGATGAGGCAGAGGAAGTCGCCGCCTTGCCCTTCCCTGAACAGCACCGTTCCCTTTCCCGCTTCGTAGGCCTGCATGTAGTCGGCAAGCGCCTCGATGTCATGCCACTCGAAATCGTCGAACATCTGTGTGGCGCCGATCATGCTGCAAAGTTCTTCTCGGAAGGCGCTGCCTGCGCCGATCTGGCTCGTCAGGTCGAAAACTTCCACTTCATGATCCCGATCTGAGCTTGAGCCAGAGCACGATCATGGCGAGCAGCAGCGTGACGGCATTGGAGGCGATGACCGGGAGGCTGCCTATGGCGATGCCGTAGCCGAGCCATAGCGAGACGCCTAGCGTGAAAAGCGCATACATGGGAAGTGAAATTCCTGAAAGGTCCCTGGTTTTCCAGGATTGCCATGCCTGAGGAACGAAGGCCATGGTGGTGAGTACTGCAGCCGGATAGCCGATCAGATTGCCGATGTCCATGATTCGAGCACCGCGATCAGCACGAGGACATCCTGGAAATGATCAGGCTTTCCATCTCGTATGGGAAGAAATAGGGATAAAGCGATTTCCTCCCAAGCGGTTTCGCGGCAAATCCGCCATATTTCCTGATCTGTTCCGCCATGTAAGGGAAATTTGCTCTCAGCAGCACTGAAGGGGCATTTGCACGAAGGCACATCCGCTCGGGACCTATTCTGTCGAGATCGAGCATGCTTTCATAAAACTTGACATGCCTGGGATTGACCTCGAGCACGCCGTCCGTAATGCCGAGGATGCGAAAGTGATAGAGATAGGCTACATGGATCATGCTGGCCAGAAGTCCTTTCGACTTGATCTCCGGATCGATGGCAAGGCCAGTGAATTCGCAGATTCTGCAGCCGCTCTTTCTGAGATCGTTCAGCTCTTCATGATACATTTCATCGGCGAAAAGACCGAGAAACGAGTCTTTCCTGACCGACAGTGTCCCCACGGCCTTGTCATTCGAATAGGCGACGAGCGTCATCTTGTTCGGCTCATGATCCAATGCCCCGCGCGTTTCATAGCCCCTGCCGGAATACATTCTGTCGATCAGCATGTGGGCGGGCTTGCGCTCCGCCGAGGTGGCTGCAACCTTGATCTTGTATTTCGGCGACTCCGCCGCAAGCTGCAGTCCTGACTCGTCAATCGAATCAAGGCTGGCGTCCCTCATCGTATCGATGAAGAATGCGATGGTGGACTGCATGAAGGACAGATCGTTCGACTCGTTGCTCATCCCGTACCCAGATTTCAAATACGCTTAATTGTAGCCAATTTCCGCAAGAAATCGGAGGGTCTTTTTAGACAAAGTGCAACGCATGGGGTTGACGCCTTCGATATCAGCATCTAGCCTGTACTTATTCTGAATCGGGGGCTCGTCAATTGAAGTTTTTTCACTATGCCATGATAGTCATAGGATGCGTGATCTTGGGGCTGAGCGCAGACATCTTCTTTTCCCACAGCAAGGAAATCGCCCAGACTGCTTCGAGCGAAGCAGTCTGGGCCACGATGTTTGCTGCGATGCTGGGTCTGGTTTTCGTCGCGATCGGCATTCTAGCAAGGCTGAACGAGCGTCTGACCGCCCTGGAGTCGCTGCGGAAGAAGGCCGATGAATAGCGCGGCAGCCCTTCTTCTTCTGGCGAAAAGCAGGGCTGCCAATGACGCTGCAAAGAGAGACAGCGAACCGGGTTCGGGCACCATCGATCCCGGTGCCTGGAGATTGGCGGCGAAGGTGTTGAGGAGTGCCGGATACTGCCCGGCTAGATCGTTGATGTTCTGGACATAAAGGTCCTGAGTGGCCGTTTGTATGTCGCCTGAACTGAGCCCCAGCAGGTTGAATAGATTCAGTGCCTCCGGCGACAGGCCATATGAAGCGATCTGGCTTTCGGTGTTGAATACGCTCGATGTGCTGACCAGGAGATTGGCAGGAACGCCAAGGGCGATCAGCTGGTTCGCAAAGGCCCTGAGATCCGAAGGAAGGTTGTCGATCAGCCTGTTCAATTGATTCGAATAACTGATCACGGTTGCGAGCTGCTGGGCTGCCCAGTAGCTGTCGCCTGCAGCCATTGCACCCTGATATCTGTTGAATGAGGTGATGAGGGCAGCGGCGAGGGCAATGGCCTTGCTTTCGTCCGATGCGAGATTCGTCCCAACGGTGAGATTGGCCGGAAGCTGTATGTTCTTCGGCGTTGCGATGACAGTGTAGTTGGAGTCTACCGGATCGGCGGCGAGCTTGGCGAAATAGGCCGCGGCCATTGCCGAAAGCCCCCCTATGGCGCCTGTCGCGCTGTTGCAAAGCACGATGTACGGGCCGCTGAAAGGGCAGCCTACCGCGCCGATGGAGGCTACGCCGCCCCCGATCAGACCCAGGTAGAAGGCATCATTGTTCCAGGCGCTGATCTGCGCAGCGGTTTTTACCGTGGGAGGAGGGTTTACCGTGGTGGAGAAGGAAGCGGATTCGTCCCCGTCGTATCCCTGAATGTAATAGTTGATGGCGACCTTCGGGATAGGCGAGCCTGGCGCCGTGATCACCGGCGGCGCGGTATAGGTGAAAGTGCCGGGAATGGCGTAATTGGGATCAACGCCGATTGTCGCGCCATCTGCAGTGATGACGATGGGCTCACCCTCTCCATTCTCGTTTGGATCCGTCGTGTTCAGGGTGGCGGTGATGCTGACGACGTCGCCGGGATTGATGTCGACGATGTCAGCCTGCGCGATGGCAGGACAAAGCAGCCCGAGAATTGCAGTTGTGCGGAACAGTGAATGCGAAACCATGAATTTCCCCTTTTTGTTGTCCTCAAATCAAACTAGGCGGGAAATCCTGGAAATCAACTTTTTCACTGAAGATTCATATTTTGAATCAGTCTGATATCCTGTTTTTGAGCGTAGCGAACCAGATCTCGCGAGAAGGCTACTTTCAGAGGTTCAGCTGGCAGTTTGCGATGCTCGCGACCAGGCTGGTGATGGGCTTCCGCCCCGCCATGCTCTCGGCGAGCAGATTCTGTGCTTCATTTATTCTTCCCCGGTCGATGAGGTAATTGTGATAGGCAGCGATATCCTGCCAGCAGGCAGGGTGTTGTATTGCGCCTGTCTCGGCGTCGAAGATCATCACGCGATGGCGCCCTTCGTCGGGAATGATGTGATAACGGATGTCCATGTTGACCTCACTTGCTGCAAGGAAGCAATATCCGTATATAAGCAAATTCTGAGCCAAAACAGGGACCTCTTGTAATCAATGGCTTATTGAAGATAGGCTGTATTCATTTCATCCTATTGCACAGGCGGAGGGCGCACGCGATGCGTTTTGGTGCATGCTCATCATCCATGTTCATGAAAGCCTCCAGCGTCCGGGGATTGATGCATCGCAGCCGCCTTGCCTTCACCGGCATGGGCGAGAAGCCAGGCGTTATGTTGTCCGGAACTTCATTCATGATGCCATTGACGAAATTTTCGACAGGGTCTTCGATCGCCGAAAGGATAGGCGGAACATGGCCGCAGATTCCGCCATGTCAGGGATTCCCCGATTGAAAGCTTTCATCAGCCATCAAAGCCTGGTTCGGGAAACGCAAGGCCAATCCGGAAGAATTCATAATTTCAAGAGGAATCGCGAAACCTCATCTGCGTAGGCGCCCAGTCTTTATCTTTTGCCGGGGTCGATCCAGCGCTTTTCCCCTTTGCATCGCATATGTTCAGGCGATGAGCTTCAGGGTCTTCGCAAGGTCAATGACATCCTGCCCGAGCGCGCTCAATCTGTCGTAGAAGGCAGCAATGTCTTCGTTCTGATTTGTCGCCTCCTGCACGGCATCGACGAGTCTATTGTATAGCGCCGGATCCGCTGTTTCTGGTTTGAGTGACTCCGCATTGGTCAGGAAGTCGTTGAAATTTTTCGTGAGGTCCTCCGCTGTCTTTGCGGTTTTGTCCAACATGTTCATTTTGCATTCTCCTGCGGCGCATTCGCCTTCCATTTCTCGACGATGACCCTGGCTTTTTCGAGGCCGGCCGAGCCTTTCGAGGCATCTTCGGAGAGTTTCGCGATATCGCTTCTGATCTCATCCCTGGCCTCTTTGAGTCCTGCCCTGTCCAGCAATATATCCTGCGATTGCTGGACATGTCTCATGCTCGCCAGAAAGGCGCTGATTGCGGCATTTCCCCGGTTTATCTGGGCAAAGGCGGAATCGACTGAATGAACGAGGTGCTTTTCCTGTGCATCGTATGGGGCGAGCATGGCGTTTCTCGACTTGTCCATGATGCCCGAAATCTCCCGGCTCCAAACCTGGATGCTTTGCTCCATCTGAACATATTCCAGCCCCGGCGTCGGGGGAACGAAGCTTTTTCTTGCAGGATCCCAAACCACCCTGCCGCTGACGATATCGACGAGCCTTCCTTCCGCCAGCGCCTTCTTGACGATTTGAGGCAGGATGTCGGATGTCCAGTTTTCCTCGGCACAATGCCTTTCCATGTCGTAATGCGCTTGTATGAGCTTGCGATAGCTCTGATGGAGCGCTTCAGTGTCCTTCCCGACCTGATAGGAAAGATCCACGGCCTCCGGCGGTACGCTTGAGCATCCGCCAAAGCCAGCGCAAAACGCCACCGTCAGGGTAAGCCGGGTCCTAGTATCGAGCTTCAAGCCGATTGGCCTCCGGATTTGGCTGCGGCGGCTGCTGCGGGAATCTTGAAACCGAGATAGGTGCCTGAGGAAATCCCCATCAACCCGAGAAGCTGTGCATCAAAATCGGGCATGATGAGTGTGGCCCAGACTTTCTTGACGAAGATGATGCCGAGCACGATCGACCACACGAACATCTGGAACCTGTGGAAACTGATGCTGTCACTGTCGCTCAGAATGTCCCTGAGGAAGCCGCAGCTCCGTTCTTCGACCCTATTCGAGGCAGTCGTGTCGACGACTGCGCTCAATACCGTTGTGCCCGAGCTGATCCCGATGAGAGCAAGCACCGAATCAGGCAGGATGCTGGCTGTTTCACCCGTTTTCAGCCATATGTAGGTATAGGCGCCTACTGTCAGCAGGAACCACCAGGCCATTTGCACGCGGGCGAGACTGAATGGCCTTGTCTTTCCGGGGACTTTTTCAACTCCTCCAGCCGGAAGGTCGCGTATCATTCCGGTCGAGATGCCGAGCCACACAGTCAGAATGGCTAGCAGAATCATTCCAATATACCAGAGCAGCATGTTACCCGAACCCAGAGCCAGCTTCACCAGCCCGATGTCCATGACGAACCCTTTCTGGGCCGTGCCGATTCCCAATGGAATATTGTCTTTGCCGTCGAGCTTCGAAAGCATTTTTCCAAAAAGGTCTCTTGATTCCTGTGTCCTCTCGAAAAAAAATGCTATTTTTTCGCAGCCTGCATTCGCCCAGGAAAGGTCCTTTATCGGCAAGTCGTTGATGTAAAGAACTGGGATGGGCTGCACGTTGTCGCCTTGCCTGGTGAAATAGGCGCCATATGCTTCGTGTGGAATTTTCACGGTCACATACTCCCCGAGCTTCAGAACGTGGGGGCGGGCCGCTTCGCCTGGCTTGGCCACTTCGATCAGCGAAGGCGAGGAGGCCGTTTCATCGGAACATTGAATACCCTGCGCGGCGTCCCCGGCGAAAGAGGAAACCGAAGCCAGAAACATCAGGAGTGCGATGAATATATTCATGGTCAGGGTGCCTGCATTTTCTGCATCATAGTTCAGGGCCTGCAAAATGCAAGAACGATGGTTGCCTGGTAAGATGTTTGAATTTAAACTTGAAATTTTTGAGAGCAAGCCATGCCTGTCAATCTAACGATGCCGAAAAAAGAAGAATTGCTGTCCGTGGAAGGGGTGAGGCTCGGCACGGCTCGTGCCAACATAAAAAAGCCGGACAGACGCGATCTTCTCGTCATCGAGCTCGCCAAGGGTTCGAACGTATCCGGGGTTTTCACCAAGAACCGGTTTTGCGCAGCGCCAGTGCAGCTGTGCAGGGAGAGAGCGGGAAAAGAAATCAGGGCGCTTGTCGTCAACACCGGAAACGCCAATGCCGGAACCGGAGAAGAAGGGCTATCGAGGGCGAGAACGACATGCCGCGAACTCGCAAGGCTTCTGAATTGCAGCGAAGACCAGGTATTGCCTTTCTCGACTGGCGTCATACTGGAGCCTTTGCCGGTCGAGAAGATCGTTGCAGGGCTCCCCGCCTGCGTCGATGACCTCAATGAATCGAACTGGTTCGAAGCAGCCGAGGCGATCATGACCACCGACATTCAGCCGAAGGCATTTTCGAAGGAAATCGAAATCGATGGCAGAAAGGTCAGGATAACGGGCATCGCCAAAGGTTCTGGCATGATCCATCCCAACATGGCGACCATGCTTGGATTCATCGCCTTCGATGCGAAGCTTCCCCAGGAAAGGCTCGACAGACTGGTGAAGGAGGCAGCCGATGCATCCTTCAACAGAATCACGGTCGACGGGGACACCTCGACCAACGATTCTCTCATGTTGATCTCGACAGGCAAGGAAATTTCCGAAGAATCATATGGAAAACTGAAGGAGGCGGTGATCGAGGTGTCGATTCTTCTTGCCCAGGCCATCGTCAGGGACGGGGAGGGTGCGACGAAGTTCATCACCGTGAGAGTCGAGGAAGGCGCAGCCGAAGCGGAATGCGAAAAGGTCGCTTTTTCTGTCGCACATTCCCCGCTCGTCAAGACCGCTTTTTTCGCATCTGACCCGAATCTCGGGAGGATACTCGCCGCGATAGGTTATTCGGCAATAGATGACCTGGAAGTCGAAAAGATCAGGGTTTATCTCGACGAAGTGCTGGTAGCTGAAAAAGGAGGGAGGGCTTCCTCCTACACCGAGGAGGAAGGCGTCAGGGTCATGAAGAAACCCGAGATCACCATCAGGGTCGTGCTCGGCAGGGGGAAAAGCTCCGCCACCGTATGGACATGCGATTTTTCCTATGACTATGTCAGGATCAACGCGGACTACCGTTCATGAACGACCTGGACCCGCTGCTGGCCATGATGGAGAGGCTGCTTGCGACGATGGAGCATGCCTTTCCGAAGAAGCTGGAGACCGACTGGGAAGGCATCGCTTTCAGATGGGTGAAGAGCAGGGGCTTGCTCAGAGTGCTTCATCCTCACGACATCAGGCTGGAAAACCTGAAGGGAATTGACAGGCAGATCGGGCTGATCGAAGACAATACCCGGCAATTCGTCAATGGATTGCCTGCGAACAACGTTCTTCTCACAGGTGCAAGGGGAACGGGAAAGTCTTCACTCGTCAAAGCCCTCCTGAATCGTTACAGCGACAGGGGATTGAGACTTGTCGAGGTAGAGAAGAAGGATCTTGTCGACCTTCCCGAGATCATCGAAGCGATCGAAGGCAGAAAGGAGCGGTTCGTCATTTTCTGCGACGATCTTTCGTTCGACCAGGATGAAGGCGGATACAGGGAACTCAAGGTGGTTCTGGACGGATCGGTTTCAACGGCACCCGAGAATATCCTCGTCTACGCCACATCGAACAGGCGGCATCTGATGCCCGAATACATGAGCGAGAACCTGGAGACGAAATATCTTGGAGATGAAATCCATCCCGGGGAGACGGTCGAAGAGAAGGTTTCGCTTTCCGAGCGATTCGGATTATGGGTTTCCTTCCACCCTTTCGACCAGGAAGGGTATCTCTCGATTGTCGCGCAATGGCTGGACCATTTCGACGTGAAGGAGAGAAGGGGATTCAGGAAGGCTGCGCTGCAATGGGCGCTTGACCGCGGATCGAGAAGCGGGCGAGTGGCCTGGCAGTTCGCAAGAGACTGGGCGGGGAAGAAAAAAGGCTAATCCCAGGCGCTTCTCAGCATCGCGATTCCATGCGCGCCGTGACTTTGAGCAAGCTGAAGATGTTCTATTTCCAGCCCGCCTATGGCATAGACAGGGATCGGGCATCCCCTCACCAGCTCTGCAAACTTTTCCCATCCCATGCCTTCCCGTCCAGGATGGGATGCCGTCGCGAGGACATGGCCCATCACTGCGAAATCGAGTCCCAGCGAAACGGCCTTGTCGAGTTCCCTTGCATGGTGAACCGATGCGCCGCACCAGTCGAAATCCGGCCTCACTGAAATATGCATGAGCTGGTTCGATGAAAGATGGACGCCGTGCGCCCTGATTTCATGGGCAAGTTCGACTTCGGAATTGATCGTCACCTTGACGCCCTCGGCAATCGCCATGATTTCCCTCGCGAAGCGCTTGAGGGAATCCGGATCCATTTCCTTTTCCCTGACCTGGATGAACCTGATGCCTTTTTGCAAGGCGGTCTCCAACTTTTCGAACTGGGCCTCGATGCCGATTTCGGCTGCATTGGTGACGGCGTAGATCGACGGCAGCCTCAATGCGCGAAGGATCGATTCATTTGCAGGAAGAAGGGGCGAGACCTCGATCCTGTCCGGATCCTGCCAGGCGATCTGCTGGTTTTCGCGCCCTTCTGGTTCGCCTTCCCAGCCGAATATCTTGAAGAAATTGAGCTTGACGGTCGCGTGGGAATAATGAAAAACCCTCGAAATCCAGGGATGAAGATGGTGAGGCTCGATGCCGAGTTCTTCCTTCAGTTCGCGTCTCAAGGCGTCCGCCGGCGATTCTCCCGCTTCGATCTTGCCGCCGGGAAATTCCCAGTATCCTGCATAGGGTTTTCCTTCAGGGCGCCGTCCCAGCAGGATGCGTCCTTCCGGAGAAAAGATGACGCCGGCCGCAACTTCAAGCATCTTCATCTTCCCGCATTCCATCGGGTATGGCGTATTTTTCCGTGGCCCATTGACCGAGGTCGATCAGCTTGCAGCGTTCCGAACAGAATGGGCGAAAAGCATTTTCCACTCGCCATTGCATCTCCTTTCCGCATTGTGGGCAGGCTACGGTCATAGGTTGTAGAAGCTCAGCTTGAAATCGACGTCGCTTTCGCAGAGCCTGGGTCGCTGCTGGATTGCCGCCGTGACGAAACGGATGTTGAGGGCGTACTTGTTCGCGCTGATTTCAGGCACATACGGCAGGTCTTCTTCGAGACCGACAGCGAGCATCTGGGCAGTTCTTCCCGCGAGGATCTGCTGGAAGCTGCCGTTCTGGGCGACATAGCGCAGCGTCCTGCCGCTTTCCCTCAGGATCCTGAGCACGATGGCGATGCTGTTCTCGATCGGAGACAGCGGTCCGAGCCAAAGCATCATGTCATCCCTTCTCTTTTCGGGATTCTGGTTGAGCCAGTAATGATAGGAAGGCAGATCGAATTCGCAGACGCCCCCGGGGATGGCCGTCCTTTGCTTGATGTTCATCAGCCATTCGTTGTCCTTGAGGTGCTGTCCGATTTTGCCAGGCATGGCAAAGAGGCCTGAGCTCGACTTTTCGATGTCGGCGAGCACTTCGTCCAGGGCATCTTCCGAAACCGCCGGGTTGTTCCTCAACTGGGCGAGCGCCTGTTTCTGCCTTTCCAGTTCCTGTATCAGGTCGGATTTGAGATCCGCCCTGCTCGATACGTCGAGAATTTCGAAAAGGGTGATCAATGCGGCATGATGAGCGGCAGCTTCATCCTGCTCGAGAAAGAAGTCGATTCGCTTGCACAGGTTTTCCAGCCGCAATAGAGTGCGGGTTCGCTCGTTGATGGGATATTCGTAACTGATCACTGGCGGCGAACTGGCGGAAATTGGAACGTGTACACAATTCTGAACGATTACAAGGGATTTTTCAAATATTCCGCAAGATATTTGTCGTGCAGCTTTCTTGTCTTCTCCTCGAGCATGTCGATGCTGCCCTCGTTTTCGAGGATATCATCAGCATTTCTCAGCCTTTCTTTTCTGGAAATCTGGTTCTTCATTATGGACCTGACCGCCTTTTCGTCGAGGGAACTTCTTTTCGTTGCGCGATCGATCTGTGTATTTTCGCTGCAGTCGACGACGAGCACGCTTTTTACAAGATCCCCGTAGCCCTTCGTCTCGAAGAATAGCGGAACGACCACCAGGTAATAGGGGGAATCGGAAAGCCTTATCCTTTTCTCGACTTCGGCCCTGATCATGGGGTGGAGTATGGATTCGAGCTTCTTTCTGGAGGATTCTTCCGAGAAGACGAGTTTTCGCATCTTCGATCTGTCGAGATCCCCGTCAATCACAAACCCTTCCCCGAACGTCTCGGCGATTTTTCCGATGGCGGGACCGTTCCTAGAGGTCAAAAATCGAGAAATCTCATCGGTGTCTATGACATCAATGCCGAGCCTGGCGAAAATCGAGGCAACAGTGCTTTTCCCGGACCCTATTCCGCCTGTCAGCGCGACGCCGAATCTAGCCAAGATAGGCTCTTGCGATCGCCCTTCCCCAAAAGAGCGCGATCAACGCACCGGCTGCCAGATAAGGGCCGAAGGGGATGGGGATGTTTCTGCCGTGTTTTGCAAAAACGATCATGGCGATGCCGATCACCGCGCCGAACACGGAGGAAAAAAGAATGACGAGCGGAAGCTGTCCCGCTCCAAGCCACGCCCCGATCGCGGCGAGCAGCTTGAAGTCGCCGTAGCCCATGCCTTCCTTTTTCATGATGATCTTGAACAGCCAGTAGACTGTCCAGAGCGAAAGGTAGCCGAAGACTGCGCCGAGCACTGCGGCCTCCAGGCTGACGAATCCGCCGTAAAGATTGAAGAGGAGCCCAGTCCAGAGCAGCGGATAGGTGATCGAATCGGGAAGAAGCTGCTTGTCCATGTCGATGAAGACGAGCGGTATCATGGCCCAGACCAGAATCAGCGCGCCGAACGAGGCCATGCCGAAGCCGAAATGCCATGCCGCATAAGCGCTGAGGACCCCGGACAAGGCCTCGATGAAGGCTGTCCTCGAAGGAATGGCGGCTTTGCAGTATCTGCATTTCCCTTTCAAGAGAAGATAGCTCAATACCGGGATGTTGTCGGAGGGGGAGATGTGATGACCGCACGAATCGCATCTCGATCTCGGGATGACCAGGTTGAATTCCGGCCTCTTTTCAGCTTCCCTTCCTTCGAGTTCGGCGCACTGGTCCTTCCAGCTGTTTTCCATCATTTTCGGCAGCCGCGAAATGACGACATTGAGGAAGCTTCCCATCATCAGGCCGACGATGCCGCAGACCGCCGCGAACAAGGGCGGGGAGGATGAAATGAGATCCATCAGACCACCTGTCCCATCTTGAATATCGGCAGGTACATCGCAATCACGAGACCGCCTATCAGCGTGCCGAGAACGACCATGATGATGGGTTCCATCAGGCTGGAGAGCGCATCGACTGCATCGTCCACCTCGCCCTCATAGAAATCGGCGACTTTCCCCAGCATGCTGTCCAGCGCACCTGATTCCTCGCCGATGCTCACCATCTGCAGCACCATGTTGGGAAAAACGCCGGTATTCTGCATGGCAACGGTAAGGCTCGTGCCGCTACTGACTTCGATCTGGATTTTCCTGGTTGCCTCGGCATAAATGTAGTTTCCGGATGCGCCAGCAACGGAATCCAGGGATTCGACGAGCGGGACGCCTGCCGCGAACATCGTGGAAAGGGTTCGGCTCCAGCGCGCGATGGAGGATTTCCTGAGGATCTGGCCGAAGACGGGAATCTTGAGCAGGTAGGTGTCCATGGTGTTCTGCATCTTGACGGAGCGCTTCCAGGTATAGAAGAAGGAATAGAGTCCTGCTCCGATTCCGCCGAAAATCGCCCACCAGTACGAGACGAAAAAGTCCGATATCTTCATCACGAGCAGCGTGGGGGCGGGAAGATCCGCACCGAAGCTGGAGAAGAGAGTCTTGAATGCGGGGATGACGAAAATCATGATGATCGCCGTGATGATGAAGGCGACCACCACGATGGCGGTCGGATAGAACATCGCCGACTTGATCTTGCTCTTGATGGCGAGAATCTTTTCCTTGTAGGTGGCCAGCCTGTCCAGCAGGCTCTCGAGTATGCCGGCCTGTTCGCCTGCGCCGACGAGATTGCAGAAAAGGGGATCGAAATAGAGAGGGTATTTGCGGAAAGCCTGATTGAGGCTGCTTCCCGTCTCGACGTCGGCCTTGATGTTCAGGAGAAGCTTGGTCACGGCAGGATTGCTGTGCCCCTTCGCGACGATATCGAAGGATTGAAGGAGGGGAATGCCGGCCTTCATCATGGTCGCGAGCTGTCTCGTGAAGAGCGCGATATCCTTCTCGGTGATTTTCCTTTCCCGGGTGCGCCGCTGTTTCTGGATTTTCGAGACGATGATGCCCTGGCGCCGCAATGTGGTATTGACGATGGCTTCGCCTTTTGCGCGCATCTCCCCCCGCACCTGCTTGCCGTTCTTGTCCCGTCCTTCCCAGAGAAAGGAAAAATCCTTGCCTTCTTTGTTGACAGTCGTTGCCATGGCTTCCTCTTGCAGCTTACCTGTTTGTGATCGCCTCGATTTCCTCCAGCGAAGTCAGCCCCTGTCTGACCTTGAGCAATCCCGACTGCCGCAGGTCCCGTACTCCTTCCCTTTTTGCCTGCTCCGCGATTTCGCTGGAAGAACCCTGATTCAGGATGATACTCGACATTTCCTCTGAAATGGGCATCACCTGGTATATGCCCACTCTTCCCTTGTAACCCCTTCCCTGGCAGATGTCGCATCCCACCGGCCCGTAAGGTTTCCAGCTTCCGTCCAGATCCGCTTCGGTGAATCCCGCATCGAGCAGCGCGTCAAGAGGGATGTCCTTTTCCTTCTTGCAGCTGCAGAGGCGGCGGGCTAGCCTTTGCGCAGTGATCAGGATCACCGAGCTGGCGATGTTGAAAGGGGCCATCCCCATGTTCTGCAGGCGGGTCAATGTCGAAGGCGCGTCGTTGGTATGAAGGGTTGAAAGCACAAGGTGGCCTGTCTGCGCCGCCTTGACCGCGATATCCGCTGTTTCGAGATCCCTGATTTCGCCGACCATCAGCACATCGGGATCCTGTCTGAGGAAGGCCTTCAAGGAGACCGCAAAGGTCAGCCCAACCTTGTCGTTGATGTTGACCTGGTTCACCCCGGGAAGGTTGATTTCCGCGGGGTCTTCTGCAGTCGAAATGTTGATGCCGGGCTGGTTCAGGATATTGAGGCACGTATAAAGCGACACCGTCTTTCCGCTTCCGGTTGGTCCCGTCACCAGGATCATGCCGTAGGGCCTCGCGATGGCATCGAGAAGCAGCTGTTTCTGTTCCGGTTCGTATCCGAGCGCATCGATTCCCAGCTTCGCGCTCGACGGATCCAGGATACGCATGACGATCTTTTCCCCGAAAAGCGTGGGGAGCGTGCTGATCCTGAAATCGATGGCATGGGTTTCGGAGAGGGCGAGCTTCAATCGGCCGTCTTGAGGCACCCTTCTTTCCGAGATGTCCAGTCTGGAGATGACTTTCAGCCGGCTCGCCAGCTTTTCCTTGACGAAGACAGGGGGCTGCGCGACTTCATAGAGCATGCCGTCTATCCTGTACCTGATCCTGTAGAATTTTTCGTAGGGTTCGAAATGGATGTCGGAGGCGCCGGCATTGATGGCGTCGAGCAGCGTTTTCTGGATGAACTTGACGATAGGCGCATCCTCGATCTCGGCCATCGACGTGTCGGGCTGCAGCGTTTTCGCAACCTCGTCTATGAATTCGAGATTGAGGTCGATCTCCTCTTCGCCGAACTTGTTGAATCCTTCTGTCGAAGATTCCGCCGTTTTCTGGATGAAGGCCGAGAGCTTGTCGTCCTCGACGATCACGGGCTCGATCGCAAGCCCGGTCTTGAACTTGATCTCATCCAGTCCCTGCATGTTCTCCGGGTTCGAGATGCCGACGAAAAGGCGGTTTCCGCGCTTGTAAAGGGCGGCCACCCTGTGCTTCTGCATCAGCTTGGCGTCGATCAGGGAAGGGATCGTATCCCTCGAAACGGCGTCGAGATCCAGCAGGGGAAAGCCGAAAGTCTGCGAAGCGAACATGGCGAGCTCCGTTGGATCGATCCGTCTGCTTTTGATCAGTTCCGAAACGAAGCTGTTTCCGCCAGTCGATGCGGCGAGTTCGAAAGCCTTGGCATCGCTTTCGGTGAGCTTGTTCTGCTGAACAAGTGCGCGGGCGAGACTGCTGTTGAGCTGGATGGCCATGGTCTACCGTGTCAGTTTCGGGAATATACGCGCCATTTTGACAAATCGGCCCTGAGTTTGCACGATTTCGACAGGATAATCTGCAATCTTGAGGCTTGTGCCCGATTCCGGGATGTCCTCGAAATGTTCGAGGATGAGGCCGTTCAGGGTTTTCGGCCCGTCTATCGGAAGGGCGAGGCCGAGCTTGCGGTTGAGCTCCCGAAGCAGGCTGCTCCCTTCCACGAGATAGCTTCCGTCTTCCAGTTTCTGGTACATCCCCGTCTGCATCGGGGAATGGGCATTGAATTCCCCCAGTATTTCCTCGATGATGTCTTCGAGCGCGACGAGCCCCTTGAGTTCGCCGTATTCGTCGACGACAAGCCCGAGCCTTCTCCTGTTTTCCTTGAAATGCTGAAGCTGCGAAAAGAGCGGCGTGCCTTCCGGAACGAAGTAGGGCTCCCTCAGCACCTGGGAAAGATTCTCCGAGGTGATGGGTTCGCTTTCCAGCTTTGAGAGCGCCTTTCTCACTTCGAGTATGCCGACGACATTGTCGAGATTTTCCCTGTAGGCGAGCACCCTCGCATGATAGGCAGTGGAAAGCTGTTCCCGCATCGTTTCGGACGGAATGGTGATGTCGATCGCTTCGATCTGGCTCCTCGGGATCATGACGTCGTCGACCGTGATCGCCTCGAGATCGAAAATGTTGAGCAGGATGCTCTGGTGTCCCTTGGGTATGAAATGGCTTTCCTCGAGCACGAGCATTCTCAATTCCTCCATGCTGAGCTTGTGCTGAGCGCCGCTGACCGTCTTGAAGCGCATCAGCCAGAGCAGGGATTGAACGAAGAGGTTGACGAACCAGATGACAGGCATTGCCAATCGCAGAAGAGGGGAGAGCACGAAGCTTGCAGGGAAGGCGATCCTTTCCGGATAGGAGGCAGCCATGATCTTCGGCGTGATTTCGCTGAAAATGAGCAGCAGGAAGGTCAGAACAAGCGCGCCGATCGTGATGGCCCACTCTTGGTTGCCGAAAAGCCTGATCGTGATGACCGTGACAAGCGAGGCTGCGGCGGCATTGACGAGGCTGCTGCCGAGCAGGATCACGCTCAGCAGCCTGTCGACTTTCTGCAGAAGGAGGCTGGTCAGCTTGGCGCCCCTGTGTCCCGTCTGCGCAAGATGCTTCAACCTGTAGCGGTTGATCGCCATCATGCTTGTTTCCGAAATCGAGAAGAATGCTGAAAGGATGATGAAGACGACGAGAAGGAGAAAGAGCGTCGTCAGCGAGATATTGTCCATTACCGCCTGAGGATGACTTCCAGCACGAACTTGCTGCCGACATAGGCGAGCAGCAGCATGACGAATCCGGTCATGGTCGAGCGAACCGCAATCCTGCCGCGCCAGCCGTAAAAATGGCGGCCCCCGAGGAGCATGGCGAAAATCGCCCAGGAAATGAAGGTGAAAATGGTCTTGTGGTTGAATTCGAAAGGCTTGCCGAAAAGCTCTTCCGAATAAAGCACCCCGGAGAAGAGCGTCAGGGTAAGCAAAATGAATCCTGCGCCTATGACGCGGAAAAGCAGCGTTTCCATCGTCAGGAGCGGCGGCAGGTTCTTCAGCATCGTGGGCATCCCGCTGTGCAGGCGCTTCTCTATGAAATCCATCAGGATCGCCTGGAGGGCGGCGATCGAGAACAGGCTGTAGGCGAGAAGGCCGATGGTGAGATGGATCTTGAAGGCGAGCATGTTGGCATGCGGCAGAAAGTGCGGGGAAGGAAAGATGCCCGGGAGAAGCACGCAGAATGCGGCAAGCATGGCAATCGGCGCCTGGATCGCCCTCAGGTTGTGGAAGAAGCCGCCCATCCAGTGTATCCCCACGATCAGCCAGACGATGGCCGAAATCGAATTTCCTATGCCGAAATTGAGTCCTTCGCTTGTTTCGATGAAGAGATTGCTGTAGAGCGCGTAGCCGTGCAGCAGGAAAGGCGGCAAGATGGCAAATCTTGTCCAGTTCTTCTCGGGCTCCTTCACGCAGAACTGCAGCACTGCGATGAGGGCGTAAAGCAGGGAAGGAATCAGGTAAATTAAAAAGCCAGGCATTTTATTGTAGACTAGCGAAACAGCTTAAAGTGTACACCATCTCATGCCATATGGCATTAATCGGGAATCTCTGAAATGTTAGACAATCTGACGATGCGCCTCTCGGGCGTGATCAAGACGCTGAGGGGCCAGGCGAGGCTCTCGGACGCCAACATCCAGGACGCGCTGAGGGAAGTCAGAATGGCTCTGCTCGAAGCAGATGTCGCGCTGCCTGTGGTGAAGGCCCTGATCGACGAGATCAGGAAGAAGGCGATAGGGCAGGAAGTGCAGGGGAGCCTGACGCCCGGCCAGGCATTCATCGGCGTCGTGCATGGGGAGCTCGCAAGGCTCATGGGCGAGCACAATGCCGGACTCAATCTCGCTTCTGTTCCTCCGGCAGTGATCCTGATGGCAGGCCTCCAGGGTGCGGGCAAGACCACCACTTCGGGAAAGCTCGCGAAGTGGCTGCACGAGGGCATGAAGAAGAAAGTGCTGCTCGCGAGCTGCGATGTCTACCGGCCGGCCGCGATCGAGCAGCTGAGGACCATTGCAGGGCAGCTCGGCATCGAATTCTTTGAGTCGCAATCGGCGAAGCCCGTCGAAATAGCGAAAGATGCGCTCGATTACGGCAGGCGCCACTATTTCGATGTGCTGATCGTCGATACGGCGGGGCGCCTTGCGATAGATGAAGCCATGATGAAGGAGATCGCGGAACTCCATGCGGGGCTCAAGCCTGTCGAGACGCTCTTCGTTGTCGATGCGATGCAGGGTCAGGATGCGGTCAACACGGCCAAGGCCTTTTCCGAGACGCTGCCGCTGACTGGCGTGATTCTCACCAAACTGGACGGCGACGCGAGGGGAGGCGCTGCGCTTTCTGTCAGGCATGTGACGGGAAAGCCGATCAAGTTCGTAGGGGTGGGCGAAAAGCTTGCAGGGCTCGAAGCCTTCCACCCGGAACGGATGGCCTCCCGAATACTCGGCATGGGGGACGTGCTTTCGCTGATCGAGGAGGCGAGCCGCGGGGTCGATCATGAGGAAGCAAAGAAGCTTGCCCAGAAGGTGAAATCCGGCAAGGGATTCGATCTCGAGGACTTCAAGATCCAGGTGCAGCAGATGAAGAAGATGGGCGGGCTCAATGCGCTCATGGACAAGCTTCCTGCCCAGCTGACCCAGGCGGCGCAGGGCGCCCAGATGGACGACAAAGTGATTTCCAGGATAGAGGGCATCATCAATTCGATGACGAGACTCGAGCGCGTCAAGCCCGAGATCATCAAGGCTTCCAGGAAGAGAAGGATTGCCGCAGGGGCGGGCGTTTCCGTTCAGGAAGTCAACCGCCTGCTCAACCAGTTCGAGCAGACCCAGAAGATGATGAAAATGGTCTCCAAGGGCGGGATGGCAAAAATGCTGCGCGGAATGAAAGGGATGCTGCCTGGGCTGAGGTGAAATTCTGCTTGCGGGAAACGGGCTTTCTGTCGTACAATTTCCCTCTTTTAGTTTTTCGGGGTAGGTTAGGCGATGGTTATCGTACGTCTCGCTCGTGGTGGCGCTAGGAAACGCCCGTTTTTCAATCTGGTCGTGGCGGATTCGCGCAGCACGCGCGACGGTCGCTTCATCGAGCGCGTAGGGTTCTACAATCCTGTCGCGTCCGAAGGACAGGAAGCGCTTCGCATCCAGATGGACAGGATCAAGTATTGGCAGGACCGCGGCGCACAGATGAGCGATGCGGTGACGAAGCTGGTCAAGCGATTCGGTGCCGCAGCCTGAAGCAATGGTTGTGATGGGGCAGGTTTTTGCCCCGTATGGCATCAAGGGATGGATCAAGGTTCTTCCCTATACCGAAACGATAGACAGCCTGCTCGATTTCCCTTCCTGGTGGCTGGGAAGAGAGGGTCATTGGCAGGAAACCCGGGTGATCGAGGCGCAGGTCCATGGCAAAAGCGTCGTGGCCAGAATCGAGGCGAGCCGGGACAGGAATGACGCCGAGAGACTGAAGGGGATGCAGGTGGCCGTGCCGAGGGAAATGCTCCCCGAGGCGGGCGAGAACGAATATTACTGGTCCGATCTGATCGGGCTGCAAGTGGTCAACCCGGAAGGGAAAATTCTGGGTCTGGTTGAAAGCATCATCGAGACGGGTGCGAACGATGTGCTCGAAGTGAAGGGGGAGAAAACCTGTCTCATCCCTTTCGTTTCGGAATTCGTTCTCGATGTGGACATGAAAGGCAGGAAGATCCTCGCCGAATGGGGGGAGGATTGGTGAGGATAGGTGTCGTCACCCTTTTTCCTGAAATGATCGATGCCTTTTCCCGCTTCGGCGTGACGGGGAGGGCGAGGGAAAGAGGACTGTACAGTCTCGGGCTCTGGAATCCAAGGGATTATGCCGGGGACAATTACAGGACGGTCGACGACAGGCCTTACGGCGGCGGACCCGGCATGGTGATGATGGCCGGCCCCCTTGAAGATGCGCTCGATGCGGCCCAGGGATCCGAACCTGGCCGCGTGATCTACCTTTCCCCCCAGGGAGCGAGGCTTGATCACGAAAAGGTGATGAAGCTGGCTTCGGAGCCGAAGATCGTGCTGGTCGCAGGCAGGTATGAAGGTGTGGACGAGCGGTTCGTGAGCCGCAGGGTGGACGAGGAAATCTCGATCGGGGATTACGTGCTTTCAGGCGGGGAACTCGCCGCGCTCGTCCTGATCGATGCAGTGGTCAGGCAGCTGCCGGGGGTGTTGGGCGATGCGGATTCCGCGCTTGAGGATTCCTTCGCGACAGGACTGCTGGATTGCCCGCATTACACCCGCCCCGAGGTTTACAGGGGGGATGCGGTGCCTCAGGTGCTCCTTTCAGGAGACCATGAGAAGATCAGGAAATGGCGGCTCAAGGCGTCGCTGGGAAGGACATGGGCAAGGCGCCCCGACCTTCTGCAGGGAAGGGTGCTGAGCATGGAAGAATCGAGGCTGCTTGATGAATTCAGGCAGGAATGGAACGATGTTTAAGGAGCAACAAATGAATCTGATCGGTCAGCTGGAACAGGAAGAGATCGCAAGGCTTGGCAAGAATATCCCGGAATTCGCGCCGGGGGATACGGTGATCGTCAATGTCAATGTCGTCGAAGGCGAAAGGAAGCGTGTCCAGGCTTATGAAGGCGTGGTCGTTGCAAAGCGCAACCGCGGCCTCAATTCCGCTTTCACGGTCCGCAAGATTTCCTCGGGCGAAGGGGTGGAGCGCACCTTCCAGACCTATTCTCCCCTGATTGCGAGCATAGAAGTGAAGCGCCGCGGCGATGTCAGGCGCGCCAAGCTTTATTATCTGAGGGATCGTTCAGGAAAGTCCGCGAGGATCAAGGAAAAGCTTCCTGCCAAGAAATCGGCCTGATTTCATGGGCTAAAAAAGGGCTGCATTACGCAGCCCTTTTTTTATGCCCTGGGAAGCGCCAAGCCTGCTACCATGATAAGTCGTCGAAATGACGGGTACTGAGGAGAATAATGATGAAGACAAGCGTCATGATTCTGGAAAGGAAAGTACTCATCGAGTGCAGCGGCGCTGCAGAAAAACAGATGAATGCGCTTGATGAGCCGCTGTTTGTCGAGATGGAGCTTTATTTCAGCTGTCTGATCAGAAAGGCTGTCAGATTCGGCGCTCGTTCACATGCAGAAAATTTCATAGCCGCGACGCCCAAGCTCAGAATCGGTTTTCGTCCGGTGGTGGCCGTCGCCTGCGACGCGAAGGCTTTCGACGGCGATCAACCCTTGACCGATTTTCCCATACTCAAGCCGCAGGCATGTGTGCCGAAGCGGCTGACCATAGACTACAAGAACGGCAAATGGGTTGGCGATTTTTTCCTGGTCAGTTGAGATGATACGCAAGGGATGCGGTTGGGTCCAATCTTCAGCCTATCATCTGTCTAACGATACTTTGCGGCTTTGCCGGGAAAACACGTTAATCCAGAATGCCTGGGCTTGATGCCCAGGGGCGTGCGCAATGATCGCAGCTCCCGGCGGAATGCGGAGCCTCAATACCTTTCCGTACGCCGCTCTTTTAAGCATTCCAGATGTCGTAGCAGGCCATGCGGCTGAAGTGCAACAAATAGTCTATTGCCTTTTCGTGCATGGCTGCGGATTTGAGGCAAACCTCGCAGATGACCGGCGTCCGATCTTTCAGATTTTCCTGCGAAGCCCGAATCCGAGGGCCGTCAGCCCGCCGAGAAAGAGGAATGCGGCGTCCGGTTCAGGAACGGAGGAGGATGATGAATTCCAGGTTGCGAGCGTGCCATTCAATGCCGATGCATTGCCGTTTGACGCGCTGCTCATGGGGCCGTCCACCGGGCCGAGGATCATCATGTCGTTCGAAAAATTCGAAGTGTAGGCTTCGACGCGCCAGTTGTTGATCGCACCAGTGGCATCCGTTCCGAGCATCAGCGAGAGCGTGGCGCCAGGCGTCGAGTTGGTGAGCGTATAGAGGCCGTCGTTCATCGACCAGGACGAAACCGTCCCGGTATAGGTTCCGTAGAGGAGGTTAGGCGCAAGCGCGGTCGGCGTGGCGAACTGGAATGTGATCTGCATCGACGTCGTATAAGGTGGCGTCGCGAATGTGTAGTCTCCTCCAGTTGCAGTGTATACCACGGAGGCCGATGCCATCAGCGGCGCGATTAGAAGGGCGAGGGCTGCGATTGTTCTTTTCACGACTGATCTTCCTTGAATTGTTAGACGGGATCAATAAGCAATAATCGTGCTATCTGTTTAATTATTGAATATCATCAATATGATATTGTCATGTAAGGGATGTTTTTCATGGCGATTGTAAGATCTTCCGACACTTCAGGCCTCGAATCTGCGGTACTGGATGGCTTCGGCCGCATGCTCCTTGGCGATTTGCCGTGAATTTCCCAGGTCGGCGATGCTTCTCGCCATCCTCAGCACCCTGTGATAAGCCCTCGCGGACAGGTTGAAGGAAGCGATAGCCTGCCTGATCAACAGTTCGCCTTCCTTTTCTGGGGAACAGTATTTCTCGGTTTCCTTCGAATCGAGTTCCGAATTCGTCTTTCCCTGTCTTTCCATCTGGATTTTCCTCGATGCTTCCACCCTCTTCCTGATGGTGCTGCTCGATTCCCCTGATGCCTTGTTCCTGAGGTCTTCGAAAGGTATGGGGGGCATTTCTATCCTCATGTCTATCCTGTCGAGAAAAGGGCCGGAAAGCCTCGCCCTGTAGCGCATGATCTGGTCAGGAGTGCAATGGCATCTCCCGCTCTCGTGGCCCAAATAACCGCAGGGGCAGGGATTCATGGCTGCGACGAGCTGGAATCTTGCCGGAAAATCGACCTGTTCCAGCGCTCTCGAGATGGTGATTTTTCCTTCTTCCATAGGTTCGCGCAATGCTTCGAGGACGGCGCGTTCGAATTCAGGCAATTCGTCCAGGAAGAGCACGCCGCAGTGGGCAAGCGATATCTCGCCGGGCCTCGGATGCGTCCCTCC
>JAJZTQ010000015.1 GCA_021848825.1 Pseudomonadota bacterium
GCGAAAAAAAATGCTTGGGCACGCATGCCCCGGGGGAGGTCTCGTTCATGAGGTTGCACAGGAAATTGTAGACGCTGACTCCCACTACCGATAACACGATCGTGATCAAGATAAACAATAGGATGACTCCCAGGAATTTCTTCACGACATGGCCCGCATCGCTGTCTTGGTCTGGATCGAGATTTGCAGACATCGACTATCGCGTTCGCTGATGCCGATGAACCGGATGCATCAAGCCGGCTCATGGTCAGCGTCACGACAGATTCGCTGCCTGCATATCCCCATGTTAGCCAAAAAATTCAAATGCGAAATATGCAGAATGGCTTGCCAGGGGCTGTCTTCAGCAGGCAGCGAGTTGGTCGCCACGCATCACGAGCCTATGCCGCAAGAACAGCTCATCCGCTGACAAGTGCCAGGGCAAGAAAGAACAGCGCAGCGGATAGCATGGCAGACATGAAATCAATCACCCAGCGCCTTTTTCGGTCAGTTTCTTCCATTGCAGCCTCCTGAGCGTCTTTTGAGCAGCCAACGGTGCATTGGCCGGCCGGATTTTGTTTTTTTTAGACAATGGCTTAGCCCGTCTTCAGCGGTTGAGCGAAGGGCAGCTGAATTCACTTTTCTGACTCAGATTGACAAGAATATCGATCAAATACTGGATGCTGGGGCCATGCAGTACCGATGGCGTCCTGATCAGATAAAAGCACTCTATCTTGATATGACCCTCCCTGAATGGCAGCGCCAAAAGCTCCCCGCGGCCCAGCAACTCGGCAATTCTGTACCTCGGAAGCCAGGCGAAGCCGACCCCGTCCCGGACTGCTGCCAGCGCCGTATCCAGGCTGCTGACATGCCAATGGTGTCCTTTTGCCGTTCCATCATGCTCATCGGATTTTCCGATCATGATCTGTACCGTGTCCGCCAAATCCTGCACGGCAATTTCCCGTCCAATCTTGAACAGCGAATGAAGCGAGTTTGCGACGGCGACATATTCGATCTCCACCAGCGGAATGCCGATAAAACCAGCCGGAAGACCGCGACTGATGGCCAAATCGATGTCGCCCATATGCAATGGCTCCACAACTTCATCTTGACTTGTTTCATTGAGGAGAATTCTTGTGCATTTGGCTGCGGTATTGAATTCATTCAGCGACATCAGCAATAATTCCGTCGGGAAATCGGGATCACATCCCAAACGGATTTCGGAATCCCATCCACGCCCTAAAACTCGAGCCAATTCCTCGATATTGTTTGCCCTGCTGACCAGTTGCCTTGATTGCTCCAGAATCGCACTTCCAGCCTTGGTCAGCTTTGCCTTGCGGCCCTCTATTTTGAAGAGCGTCACCCCCAGTTGTTCCTCCATTTTCGAGATTGCACTGCTGATGGCAGATTGACTCAGATGCAGGGACGCCGATGCCTGTGAAAAACCGCCGCAATCCACCACTGCCTGCATGAAACGCCACTGCTTGAGGCTGACATGGGGATTCCTGGGCAAAGGATATTCATCGAAGTTCCGCCCCGCATGGCTCCGGAAAGAATGGTTCGGCTGCGAGCCTTGTTCGTGATTGGTCATTTCCGGCGCCCCCCTGGCTTGATTCCGGAAATTGCGGCAATCAGCGTCATGCCAACGGCGAACAAACCATATGTTGGCGGTTCCGGGACAGTCCCCGCAAATGAAAGGATGGCTGTAACAGGTTCATTGAATGGTCTAGCCCATATGTCTGAACCCGGGTCCGGTATTGAAAAACCGATGAAGAGTTCGGGCAACAGGGTGGAATCCGGAGTGAATCCATTGACATAATCCTTAAGCCAAGTGGACAAATCAGGCTGGACTGCACTGAAATCAAGAATCGGCGCGAACACATCAAATCCCTGCAAAGACATCAGTCTGTCCTCGAATACGAAAGCAGGAACTTGGGCAGTGAACAGGACTTCGCCTGCCTGAGACAAGAGACGAATCTCTCCGCCTGAAAAATAATCCAGTCCATTGATGCTATTCAAGAAAGTCAATGGATCGATTTCCAGGAACCCGTTGAACAAGGGGTCCCCCGCTCTTCCGCCCGAAAGGATGTCGAGCGGGAGTCTATCGAAAGTCAGCCGCCCGGCGCCGTTCCAGTGAATTTGATCCTGGCCGCCCGCAGCAGGCGGAATGTACCCTGTTTCCGGTCCATATCGGGTTGCCGCTCGCGGCGGCGCCTCATAAGACATGCCGATGCTTGTATTCCTGATTGAGATGGCATCCAGACCGGATATCAACGGGACCGACAATTGCAAAGTCTTCGGATGAGTACTCAGTGTCACCTGATTTTCCTGCCACACTGTATTGCCGACAAGCCAGTTGCTGACTGAAGCATTTCCAGGCGGCTGGACGACCACGACGGATTGCCTGCCATCCATCGACAAGGCATTGAAACCGAAAAGGCTCTGCGCTTTATCTTTCGTGGACTGCTGCAACACCTCGATCGAATTCGAAACGTAGGCGAGCGACGAGGATGGCAATGTCCCCCATCCAAGCCGACTGAAATTCACCGAAAGCACGATGCTCTGATTCGCCCCAGAATTTTCAAGCTGCACGCCCGAAATCTGCGCACTGCCGTAGGCTATGCCGCGAGAAAACAGGGGAATCTGGTTTTCCGCAGTTGCAATGGTCGCCTGGTCGACAGACAATGACGCGACAGGAACCGAAGCGTCGAATCCGCCCGTTCCGACATTCCGGGAGATGTCGGACGCAGCGGAACTTAGGGCAGAAGCGGATTGCCCGCCTTTCTGAGGGACTCCGCCATTGCCCGCATAACCGGCTGTTACTGCAACCGCATAGGCTGCCGTCGACGCACCCGAAAAGGCATTCTGGCTGGGCAGGAGCGTAATGCCCCCTACACCATTCAATGTCGCAAGCATGGTGAAAGCATTCATGGTCCAGGCCTCTTCTGACTGTATGGTTCCGGCCCAAGCGATGTTGTTGAAAATGAAACAGGCTCCAGGAACCAGTAGCCGTTTCACTGCCCAATTCATCCTTCGATTGCAATTTGAACTCATGACGCCCCCTGTCATTGAAATCTGCCGCTTTTCCGCTCAATAGTTGAACAATATTGGAACGGTCACCCCGATTTGATATTTAGGCGCATCGTTGCTCAGGCCTATACCCAGCACCACATTCATCATGACCTTCTTGCTGATGATCGAAGAGGCGCCGAGATTGAACATGCCGATGTTTTGCTCCGACCCCGGAATCTTTATTCCGTTTACCTGAATGGCTTGCGCAAATGTGTCGGAAAACGAAAACTGGAGGGACGTTTGCGGGCTGGAGGCGAGCATCGTTCCGATCGAGAAACCAGTCTGATTTCCCTGCATGATTTGATTTTTTTCAAAGGAATGCTGATAGCTGATGCTGCCGATAAACGCAAGCGGATCCTGGCGCTTCAGGGCGACAAACTGCACGTGGTAAGAGGGATTCCCGCCATAAAGCAATACACCGTTGTTTTGCTGAGCCCCTGTGCCCCATGTATAGCCGATACGCCCGATGAGATCAGGCCGCCACCCCTGTTCATGAGAAAGTGTTTTCGCGATGCCCAGCGTGAGATCACCCAGCCCCTGTCCATGCATTGTGCTGACAAATCGACCGGATGCCCCCAGATCGGCAAGCTGTGTCTGGGATACGGAATAGTAGGGAAGCCCCAGCTCGAATTGTGATTCCCCTGGCAGACCGACCTGCAGACCGAGGTTTCCTGCATATTCGTCCTGCTTTATCTGTTCATTGGCCAACACCAGATCGGAGGGCGATCCGGTGATCGTGTTTCTTACCGACACGAATAGAGGCGAAGGCAATTCCCATCTTGTATAGCTGACACTGGGCAGCAAATCGAACTGACCGGCCGGCAAAAGAAGCGCGCCTGTCTGGGTCAAGGTTCTTTCCAGCGCTCTTTGTGCGGCTTCGACATCGACGGCAAAACTGCCCGGACCTTGATGGTTTGAATGGCTCCCGGCCGATCTCTGCCCCGTCGAGGGAGGGCTGTCGGGATGCGATGCCTTGCCATTTGACGGGTTCTGCATCGAATCCAGCCGCTGGGTCAATTCGTCCACCTGCCTCTGGAGTCTAGAAATGAGCGTGTACTGCTCGGTTATCAGACGCTTCAATGATTGCTCCGAATCATCCGTCCCCGACGCAGCGGATTGAACAGCCGCCATCGCAAGGTAAATACCGCAGGCTGCCGCAATTCCCCTGTTATTCTGAATAGCCATTGCTCCCCCTTTGAACGATTTATTCACTTCAGCATGACGAAGTCCACATTGCGCATCGAAAGGCCATTGGCGGGCATTTTGCTGCCGTCACGACGCTTGACGACAAAGCCCACCCGCCCGATTGCCGGAAAATCGATCCAACTCTCGATGAAATCGGTGACAAGCATGGTGCGATTTCCCCAGGCTGGATCAGCCAGAAGCACCCGATTGGCCACAACCCCCCTGAAGACCACAAAATGGTTGTATCCCAGCACCTTCACCGGGACCATCACCGGCGCCATGTCGATCAGATTTTTCAAATCCAGATTTCCATAGGCGACGCCCGAATGCCCGGTGAGATCGGTATACCGCTTCAAGTCGAGCAGGGAGAATCCCTGTCTTATCCGTATCAGTTCCGGATGCTGGACATAAACCTGTCTCTGCATCAGGGCGACGGCGATATCCTTCTCTGTGACAGGCTCGCGGTATTGATAACGAAGAATGGTGGCAAGCGCGGCGGCTCCGCAGCTCAGGTCCCATTTTTGAATGACGACATTTTCATGCCGTATTTCCAGTAATGAAGTCACGACAGCTTGACCTGCATGCGCGCCATTCGACGCAAAAATGAGCACCAGAGCCCAGAAGACATCAGACCACTTTTTCATAGCCCCCCCATGCGATTTATATTACGGATCACTTTCTTTTTATATATAGATATTATTTATTCGAATAATTAATACATTTTATTTATCAATAATGACTTATTGATCGCTTATCCATCTTGTTTTTAGATAAATTCCAGGATCCCATTGATCTGATGAATAAAACTTCCGCTATCAGACATGAAATCCGATATCTGACAAATCAAGGAATCTTGCAGAAGGATAGAATGACGATGAAAGACAGAATCACGCCGAGCAGGTCGAAAGCTGTTCGAAAAAAAGTCCAGTGCATAAACCCGATCAGGCAGACAGCTACCGAAACAATGCCTACAGAGGTCAGCGAAACAACCCACGGCCACACGGCCCATCCCCTCGATTCCATTTTGCTTCTTCCGCACATATTTTTAACCTACTAATTTTCCGCGTATTTCATTCTAGTTATGCATTTACTGCGGATATGAATTGATTAAAAAAATGAATAACTTCCGAAATAATCTTCGACTTCCAGAAAATCAGCATGCGCCTTGAAGGCCGAAAAAGTATGCGATACCAGACAAGCGGAAATTTACAATCACTTGCAATGGAAAGACTTTGCTTATGAAAATTATTTAACTTATTATTTCTTGTAATATCCTAATTTTTCATCTATTTAAAAGGAGAAGTATTGAGCATACATTCGTCATAATGACTGGGAGCTTCCATGTTTAGACCGACCTATTCCGGATCGCCCCGGAGGACCGGGGAGACGCCCCGCCAGTCCATGCTCGACCTACTTGGTGCTCGGCAGCACATTGATACGGAAAGTCACCAGCTTCTCCTTGACGGCAAAATTGGCGGGGCCATCGGCGCGGGGAGGAACGTCACCTTCCCGATAGATACGACCGGGTCGGCTAAATTGATCGACGCGCTCTATGAAAACAGCGGCGAAGCCATCCTGATAACAGGCCCCGACAATTCAATCATTTCGGTCAATCCGCGATTCACGAAAATGACCGGCTACACCCTGGACGAAGTGGTCGGCAAAACCCCCCACCTACTCAGCTCCGGTCTGCAGGACATCGCATTTTATGCAGAGATGTTCAGACAATTGCACGAAAAAGGCTCATGGCAAGGCAGGATCACCAATCGAAAAAAGAATGGCGATCTTTACGTAGGCGATTTAACCATCAACCGCATCCTGAACGAGGATGGCTCCATATTCCGTCACATCGCTCAATACAGCGACGTTACCCCCAACTCCGAAGACCTGATATGGAAGGAAGCGAATTTCGACGCTTTGACGGGGTTACCCAACAGGCGCTTGTTTCATAACCGACTTGACCAGGAAATCAAGAAAATTTCACGCACTACTGGCAAAATATTCCTCACCTTCCTAGACCTGGACCATTTCAAAGAAGTCAATGACACGCTAGGCCATTTGAAAGGCGACATGCTCCTTGTCGACGCTTCCCGACGCATCAAGTCGTGCCTGCGTGAAGCCGACACAGTCGCCCGCATGGGCGGGGATGAGTTCATTATCATCCTGACCGACGTCACCGGCACCGACGTCGAAAGAATATGCAATGACATCCTGGGAGTGCTCATCACGCCATTCAATTTGGGCAACGGCGATATTGTGCATATTTCCTGCAGTATCGGTATCGCAGTATTTCCGGATCATGCCGCCAAGGCAGACGAATTGATCAGATATGCCGATATGGCGATGTATGCCTCCAAATCAAGCGGGCGAAACCGCTTTGGCTTTTGCACCGACGCCATGACCGCAATGATCCGCGAGAAACAAAAGCTTGTGAACGCCCTGAAAAAAGCTGTCTGCACGAATGAACTGAAAATTTACTGTCAGCCGATCGTTGACTTAAAAACCGGAATGACGGCGAAAATCGAAGTATTTCTGAGATGGCGGCATGGCAGATCCGGACTTGTTGATCCGCCCACCTTCGTTCCCTTGGCAGAGGAAGCCGGACTCCTGACCGAGATCGCCAAATGGACACTTCAAGAAATAGTCTCATGTATCAAGCAATCCAAAGATGAAACTGGCAAGTGCATTCAGGCCTTCATACACACCAATTCCAAAATACAAATCGAGAATTTTCCCATGCAGCATCTGAAAGACTGCATCGAGGCTGCCGGCCTAAGCCCGGAATGCATCGTCATCAACATACCGGAGAGGCTGCTGCTAAAGGAATCAACAACAACCAAGACGCAGCTCAAGATTTTTCACGAAAGCGGCATCAGGGTTGCATATGATAATTTCGGGGTAGGGTTTTCCTCCCTTTCCCACCTCAAGGACTTTGACATCGACTATGTCGAGATAGACAAAAGCTTAATCCATGCGATGACTGAAAGTGAACCAGACATGGCCATAGTTGAAACGATCATTCTGATCGCCAAGCGACTGGGGATAAAGACCATCGCCGAGGGGGTCGAGACGACGACCCAGCATGACATTCTGAGCGCTTTTGGCTGCGACTACGCGCAGGGATACCTGTATTCCCGCCCCCAGCCATTGAAAGAATTTGAAAAAAAACTCAGCGCAGTTCCTGATCCTGTTGAACAGACCTGTTTTCGCGCAAGATCGTCGTAATCCCGGCCGCATCAACGGCCGCGGAAAAAAATCTTCCCTGGATGCCGTGGCATCCCCTGGACTTCAGGAATTCCCATTGATCCATTGATTCCACGCCTTCTGCAATGACGACGAGCCCCAGGCTCTTTGCCAGGCTTATTATGGCATCTGCAATGGCTGCCGAGTCCGGATTTCCAGGCAAATCGGCCACGATAGACTTCCCGATTTTCAATTTGCTGACCGGAAAGGCTCTGAGACTGCTCAGCGAACAATAGCCGATGCCGAAATTGGCTACAGACAGCTTGACCTCCATCTTCCTGAGCTCGTTTGATATCGGAAGGGCGGCATCCGATTCATGCGCCAGATCCCGTTCAGTGATCTCGAATTCGAAGAGCCCGGGATCCATGCCCGCATTCCGCAGCAATTGTGAAACAGCGCCGATGAGTCCGTGCCGCCTGATTTGAGTGGCGGACATCCTTATCGCGACAGAGGCCGTGTAAAGTCCCGTTTTCCGCCATTCGTCGAGTTGATCGGCCGCCTTGTTCAACGTCAGACTCAAGATGTCGAGGATGAGGCCGCGATCCTCTGCAACCTGCATGAAAGCGTCGGGCTCGAGCAGGCCGAACTCAGGGTGATGCCAGTAAAGCATGCCTTCCAGGCCGATGATTCTGCCGCTTCCCGCTTCGACCTGGGGCTGATAATACATCTCAAAGCCATTGGTGCCCAGCGCCTTCTTCAGGTTATTTTCAATGGCAAGTGATTCCAATACGCGAGCATTCATTTCATCCGTATAGAATTGAAAATTGCCTCTACCCAGTTTCTTTGCGTGATACATGGCTGAATCGGCATTCCTGAGCAGGGTCTGCATATCATCACCGTCGTTTGGGTAGACCGACGCGCCGATGCTGGCAGAAATTGAAAACACATGCCCTTCGATGTGAAAAGGCGCCTTGATCGACTCAAGAACGTTTTCGGCGACGATCGAAATAAAGTCAGAATTCGCGATGCTGCTCAATATGATGACGAATTCATCCCCGGAAAGCCTGGCTACCGTATCGAATTTTCTCGTACACCGGACCAGCCTTCTGGCGACGCTTTTCAGCAACTCGTCGCCCACAATGTGCCCCAGCGAATCGTTTATGCTTTTGAATCTGTCCAGATCGAGAAACAGGAGCGCCACCATATCTCCCTTGCGGTCGGCGGAAGCCAGCGCCTGGGCAAATCTGTCCTGAAAGAGCACGCGGTTGGGAAGCGCTGTCAGAACATCGTAGTGCGCCAGATAATAGATGTGCTCCCGATAGGTATTGGTTGCCTCGAACAAGACAGACTTGCAAAGATCATGATCGAATTCGTCGATCGTACTTTCCAGGATTACATGACATTTATGGCCGTTCAGACATCTCATGTTCAATTCGACAGATGTCTTGCTGCCATTTTCAAAAACACGCCCAAGATGCGCAAGGAAGTCGTCGACATCCTCTTTCGCGACCCACCTTGAAAATTCTTCTCCGATAAGCTGCTCGCTCTGCATACCCAGCAACAATGCCCCCGAGGCGCTGACTTCATGAATGACGCCTTCCTTATTCAGAATGAAGTAACAAATCTGCGCATTTTCATAGATATCGGCGAAGCGTTCCTCCGACTCCTCGAGCCTGCGCTGTATGGTTGAAATTTGCCTGTTTCGCTGTTCCATCTCCAGTCTCTGCAGATGCAGTTCATTCAACAACGATGCAATTGCCGGGTCTGCGGGATAACTCATTTTTGTTCCCCCATTAATTCCTATCGATGCGCAATGAAATTTAGGCAGGTGAAGGTGAAGTTGTTGCACCCGAAAAGACGAGAAAGCCTATCGGCATCGTTTTCCCTTCACCAGAAAACACAATTCCCTACGCCTGCCTGGTCTGCAACCGGTCAATTTTTTGTTCTCCAAGCTTGCCGAAAGCTTCCTTGTCAATACAGAAGCAACGATGCCGCCCGAGCGAATCCATATCCAGACATTGCCCGACGTTCCCATTCGCGCTACCCGTCGCCTTGCAATTGCATTCTGAGATCATCGGAAATACCCCTCGCTCCGAACGTATTCTTCAACCCCTTCAGGGTTTCGGTTTGGATCTGCCTGACCCTTTCTTTCGTGATCCCCATCTTTCTGGCGATCTGGTCAAGCGTCATGGGTTCGTCCCCATTGAAGCCATACCGGCTCTCGATGATGAATTTCTGCTTTTCATTCAGGGTATTGATCCATGCCGCGACAATCCGTTTCATCTCGTTGTCTGCCAGGGCCATTTCGGGCGACAATGATTGCTCGTCGGGGACTGACTCGGCTATCGTCAGCGTTTCGTCGATATCGAGGGGCGTATCCAGAGAGATGGTCCATTCGCTATGGCTCAGCATCTGCTGGACATGATCAATCGGCATACCCAATTTCTCTGCAGCATCGGCAACGGAGCTTTCCATGCTGCCGTGGGTTTCGAGCGCCCTGCGTATTGAATTGATCTGTTTTATGACATGCACGGGCAAGCGAATTGTTCTAGCCTGGTTCATGATTGCCCTTTCGATGCTCTGCCTTATCCACCAGGTGGCATAGGTCGAAAACCGATACCCCATATCCGGCACGAATTTTTCGATGGCATGAATCAGGCCCAGATTACCCTCCTCCACCAAATCGAGGAAGTCGAGGCCGCGATCCTGATATCGTTTCGCGATGCTGACTACAAGCCGGAGGTTATGTTCTATCATGAGCTGCCTCGCTTCGAATTCCCCGGACTTGGCAAGTTCCGCATAGTGCCTCTCCCGATCCGGAGTCAGCACTTCCCGCTTTCTCATGCTACGCAGATAAATCTGAGTCACATCGCTCACAACCTTCCCTTCCACGGGCATATCCTGATACGCGGAATGGTTTCCGCAATCGCATTCGCCACGGCATCTATCGTCGTCTTCCATGATCGGCAGCATGACACAATCTCCTCACAATCTCGTTGAATTTCAAAGCAAACCCTCGTTGCAGACTACTGGATCATGATCGGAGTCTGGAAAGATCCGAACTGTACCGTGGTGCTGCCGCTGACCGATGTTCCGTTGATATTCTGATTCACATTGATCGAGTAGGTGATGACGTTGAGGCCCGCAACGTTTGCGGTGGATACCGCTGCAGTATTGGCGGAGGCACCCTGCCCCAAAGCCGTCGCCGTCGCCACCCCGCCGGATCCGGCTGCATAGCCCGTCAATGCAGCCTGGCCGTTCATTGTCGACTGGGTTATCAGCGCATTGGCAACTGTTTGAGTCACCGCAACCGGCCCCGTGGCAGTCGCCACTGTTGTCGCGCCGGCGCCACCCCCGGCAGTAATGGCATCCAGTTGAACCGCATTCAACCTGACGGGATCGGCCATCACCGCGAAAGACAGGAAAGACAATACCATTCCGAATGGAAAGACATTCTTTTTCATTTTCATACCCCCTTCGACTGAATTGAAAAGCCTGAAACGAGGACGGCCCGGACAACAGGCCGTCCCTCGATTGCCGCTATTTCGCGATCAGGGCAAAGTAGCGGTTGCAGTTGCACCGCTCGATGCGACCGCCCCGAAGTAGACCGAATAGGCTATCGCACCGCTGAGTGCCGTAGCGCTGGCGCTTTGGGTGATCGCGTTGGCCAGCGTGCCGGTGACAGCGCTGGTGGCAGACATCACGTCGCCGAAGGCAAGGGCGCCCGATCCGGCAACAGCCGTCGCGCCAGCGGTGACGTTGTCCATTTGCGCGTTGCTCAGCAGCGTCGGATCAGCCGCGTTTGCCAGACCGAACCCGGCAAAGTACATCAGCCCTGCAGCCACAAGTGCGATATGTTTCGTGCTTTTCATTTTGATCTCCTTAAAATGGTTGATTCAGGATTGGCAGAAGCCCATCTTCACATAGCGGAAGAAGCGGAAGTAGAAATTGCAGCCGACCCTACTCCGGAAATCGTGGTCGTCTCGAAGGTCTGCGACACCACGACATTGGTCAGCGCGGAAGCAAAAGTCACAGTGGCCGCAAAGGAAGGACCAATTGCTCCTGCAAGCGCATTGGCATATGAAATGCCGCCTGCGGTGACATGATCCATTTGGGCTGCATTCAGCTGAACAGGCTCACCTGCAAACGCCATCGTAGACAGCGCAAGAAGAGGGGCTGCAATCATCGTGCTTATCCATTTCGCTTTCATTTGACATCTCCTTAGATTGATTAAGACGATTGGGAGCTGTATACCGTCATCGGTAGGTGCTCAATACCATCGTAGGGAGTGTTCAGGAAATAAATAAGTATGAAAAATTGATCAATGAAACGATACTTTTATTGAATCGATCTTATTTCTTTTATCAATTTTTCACAATTTTCATGATTTATCATGTTTCTTGATCAGATTGTCTGTTTCGATCATTATCATCGACCCATGCAGCGAAACGGAAGTGATCGGACAACGACAAAAACGATGGGCCGTGCCTCGGAGGCATCAAATTTGGTATCATATGGATAGGGTTAGGCACCGAAGGTGCACATCCGATTTATCCATCAGATTAAGGGGAAAATTCAGGATGGCGGAGAGTGGGGGATTCGAACCCCCGAGAGACTTACGCCTCAACACGCTTTCCAGGCGTGCGCCTTAAACCGCTCGGCCAACTCTCCGGAGAAGGTGCGAAGCATAAACCAGAAACGGGTTCGAAGGCAACCGACAGTGAATAAATACATGGGCAAACGGTGAACAAGACGACCATCTGCAGCGTGGTATTCCTCGACATCGTGGAATATTCCAAGAAATCCGTTGCCGAACAGATCAGGCTGAAAAACAGGTTCAACGGTCTGATCGCCGAAGCGATCAAGGATGTGCCGATTGCCGACAGAATCATCCTGGATACGGGAGACGGCGCAGCAATCAGCTTCCTGGGCGACCCTGAAGACGCGCTCTGGACAGCCATAAAAATCAGGAATGCCGTCATCGCGGAGCAGGATTCTCCCTATTTCCTGAGAATCGGCATCAATCTCGGCCCCGTCAGGCTCGTCGAGGACATCAACAAGCGGCCAAACATCATAGGCGACGGGATCAACGTCGCCCAGCGCATCATGAATTTCGCCCAGCCGAACCAGATCCTGGTTTCGCGCACTTTCTACGACGTCATATCCGGCGTCACTGCAGATTATGCCAGGCTCTTCGAATATCAGGGGGCTCGAACCGACAAGCATGTGAGGGAACATGAAATCTATGCCGTCAAAAGCGATGTCGGCAAGGAAGACGCCTTCAGGGCAAAACCCGTCCAGACCGAAAAGACAGCGCCCTGGTGGCGGAACAGGCGTTTGCTGCTGAAGCAGATCTTTCCAGCCGCAGCGATCCTCCTGATTCTCCTTTCCTTCCTGATCAAGACTGCGACTGAGCGGAACAGCCCGGTTGCGCCCCCAACCCCGGGCCCAGCACCTGCAGCAAAACCGGCTGCCCTGCCCGCCTCGGCGCCGATACCCTTGCCGAAATCTGCAGCCACGCCGGTTTCAGCACCGGCAGCTTTGCCGAAACCGCCAGCACTGCCGAAGTCTGCGCCAGTCGTGCAGCATGAATCCGCCCGGCACAGGCATGTTCGCGAAAAACAGCCTCAGAAGCAGAATGCAGCGAAGGAAATCAAGGTCGCCCCCCCGGAAAGCGCTACCCTGCTATTCAGGATCATGCCGTGGGGGAATGTGTATGTAGACGGCAAGCCGCTGGGCGCAAGCCCGCCGCTCAAAACCGTCAAGATCTGGCCTGGGAAGCATCAAATCGAGATCAGGAACTCGACCCTTCCGAGCTACACCAGATCCGTTGAACCGAAACCGGGCGAGCGCGTTATAATCGAGCATGAATTCTAGCCGGAGGCCCGAATGAAACGATACGGATTGACGATCATCCTGACGGTTCTTGCAGGATGTGCCAGCGTCGCTCCGCATGCCGAATCGAAAGGAGCGAAAATGCTGAACGAAGGCATCAAGAGCTTTGACGACGGCCGTTACAGCGACACGATTACCGAGCTTCAGGGCGCGCTCGACACCGATCTGACCGACCAGGAAAAGGCCAGCGCCCACAAGTTCCTCGCCTTCACCTATTGCATCTCCGATCGGGAAAAGCTTTGCCGCGAGGAATTCAGGAAGGCGCTCGCCGTCGACCCGGGATTCAAGCTCACTCCGGCCGAAGCCGGCCACCCGATTTGGGGAGCCGTTTTCGACAGCATCAAGAGGAACTAGTGCTTCCGGAAAAAATAGGCCGATACGACATCCTGGCGGAACTCGGCCGGGGCGCAATGGGGGTGGTTTACAAGGCCTATGACGCCCTGCTCGACCGGACCGTGGCGATCAAAACCCTGAACCTTTCCCTTACAGGCGAAGAGCTCAAGGAATACGAAGCCCGTTTCTATCAGGAAGCGAAGGCGATGGGGAAAATCACTCACCCCAATATCATCAGCCTTTACGACGTCGGAAGAAGCGGAGACCATGCCTATATCACGATGGAATATCTGGAGGGACAGGAGCTGAGGAGAATCCTCGATTCCGGCAGCAGGCCAGGGATCGAGCGGATCATAGACGTCATCCGTCAGGTCGCGGAAGGTCTTTCCTTTGCGCACCAGCACCAGATCGTACACCGCGACATCAAGCCATCCAACATCATGATCCTGAAGAGCGGACTGGTGAAAATCACAGACTTCGGCATCGCGAGAATTCCGACTTCCGCCATCAAGACGCTGACAGGAATGGTCATGGGTTCCCCGCAATACATGTCTCCCGAACAGGTCACCGGAAAAGCCACCGATCACCGGACAGACATTTTCTCCCTTGGCACCGTGCTTTACGAAACGCTGGCCGGTTCCCCGCCTTTCGTCGGAGAGAACGTCCATGCGATCATGTTCCAGATCGTCAACCTCAATCCGCCGCCCCCGAGCACGCTGAATCCCGCTTCTCCCAAGATGCTCGATTACATCGTCGCAAAAATGCTCGCCAAGCGGGCCGAATCGAGATATCAGGATGCAGCGGAAATAGCGAAGGATCTGAAGGCTTGCGCAGACGGATTGGACAAAACGGAAATGCCGCCCGTCCAGACCCATTTCGCACAGGAAGAGGATTCGGCGCCCGCCTATTCCGTCTCGGCGGACTTCGACTCCTTCGAGGCCACAAGGCAGCTCGCCATCCTGACCGGTCTGGAAGGCGTTTCCGAAAACAGCGAATCGAGCGCTTTTATGCTCTGGGCCGGTTTCTTCCTCGTCATTTTTCTCGCAATGCTCGCCATTTTCATGCTTTAGGAGCCGAAATGCCTATCTACGATTATCGATGCCAGGACTGCAACAACACATTCGAAGCGCTCGTCAGGGGAAACCATGCCCCCTGCTGTCCCGAATGCGGTGGAAATCACCTGGAAAAGCTGCTTTCCGTGCCAGCGCCGCCCGTCACCCATTCGGAACCGCAGCCCTGTCAGCCCGGCGGTTGCGGCGCCTGCCGATTCAACTAAGGAAGCACTGATTAATTCCTACGCGACTGCGTTTCTGGGAAAATCGAGATGATCGCACGAAGCGCGACGCAGGTCGTAGCTGCGTCTACGATGCCAAGGAGCGCGAAAACGAAGTTTCAGCGTAGGCTCACCTGCAAAGCAGGTTACGCCGGAACTACAAAGCGAGCGCTCGATTTTGCCGTACCTCGAAACTGCGCTTCGCTTCGTTTTCACGAAACCCTTTAGGGACGGGGCTAGGCGGGCGATCTTCATTGTCGCGCGGCTTGCGAATGGAACAACCATTCGACTGCGCCACGCTTCGCGAATCTCGTCCGCCTAGCCCCGTCGCAGCCGTGCAGGAATTAATCAGTGCTTCCCTAACGCCCTAGGCGAGATCGTAGCGCTTCAGCTTGCGGTAGAGGGTGCGCTCGCTGATGCCGAGCGCATCGGCGGTCTTGCGCCTGTGCCCGTCATGTCTTGCCAGCAATTCAGCTATGTGTTCCGCCTCCACCCTGGCGATCGAGGTGTCCATACTCGGGCTCGATTCCGATACCCGCTCGACATGCTGTATGGGCTCGCCGTCGAGACGGACATGTTCGGCAAGAATGACGCCATTGCTGCAAAGCGCTGCAGCCTTGAGCAGTATGTTCCCGAGTTCGCGCACATTGCCCGGAAAGGAATGACCAAGAAGCTTCTCCATCGCCTCGGTTGTGATCCTGCAGGAAGGCAGGCCCAGCCTTGTCATGCGCAGAAGCAGCGCATCCGCGAGCGCCGGAATGTCGCTCCTTCTTTCCCTGAGATTCGGCAGGCGAACATCGATGGCCGCGATCCGGTAATAGAGATCGAGCCTGAATTCGCCGCATTTCGCCATGCCGAGCAGATCGCGATTGGTGGCGAAAACCAGCCGCACATCGGCGCGTAGCGTTTCCACCCCGCCCAGGCGTCTGAATTCCCCCGTCTCGAGCACCCTGAGAAGCTTCGCCTGCATCGCCAACGGCAACTCCCCCACTTCGTCCAGGAAAAGCATGCCCCCGTCAGCCAGCTCGAAAAGCCCCGGCTTCCTGCCTATGCAGCCCGTGAAGGCCCCGCGCTCATGGCCGAAAAGCTCGTCCTCGAAGAGATTCTCGGGGATAGAAGCGCAGTTGAGGGCGAGAAAGCGATTTGCGCTTCTGGAAGAATGGCGGTGGATGTATTGCGCGGCGAGCTCCTTTCCTACCCCGCTTTCGCCGAGAAGAAGAACCGATGCCTCGCATTGCGCGGCCCTGCTCAAATGATCGAGGCAGGAAAGAAATGCCTGCGATGAACCGACCATCTTCATGTCCCTGGAATCCGGCTCATCGGAGCCTGCAATCCGGAATATCGCTTCCCCGAGGTAGCGTTTCCCTCTCACTCCTTCGATCGGATGACCCTTGATGCGAACATATTCCCGCCCGTGATGGCGATCGAAATGCACATGCGTCACCTCATGCACCTTCCCGCTTTTGAACACTTCCTGATGCGGGCAGTCCTCGCCATTGAGGTGGCAGGGTACGTCGGAAAGATGGGATACCTGATGACAGCATTTTCCCACCACTTCCTCCCGCTTCAGCCCGTAATTGAGACAATAGGCCAGATTGGCTGCAACGATACGATAATGCTCGTCGATCAATACGAAAGGGTTCTCCTGCGCATCGATCAGCGATTGAAGCTGGCTGATGTTTTCCATCGCGACATTCTGTCATGACAAGGCATTCGAATTCAACATGAAAGATGTCATTTTGACATGACAATTTCCATTTCATCATCGCATGAGCCGGATAATCAGCCTATTATTGAATTGGCACGGTCATTGCATGAAAGGCTGACCGGTCCTGAAAAAGCCGCGTCGTGAAATTTTCGGAGAATGCTGATGAGCAAGACTTGCGTAGTGGTCGTATCTGGAAGTCTGGAGCGCCTTCAGATGGCTGCCATGGTGACTTCCGTCGCCGCGGTGAGCGGACATGAAACGCTCGTTTTCCTTTCGATGAACGCCCTGCCCTATTTCATCAAGGGAAGAAGCATCAAGGCGCCTGTCGAGGGAGAGATGGGAGAATTGATGAGAGAAAAGAAAGTGCCTGAATTCAAAACGCTTTTCGAACAGGCAGTTGAGCTCGGGGAAGCCCGGGTCTATCCTTGTTCCATGGCGATGGATGTGCTCGCCGTTGAAAAACAGGATCTTGAATCCTATCTGGGCGAGCCGACCGGGCTGACGAAATTCCTGGATGACGCGAGCGGCAGCCAGGTCTGGACATTCTGAAAGGGGAAAACAAAATGGCTGAAAGAAAGACAATCGATGCGCGCGGAAGCTTCTGCCCCGGCCCCTTGATGGAACTCATCGCAGGGATGAAAATGGCGAATGTCGGGGACGAACTCGAAGTGCTTTCGAGCGACAAGGGTTCTGCGACGGATGTTCCCGAATGGATCAAAAAGGTCGGGCACGAGCTTCTCGAAACGAGAGAGGAAAACGGCGTCTGGCACATTATCGTAAAAAAAGCTAAATAATCGACAAGGAGGAGGGAAAATGAGGATATTGATCATCGGCGGCGGAATGGGCGGTACGATCCTGGCCAACAATCTCGCGAGGAGGCTCACGAGCGAGCTGAAAAGCGGAAAGGCAAGGATCACCATGCTTTCCGCCTCGGACAGACACATGTACCAGCCCGGGCTGCTCTACCTGGCTGTGGGGCGCATCACCCCCGACGAGCTCTACCGTGACCAGGCCAGCCTTCTGGAGCCCGGCATAGAATTCCATGTCGACCCCGTCACCGAATTCCACCTCGACCAGAACGAGGTCCTGACCAAGAGCGGCAAAGCCCATTCCTACGACATCCTGGTGATCGCGACAGGCTCACGCATCGTTCCCGAAACCATACCCGGTCTTGCCGAGAACTGCGAAACCTTCTATACGGAAGACACCGCGCTCAAGATGTTCAAGCGTCTCCGTGAATTCGAGGGTGGACGCGTGGTGATCACGGTAGGCGTGCCGCACAAGTGCCCCATGGCCCCGCTCGAGATCACCTTCATGCTTCACGACTACTTCAAGGACCGCGGCATACTCGACAAGGTGAAGCTGCATTACACCTATCCGATAGGCCGCATCCACAGCCTCGAGAACGTGGCCAAATGGGCCACCCCCGAGTTCGACAGGCTCGGCATCACCTACGAAACCCTTTTCAACATGAAGGAGGTCGACGGGGAGAAGAAAGTGTTGAGGAGCGAGGAAGGCTCCGAAACATCCTACGACCTTCTGATCGCGATTCCCGCTCACAGGGGAATGGAAGTCATTGAAAAGAACGGTCTCGGCCAGAACGGCTGGATCCCGACAAACCGCCACCAGCTCAACATGGAAGGCCGAACCAACGTGTTCGTGCTGGGTGACACCACCAATCTGCCCATCAGCAAGGCCGGCTCCACCGCCCACTTCGAGGCGGATACGCTGGGCGAGAATATCGCGGGTCTCGTCAAGATGGGCACGCCCGTCAAGGATTACGACGGCAAGGTGTTCTGCTTCATCGAAGCCGGAAAGGATCGCGCCACCTATGCGATGTTCAACTACCAGAATCCGCCCGACCCGAAGGCGCCGACCAAGGCCGTTCACTGGTTCAAGATGGCTTACAACAAGCTCTACTGGGTTTCCGCTCGCGGACTGCTTTGAGGAGGGGCCATGAGCGCACCTGACAGCATGGAAATAGAAAGCGTGGTTGAAGCCGCCAGCGACGCCCTCACGGACGAGATGGTCGGAAGACTCATGGCTGCCGCGGGCGGCGGCCTCACCCTCATCGACCAGATCGACCGCGCGGGACTGGCAAAAGCCATTCCCGCCATCGCGGAAATGGTGAACAATGGCGATCTCGAGCGCCTCGTCCATCTCGCAAGGGTATACGGGTCGGCGCAGGACGCATTGACCGACGAGATGGTGGGCAGGCTCACCGAGGCGGTGGGCGGCGGGCTCACGCTGATCGACCAGGTCAATCGGGCCGGGCTCGAGAAAGCCATTCCCGCCATTGCGGAAATGGTCAACAACGGCGATCTCGAGCGCCTCGTCCATCTTGCAAGGGTATACGGCTCGGCGCAGGATGCGTTGACAGACGAGATGGTGGGGAGACTCGCCGAGACCGTCGGAGAGGGTCTTTCCCTTCTCGACCGCTTCAGCAGGGGCGGCGCATTGAGGCTCGTCGAAATGCTCGAGAGGCTCGAGGCGTCAGGCGCGCTGGAACGCACTGCGAAGGTGGTCCCCCTGCTCGTCGACAGGCTGGGCATGCTGGAAGACATGCTGCATTGCGTCGAGGAGGCGGCCAAGGAACCCGCTCCCCGCTCTCCGGGAGGCTTCGGCGGAATCTGGTCGCTGATGAAGGATCCGGACAACCAGGAAAGCCTGAGATTCCTGATTTCGCTTGGAAAGAAGCTGCGAACGAAATGCGGCTCATGAAGAAAGGCCCGCCATGCGGGCCTTTTGTTTTGCGGAACATTTTCGGATAAAGTCTTGTCCCAGCCAAATTGCAAGCAAAGGACAATATCGTGAAACTCTTTCTTCCTGTTCCCCTCCAGTTCGCGGGACTTCTGGTCGTCTCCAACGTCTTCATGACCTTTGCATGGTATGCCCATCTCAGGAATCTTGCCGAAAAACCGTGGTGGCTCGCCGCGCTTGCAAGCTGGGGCATCGCCCTGGCGGAATATCTTTTCCAGGTTCCGGCAAACAGGATAGGCTATACGCATTTCACGCTCGCCCAGCTGAAAATCACCCAGGAAGTGATCACCCTGTCGGTATTCCTGCCCTTCTCGATGCTCTACATGGGGCAGCCGTTCAGGATGGATTACATCTGGGCCGGGCTCTGCCTGCTGGGCGCGGTTTTCTTCATGTTCAGAAGCGCATGAAAAGAATCGTGATCATCGGTGCGGCAGGCGGATATGGCGCGCAAAACCATTCCTGCCAGGACGCACCTGAGGTGATCCGCTCGTTCGATTTCCTGCAGCAGGTGGAAGAATCCGGCATCCCCCATCATTGGGACGGCATCGTCCATCTCCGGAAGAAGGATGCAGATGCCTTGTCGGCCGTCTACGAACTGTGCCTGCTGATCTCTGAAAAAACGGCAAATGCGCTGAAAAAAGGCGATTTCCCCATCGTCATCGGGGGAGATCATTCCTGTGCAATAGGCACCTGGTCTGGCGTGAAAAGCGCGATCGAAGGCAGGCTCGGACTGATCTGGATCGATGCGCACATGGACAGCAACACCTATGATACGAGCCCCTCTCTCGCCATACACGGCATGCCGCTCGCATGCCTGCTCGGATATGGAGAGGAAAAGCTCACCCATATTTCGGGCGCAGCACCCAAACTCCTTCCGGAAGATGTCTGCCTGATCGGGGTCAGGAGCTTCGAGGAAGGGGAAGCCAGATTGCTGAAGGAGCTGGGCGTGCGCATCTATTTCATGGAAGAAATCAGACAGCGAGGCGCGACGGAAGTGATGAAGGAGGCCGTGTCCGTCGTGAAGCGAAAAACGACGGGCTTCGGCATCAGCATCGATCTCGATGCGCTGGATCCGATGGAGGAGCCTGGCGTGGGGAGCCCCGTGCCGGGCGGCATGCTGAAGGATGAGCTGTCCGAAGCGCTCACGCAATTGCGATCGGACCAAGAATTCCTGGCGCTGGAGATCGTCGAATACAACCCCTACCTGGACAGCAAATTCGCCACGGCCCATGCCGTATCCGACCTCATCGCGGCCATTGCGCCCTGAATTGAAATTCCGCAAACACCATCTATAATCGTAGGACCGCATTCCAAAACGCCTCTAACAATCCGCGGACAGGTTCTTTCAAAGTTCATGACACTTCAACTCGAAAGGATGAGCTATGGGCCGGGTAATCGACGATCGGAGCAGCGACTGGTACGAATTCGTGAAGCATGTGATGGAGAGCGAAATCCCGCTCGACAAACCGATCGACGAAGTGATTTTCGAGGCCTTGAGGGAAAAGACCGAGGAGCGAAGTAAGCCCGTCCAGCCTTCGTGAAGGAGGATCAGGAAAGGCTCGTCACTGCGCTTTCCGGAAGCCATCGCGCAAAGATCATCGAGACCCATATTTCCTGGGTCCTGCTTGCAGGGCGTCATGCCTACAAGATCAAGAAGGCGGTCCGCCTGGGCTTCCTGGATTTCAGCTCGCTGGCCTCCCGCCTGTTTTATTGCCGCGAGGAAATCAGGCTGAACAGGCGGCTGGCCAAATCGATCTATCTCGACGTCGTGCCGATAGGCGGAACGCCGGATGCCCCCGTGATCGGCTTCTACCCCGCAATCGAATATGCAGTCAGGATGAAGCGCTTCCCGATCGAATACACGCTCGATCGGCTCGTCAAAAAAGGCGGACTGCTGCCGCACCATCTCGATCTTCTCGCCGAAAGCATCGCTTCTTTCCATCAAGGCCTCCCCCCTGCGGATCCCGACTCGGGATACGGGAAAGACATCATCGGCCCGATAAAAAGGAGCCTCGACGAGATCATGCGCTTCTCGGCGACGGATCTCTCGTCGATCCTGCAGGCAGTGTCGGCAAAGCACGCCGAGCTGGAAAATTTCTTTTCGGCAAGGCTGAACGAAGGGCATGTCAGGGAATGCCACGGCGACCTTCATCTGGGCAATATCGTGCTCTGCAGAGGCCAGCCGATTCCTTTCGACTGCATAGAATTCGACCCGGCGCTGCGCTGGATAGACGTGATAAACGAAATCGCCTTCACTGTCATGGACCTGATCTACCACGAAAGGCGAGACCTGGCCTTCCGCTTCCTCAACGCCTATCTCGAAAGGACGGGGGATTACCCGGGCCTGAAAGCGCTTCCCTTCTACATCGCTGCCCGCGCCATCGTCAGGGCCATGGTCGAGGCCATCAGGTCAGGCCGCACGCCTTCCTGCGAAAGCCATCTCGCACTTGCCTGGAAATGGCTGAATCCGGCCAGGCCATTCCTGATCATCACCCATGGCCTTCCAGGATCAGGAAAAACAACTTTCTCTCAGGCAGCACTCGAGAAATATGGCGCAATCCGCATCAGATCCGATGTCGAAAGAAAGCGCATGGCAGGGCTCTCCCCCCTCCAGGAAAGCGGCTCGGGAATCGATTCGGGCCTCTATGCGCCTGGAATCTCGAAAGCCGTCTATGCCCGCCTTCTTTTTCTCGCGCAAGCGCTTCTCGACGCGGGATTTCCCGTCATCGTCGATGCCGCCTTCCTGGAAAAGGAAGCAAGAGATCCTTTCTGCGATCTGGCCAGGCAACTCGAAATCCCGTTTGCAGTCGCCTCGATGCAGGCAGAAGAATCGGCGCTCGTCGAGCGCATACGGACCAGGCGTAGAGACGCGTCGGAGGCCGATCTCGCCGTGCTGAAAGCGAAGGAAGCGGCATTCGAGCCGCTCCATGTTGACGAGCGGCTTCAGGCGGCTTTTTTTTCAGACCTGCGTGACCCGGAAGGATGGCGAACGCTCGAAAAATGCCTCGTCAGCGCCTGAAAAATCAGTGTTTCTTCTCCACGAAGGCACGCTTCACCGCACGGCTCAAGTCGACAACGCTCATCGCATAGTAATAACTTCTGTTGTATTGCGTGATGGCGAAGAAATTGTCGGTACCGAGCCAGTATTCCTCGGGGCTTTCTCCGTTCCTGAGATCGATCAGGCCGAAGCTCAATCCTGGCGTCCTGACCTTGGGAAAAATGCCTGCTTCTTCCAGCCTTTTCAGGCTGTATTTGGCCGAAAGGCCGCCCGACAAGCTTTGCCATTTGTCTGATTTGACGGAAGCCGGAAAGACGATGGCCTCCCCTTTCTTCCAGCCATGGCTGTATAGAAAATTGGCGACGCTGGCTATCGCGTCCGGCGCTGAATGCATCAGGTCGACCTTGCCGTCTCCATCGAAATCCACGCCGTACTTCATGATGCTGCCCGGCATGAATTGCGGCATGCCGATTGCACCGGCATAGGAGCCATGGAGGGAAAGGGGATCGATGCCCGAGCGCCTGGAAAAAATCAGCGCATTTTCCAATTCCCCGCGGAAGAAATCCATCCTTTCCTTCCTGTTTGGCGCATCAGGATAATCGAATGCCAGCGTGGCAAGCGCATCGAGTACCCTGTATCCTCCGGTATGCCTGCCATAGCCCGTTTCCACGCCGATGATGGCGACGATGATTTCGGGCGGCACGAAAAATCGTCTGGACGCCCTGGCCAAGGCGCGCCTGTGCGTTTTCCAGTAATCGACACCGCCTGCTATCCTGATTGGATTGACGAAGCGCGACCGGTAGCTTCGCCAATCCATGGGTCTGGAAGAAGGAAGGGGGGAAACGAGGCGAATGGCCGTATCGCAGCGCTGAATCTGGTCGAAAATCGCCTTCAATTCGCTCCTGTCGAATCCATCCTCGCTGACCATGTGTTCGATGAATGAATCGATTTGCCGTTCGTGCCCGATATCCCGGGCCTGGAGCATGACAGGAGGAAACAGCAGAAGAAACATCAAAAACGATCTGAATCGCATCAGCGTATTGTAATCCCGAATTGCTTCACCCAACAAATGCTCACGCTCGCACCCATCCTGATGATAATATAAAGACCATGTCTACCTCATTGGTATATCGCAAAAGCTTCGATTCGATCGAAAAAGAGCCCTGGCGCGTTTTTTTCGAACAAAGCCCTGTCGGGTTCGGCATCATCGATCCCGACTTCCTCTTCCTCAAGGCGAATCCTGCCTTTTGCAGAATGCTGGGCTACGACCCGGAGGAAATGACCGGACTCCCCTTGCAGCAACTGCTCCAGCCTCGCGAACTGGAAAATGAAATGCATCTGTTCTGCCAGCTTCTCAGGGGGGAACTCGACGACTTCGAAATCGAAAAGCGCTGCATCAGGAGAGACGGGATCAACATCTGGCTCGGGCTCACCTTTTCCCTGATGCAGGCAGACCATTCCGATCCGACATGCTATATCGTCATCGGCAGGGACATCGCCGCGGAGAAGATAGCGGAAGAGCAGCGCAGGGCGCAAGCCAGGATACAGCGCAATACCTTGATAAGGGAAGTCAATCACCGCATCAAGAACAACATCCAGGGCGTGATCGGCCTGCTTCGATACCAGAGCAGGCAGAATCCGGAGCTGGGCAGGCAGATGCAGCAGGCGATAGAGAGGCTGCAGGCCGTCGCCATCGTGCATGGCACCCAGGGCATCTCCAGGCTGGGCAATTGCTCGCTGGTCAGAATGGTTTCCCAGATATGCGACTCCGCGCAGCTTTCTGCCAACGGAAGGCAGAACGTCAAGCTTCAGATCCTGGCGCCGAACGACGTGATCGTCGTGGAAGGGGAAAGCGTGCCCACCGCGCTCATCGTCAACGAACTCGTCGCCAATGCCATGAAGCATGGCAACATCAGGAAGTCGCCTGTCAGAGTGACCCTGAACGGCGACAAAAGCAGGGTTTTCATCAGGATAGAAAACGCCGCATCCGGGAGGGACATCTTCAGAATGGAAAGCGGCAACGGGCTGGGCGCCGGACTCGGCCTGGTCCGCTCCCTCCTTCCCCCTTGCGGCGCATCCCTTTCCTTCAAGCCGGGAGACGGCGAAGTACTGGCCGAACTCCTCCTCACGCCGCCGGTCATAGGTTGAGCCATGGCGCATCGCCCCCACATCCTCGTGGCGGAAGACGACCGCATCATTCTCTTCACCCTGTCGGATGGCCTGTCCAGGGCCGGCTACCGCGTCACCACGGCTGCCGACGGCGAAATGGCCTGGCAGCGCTTCAGTTCGGATCTGCCTGACCTGATCCTGATGGACATGCTGATGCCCGTCATGGACGGCCTCGCGCTTGCGAAAAGAATAAGGGATGTGTCGGACATCCCCATCGTCTTCCTGACCGCCTACGCCGATGAAGCGCATGTTGCGCAGTCCGCCGCAATCGGCGGCTACGGCTATCTCGTGAAGCCGCTTGAAGTCAATCAGATCCTTCCTTCCCTCGAACTCGCGCTGGCCCGATACCATGAAATGAGGGCGCTGAGAAGAAGCGAGGCTCATCTCCAGACAGCCGTGCAGGGTTCGCGCAATATCAGCGTGGCGATAGGCATGCTGAAGGAGCGTCATGGATTGAGCGAGCAGGAAGCCTTTCATGCCATCAGGTCCCATTCCAGGGACAACAGAAAAAAAATGGACGATATCGCAGCCATGATCGTCAGCGGCAGATTGAATCTCCCCCTTTCTTCGTGATCTAAGGAACCACTGATTTATTCCCGCGCAGATCGCGTTGTTGGGAAAATCGAGATGATCGCCGGACGCGCGACGCAGATCGTAGCCGAGCCTACGACACTGGCGCGCGAAAACGAAGTTTCAGCGTAGGCTCACCTGCAAAGCAGGTTACGCCGGAACTACAAAGCGAGCGCTCGATTTGGCCGTATCTCGAAACTGCGCTACGCTTCGTTTTCACACAACCCTATTGGGACGGGGCTTTGCGGGCGATATTCATTGTTGCATGGCTCGCGAATGGAATGACCATTCGACTTCGCCGTGCGCCTCGAATCTCATTCCGCAAAGTCACGTCGCGACCGTGTGGGAATAAATCAGTGGTTCCCTAAGCAGTTTGACATTTCAAAAACCCTGTTGTTAAAATCGTTTTATCCAACCAAGCCCCCGTTGGAATTTCAATAAACGAGCCGAGGATGCCGTTCTTGAAGGCTTCCCGGACTCAGAACGACGGGGAGTGTCATGCGCAACATCATCTTGTTCGAAGGGAACAGGCACAAATACGTGCTGCTCAACGAGAGCGAACCCGGTGAAGAGGACGGTATTCGTTCAAATCAGTATCTGATCGCGCACGAAGAGGCAGGCGTGCTGCTCGATCCCGGCGGATTCGGCGTGATGCCGAGAGTGCTCGCTGAAATGCTGCGCTATCTCGGCCCCGCAGAACTGAAGACCATCATCCTTTCGCATCAGGATCCGGACATCGTCGGCGGCATCTCGACCTGGCTCGAGCTGACAAATGCCGACGTCTATGTTTCGAGGATCTGGATGAGATTCCTCCCCCATTACGGCATCAAGCGGATGAATCGCTTCATCGGCGTGCCGGACATCGGGATGCGCTGCCATATCGATGACGGTTTCGACCTGGAACTCGTGCCGGCGCATTTCCTTCATTCCGAAGGACAGATCAATGTCTATGATCCGATATCGAAAATCCTCTTCACGGGAGACATCGGCGCCTCGATGCTTCCTGAGGAAATGGACTACGTATTCGTCGACGATTTCGATGCCCATCTTCCCTATATCGAATCCTTCCACAGGCGCTACATGTGCTCCAACAAGGCGGCCAGGATATGGGTCGATGCCGTCTCGAAACTCGAAATAGACATGATCGCTCCCCAGCATGGGGCAATCTATCGCGGAAAATCGGCAAGAGATTTCCTGGAATGGTTCGGGGGACTGCGATGTGGGGTCGATCTGATGAAGGGAAGCGGCATTTTCGAACAGAAGGACGATCGATGAATCTCTCGCTCACGCCTCGAAATATCGAGGAGATGCGGCAGCTCGTCGTCGAAAGATTCGCCTCCCTTTTCGAAAATCAGACGAGAACCAATCTCTTCGCAGACAACATCGGCGAACTCGTCCACAACATCAATGCCGAGATCGAATCCGATCTCCAGCAAAGCATCCATAGAGTAAGGCAAAGCGAGCTTTCCGAAGTCGAGCGGGAAGCCGTCATCCACTGTCTTCAAAGCGCGTCCCACCGATGCGCAAGGCTCGATGCGACGCTCGCCCTTCTCCTCAACGAACGGGAAAGGCAATGGCGTCTGAGCGGCGAGCATTTGAGACAGATCATGCAGGAATTCAACCTGACGACAGAAAAGCTTGTCGGAACCCTGATCGAAAAGGACCTTTTCGAGCGGCAGAGCCAGGTTCTTGAGAGCATCATTCTCTCGCACGAAAAAGTCTCGCAATGGAAAGCCTTCGTCCAGGAAATCCTGACCGGATTCCGCTCGATTTTCCCCTTCAATTTCTTCTTCATCGCCTTTTCCGAAGAACACGGTCTTTCGCTCTTCATCTATTACCTTGGGGATTATGCCGAGGACATCAAGATCTCGGTCAGGAAAAAACTCGCAAAGGAACTGATGGAACAGCTCGAACTTCCGGTCGATGCCGCTCTCGACATAGAGGAATTCCACATTCCCATCCCTGAGCATTACGATGCCATAGAGGAAATCGAGATGATCACCGTTTCGGTTTCCATCCCTGAACTCGAGAACTTCAATCTGGCAGGCCTCCTCGGCGTGGCCTACGGATCCGTGCAGAAGCTGAGCCCGCAGGAAGCGAGCGTGATCCGTTCCATCCTGGCAGTGATGGTGATGGTGGTGGGTTCCAGCAAGGTATTGAGCAGAACGCTCGCTGAACTCGAATACTATTCCACCCATGATCCGCTTACCGGCCTCCACAACAGAAGATATTTCAATGAAATGCTCGAATACGAGATAGGCAGATCGGAGCGCCACCATCACGAATTTTCCATACTGATGCTCGATCTCGACGATTTCAAGGACGTCAACGATGCCTACGGTCATCCCTGCGGAGACAGGGTGCTGAAGCAGGTTGCGGAGGCGATGAATGCATTCATCAGAAAAGGGGATCTCGTGACCAGGATAGGGGGAGACGAATTCGCCATCATCCTGACCGAGACCAACAAGGCGAACGCCTTCCTCGTCGCAGAGAAGCTCAGGATGAACCTGCGCGGCATGGCCTTCGAATGCGCCCAGGACAAGCCCTTCCATGTCACCACATCGATCGGCGTAGTGACCTATCCGAACGATGCGAAGACTATGTCGGACCTGATGACGGGTGTGGATCTCGGCCTCTACCGCGCCAAGGAAATGGGAAAGGATGGGGTCTGCATGCTCGATGCGATTGACGACCATATCCAGGCGAACAGAGGCACGCGCAATTTCGTCGAAACGCTCAGGAATGCGCTGAAGGAAGACAGGGTCCTGCCCTACTACCAGCCCATCATCGACTGCAAGACAGGTCAGGTCTTCGCCCACGAAACACTGGCAAGGCTCGTTGAGGAAGGCGGCAAAACGCTTTCAGCGGCCTCCTTCATCGAAACCATAGAGCGCTATGGTCTGGGCAGGGAAGTCGACCGCTGCATCATCGACAAGGCCCTTTCAAAGCTCAAATCGAAGATCTCGGAAGGCGAAGAATCCCGCCTTTTCATCAATCTTTCCGCACAGGAAATACAGGGAAGAGGCGTGCTGGGCTTCGCCGAGCAGCTCTGCGGAGAATATGGCATCCCGCCCCATCTCGTCGTATTCGAGATCCTGGAGCGCGACGCCATCGGCGACATGACCCACATGCGCAAGTTCCTTTCCGACCTGAGGAAGAAGGGCTTCTCTTTCGCCCTCGACGATTTCGGCAGCGGCTACAACTCCTTCCATTACCTGAGAGAGCTGCACTTCGACTTCGTCAAGCTCGACGGCGCCTTCGTGCGCAACATCCTCAATTCGGGGGTCGATCATACCCTTGTGCACAACCTGATCAGGCTTTGCCAGGGACTGGATATCCTGACCGTGGCGGAATTCGTCGAATCCGAGGAAATCCTCGTCGAGCTCAAGAAAATGGGGGTGGATTACGCCCAGGGCTATCATCTCGGCATGCCGCTTCCCGAAATGAGGACATGAGCCCTCATCCGAGCGTTCTGATGACCTTGACTATTTCGAATGCGACCATCGCAAGACTCGCAATCGCCACGGCGACGACGAGATAGACGGATCTTTTCTTTTTGTCCATTCAACGCCCTAGAACACCATCAGGGCGATTATCCCGACCAGAAGGACGATTCCCGCTGCGAGCACGAGCAGGTTCCCTGTGAGCAGCTTGGGCAGAAAAGCCACTGCCAGGACCGCCACTGCAATTCCGATGATCATTTGCCTGATCATTTCCCCTCCTTCTTCGATAGACTGATACTCTGCAAACAAGTTCCGCATTTTCCCCTCCCTGATGTCCGTTGTGCAATAGCCCCTCGCTTGTTCTATTCTTTCTCCATGGGCTGAAAAAGGAGGAAGGATGAAAGTCGGAAAAGGCGATGCGCTCCTGGTCGTCGACATCCAGTACGATTTCCTGCCGGGAGGAAGCCTGGCCGTGCAAGACGCGGATCAGGTCATACCCTTGCTGAACGACTACATCTCCTTTTTCAGGAACAGGCATCTCCCGGTATTGGCCTGCAGGGACTGGCATCCCCACGACCACTCCTCTTTCGCGGAAAACGGCGGGCCATGGCCTCCCCATTGCATAGCAGGAACGCATGGCGCACAATTCTCGGACCAGCTGGCATTGCCTCCCGACGCGCCCGTGTTCTCGAAGGGAACGGTCAGGGAAAAGGAAGCCTATTCGGCGTTCGACGGCACCGAACTCGACGAAAAACTCAGGGAAGAGGCAATAAACAGGATTTTCATAGGCGGACTGACGACCGACTACTGCGTGCTCAACAGCGTTCTGGATGCGTCGCGCCTGGGCTATGACTCGGTCGTGCTGCTCGATGCGACGAAGGCCGTGAACCTGAATCCCGGGGACGGCAAGGCGGCGATCGAAAGAATGAAGGCTTGCGGCGCATCGCTGATAAAAAGAGAAGAAATCTCATGATCGATCCCTTGTCGAGCCCGCTTCTCACCGACCTTTACGAATACACCATGCTCCAGAGCTATCTCGAGCTCGGCATGGAAGGGACTGCGGCATTCGAATTCTTCGTCAGAAAACTCCCTGAAAACAGGAACTTTCTGGTATCTGCAGGTCTTGAGGAGGTGCTCGTTTTCCTCGAGAACATGAGATTTTCCGAAGAAGAGCTAGCCTGGCTCCGGACGCGCTTCCCATCGCGACTGATCGACTATCTTTCGAATTTCAGGTTCGAGGGGGACGTGGATGCCATGCCTGAAGGGACGCTCTTCTTCAGGAACGAACCGATCCTGAGGGTGACTGCACCCTTGCCCCAGGCCCAGCTCGTCGAATCCCGCCTCATGAACCTGCTCAATTTCGAAACGCTGATCGCCTCCAAGGCGTCACGATCGGTCCTCATCGCGCCGGACAAGCTGCTCGTCGACTTCGGATTGCGCCGCGCCCACGGCGCCGAAGCAGGACTGCTTGCGGCCAGGGCCAGCTATCTCGCCGGATTCTCGGGCACGGCCACGGTTCTTGCAGGAATGAAATACGACATCCCGGTCTTTGGGACCATGGCGCATTCCTTCGTCCAGGCCCACGCAAACGAGCTGCTCGCTTTCGAGCATTTCGCCTCCTCCCATCCGGGGTCGACTCTGCTGATCGACACCTACGATGTCGAGGAAGCGGCCAGGAAAGTGGTTTGCCTGTGCAAGAAGGGATTTTCCATCCGATCCGTGAGAATAGACAGCGGAGATCTCGCAAAACACGCATCGAACGTCAGGAAGATCCTGGATGAAGCCGGGCTGGACGGAATCACCATCTTCGCCAGCGGCAATCTGGACGAAACGAGGCTCGAGGATCTCGTCGATGCCCCCATAGACGGATTCGGCATCGGCACGGCGCTCGTCACATCCGGCGACTATCCCATGCTCGACTGCGCCTACAAGCTGCAGGAATATGACGGCAGAGCATGCCGAAAGCGCTCCGAAGGAAAGGCAACCTGGCCCGGCAGGAAGCAGGTTTTCAGGCAATTCGATGCGAATGGGGAGATGCATGGCGATGTCCTGACCCTCGAAGAAGACAGGCTTGAAGGAGAGGCGCTCATCCATCCCGTGATGAGGCAGGGAAAAAGGATCTTCGAAAGAAGGACATTGCATGAAATCAGGCAGAAGACGATCGAAAATTACCAGCGTCTCCCCGAACCGCTGAGGCGGCTCGAGCCCGCTCCCTATCCGGTCGAAATATCCCTGAAGCTCGCGGAACTCGCTGAAAGGACGGGAGAAATCAAGAGCGCCTGAAAGGCGCGCTTTCCTCGAGCTCTGCCATATGCATGGCCATTCCCTTCGCTTCCTCTCCGAGGAACTCGTCCACCGCCCTCGAAAAAGCGGGATGGGCCAGCCAATGGGCGGACCATGTCCTGACCGGCATGAAGCCCCTGGCGAGCTTGTGGGCACCCTGCGCACCGCCTTCGAAAACATGGATTTTCCGCTCGATGCAGAATTCCAGCCCCTGGTAATAGCAGGTCTCGAAATGCAGCCCGGAATGCGGCTCCATCGCACCCCAGTAGCGGCCGTACAGCCTGTTCTCGTCGAAAAGATCGAGCGCCGATGCAATCGGTTTCCCCGCCCGATAGGCGATCACGAGAAGCAGGTTTTCAGGCATCGCTTCGCCCATTTTCAGGAAGAACTCGAGATTGAGGTAAGGCGAGGAATGATGTTCCCTGTACGTGTTCCGGTAGCAGGATTCGAAAAAATGCCAGTCTTCCTCAGTGATGGCTTCTCCGGTTTTCCTCGCGAAGCTTATTCCTGCATCGAAGACCTTCCTCCGTTCCTGCCTGACCTTCTTGCGCTTTTCGTGATTCATGGCGGCAAGATAGTCCTCGAAATCGGCATAGCCTTCGTTTCGCCAGTGGAACTGGATGCCGCTTCTCAGCGTCATGCCGTACGATGAAATTTCCTCGGCCTGGCTGTCATCCGGGAAAAGGCAGTGCAGTCCCGATGCCCCCATTTCTTCTGCCAGGGAAAATGCAGCTGAAAGAAGCTTCGCCCTGTCGTCAGGTTTCCCGGCGAGAAGGCGAAGACCGGGAACAGGCGTGAATGGAATTGCCGAAACGAGCTTGGGATAATATTCGAATCCATGCCTGCGATAGGCATCCGCCCATGCCCAATCGAACACATACTCTCCCCAGGAATGCCTTTTCAGGTAGAGCGGCATTGCTCCGACGAGTTCATCTTCCTCCCACAGGGTCGGAAAGCAGGTTATCCAGCCGGTCTCTTCCGAAACGCAGCCTGCGGCCTCCAGCGAAGATAGAAAGGCGTGGCGCAAGAAAGGCTGGTTGCCGGACAAGGCATCCCATTTTGCGGCATCAATTGCTGAAATGTTGTCGAGAATGCGAAGCATGAGAGAACGGATTTTTCATGCATTCGACTATACCTCAGCGATCGCTTCCGGGTCCATAGCCGTTGTAATAGGTCACCGGACCGTAGGTGATCGTTCCGGGAGAATAGCTGGCTGAAGGCGGGACAGTCGGGGCAACGTAGACACGCGGCGCCGCATAGGCAGGCGGCGCCACATAGACAGGCGGCGCCACATAAACCGGAGGCGCAGTATAGACAGGAGGGGCGAGCAGCATGCCGCCGATCAGCCCCGTTCCGAACCACCAGGCATCGTCGTCCCATCCTCCCCATCCTCCCCATCCGCCTCGCCAGCCATCACCCCCTCGCCAGCCGCCATGCCATCCTTCACCGCGCCAGCCGCCTCCATGCCACCCTCCCCCATGCCAGCCGCCGCCGAATCGCCCGTCCGCATGGGCTGCGACAGCAAAGGAAAGCAGCAGAACAGCAATCAGTTTTTTCATCGTTTTCTCCAAGCAGGCTTATAATGCTTGGATTCTCTGCTTTCCCGAAAGTTCTGTCCAGGCGATTCCTTCACACCAGGCAGAATCCGCAGCTTGTGCTGCTCCAGTGTCCGAGAGACTGGCTGTCGACGATCGTCCTGTCGATTGCGACGAGGCTCAGGACATAGCCGCAGGGTTTCATGTCTTTCGTATCCAGGCTCCAAGTCGAACCGGAAAGGCCTGTTTCCACCAGCCCCGAAGCAGGAACAGGCACGCCGATGCCGCCTGAGTTCACGCCCGGCTCCACCGTGATGGTGTATCTGGAAAAATTGGCATCCTGCGCGATGAAAGTCCCTTCGAGCTTCGTGCCGATCTGGAATTTCCCGCAGTCACCGGTGCCAGTGGTGATGGAAATGGACGCACTGGGCCAGGTATTGTCGAGCTGAATGAAATGGGCGTCCGTCCCGAGCAGGTTGCCGCCAGAATCATAGGCAGTCAGCCTGACCACCCATTTCTCGTCCCCTGCCGTGTCCCATTGCGCGATGAGCGAATTCACGTTCTGCGGGAAATCGACATACCCGAACCGGCCCGAGACAGGATCTGCCTTGTGCAGATAAGTCGTGCCGTCCCATCTCGTCAGCAGCAGATCCGCCACGACAGGCACCGGCGTGCCGCCACCTGAAGGGAAGACTTCGACCTTGTAGCTGCCGCCGGGAACGGGCGCACCCTGGACGCTGACTCTTCCTCCGAATGGACAGGGACGTCCAAGGGAATCGGGCGGCAGATTGTTCGTGGCGAACACCGCGGTAGGCGTGGTGAAGCCGGACGCGCTGTCGATCATCGAAACCGGGATGCCGCCGAGAATCGAGATCATTCCCCCCTCGACAAGAGAGCCGGGCGCGATGTTGATCAGCGTTTCCAGACGGTTTCCCCAGGTTGGAACCCCATCCGGATTCAAAATGGCAATCTGCCAGGAAAGGATGGCTCGTATGCGCACCACCCTGGCGCCTTTCCTGCAATCCTGGCGGTATTCGTCGAGATCTACAGGCAGCCTGACAGCGTAATAAACCCCTTCCCCTGGAATATTCGCAAGGTCGTAGACGCCGACATCGGCCGTGCCAAGACAGGTCTCGAAACTGCCGTTGCCGTCGAAGTCGCCCCAGAAGGTCACATATTCTCGGCTGCCGCTGGTGCACGGGCCGCCGGAATAGCCTGAAGATTTCTTCACCTGAAGTACGCCTATCAGCGTATCCGGCAGATTGGGATCGAGCCCGATGCACCTCAGCTCCTCGTAGCTCGTGTCGCCATTCGTCTTGGGGAAGAGGTTCTCGATCACTTTCAAATCGACATGAATCCCCGGAAAAAGCGAAAGGAAAACCTCAGCAGGGGTTTTCTTGTTGCCCGCAGCAAAGGACGCGATTTCCTTGAAGGCATAGCGATGCACCGGAATATCCTTGCCCTTGTAAAGCGCCGCGAGCGCTTCCACGCCCAAGGTTTTCTGCCTGGACGTTACCGGTGAATCGAAATCCAGAACCTCCTTGACGTCCTTCGGCAATTCGACCTTGGCGGCAGCGATCACCTGCAGAGGAAAGTAAATGCGCAATGGCTCGACCTGGATTGCGGCTTCCCGCACGTTTCCCCATATCGGGGTCCAGTCAGGCTGATTCGGCGGCGGCGGATTGTTCCAGGAAAGTATCGCTCTCGCCCTGACGATGATATCGCCGAAGCAGAAATGACGCTGCGGATCGACTCCAAGCGAAACGGCGAATTCGAGTCTTTCCTTTCCTTGCGGTATATTGTGGGCCTGGAAGCTCGACATTCCCTGATCTTCCCAGGTCGCGCCATGATCGTAGGAAAGGTAGAACCTGACATATTCCGGCGTCCCCACGCCGCAAATATCGGTACCGTAACCGACCGACTGGTGGAGATAAACCACGGCCTCCAGCTTCTGCTGTTGGGGATGATAGCCCAGGCAGGCGAGTTCCTCGTAACCGGTATTGCCGACGATCGTCAAAACCGCCTTCTGCTTGCTTTCGACGAGATTGCCGAAATAATTCGGATTGATGAGAAGCAGGGCGTGAAAGGATGCACGCTCCTTCTGGTTCACTGCAGTCCTGGATGCTTTCGAACTATCTTCCATCGCTATTGCCCTCCGAAAGTTGATCAGCTTTCAGCTTAGACGACAGATGGAAAATTGCTCACTTTTGTCATTTCAATGAAAGGCGTTCGCGAGATTCGCTTTTCTTGCCCGCTTCGCCAGGAAGACGACGAGCCCGAAGCCTGAAAGCATCAGTCCGTATTGATCGGGCTCAGGCGCACCCGGGACAAAGGAAAGATCGCCGTTCTGCGCGAGTGTCCAGTTCGCGCCGTTGAATGCATAAAACCAGGGTCCATAGCTGACCTTGGTCGTGCTGTCCGTGACGGGGGGGATCCCTGATGGAATGGTAAACTTCGTGACGGTGGTCGACCAGCTCGAAGGGAGATAGAGGCTGACCGCCTGCGCCGTGCCGATGGCGGCCGCAATATTCGAGACCCCGAGTCCCCCCGGACTGTTGGCTGAAATGACATTGCCTATGTAGGCCGATCCGTTCACGGCAGCCGATGCGATGATGGAAGAGGCGGATCCAGCAAGCGAAGCGACTACCGTCTGGTATGCCTCGATGGCAGCCGCAGAGGCTCCGGGATAGGAAGCAACGGCGAAATTGCTGCCAGTGGTCAGCGCATAAGCCCCTCCATATGGCAAGCCCGTGATGGTCCAGAGCAGGTTCGCCGGATTGGTCTCATTGTAGAAGGAAACCCAGTTCGGGTCGCTTGCAAGCGAAAGACTGATGGCTTTCTGACCGTTGCCGGGTCCGGAGTTGAATGCCGTCGTTTCCGTCGTCCCGGATGACGTCGTGACCTGGCTGGTCTGGTACCCTGAACCGTTTTCGAAACTCGAGGTCGAAATGCCGAGGTCGCGGGTATAGGAAATCTTCAATACCGGATCCCATACGGATATCGTCAAGTCCGCCGGATTGATTGCCGCATCGGCCTTTTCAATGCCTAAGACAGAGAAAACAGCCAGGAAGATTTTCATGGCAATACGCATGGCCTTATCCTTGAAGCATATGACGCCCCAATCATAGTCCCTGACACAGCCCTTATAAATAGGCCGTTCGGACCATTTTCAGCGATGTTTCGTTAAGTTTTTGTGACAGCCATCGAAGACCTTCACCCGCTTTTGAACAGACTTTCACGGGCGTGAAGGATCTCGGCTATACTTTCATGAAAGAACTGTTTTGATTCCGGTTCTTCAGGGAGTAGAATTTTCCATATCATAAGATGCAGGGCAAAAGATGGAAGACTTGCGGAAGAAAGCAACAGAAACAGGGGCGCTCCCCCCCATTTCCAAAGCAGCCAGCCGCCTTCTTGTGCTTCCGCTCGAGAACGACAAGGGCGAAGCGGAACTCCTCAGGATGATCGAGTCCGATCCCTTCATCACGGCGAGAATGATAGGCATGGCGAACTCCCCCTACTTCACGACGGGCAGGACAATCCATACCCTGGACGAGGCAGCGATGGTGCTGGGCTTGTCTCTGGTCAAATCGGTCGCCCTGGCGATTGCCCTGCTGGGTTCCGTCAAAGTCAGGGAAAGCCGGATCTTCAGCCTCAAGGATCTCTGGACTCACAGCTTCGCCATGGCAATCGGCATGCGCACCCTCGCGTCGATGCTCCCTCCTCAAAGAAGGCCTCCAGACGACCTGCTTTTCCTCTCCGGCCTTCTGCATGACATGGGCTATCTTGCGCTGGCCTATCTTTCACCCGAGCGATTCGACGCCTTCCTGAGCCAGGTCGAATCCCATCCCGAAATCCCGGCGACCGAAATAGAGCAGGCCGAACTCGGCGTCGGCCATGCCGAAATCGGCGCCATCATGGCCAGATCCTGGAGTCTGCCGGAAGACGTTGTAAGCGTGATCGAAAGCCATCACGACGAAAAGCCCGACATGAAAAACATTCCCCTTGTCCTGTCCAGGCTGGTCGAATCGATCACCGGCGAAGGCGCCATCCACAGGCCCCCTTCCATGATGACCAGATCCCCGGAAGAACTCGAAGCGGTCGGGCTCAGCTTGGGAAATCTCGACGAAACGCGGGAAATACTCGAGATGCAATGGGCGCTGAGCTTCACTGCCTAACCCTACGCCTCCACTCGGTTCCTGCCATTCTGCTTCGCGCGATAGAGCGCCTCGTCGGCGTCGCGGAGCAGATCCCTGTAGTCATGATGGCTAGGCCGTGCGCAAGCCACGCCTGCACTCAGCGTGACGTCGGACTCCAGTCCGGGGAATGAAGCATTCTGAACGGCCTGCCTGATTCGCTCGCCGACATGCTGGGCAGTTTGAAGATTCGCGCCAGGACAAATAATCACGAATTCCTCGCCGCCGTAGCGGAATGCGAGATCTTCGCTCCTCAGCGAACCGAGGATGATGCTGACGACCTGGCAAAGCACAGCGTCGCCCATGGCGTGTCCATAACGATCGTTGATCCGCTTGAAGTGATCGATGTCCAGCATCAGGCAGGCCAGCGGCCGGCAGGAATGGCGCGCCGAAGTCCATTCGAGGGACAGAAAATCCTCGCCGTGTAAACGATTCGGGATCTGCGTCAACGGATCGGTCGTTGCGGTCCTGAGCAGCGTCCTTCTTCCCCTTGCCCAGCTGTCTGAAGAATTCATGAATCCTATCCGCTCTCTCCTGATCTCATCCTTAAGGATGAGCATGCGGCTAGCATTTCTAAGGTGCATCTGGAACGTATTGGCATCCACCGGCTTGGTCAGAAAATCATCGATGCTGGAAGCCGCGGCACGGCTCAGTTCCGTCACTGCGTCGGCCTTTGCCATTACGATAAAATAGCATTCTGGTACCCTGGCCCTGACCTGGCGGCAGAATGAGACGATTTCCTGTTTTGGCAGGTCGAGATCGGCAACCACAATCTGCGGATCCTCCCCCTGATAAGCCAATTCATATCCTGACGTCATGACATCCCAGCCTGTGCCGTCTAGAAGACGCTTCAAACCGTTTTCATCATAGCCCCCGATCAAAAGTATCCTATGCAACGGCAAGATGCGTACTGCTCCCGTTGCACTCGCCGACTCGTCATGAAAAACCGGTGAAGCCAGCATTTCAGAAAATGGAGGGAGAATACTCGTCTGTATCTTCAGCATTTCCCCCCATTCCCGCCATTGCGTGACAACGCGGTCCGCAAGCCGGGCCAATTCTTCCGACCCAATGCCTAGCCTCGCTCCGACCGTCATGAGCCTTGACAGCATCTCCCAGCGCTGCTGTTCCCTTGCCAGACAAAGATCTGCGAGTTTTCTTGCGAAATGCAGCGAAAGCGTCAGGGTTTGCAATCTCGATCCTTCCTTGAACTCCACCATTTCAGGCTGCTCGTGGAAATAAACCACGCGGATGAGCGCCTCGGGAATCCCCCATTCGCTCAGGAAGGCGGAACATAATTCCCTGTGATCGATATCGAAATGCTTCCTTTCCAGCGACAGGAGCTCGCCGGCGTTGGAAGCCTGTGCCGCCAATCCGGCATAGTCGTCCGGAAAAAGCGTCGCCATCGATAGCTCGCCGATTCCTGACAAAAGGCCAAGGGTAAAATTCTCTTCCGCCGCAATCCGCACATAGGCTGCAAGCTCCTGATTGGCGATAGCGGCCGCAAGGGAACGGGACCAGAATTTTTCCAGGTCGAAATCACCGCAGGACACCTTGTTTCTCGACTGAAGGAGCGAAAACCCCAGAACGAGATCCCGCACTCTGAATGCCCCGAGTGCGAAAATGGCCTTTGAAAGAGAAACGAATGGACGCCCTTGATGATAGGCTGCCTTGTTCGAAAACTTCAGGATATAGCCGGCAATGACCGGATCGGATTGCACCAGATGGGAAACATCCTCAACCAGGTAATCGTCACGCCGCAAGAGATCGGAGATGGCCACAGCGAGCCCGCTCGGGGAAGGTAGCCTTCCAGATGCCTTCAATGCCTCGAAACGCCTCGGATCCATGAATTCAAGCCTCAAGCCTGAGGAATTTCGATAAGGAGGGGGTGAGCACTGAGATGATGCCTTTATCTTAAGAATTACTGATCCAAATTAGATACCCGACCATGAAGAGTCAAGATCGGACCGACGAGCTGCAGGATATAGCCGACGAACGGCCAATTCCCATCGTCTTTCGTAACAAATTGTTCATAAAAGAAAATGGCAAAGGAGAAATCAGCTTCGACTCTTCACTCTCCTTTTCCTCAGCTTGAAAGGAAAAAGATTGAAGGTCCTCGCTTCGATAGGTGCTTTTCCAGGCTCCATGGGAAATTCGGGCATCCCTTCAGGAAAGGGATCTTTTATCAATCTCCTCGGGATCCTGTGATGAGCTTCACTGCGAATCTGATGAGGCGTTTGCCTGGGCAGGGCGTTTCTCTGCCCGGCAATTCGCAGGGCTCCGAGCAAAGGCGATCTTGCCGCCGATTGGGAACGACCTATTCGCGCGGCAGCCGCCGCAGACTTCGACACGTTATCAGGGCCGACGTGGAGAGTTTTGACGCTGGCGCATCCTGCCAGGAGACAGGACAGGATCAGGGTCTTCATCATCAGACAACTCCAGTATTCGGGTTCAAGGAAATTCGAACTGGATCGACCGTCATAATTTAGCTCAATTCGACTTCCTCGACAACCCGACGGCATCGTTATTCTCCCTGAATGGTCACAAAAATAGCGCGGCTTCCCGCATTGTCCCTGTGCTCGCAGAGATAGATTCCCTGCCAAATCCCGAGCTTCGGTCTGCCCTTCGCCACCGGGATGCTCAGGCTGCATCCCAGGATGCTCGATTTCAGATGTGCAGGCAGATCGTCCGGACCCTCATCTTCATGCAGATAGCTGTCCCCTTGGGGAACGATGCGGCTGAAATAATCCTCGAAGTCCTTTCGAACTGTCGGGTCGGCATTCTCGTTGATGGTGAGGGAAGCGGAAGTGTGCAGGATGAAGAGATTCATCACCCCTACCCTGAAATCGGCGATTTCAGGAAGCTCCCTCAAGAGCTCTTCCGTGACCAGATGAAATCCCCTGACCTTCGGCTTCAGCCTGACTTCCTTCTGCATCCACATGATCTACCCCCTTTCCGGCCAATTATCGGAGATATGGATGCCGAAGGCCACTCATCGCGCGATATCGGACTGGATCAGGTAGATCTTGTCATAATGATCCCCGGGGTAAAGAGCATAAGAGGTGGTTCCGGCGACTGCAAAGCCTGTTGTTCCGAACCGAACCATCGCTCCGATTGCACCGACCTGAATTTTGGTATCCACAGTCGAAAGCAAGCTGAAACTCGTCTCATCAAAGGCCTCCAGCAATAGCGTCCCCCCGGGCGGACTAGGGGCCCCAAGACAGTAGGTCCTCGGCTGGGTCGAATCCGGGACACAATCTGTCTCGGTCGATAGTCCCCCGAATTGATAAGTCCCAAGCCTGATCTTTTTGACTGGATCGATGACGACACCATCTGTCAGGTAAAGCAGTCCGTTATGATACTGCATTCTGGCGGGAAGATAGGTAGTCACGAGATTCATCGTCTGGTCGATGAAAGAAATCCCCGGCGGAGAAACAGAGAATCTGCTCAGCTCGAAGCTAGATGAGTCATAATCTATTCCGTAAACCATGCTGCCATCGTCGGACACAGCGACAGAATCGGGAATAATGGCATAACCCCCTCCTCCCCATCCCGGAATGTCATTCGGACGCTTGACATTGTTGTCATAAACCGATACCCCGGAAAACGAAGGACTCCAGTTTTTGACCATTTTGGAAATCACGATTGATTGCGGGTTGTTGGGAAGGACAGCCATGTCTTTGACATACTGTTGATCTCCCGTAAACGCTGGAGTCGTAGCATTACCCAAGGGAAATTTAAGATCCTGGGTCATGGTCGAAAGATCTATTCTGGCGACTTCCCCAGTCCCATCGAGACCCACGTAGAGGTATTCATCCCCCTTCGAAATCGCGAGCCTGTTCGGTTCGGACCCGATCGGAATGCTCGTGGTGATCTTGCCGGCATCGGGATCGATCACGGCGATGCTGTTGGGATAATTTGGATCCGTGCTGGGAACAGAGGCATAAAGAAGATTCCGCTTGGCATCGTAGGCGAGATCATTGTCAAGAAGCGAGACTGTTGTGACTTCAGTACCTGATACGGGATTTTGCAGAGTGACACCTCCTAGGGTGTAAGCGACGAGATCGAGCTCTTTCGTGCTCGTCGACAGGACATTGCCGTTGCCGTCCGCTTCCTGGATCGACTCGGTGGTTTTGACCGGGCCTACATTCGGCGCAAGATAATCGGTCGCAACATCAGTCACGGTAACGCTCATCTTGCTTTTCGAAAGGAGAACCGTCATCAAGGCATGGTACTCCACCGCCATGCAGTTGTAGGTGCCCGAAGGCACCGTGACGCTCTGGAAGCCTTTCACCACATTGGTTATCTTGAATGCGGTGACGGTCTCGTTGACCCCGTCGCCATCCAGATCCTGGCCGTAATCGTAGCGTCCAGCAAGATTCAGCAGGATTTCCGAATCACCCGTTTCGGCAGGAAGCCTGATCCATGGAAAGGATGGGACCGCAGCGCTGATGGAAGCCGGAGCGCTGGTATTGCCGTAACTAACCACCCCGGTGTCGTTCTTCAGATAGTAATCCGTGTTCATCAGGGTGAGCGTGGGTGAGCCGCTCGACGGCAGCGGATAGGAAGTCGTGCTGATGCTGACAGGCATGACTGTGGCGCCGAATCGCGTCGTTGCAGCTCCTACCGTATCCACTTCAGCCGAACTCGGCGCTGCGCCGTTTTTGCTCACCGAATAGGTCCAGGAATCCCCCGTGTCCAGGGGATAATAATTGGCGATGTCGCCGGGCCCGGCGTCACTGTGCCCGGCGGTGAGCTTGGTATTGAGAAGAGAGGTGAGTTCCGACCTCGCTTCGAGCAGCGATTTGATCGACGTCACCGTCGCGTCGACGCTCGCGCCTGCAGACAAGCCTGCTGCGGAAGTGAGCATGTCCGCTGTCGAAACCACTTCATCGAGATCCGCTGCCGTCATGGTGGCGAGCGAACTTCCGGGTTTGGCTGCGATCGCGGCAAGCACCACTTCGAAGCCCGCTTCCGAATTCGTGTCGATGTTGACGTTGGGGCCGGTAACGAAAGCGCGCATCTGGATGCCGGTCGTGCTGCCGATCCTGGCTTCCAGCGTGGTCGAATAGTCTAGTCCGAGGGAAGTCAGATTGAAGCTGTACTTGCCGCCTGAAACGCTCGTCGTTGCAAGGGGCGTGCTGGGCACCCCCGTCACGGGATCGATCCTGACCAGTTCGACAGGCGTGCCGTCCGGGACGCTTGCCTCCCCTGTCACGTCGGCAAGGCTGCTCGGAATGAAAAAGGATGCGAGCCGGTTGATCCAGCGTCCCTGTTCCATCATGGCGACCTTGCCGGCAGGCGCGAGGACAGTGCCGGAAACCGTCAAGGCCGAAGGCGCAGCGGCTGCCGGCGCCGAACCCCCTCCGCCTCCGCCGCCCCCTCCTCCGCAACCAGCCAGGATCAATGCAGCAACAGCCAGAAGGCCAATCCGATAGACGCGCACCATATTTTCCCCTTTATCGATATCTTATTTTTTACAGATTCTAACCTCCATGGAACCCGTCTTCCACTGTCGACTCTATCAGGTGGATGCAGAAAAACCGCTTTGCCGCATCAGTAGACGAGGCGGTAAGCGCTCTGTTGTCGTATGTGCAAGCTCAATGAACCTTTGTTAATGAAATGCCATGATCGTGTTGGATATAATCGAATTGTATGGTCATCGATGGGGATTCCAACACGAATGCCAGCCGCCTTGCAGGGTTTATCAAGCGCCGAAGCCGAAAGCCGGCTCAAGAAATACGGATCCAATGCGATCCCTGAAGATCGCCCCAACCCCTGGCTTTCGTTCCTCGGGAAATTCTGGGCGCCGGTCCCGTGGATGCTCGAGGTCACCATTCTGCTGCAGCTTTTTCTCGGGAAAAGGGACGAGGCTTTCGTCATCTTCGCCCTGCTCGTTTTCAATGCCATTCTGAGCTTCGTTCAGGAAAGCCGAGCAAACAATGCGCTGTCATTGCTGAAGAGCCGTCTCGAAATCAAAGTCAGGGTCTTGAGGGATGGCACATGGCGCCAGGTCCTGGCCGAGTTTCTCGTTCCCGGGGATATCGTCTACCTCAGGATGGGAGATTTCGTTCCTGCGGACATGAACATCCATGAAGGTCATGTCCTTCTCGACCAGTCTTCCCTGACGGGAGAAGCACTGCCTGTGGAAGCGAAGCCTGGCAACACCGCGTACGCCGGCGTGATCGTGAAGCGGGGTGAGGCAACGGGGGAAGTGAGCGCCACAGGCACCGGAACCTATTTCGGGAAAACCGCAGAACTCGTCAGGCACGCGCACTCGGCCAGCCATCTCGAAGCGCTCATCTTCAGGATCGTCCGATATCTCGTCGCAATGGATGCGGTTCTGGTCGCGGCCCTCTTCGCATATACCCTTCTATACGGCATACCGATGATGGAGGTCGTGCCATTCGCGCTCATCCTGCTCGTCGCTTCAGTCCCCATTGCGCTTCCTGCAACCTATACCCTCGCCACTGCCCTGGGCGCAGTCGAGCTGGCAAGAAAAGGCGTGCTTGTCACCCGCCTTTCCGCAATCGAGGATGCCGCATCGATGGAAGTCCTGGCGACCGACAAGACCGGAACCATCACGCAGAACAGACTCGCCCTTTCAGCCCTGAAGCCATTCGGCTCGTTCGGCGAAGATGCGCTGCTGCGGCTCGCCGCGGCTGCCTGCGACGATGCGACGCAGGATCCGATCGATCTTGCCATCCTGAACGCGGCAAGATCGAGAGGGGTGCTGGAAACCCTGCCCGTCCGTACAAGATTCGTTCCTTTCGATCCTGAGACGAAGCGCTCCGAGGCATTTTACGAAAAGGAAGGCAAGGCACTGCACGTTCTGAAAGGCGCCCCCGGGGTGATCGCCGCATTGACAGGGGAAGGAACGCCTCAAGACGTCGAGCGACTGGGCTCGGACGGATCCAGGATACTCGCTGTCGCGGTCGACGAAGGAGAAGGCATCCGTCTGGCCGGTCTCGTGGGGCTGCAGGATCCGCCCAGGGAGGATTCCGAGCAGCTGATCAGCGAGCTTCACGAACTCGGCCTGCGCGTTCTGATGGTATCGGGAGACGGGCCCGCCACGGCGCGCGCGATAGCAAGCCGCGTCGGGATCGGCGAGCGCGTATGCCCGCCTGAGCATCAGGTCGATGAAATGAAGCATCATGCCCTAGATTACGACGTTTATGCCCGGGTTCTTCCTGAAGACAAGTACAATCTCGTGCTCGATGTGCAAGGCGCAGGGCATGTGGTCGGGATGAGCGGGGACGGCGTGAACGACGCGCCCGCGTTGAAGCAGGCGGAAGTCGGGATCGCTGTTGCGAATGCGACCGATGTCGCCAAGGCTGCCGCCAGCCTCGTCCTCACCAATCCAGGCCTAGTCGACATTGCGGAAGCCGTCAGGACAAGCAGGCGCATATACCAGCGCATGCTGACCTATACCCTCAACAAGATCATCAAAACCATGGAGATCGCGATCTTCATGAGCGTAGGGGTGATGCTGACCGGCACTTTCGTCATCACGCCGATGCTGATCGTTCTGCTTCTCTTCACGAACGACTTCGTGACCATGTCGATCGCGACGGACAATGCCTCCTATTCCCACGAGCCGGAGCGCTGGAATGTGCCCCAGCTGATGGTGACGGCAGGAACCCTTGCCATGTTCGTCCTGGTCCTTTCCTTCTCCGTTTTCTTCGTCGGCCGTGACTGGCTCCATCTTCCGTTGAAGGAGCTTCAGACTCTGGTTTTCGTGATGCTTGTCCTGACGGGACAGGGAAACGTCTATCTCGTCAGGGAAAGAAGGCATTTCTGGAACTCCATGCCGGGCAGATGGCTTGTGACAGCGAGCCTCGTGGACATCCTGGCGGTAGGAATGCTCTCGACCAAGGGAATACTGATGGCGCCCATACCCGCCGGAATGGTCGCAGGGCTGACAGCCGTCGTGATCGCCTATCTCCTTGTCGTCGATCTGGCCAAGATCAGGATCTTCAGGCTTGTCGGCCTTTCGGCTAAAGAAGCCTCTCGACAAGCATCCTCTCGAGCCTGACCTGATCTTGAGTGAAGCTCCTTATGCCTTCCGCCAGCTTTTCGGTCGCCATGGCATCCTCGTTCATTTCCCAGCGGAACTCGGCTTCGGTCATCGATGCAGGTTTCTGCAGAATCTCGCCCTGATAATCCAGCGCCCTGGGGAGTTTGCCTTTCCTGCCCTGCAATTCCGCCAGAAAATCGGGACTTATCGTCAGCCTGTCGCATCCGGCCAAGGCCAGAATCTCGCCGCTGTTTCTGAATGACGCCCCCATCACGATGGTCGGATAGCCGTGTGCCTTGTAATACTGGTAGATCTTCCTGACGGAGAGCACGCCCGGATCCTCCTCGGGAGAAAAGATCGCCCCCTTCGCCTTGTGCCAGTCCATGATTCTGCCCACGAATGGAGAAATCAGCGTGACCCCTGCTTCGGCGGCGGCCCTCGCCTGTGCGAAGCCGAACATCAGGGTGAGATTGCAATGAATTCCCTCGTGCTCGAGTATTTCTGCTGCCCTGATTCCTTCCCATGTCGAGGCGATCTTGATCAATACGCGGCTGTTTTCGATGCCGGCCTCGTTGTAGAGGCGGATCAGCTTCCTGGCTCTGGAAAGCGTAGCGCGGGTATCGAAAGAAAGCCGGGCATCGACTTCCGTCGAGATCCTTCCCGGAACGATCTTCAATACCTCCAATCCGACATCGACTGCAAGCCTGTCGCAGGCATTGCCGATGCGCTCATCGAGACTGCCGCCCTGACCTATCGCCCAGCTTATCGATTCGTCTATCAGGGGAACATATTCGGGCAGGGACACGGCCTTGAGCAGAAGGGAAGGATTGGTCGTCGCATCTTCCGGCCTGTGCCTCCTGATCGCTTCTATGTCGCCCGTATCCGCAACGATGGAAGTCATGGACTTCAGCTGATCGAGAAGCGCGCATTCTTCCAGAGAAGAAGAACCGGTCAAGGCAGGTTCATTTTCAATGCGCATCGATGCCTCCCCGGTGGCGATTCGAATCGGAAGCGCCTTCGCCGAGGATTTCCGAAGAAATCACCTCCGAAACCGCCTTCCTGTCGCCTCTCGCATGCTCTATCGCATCCATCACATGCCTGAACCAATCCTCGTCCCTGTCGTCTATGACCTGTTTCACCATTTTCGTACCCTCCCTGGTTGAGGCCGGTCTGTAAACCGGTTCTTGATATTCGGTCCTGGAAGAAAAACAGCACTGTCGAAAATTAGGACTGGGGGAACCCTTTGTTTGTTCCGTGAATTTTTGTTTAGCTTGAGCTGCTCATTGCGCCGCAGGCTTGAGGATCGCCTGAACGGCTGCTGCAAGGCGTGGACCCGCCTTGCCATGAGTCTGAAAGATGAAGGGAAGCCTGCTCTGATCCTTGAAATGGATGGTCACGTTGTCTGCGCCGAAGCGGCTCAGCTGAACTTCGATCCCTGCCATTTCCTCATAGGCAAAGCTTTTCGAAACCTCTGCAGGGCTGAAGAAGCCCTTGGGACCATAGAAATTGAGTCCCGTTGGCCTGACTTCGACCGCTGAAAAACCGATGAATTCTCCCTTGATGATGAACGGGATGCTATCGGCCATTTCGATATCCAAAAAATTCTATTGTACCCCGCCTCCCGAAAAGATGCATGAGCGCGTTTTTGCGATCGATCCCCCAATGCTGGAATATCGCTTTCCAGCAGTCTATTATTTGATCAGGATATGCTTATTTTTATCCTCAATGAAAATCGAAAACAGGTTCGCAATGCAGGCCTATGAAAAGGCCGCTCAATATGAATTGGCTTACGGCTGCTGTCCGCAATGCGTGCTTGCAGCCATCCAGGAGACAGTGGGCATCGTGGATGACGCGACGATAAAGGCAAGCCACGGCCTGTCGGGAGGAGGCGGATTGAGCGCAAACGGCTTGTGCGGCGCCCTTGCAGGCGGGCTGATCGGTCTTGGCGCTAGATTCGGGCGAGACCGGAGCAAGTTCGAAAAAGGCCGCTTCATCAGCAACTTCAAGAAGAACAAGGCGCTGATAGAGCGATTCGAGGAGAAATTCGGCGGGGTCACGTGCGACGCGCTCCAGAAAGCCTTCACCGGCCGCACCTACAACATGTGGGATGCAGAAGAATACAAGGCATTTACCGAAGCGCGGGGAAAAAAATGCGCAGAGGCAGCGGGGACAGTCGCAAGATGGACTGTCGAAATGCTGACGCAAACCAGCCAGGAGTTTCCCGGAAAAGCCTGATCCCTTTCCCTCGCGGCTATTACAAGGGTGATGTCCGCCTCCCGACCCGAATCCTCCGGCCGGACGCAATGTCGCCGAGGGTACGGTCATCCAGCACCTTGATGAAAGCCGCGCTCGCCTCGGACAGCACGGCATCCAGGTGACAGGCACCACCGACTCGCCCCCTTTGCACGGTCGAGCATGCCGAAGCATCGAAATCCCGCTGCGCATGACGCATGACTTCCCCTATCTTGATCTCATCTGCAGGCCGCGCCAACCATATGCCGCCGCCCCTGCCCTTTTCCGTGATGACAAATCCTTTCAGGCGCAAATTCCTGACCACCTTCATCAGGTGATTCCTTGAAATCCCGTAAAAATCGGCGAGCTCGGTCAGGGAAGCGGATTTTCCGTGCTTTCCTTTGAGGTAAAGCAGAACCCTCACCGAATAATCGGAATAAAGCGTGATTCTCATGGTACCCCTCGGACGTCTGATGACATCGAGGAATCATATCATTCTGTGATATAGTTCGACCAGTCAGGCTCCGCTGCGACGGCCATGAAAAAGGTAAAGACATGAAGATGCTTTCCGGATGTATCTTCTATTGACAGCTCGCCGAGCATTGGCGTATCATCATTTCATTATATATCACATGTTGATACATGAGGCCGGAAACGAGCCAAATCCTAACCATAACTGATCGAACGGCTGACTGGAATGCATCAGAAACATCGCAACTCGATTCCTCTCCATGAGGGCTTCAGATTATTCTTTATTTCCCTCCTTTCCGTCCCCGTCGGCCTTCTCGGAGGAGTTGCAGCCTGGCTGCTGTTCAAGCTGATCGGCCTGTTCAGCAACCTGGTCTTCTACCAGAAATGGTCTTTCTCCCTGCCCATGGATTTGTCCGATCAGAAGCTCGGGTTCTGGCTGCTCTTGATCCCTGCGGCAGGAGGGCTGATCGTGGGCCTGATGAGCAAATACGGCACCCCCAAGATTCGCGGGCATGGCATCCCCGAAGCGATGGAGGCGGTTCTGATCAACAAGAGCAGAATCCAGCCAAGAGTCGCCCTGCTCAAACCCCTGAGCGTTGCCGTGTCCATCGGCACGGGCGGCCCTTTCGGCGCTGAAGGGCCCATCATCCAGACGGGCGGCGCGCTTGGATCGCTGTTCGGGCAATTGATAGCTGTTTCCGCTGCCGAAAGAAAGGTGCTGCTGGCTTCCGGCGCGGCAGCGGGCATGGCGGCCACTTTTTCGACGCCCATCTCCGCGGTCATTTTCGCAATCGAGCTGCTTCTTTTCGAATTCAGCCCCCGCTCATTCATTCCCCTCGCGATATCGAGCACGCTCGCCATGACGGTGCACGATTCCCTCGTCGGGAACGGCCCCCTTTTCCATGTCTCGCCGACGGATTTCGGCCTTCCCCACGCGCTGCCGTTTTTCGCCCTGCTGGGGCTATTGTGCGGACTGGCTGCATCGGGATTTTCCCGTCTCTTCTACTGGGTGGAAGAACAATTCGAAAGGCTGCCTCTCGATCCGCTATGGTGGCCTGCGATCGGCGGCCTGGGTCTCGGCATCATCGGGCTGGTCGACCCTCGCGTGCTGGGGGTGGGCTACCAGACCATCACATCGATCCTGAACGGCCAGGTGCTTCCGCTCTCCCTCCTTTCCATACTGGCATGGAAGTCGCTTGCGCTCCTGGTATCGCTTGGCTCCGGCACATCGGGCGGCCTGCTCGCCCCGATGTTCACCATGGGTGCGGCGCTTGGCGGGCTCTTCGCCATCTTGCTGAATCTCGCGTTCCCCGGCCTCGATCTTTCTCCCGCGGCCTTTGCGATGATAGGGATGGCTGCGCTTTTTGCTGCAGCCTCCCGTGCCACTTTCGCCTTCATCATCTTCGCGTTCGAACTGACCAGAAACTACGATTCCATCCTTCCCCTGATGCTTGCATGCGTGCTCGCAACAGCGGTCTCCATCCGCATTTCCCGTCACTCCATCATGACGGAAAGGCTTGCCAGAAGAGGGCTCAAGATCGACCAGAACTACGAAGTCGACCCTTTCAGGCAGATCAAGGTCAGGGATGTCATGGTGTGCTCCCCCCGTTCCCTGAAAGAGGATGCGACTGTCGGAGAAATTGCCTCCCGCATCGCCGACCATGACCCGGCTCTTTCCCTGCAGCAGAGCTTCCCCTTGCTGGATTCCGATGGAAAGCTTTCAGGCATGCTTTCGAAAGCAGACCTATTGCGCGCCCTGGATGAAGGGGAGGCTGAAAAGAGCGTGATAGAAGCAGGAAGCCGCCATCCTGTCGTGGCCCATGAGGACGAGTCGTTGCACGATGCCCTGGCGAGGATGCTCTCCCATGATGTCGCAAGCCTTCCCGTTGTCGAGAAAGACGATAGCAGAAGCATGCTGGGATTGCTCACGCGCGCTTCGATGCTCGAAGCGAGATTGGGCCGCCTTCACGAAGAACATGTAAGAGAAAAGAGCCTGCTCGGAAAACTCCTCGGCAGGACCACATAAACCCCTGAAAAAAAGCCTATGATCGATTTGGCAAGGTATTCGCGCATCCTGCCGCCCTCGCAGTTCATTCTCCTCAATTTCACCCTGGGGCTTGGACATTTCATCGTGCTTCTGAATGCAGGCGCATATCTTCCCATGCTTCCCTACATCTCGGGAAGTGCGGGAGAAGCCATAGGCTACGTCGAATGGGGGCAGATAGATTATTTCACTGCGATGGGCGCAGCCATGCTGATCGCGCGCCCCATGATGCAGCGTTTCGGCCCCAAGAACACCTCCATTTTCGCCTACCTGCTTTTTGCCGCATCGAGTTTCGCGGCCATCCTGACCATTCCCTTCTTTGCCGTCTATACGTCGATAAGGGTCATGCAGGGGTTCGCGGCGGGAATCAGCATCATCCCATCCTTTTTCCTTCTCCTCGAATACTACAGGGAAGATCGGCAGAAAATGGCCATTTCCTTGTGGAGCCTCGCGCTCTTCGTGCCCTACACCATAGGGCCCGCCCTGGGAGGCTGGTTCGCCTATGTCTTGGGAGACTGGCGCCTTCTTTTCGGGTCTTCCTCCATTCTTTCCCTGGCCATTGCCGCTGTCATCTGGGCGCTTCTGGCCGACTGGGAAGACAAGCCCGAAAGGAGCCCGCGCCCTTTCAATTCGTCCCTTTTTCTTTTCCTTCTTTTCTTTTCCTCGGCGATCGCGCTTCTGGGATTTTTCGATGTCGGCATCCTGACTGACATCACCAGCAACGAGTTCACGCTATGGCAGATCTTCATGGCTTTCATCTTCTGTTCCTGGCTGTTCTGGCTCAAGAACGGCGAATCTAAGAATCCCCTGATCAGTTTTTCCCTGTTCAAGCACCCCAATTACGGATTCAGCATGCTGCTCCTCTGCCTCTCCTTCCTGGGCTTCCAGGGATCGATCGTGCAATACCTGCTTCGCATCCAGCTCATAGAAGGCTATACCGCCTGGCACGCAGGCCTGATATTCCTTCCCCTTTTCGTTTTCTCGAAACCCCTCAACATGCTCGCGCAGAAACTGATACACGGCGGGCTCGATCCCCGCATTCCTGCAAGCCTCGCGCTGACGTGTTTTTCAGCGAGCTACTGGTGGATTTCGAGTTACATCCGCCCCGCCACATGGGAAACCCTGCTATGGCCCCAGTTGCTGATGGGAGCCGCAATGGGCCTTTTCTTCGTTTCGATGACGGCGCTCGCCCTCAGTCATGTTCCCAAGCGGGAACAGGTCCATGCAGTGGATGTGCTCAACGCTTTCCGAACCCTTTCTGCCGCGCTCGGCATCACGATTTCGGACATTGCCTGGGACCGCATCAATGCTCACGAATTGGACCGCCTTTCCTCGCCGGATGCGACGAATTCCCTGAGATACGCTTCCTCGTTCGACCATGAGGCCTTTCATCTGGCCCATGAAAAATTCGTTCAGGCGGCCTCTTTTCTGACGCTCAACGATTTCTTCTATCTGCTATCCCTGATCTTCATCGCGTTGGCCGCCATGGTATGGCTGCTGAGGCCGGACGCAAGAAAGGATCCGGACATGATCATTATGGAAAATCTGGGAGAAGAACCTTGAAATACGCGATTTTCCTCATCGGCTTGCTTCTTTCGGGATGCGCGCCATCCATCCGCCAGGGCGCCCGGACGCTGAACGATGTTCCCGCTATCGGGACAAGTTCCAACCCCGCCACGAAGCCGGCTGCAGGAATACCTGAAATGTGGTGGAAGGAATTCAATGATGCCGGTCTCGACAGGCTTGTCGAATCCGCTTTGAGCAACAATCCAGGGCTGGAAGAAGCGAAGGATCGCCTCGAAGCAGCCCAGGCGGCAGTCGACGAGACAGGGGGAAGCCTTTATCCCCATGTAGACAGCGTGGGGAGCTTCAGAAGGCAGAGGCTGTCCCGAAACGGCAACAACACGATCTACAATGGCAAGACGGCCACCATCGCCAATGTCTTCCCACTTTTCGTCAATTACGATCTCGACCTCTGGAACAGGAACGGAGAGATCGTTTCCGCGGCCTTTGCATCGGAAAAGGCGAGCGAGGCGGGATACAGGCAGAGCGCGCTGATGCTGAGCTCTTCTGTCATCAAGACCTATTTCGCGCTGAATACGGCGAGAAATCTTGCCGAAATTCAGGCGGACATCGTCAGGCTGACTGATGAAAAGAATGCGCTTCTGAATGCGGCATACCAGTCCGGGATCAAACCGCGCGGCTTTTCCGTTGCCAGCCGGGCGGATCTTTTCGCCTCGAAGGCAGCCCTTGCAACCCTCCATCAGCGGCAGGAAACGCTCGACTTCGCCCTGCTCGAACTCGTCGGCAGGACGCCGGAAAAAGAGATACAGACCGCTTCGGCAAGCATTCCCGAGCGATTCGGCATCCCCGAGCGAATCGATCTCGATCTCGTATCGAAAAGACCGGATATCCAGGCGGCCATCTGGAATGTGAGAAAGGCGTCCCACCTCGAGAAAGCGGCGAAGGACTCGTTCTATCCCAACATCAATCTGTTCGCCCTGGCGGGATTCAACAGCATCGGCATTTCCGATCTGCTGGGCCCTGGCGGCGCGACCTATGCCTACGGTCCGGCCATCGATCTCCCCATTTTCGAAGGCGGTGCGCTGGAGGGCAGGCTGCATGAGAAGGAGGCGTCATACGACCAGGCAGTGCATGCCTACAACAGGATTCTGCTCGCTGCCGTCCGCCAGATTGCCGATGCGCTCTCGGCGATGCGGTACTCGAGGGAAAAGCTCGAAGAGCGGAGCGCTTCCCTTGAATCCAGACGGACTGCTGCGGAAATTGCGGAATCCGGCTTCAGATCAGGCATTTCCGGCAGGCTTCCCAGCCTCGAAGCCGAGATCAGCCTGGATCGGGAAAAAATGAAAAAAATGGAGGAAAACTTGAACTGGATTTACAGCATTACCGATGCCGCGACGGCGCTGGGCGGCGGATTCGGGAGGTGGCCGTCATGAAATCGAATCCTATCGTCCGCTCGAAAATCAGGCATCACAGATTGAGAGGCGTGTTCATCCTGGCCATCCTCATCCTTGCTGGATTGTCTTCCTACTGGTATCTGTTCTCCAGACAGGTGGTGGAAAGCGACGATGCCTATGTATCTGGAAACGTCATCCCGATACAGGCGCTCGTTCCCGGGATCGTCTCGAGCGTGAATGTGGACGACAGCATGCAGGTCGGCAAAGGGCAGCTGCTTGTCAGCGAGGAAAACAACCTGACCTGCATGAAAATGAAAAGAGAGGCAGCCAGCCTTGCCGAGGCCGTGCGCAACACGAAGAGCCTTTTCGCCGAAACCGAAAGCGAAGCGGCCGAAGTGTCATCCCTGAAAGCGCAGAAAGCGAAGCTCCAGGAAGATCTTTCTAGGTACAAGGCGGCGGAACCGAGCGGAGCGGTCTCTTCCCAGCAGGTTTCCGATGCGAAGCAGGATCTCCTGATCCTCGAGCAGAAAATAGGGAAGGCACAGGCGCTGCTTAGAAAGGCGGGTGCGCTCGTCTCGAGAACGACTGTTTCCGACAACCCCCGCGTACTGGAGGCGCGCGCCGAATATATCGAAGCCTATATCGATTGCCACAGATCCAGTCTCCATTCTCCGGTGGACGGCTATGTCGCCGACAGACAGGTTCAGACAGGAGAAACCGTGAAGAGAGGGCAGAGGCTGCTTGCCGTCGTGCCGCTCGACGATTTGTGGATCACGGCCAACCTGAAGGAAACGAGACTGTCCAGGGTCAGGACCGGCGAAACGGTCAGAATCGTTGCCCAAGCCTACGACGATTTCGCCTTCCATGGAAAGGTCATCAGCGTCGACCCATCAGGAGGCAGCACCTTCAGCCTTTTTCCGCCGAACAATGCGACCGGCAACTATATCCATATCGTCGAGCGCGTCCCGGTCAGAATCAGTCTTTCTAAATCCGAACTGGCCAGCCATCCGCTGAGACCCGGCATGTCGGTCAGGGTAAGCATAGAAACTGGCAACTACAGGTCGCTCAATGTCCTTGGCTCCGAGGTCGACGTGAAGGGAAAGAGCTACTCGACCGACATTTATGCAGAGGAAGTCAAAAAAGCGCAGGATGAAGCCAGGCAGATCATCGCGAGAAACTGAATGAAAGGCTTTTTTCCGGCAGGCAGGACAGCGTCAGACCGGGAACGAAGACCGATCAGGCCATGGACAGAACGGCGGCCCCTCTTATTCTGCCTTCCCTGAGCCGCTTCAGGGCCGAGTTTGCTTCCTCGAGGGGAAAAACCTCGACCTCGGTCCTTACGCCCGAGAGACGCGCGATCTCGAAGAATCCCTCCCCGTCCTTACGGGTCAGATTCGCGATCGAACCTATTTTCCTCTCCCCCCACAGGATGGAATAGGGGAAGGAAGGGATGTCGCTCATGTGGATCCCGGCGCAGACAACCGTGCCGCCCTTCACGGTTCTTTTCAGCGCTTCCGGAACCAGGTCGCCGACAGGAGCGAAGATGATCGCGCAATCCAGCCTCTGCGGCGGCGCATCCCCAGAATTTCCGGCCCAGTCGGCGCCGAGCTCCAGAGCGAAACGCTGGGCATCGGTGTCCCCGGTTCTCGTAAAGGCATAGACCTTCCTTTTCTGCCATTTGGCGATCTGGGCCACGATATGGGCTGCAGCGCCGAATCCGTAAAGCCCTATCCTTTCGGCTTCTCCGGCCGAGACGAGCGCTCGATACCCTATGAGTCCTGCGCAAAGAAGCGGCGCCGCCTCGAAATCTCCATAGCCATCCGGTATCGGAAAGCAGTATCTCTCGTCCGCAACGGCATATTCGGCATACCCCCCGTTCAGCGTATAACCCGTGAAGAGCGCTTCATCGCAGAGGTTTTCCCTTCCGGACAGGCAGTACCTGCAATGGCCGCAGGTTTTTCCGAGCCACGGCACCCCTACTCTCTGCCCGATCGAAAAACACCCGGCATCCGTCCCCATTGCTTCGACGACGCCGACTATCTCGTGTCCGGGAATGAGGGGGAGGAGAGGATTTTCAAGTTCACCATCGATGACGTGAAGATCCGTCCTGCAGACGCCGCAGGCATGCACCTTCAGCAGTATTTCACCCGCTTTCGGCACAGGAATGGGCATTTCTTCAAGCCTCAGGGGCGAACCCGGCGACGCCAGCAGCATGGCTTTCATCTTCGTCCTTCGATGTATGCCATCCCATTCTAGACCGGATTGGCGCAACGGGCCTCGAGGCAATCAGGCAATCGCCCGATCGATGATTGCATCCGCTTCATCCGGCGCATCCTGGATCTCCGCGTGCTTCACCCAGGCATTCCCGCTTTTCACTTCGAAGATCACATGCCTGTGCCCGGTCCCGCCAAGATATTCCGAAACGCAGTTGAAACCGTGCAGCGACACGAGCTTTCGCGCCATTCTGATGTTGCTCAGCCCGACCTGGTGCTCTCCGGAGCATTGCCTCGGGAACATGTTCCCCCCGCCGAACAGCTTGACCTGGAATTCCCTGTGGGAAACGCCGGCATCCCTGATCTAGTTCATCAGCATGGCGATTGCCTCGTCTCCATAGCGGCCGTCCAGTTTCCTGGACTCCCCCGATCGGTTCGGCAGCATGTAATGGCACATCCCGCCCAGAAGCGGGCGGGGATGCCAGAAAGTCAGGGAAACGCAGGATCAGAGCACGGTCCTGATGCAGGTTTTCCTGTCGCCGAAATAGAGTTCGCCCGGCTGAAGAAAGATGTCCATAGCAAATACTCGCCATAAGCGTGTGAGAAGAAAGCACCGATAGCATAGATCCGTCCACTCGACGGGAACATCGGCGATCCCTTATTGTTTTGTGGGGATGCGCTCAACGGGATAGGAATTTTCCTATGCCGTCTTTGCCAGATGCAATCGATCGATCTGCTGAATTCCAAGCATAATGCGCATAAAGGACAAGACATGAAATTCAAGAACGGATTCGAGGTCTTGATGGGCACAGGACATCCTGTGAAGCTGGCCGATTGGGCCCGGGATTACCCCGGTGTCCGCATAGGGAGCTTCGCAGATGCGGCCAAATTCGGTGAACTGGCTGTGCTCTCGGTGAAAGGTGCTGCCGCTTCCGAGGTGCTCGAACTTGCAGGCCCGAAATCTTCCTGCTCGATACTCAGCGCATTTTCTTCGCCCTCTCTACGATATGCGAGACGGAAAAGCCGAAGTTTTGAAAATTGTCTCCGCCCTTGGCGGATGCGCCGAATCTCGACAGGCCTATTGACTCCGTCGCCCACTCGCACCAGCCGAAAGTCGATCCGGCCTCGACCGAAAGCTTTTTGGCCCCTCGAGGCAGGATTTCCTCCCTGTATCGCGGATCCTGCTGGCGAAACAGCTCCCAGCTCGGCATGCTCACGACCCTCGAATCTAGCCCTTCTTTCTCCAATTCATCCTTCGCAGCGAGTAGAAGATGAACTTCCGATCCGCTTCCCACCAAAATGATTTGAGGATGATTCTTTTCCTTCGAAAGCACATAGGCCCCGCGCAGGAGGCCTTCCGCTCCAGCATATTTTTCCCTGTCCAGGATCGGCAGAGACTGGCGGCTCAAGACGAGCATGGTCGGTCCATCCCTTCTTTCCATTGCCGCGCGCCAGGCATAGGCAGTCTCGTTCGCATCCGCCGGCCTGATGATGCAGATATCGGGCATCGCGCGGAACGATGCGAGATGCTCGACCGGCTGATGGGTCGGCCCGTCCTCCCCGAGCCCTATCGAATCATGTGTCATCACGTAAATTACCGGAAGCCGCATCATCGCCGCCAGCCGTATTGCAGGCCTTGCATAATCCGTGAATATGAAAAAGCTTGACGCATAGGGCCTCAGCCCGCCGTGCAGCGCAATCCCCGAGGAAGCCGCGCACATGACATGCTCCCTTATTCCCCAGTGGATGTTCCTGTTCTGGTATTGGCCTTTCCCGAAATCCCCCGAATCTTTGATGACGGCAAGCGTGGAGGGAGCGAGATCGCCGCTGCCGCCGATGAGCCATGGAATCTTCGAAGAAAATCCGTCCAGCACGCGCTTCGATGCAGCTCTCGTCGCAATGCTTCCCTCGTCTGCAGAAAAACGGGGCATGGCGCAATCCCAGTCATCCGGGAGATCGCCTTTGAGGGCATCTTCGAATTCGCGCGCGAGATCCGGATGGGCCTTCCCAAAGGCCGAGCGCTTCTCCTGCCACCGCTTCTCCAAATCTTCCCCCGTTTCAACCGCTTCCCTCATGTGATCCAGCACATCCTGGGGAACAAGAAACTTCGGATCTTGCGGCCAGCCGAAGAATGACTTCGCCGCCGCCACTTCGCTTTCTCCCAGTGGGGAACCGTGCGCCTCTTTCGTGTCATGAGCATGGGGCGCCCCATAGGCGATATGGGAGCGGACGATGATGAGGGTAGGCCTTTCCTTTTCTTCTTTTGCAGACGCCAGCGCGGCGCTCAATTTCTCTATGTCGTTTGCGGAATCTCCCAAATTCCGGACATGCCAGCCGTAAGCCTCGAAACGCTTGCTCACATCGTCCGATGTCGCAAGGCTGGTGTTCCCTTCTATCGTGATCCTGTTGTCGTCGTAGATCGCCGTGAGCTTCGACAGGCCCAAATGTCCGGCAAGCGATGCGCCCTCGTGGGATGCGCCTTCCATCAGATCCCCGTCGCTGCAGACGACATAGGTTCTGTGGTTCACGATATCGAATCCTTCTCTATTGAAGCGCGCTGCAAGATGAGCTTCAGCGAGCGCCATCCCCACCGCATTCATGAATCCCTGGCCAAGCGGCCCGGTCGTGGTCTCTATTCCTGGCGCCTTTTCGGGGTGCCCCGGCGCTTTGCTCCCCCATTGCCTGAAATTCTTTATGTCTTCCAGGGAAAGGTCATAGCCTGTCAGGAAAAGGAGGGAATAGAGAAGCATGGAGGCATGCCCTGCAGAAAGAACGAATCTGTCGCGATCGAACCATTCCGGGTTTTTCGGATTGTGGCGAAGATGCCTCATCCAGAGCACGTAACCCATCGGCGCCAACGCCATCGGGGTTCCCGGATGGCCGGATTTTGCTTTTTCCACCGCATCCATGGAAAGCGCCCTGATTGCATTGATCGAATGCCCGGCCTTGTCCACCAGAATGTCCATGAGCTTCCTCCTGCAAATGCTTCATTCTAGTATGCCCTGAGCGACCCGGATCAAGCCGGGAATCCGGCGCGACGGAGTTTGTCCGCATCCGAATCATCTCAACGACTGCCCGATCCCGTCAGGCGGCATCGCCTGTCCAGTTCCGCGCCAGGTCGAACCCCACTGCGAGCAAAGTCGGCCCCAGGAAGACGCCGACGAATCCGAACGCAGCCAGACCGCCCAGCACGCCGAACAGAACCAGGATGAAAGGCAGATTGCTGCCCCGGCTGATCAGCATAGGCTTCACCACATTGTCCACGCCGCTTATCAGCATCCCCCACAGCAGCATGAATATTCCCCATCCATCGCTGCCCTGATAGAACAGCCAGATGGCCACGCCCCCCCATATCAGTGGCGGCCCGACGGGGAGCAGTGAAAGGATCGCCGTCGCGACACCGAGCAGCAGCGCCGCCGGCACGCCCGCGATGAGAAATCCGACCGCGGCGACGGAACCCTGGGCCAGCGCGGTCCCCAACAGGCCGTACATGACGCCGCGTATCGTGTTGTCGACGGTATCCAGGATCTTTGGAGCCTGTTCACCGCCCATGCGGATCACCGCCCTGTCGAGAAAGCGCATCAGGGCTTCGCCGTCCCGATAGATGAAGAAGCTGATGAATGCGGCCAGGCTCATTTCCAGCACCCCACGCCCGAGCATGATTCCTCCCGCAAGCAGGAAACGCCTGGCTGGCTCCAGCAGGCGCTTCACCAGTGCATCCATTTCCTCGCGGCTGGAGGCGACTCTCGCCCAATACTCGGCGAGAGACTGACCGAATATCGGCAATTCCTTCAGCCAGTGCGGAGGAGCAGGCGGGCCTGCTTCAACGGCCCATTTGATCTCGTTGTAGAAAGCGGTGATGTTGTCGCTGAGGTTGTAAACCGAGATCGCCAGGGGCAAAATCAGCACCAGCACCAGTGACAGCGTCATGGTGAGCGCGGCAGCATTTTGTCTTCCCTTCATGCTGCGAAGCAGCCGGACATAGAGCGGCCATGTCGAGATGCACACCACGGCGGCGAGCATCGCCGCGGCCAGAAAGGGCCTCAGCACCAGAAAACATCCGGCCACCAGAATGAAAACTACCGCAAGCCGGGTCGCCTGTTCGAACCGTTTTTCCAAGTGATTGCGCCTTTTTCAGACTGCCGCTTCCTTTCAGGTCACGGCACATGCAACATCATAGCACCCCTGCCCCGGTGCCCGTCACTTGATGCAACCGGATGCCCCGTGCCGGAAGATGTCGAACCCCTCGGCCTCCACTGGCGGCACGAAATGGCGCGTGATTTCTTCATACTCGGCTTCGCTAGGCGCAAAGGGATGCATGCCTTCGGCATTTCTTGCGCGCAGCCGCGCCCTGCAGATCTCGTCCGGCACATCCAGAAAATGCAGTTCGTGGGCGGCGCCTGCTTCCTCGAAGAGACTTCTTGCCCATTTCCGGCTGTTCAGGGTATTAGCCGGAAAGTCGAGGACGACTGATACGCCTGAAAGAAGCAACGCGCAGATGTGAGGAGTCAGCGCATTCCGGAGCCGCGCGGTGTATCGCGCGTAGTCTTCTATCGAGCTTATTTCTCCAGGGTAAAGGCGGGAAAGCCAGTCGTCCTCGTTGAAAAGGACCGCATTCCGGCCAGCGGCAAGGCTGCCGGCCAGCGTCGATTTTCCGGAAGCGATTTTTCCGCAAACGAGAAAGAGCACGGCCGGCATTTTCCCCGATTCGATGCAGGAACTGTCGACAAATTTTACACAACGACTCATTCGCTTTCATGGAGCTCACCGAGCAAACTGTTTTATTTGGAATAATTCCAGTTGGTTCGAATTTTGCTTGGCTTTTGCAGTTTGGAATACTTCTAGGGGAAATGTCAGTGAAAGACCGCATGATCAAGAATAAAATGCTTTGGACCCTCCTGCTCGCAGGGTGCTTGAGCGCCGCCTCGCAAGCTCAGGCCGGCGTCTGCAACTACGACTACACCGTGAACATCGGTATCGATAGCAGCGCTTCTCTCCATGGCAACATTTGCACTACTACCCTCGGAACAGGTATCGCCGCTGCCGACATCGCTTCATGGAGCCTTTACCTCGTCGGCGGCCAGTATGGCAGCAGCACCTTCAATCCGACATGGAGCTCGGCGCAGGCCAACAACAAGGTGACGCTGACGCTGAATCCGACCACCTACAGTCCGCTCAACGCAACATCGACTGGCCTGACCTGGAATTTTGCCGACCCCGGTTCGGGCAACTACCAGTTCCTGACCTTCGAAAACACGAGCACCCTGGATTTCGTCTCCTTCAACAATTTCTATACTAGCGCTCCCATCACGGAAATGTCCTACGGGAACACCAGCCTTTTCGCCACCTACGGAACAACGCAATCGGGAATCGTGACGGCAGGGCTCCCGCCCAGCATCGTGCCCGAACCGGGCACCCTGAGCCTTCTGGCCCTGCCGCTCGTCGCATTGATGAGAAGAAAGACTGTCTGAAGCGGCTTGCAGCAGAGAGGCGCGGCTTCCCGCGCTTCTTCATACTGGGCGCGGATGATCGCGCCGTCGACTGCCGATCAGGACCTCCCTGCGGCATCTGGTTGCCTCAAGGATGCGCCTCTGTTTTCCATATGACAATTGCGGGCCGATCTGTCTACAATCGCTGAATCGGACAGTGTTTTTCAATGGAGACGAGCATGGATGCAAGACCCCCGATTCCCCCCTTCACGGAAGAGACAGCGATCAGAAAGATCAGGCTTGCCGAAGACGCCTGGAACACAAGGGATCCGGACCGGGTCGCTTCGGTCTACACCGAAGACACAAGATGGCGCAATCGCGCCGAATTTCCGGAAGGGCGTGAGCAAGTGCGGGCATTCCTGAAGCGGAAATGGGCGAAAGAGCTCGACTACAGGCTGATCAAGGAACTGTGGGCATACACCGGAAACAGGATCGCCGTTCGCTTCGCCTACGAATGGCACGACGACTCCGGTCAATGGTTCCGCTCCTACGGGAACGAGAACTGGGAGTTCGATCAGAATGGGCTGATGATGCGCCGCTTCGCCAGCATCAACGACCTGCCGATCAAAGAATCGGAACGCAAGTTCTTCTGGGCCTTGGGACCCCGTCCGGCTGACCATCCCGGACTTGGCGAACTGGGTCTTTAGGCGAAAGGAGTTCCTCGCGGCAGATTGTGTATTAAGTCCCCGAAATTCCCGGTCAAGGTACCACATTCGAAAATAATGGATCCGACCGCTGCAAAAAGGCGGCCTGAACGTTCAGAAAGGATTCCAGGTTTTTTTCCTCGTGTAGTGCATATAACCTACGCTTGCCCCCGCCCTGAGACCCACCCCCAGCCTGATCGGTGCCAGGATGATATCTCCGCTTTGCTGGTAGTTGATGCCGGCTCCGGCGACGTAATAGAGGCTCCCATCCACGCCCGGGAAACGCTGGAAAATCGCGTCCTTCGATGGAAGGTGGTAGACCAGGATGAAGACCTTGGAGGCATTTGCCCCGATATCGAACCCGATCGACGGGCCGGTCCAATTGACATGCTCGCTTCCTCCCTGCTTCATTACGAGCTCACCATCCCCATAGCGGAGCCCGATTCCTAAAGCGCCGCTCGCTTCCTCTCCCTTGATGTAGGCATTGGGCCTGCCCTTTTCCCTGAATGCTTTCTCGACGACTTTTGCGAGTCCTTCGGTGCTCTTTCCGAAAAAGTGGGTTGCCTCCGACAGGATGGTATTCTGGTCGTATGTGTCCTTGTCTGCTGCACGGGCAGGCAAAGAAAGAACGAAGAGCATAAAGACCATGCTTTTCAGGATCTGCATGATTTCCTCCCATGAGTTCAAAATTCATGATAGCACCATCGTGGTTCAGGATGGGATCGCCACCCTGAACCGCGGATTTTGCATGGTGCGCCGGGAATTCGGCAATCCGCCGCGACCTTGAATGCGTGAGGCAAGAGCAGACCCATGAACCCGGATGCATCACTTCCGGGCCCGCACCTCAAAGCATCGCGCAGGGAATCAGCGCAGCATGCCTATTTCGATGTCGCTCACGCCCCAGAGACGGGAAATGATGGGGGCCCCTTCATCCAGCGAACCGCTCACGCAAAAGCGCTCTGTGCCGATGCCGGACGCGGCCGAGAGCATCCCCTCCTTTTCGAGACGGCGCCGAACTTCGCGGGCCACCGCCGCGCTCGGATCGATGAGCGAAATGGCCGGGCCCGCAATTTCGCGGATCAGGGGTGCGAGAAAGGGATAGTGGGTACAGCCGAGGACGATTACATCGGCGCCTCGGTCTAGCAGGCTGACCAGGTATTTTTCGAGCAGCCCCCTCGTCGCATCGCTTGAAAGTTCAGCCCTTTCGACCTGCTCGACGAGCCCGGTGCACGGCTGCACGAGGACTTCGACTTCCGAATCGAATCGCGAACGGAGGGTGGAGAACCGGTCGCTTGCGAGCGTCCCGCTCGTCGCGAGTATGCCGACGACCCCGGACCGGGTCATCTCGGCAGCAGGCTTCACTGCGGGCTCGATCCCGACGATGGGAACGGGAAAGCGGCTGCGCAGCGAGTGGATTGCCGCCGCAGTGGCCGTATTACACGCGACGACCACGGCCTTTGCGCCGTTGTCGAGGAGGAATTCGGTGATGGCGGTCGAGCGCCGCTCGATATATTCGACCGATTTCTCGCCATAAGGGACATGCGCCGAGTCCGCAACATAGAGCAGGTCTTCGCTTGGAAGCTCGCGGCGAATTTCCTTCAGGATCGAGAGGCCGCCCACCCCGGAATCGAAAACGCCTATCGGCCCGCCCGTTTTGTCCATCATGTCTCAGGCCCGATCATTGCAGCGCCCTGGTTTCATCCTTCAAAACGCGATAATAGCACCGAAGTCCTTCGGGATGGAGAGCAGAAAATCCTGACGGCGGACTTTGTATTGCGTTTCCCTTGAAAGGGGCCGCTACCCTTTATTTGGAGAAGATCTTGGCGGGAAGCTCGGGGCGGATTTCTCTCAGCCACCCCGTTCCGGATGCATCGTTTCAAGACACGTCCCTCACCCTCTTTTCGTCATGACTTCCTTCGTTTTTCTCGCTCTTCCAAAAGTCGCGGCATGACTTCCTCAAAATACGCTTTCGCGTGCCCTTTATTTCTGATTTGCTCGAATCTGGCCCGCACGGCGTCATGACCGTCCAATTCGATATGCGCTTTTCGCACCGTATAAAGAAACGCCTGGAGATTGCTGCCCTCGCGAATAGGCTCTTCATCTCGCAAGCCTTTCGATATTTCGTCACTCATCCCGGAATCCTTTCCATGCAATCTTCCCTGCGTTCAGAAGTAATCAGGGAAAGTACATCGTTTGCGTTCTTGTCCCGATCGGTCAGCGGGGAAATGTCGAACAATCTCTCGATAGTAGCCAGAACGGAACTATGGTCATAACGGGTATGGTCCACTCCCTTCACGACCCAGGGAGAAACGATGATTGCCGGAACCCTGACACCGTATACCGAAAAATCGAATCCGTGGGCATTCAAGGACGCGCCCGCCCCGTCATTTGGCGGTGGCGCCGCCTCGGGGCTGACTGAATCATAGAATCCGCCATGCTCGTCATAAGTAATGATCAACAGGCTCTTTTCCCACAGCGGCGAATTGCGCAGAGCGTTATAGACCTTTGCCGCAAGCTGATCACCTCCATCGAAGCCATCCATTGGATGCTGTGAAGACCCATTCTCATACGTATCATTGATAATATCTCCATATGTCGGCTCAATGAACGTATACCGATAGGGGTATTCACCTTTCAAGTCGCCCTCAAGCTCCGAAAGATTGCGAATCTCGAAGAAGCTGATTCCTTTTAGCGAAGATACTTGAGGCACACGACCCGGGACGGGGCCCGTTTCATCGTGGTAAAGCCGATACTTGCCGCTTCCCAGCGCATCAAAAATTGATCCTTTGGGGTAAGTGAATCCGCTGACCGATTCCCACTCCAAGAGATCTGCTTCGCTTGGGGAGTGATCAAGACCTGCTGAGGAAGCCCCGTGAATGAAATACCGGTTTGGCCATGTCGGCCCGGGCAAGGAGGAATGCCATGCGTCACACAACACAAACTCTGTTGCAAGCTGATACAGGGCGGGTGTCTGGTTCTTTGTATCGATGCCCCGCATAATCAAATCGATTTCTTGCGAAGTCGGCAATCCAGTGTTTTCTGTTGTACTCGTTGCGTAATTCGCCGCGAAACCCGAATTATTGATCGGCGGGTACGGCTCCCCACGCTGGTAGGTCACGCCTTGACCGCAAAGCTGCTCTACCACGTCCTCAAATTCATGCCCCGGGTCGGTAGGCATTTGGCCAGGGGCATTGCCTTGAAAAGGATAGTCCGCGCCATTATAGGAGTTTACGTTTGACGGTGTCGCAGCTCGAATTCCAGGAATGCCCGATCGGGCAAACATGTGATCAAATGATCGATTCTCCAGCATGAGGACAAACACGTGCTGAATTCTTGCACGAATAGCCGCCAGTGCTTGAGGACCCAGGGTTTTCTGTTCATTGTCAGCCACTCTACCTCCCTTCCAGACTTGTGCTCATTTCCCGCAATGCCGCAGTCTGACCCCGATTCCTCCAGCCAGCTAGTTCCGGATGCATCACTTCAAGCCCTGCCCCTCAACACGCCTGGTGAGCCGGAGCTGAAGCGGGAAGCGCCGCCGCGTCAAAAACTGATATTTCAAGACCAGGCACCGAGACCCTTGTCGCACGCCGATCGTTGAAACCCAACGGGCAGCTAGAAGTGGTAATTCACCCCGAACCTGAGGATCTGGGTGCGAATGCTCAGTCCCTCGATGAAATAGGCTCCGCCGATGTTGTCGGTAAAAATGCTCTTGTTGTCGAAACCGACGTAAAGATATTCGCCTTTGAAGGACCAGCGCGCGTTCAACTTCCCCTCCAGCCCCGCGCCGAGCGTCCAGCCCGGAATCCATGTAGAACCTGATCCGAATGCGCTGGCGCCGGCGAACCCTTCCTCTCCATGGACTTTGGCATAGGCGAATCCCCCGGTGACGTACGGCAGAAGATTATGCCATTCGTACCCGAGACGGCCCCGGACCGTTGCAAGTGCCCTGATTTCGGAAGCGCAATAGCGGCCGCCGCAAAAGCCGTAATCCGGATTCGTTCCTATGGTGGATCCGCTGATCCTGGCGTAGGAAAAATCCGCCTCGACCCCGGGGATCCATCTTCCGTATCCTCCGTTGTAGCCAAGCGTCGCGCCGAACAATCCGCCCCGCGCATCGTACGGACCGCTCAGGAAAGGCGTTGTATCGTCCTGCTCGACCGT